>DATMNL010000039.1:0-47997 GCA_035568995.1 Rhizomicrobium sp. | reverse complement strand
CTCAAAGTCACCACCATCAATTTCGAGGACCCCGAGCAGATCAAGCACAAGGTGCATTTCGACAATCTGACGCCGCTTTATCCCACCCGCTGGCTGAGGATGGAGCTGGACGACCCCACCAACAAGGACAAGACCGGCCGCGTCATCGACATTGTAGCGCCCCAAGGCATGGGCCAGCGCGCCCTGATCACCGCCCAGCCGCGCACCGGCAAAACGGTTATCCTTCAGAATATCGCCAGGGCGATTTCCGCCAACCATCCGGAAATTTTTCTGATCGTTCTTTTGATCGACGAACGGCCGGAAGAAGTCACCGACATGCAGCGTTCGGTGAAGGGCGAAGTGATTTCCTCGACCTTTGACGAGCCGGCGACGCGCCATGTGCAGGTGGCGGAAATGGTGATCGAGAAAGCCAAGCGCCTGGTCGAACACAAGCGCGATGTGGTGATCCTGCTGGATTCGATCACCCGCCTGGGCCGCGCCTACAACACCGTGGTGCCGTCGTCGGGCAAGGTCTTGACCGGCGGTGTGGACGCCAACGCCCTGCAGCGCCCCAAGCGCTTCTTCGGCGCGGCGCGCAATATCGAGGAAGGCGGCTCGCTGACTATTATCGCCACCGCCCTGATCGATACCGGCAGCCGTATGGACGAAGTGATTTTCGAGGAGTTCAAGGGCACCGGCAACAGCGAAATCATTCTGGACCGGAAGGTGGCGGACAAACGCGTTTTCCCGGCCATCGACATCATGCGTTCGGGCACCCGCAAGGACGAGCTGCTGGTGGAAAAAGGCACCCTGGCGAAGACCTATGTGCTCAGGCGGATTCTCTCGCCGATGGGCACGGTGGACGCCATCGAATTCCTGCTCGACAAGCTCAGATCGTCCAAGAACAACTCGGACTTCTTTGAAAGCATGAATACTTAATCGGCGTCGCCCAGTTGTTGCAAATAGCTTTGTAGCGCCATAAGTTTTTGTTCTTTCATGAACGCCCACTCCTGAAGCGGCACACCCGATAAAATCTGGGAGGAGAATACTTCTCTCAGCGCGGCAATGGTGTGTGGCATCGATTCAAGATAGTTCATGATTGAATCACAAAAATTCGGCAGCTGATTTTCCGATTCAATATATTGAAGCGGGCGAATTGCATCCAGGTTCGCAATATTCCGTGCCAGCCACATTGGATTGAACTTTCCGCCGCTGGAATCTCTGGGTATGCCGGTTCGTTCGAGATATTGCTGCTCGAATTCCTGACAAATTAAGCCGACATACCCATCAAGGAGATAGAGGCCCCCTCCGCGACGGATCGGCCGCGCCAAAAAGAGCGGTGAAACATTAATGTTCCTGCTGAAAGTGGACCGGAGATAGCAAAGCCTTTGCAGCACCCAATGCTGACGTTCAAACTGAATCCGCAGAAAAGAATCTATGGATTCTTTGTTCATCGAATTACGGAATCAGCACCGTCGCGCCGGTGGTCTTGCGCGCTGTTAATTCTTCCTGTGCCTTGGCCGCATCCTTGAGCGCAAAGCGCTGGTTGACCGCCACCTTAACGATGCCTGACTGGATCACGCCGAACAGATCATCCGCGGTGTCCTGAAGTTCTTTCGGGGTTCCGACATAATGCGCCAGGGTCGGCCGCGTCACAAACAAAGAGCCTTTGGCCGCCAGGATGCCGGGCGCGAAAGGCGCGACGGGGCCCGAGGAATTGCCATAGGTCACCATCATGCCGCGCGGCGAAAGACAATCCAGGCCCGCCAGGAATGTATCCTTGCCGATGGAATCATAGACCACCGGCACGCCCTTGCCGCCGGTGATCTCACGCACTTTCTTTTCCCAGCCGGCCTCGCGCGTGTCGAGGACATGGGCGCAGCCATTGGCGCGGGCCAGCGCCACCTTGTCCGGCGAGGTGGTGCTGCCGATCACGATGACGCCCAGATGTTTGGCCCATTGGCAGGCGATCTGGCCGACGCCGCCCGCCGCGGCATGAAACACGATCGTCTCGCCCGGCAATACCTTGTGAATGCGGCGAAGCAGATATTGCGCCGTCATGCCCTTGAGCAGCGAGGCGGCGGCGATCTCGTCGCTGATGCCGTCCGGCAATCTGACAAGCTTGTCGGCCCCGACATTGGCCGCCTCGGCATAAGACCCGATGGCGCCCCAGCAATAGCCCACCCGTTCGCCGATTTTGAAATGGCTGACGCCCTCTCCCAGCGCCTCGACCACACCGGCGGCCTCTGAGCCCAGGCCGGATGGCAGCGGCAGCGGATAAAGGCCGCTGCGATAATAGGTGTCGATGAAATTGACGCCGATGGCGGTGTGGCGCAGCCGCACCTGACCGGCGGCCGGCGGCGGCAGGTCATAGTCCTGATATTCCAGGACTTCGAGTCCGCCGGGCTTCTGGAATCGGATTGCCTTGATCATGGTTTTATCAACTCAAATGCTGGCGGAAAAAAGTCTGGCTGCGGACATTGGCCAGGTCGGCATTGGCCTTGTCATAATGCTTGCCGCCCACCCGGGCAAAAGCATGGTCCATCTGGGCGTAGGTGTGGATGGTGACTTTTGGGTTGGGTTTGAAGGCGGCGATGATCTTCTTCTGCGCCGGCGGGGGGGTGTATTCGTCGGCCTCGGCAATGTGAAGCATCAACGGATGGGTGATGGTTTTGGCTTCCTCCAGCTGGTCCTGGATGCGAATGCCATAATAGCCGACCGAGGCGTCGCTGTCGGTGCGGGCGGCGGTCAGGTAGGCAAGCTGCCCGCCCAGGCAATAGCCCAGCGCCCCCACCTTGCCGGTGGCGCCCTTGGTCCGGCGCAGGAAGGTGATGGCGGATTGGATGTCTTCCACGCCCTTGGCGACGTCAAAACGTTGCATGAGGCCGAAAGCCTGCTGCCATTCCGTATCGGTCCGGTCGGTCAGCTCGACTCCCGGTTGAAGGCGCCAGAACAGATCCGGCACCAGGGCGAAGAACCCCCGGGAGGAAAGGCCGTCGGCGATGTCGCGCATCACCTGGTTGACCCCGAAAATCTCCTGGATCACGACAATGCCGGGGCCGCGCCCGGAAGCGGGGCTGGCGAGATAGCCCCCGAAATTGCTGTCCTTGCCGGAAATGGTGACCTGCTGACCGGACATTCAGGCGGCGGCTCCTCGCTGTTGTTGCGGCAGCGTCAGGGCCTGGCTGAGCGCGACGGCGCTGGTATAGGCCTGCGAACAGTGATTGCGCTGGCACAGATAGACGGATGGCTGGCCGTTCTCCATGGGTTTGCCGAACACGGGATGGTTGGCGGGCAGCTCCTCGCTGTTTTCCACCGAGACCAGCAGCCGGTTGGGCATGGGCTTGCCCCAGATGGCGCGGATCAGTTCCTGGGTGCGGGCATCGGAACGCCTGCCCACCACCACCATCTGCAGGCCGGTGGCGAAACATTCAAAGCCATTGAGGAATTCGCCGCAGGAAATCCCGTTCCTGGAAAACTCGCCGGCAAAGGCCTGCAAAACGGTCTGAGCCCGCATGCCGTAATCATTTTCCCCGGTCAGAAGCGCGAGCTTGGTCAGGACCGAGATCATCGCGCCATTGGAGGAAGGCGCCGGCTGGTCGAATATAATCCTTGTACGGATTATCATGCGTTCGGCGTCATGGGCGGTGAAATAATAGCCGCCGCGCGCCTCGTCCCAGAAATTGGAATCCAGGGTGCGCACCCAGTTTCTGGCCGCCTCGATATAACGCCGCTCGCCGGTGGATTCGTAAAGCTGAATCGCGGCTTCCGCCATGTGAACATAATCGTCGGCAAAACCGCGCGGCCCGCGCCTGCCATTGGACCAGGCGTGATAAAGAAAATCGTTCTCGCCCATCCGCTTGACGACGGTGTCGAAGGCGCCGGCCGCCTCGGCCAGCCAGTCGGGACGCTCAAAAGCCGAACCGGCGAAGGCGAGGGCGCGAATGGCGAGGCCGTTCCAGTCGGCGAGCAGCTTGTCGTCACGCTGGGGCCGGGTGCGCCGGCCACGCATCTCCAGCAGCATGGCGCGCTGTTTTGTCATCAGCGCTTCATCGGCTTCGCTGGGCGGTGCGACATCGGCGAAACGGCGCAGAATGTTCTTGCCGTTGAAATCGCCTTCACGCCGCACGCCGTAAACCTGCTTGAAACGGGCGGAAAAAGTACCCTGCAGAGCGGCATCCACTTCGGCTTCGGTCCAGACGTAGAACTTGCCCTCCTCGCCTTCTGAATTCGAGGCCAGGTTGGAGGCGAACGCTCCGTCCTGTTTCATCTCGCGAAGCAACCAGCCGATCGTTTCGCTGACACGATTCTGGCACAATTGATTGCGGTTGAACTGCCAGACCTGGGTCATGAAATCGATCAGCAGGGCATTTTCGCAAAGCGATTTTTCAAAATGCGGCATCAGCCAGCGTTCGTCATTGGTGTAACGGAAGAATCCGCCGCCGATATGGTCGTAAAGGCCACCCATCAGCATGTTGTTCATGGTGCCGGAGACCAGTTGCATGAATTGCGGCACGCCGGTGCGCAGGTAGGCGCGCCACAAGACTTCCAGAAGCGTGATGGCGGGATATTTGTTGACGCCCACCAGTCCGCCCATGAAAATGTCATAGCGCTGGCCGACGCGGATCGACGCCATTTCCATCTGGATGGCATCCAAGCCGGCGTGCATGGGATGGTTGAAGGCGTTGCCCAACTCGCCCAAAATCGCCGCGCTGTTGCGCGCCACTTCATCGGGCCGGTCCTTATACAGCGCGGCCATGTCGGTCAGGACGCGGCGGAAAGAAGGCCGGTCGCCGCGCTCTTCTTTCGGCATGAAGCCGCCCACGAAATAGGGCGCGCCGTCCGCGGTCAGGAAGATGGTGAGCGGCCAGCCGCCGGTATGACCCATCAGGCTGGAGGCGGCCTGATAGACCTGGTCCACATCGGGCCGCTCTTCGCGGTCCACCAGTACGGGGATGAAATTGTCGTTGATCAGGGCCGCGATCTCGGGATCGCTGAAGCTTTCCTGGTTCATCAGCTGGCACCAGTTGCAGCCCAGATAGCCGCTGGAAAGAAGAATGGGTTTGCCGGCCGACCTGGCCTCGGCCAGCACGGCGTCGCTCCAGGCCCGCCAGGCCACCGGATTGTCCTTGTGCAGGAGAAGATAGGGGCTGATGCTGGTATCACGAATGCTGGTATTCGGGGCGGTCATCATTGTGTTCCGGTTGGAGCGCCGTGATGCTGGCCGCTCGTTTATCACTGGTTTTTTGGGCCGCGTTTCTTAGCCCGCGGGCCCCGGAAAGGCCAGTCTGGGCAATACCGGGAAGGGGTAAAGGCGATGAAGGTGAATGTTGAGGTCGATATGACCCCGGAAGAGGCCCGGCGCATGATGGGCCTGCCCGATGTCGTGCCGCTGCAGGAGAAAATGATGGAGGAAATGCAGGCGCGCATGAAAGCGGCTTTCGATACCGGCGATCCCGAAGCCATGATGCAGGCCTGGATGCCGCTTGGTGGGGCCAGGGCGTTCGAGCAATTCCAGAAATTCCTTTGGGATAGCGCCCGCATGGTGGCCGGCAACAAGAAGGACAAAGGCTGAGCTTGCGGCCGGAGGCCACGATTTTTGCGCATACGATATTTGCCTTGGCCAGCGCGCCGGGCCGGGCCGGGATAGCGGTTGTCCGGGTGTCGGGGCGTGAGGCGGGCGCCGTTCTGGAAGCGCTGGCCGGGGCCAGACCTGAGCCTCGGCGCGCCAGTCTGCGCCGGCTGTTCTGGCAGGGCGCTCTTTTGGATCAGGCCCTGCTGCTGTGGTTTCCCAGGCCTGACAGTTTTACCGGCGAGGATGTGGCGGAATTCCATATTCATGGCGGGCGGGCGGTGCGCGAGGCGCTGTTTTCGGCGCTGCTGGTGCTGGGCCTCAGGCCTGCCGAGCCGGGAGAATTCAGCCGCAGGGCGGTGGAGAATGGCCGTTTTGACCTGACACGGGCGGAAGCGGTGGCGGATTTAGCCGAGGCCGAAACCCCCGCCCAGCTGCAGCAAGCGCTTCGCCAGTATGAGGGGGGGCTGGCCCAGCTTTATGAAGGCTGGCGCGCCCGTTTGATCGAGGCGCTGGGCCGCGCCGAGGCGGCGATAGATTTCTCCGATGATGGGGTGGGAGAGGTCGAATTCATCGCCTCCCGGACGGCGGCTTTGAAAATAGCCAAGGAAATACAAGAACATATCGACGATTCGGGACGCGGCGAGGCGCTGCGGGAAGGCTTGCGGCTGGCCATTATCGGCCCGCCCAATGCCGGCAAAAGCTCGCTGATCAATGCCCTGGCGAAGCGCGACATCGCCATTGTTTCCGAGACACCGGGGACCACTCGCGATGTGATCACGGTCCGGCTGGATCTGGGCGGATATCCGGTGCATGTCGCCGACACGGCGGGCCTCAGGGAGGCTGCGGATGCCATCGAGGCCGAAGGGGTACGCCGGGCGCGGGCGGAAGCGGCCTCCAGCCACCTGACCCTGTTGCTGCTGGATGGCAGCGAGACAAGCGCGAAAATTCCGGAGGGCGTGAAAGCCAACCTGATCGTCTGGAACAAGAGCGATCTTCCGTCTTTCAAAAAAAACAACGGGCTTTCGCTGTCGCTGAAAACCGGCGAGGGATTTTTGGACCTGCTGGACGCGCTCACCGCGCTGGTGAAAAAAAGACTGGAAACAAAGGACGAAAGCCCTGCCCTAACAAGGCCGCGTCATCGCCACGCGCTGCAGGAAGCGCTTGGCGCGCTGGAGCATGCGAAAACCGCGCGCGCGCCGGAATTATTCGCGGAAGATCTGCGCCTGGCCGCGCGCGCCATCGGCCGCATCACCGGTAGCGTGGATGTGGAGGAAATCTTGGATTCGGTTTTCCGCGATTTCTGTATCGGGAAGTGAGCGGTACTAGGTAGCAACGTTCCAAGAGCCGATCCTTGTACTTCGGGGGTCCGAAGGTAATTTAGCGGGATGACCCTCCTCGGATACCTCGCAGTCGTATTCTCCCTTCTGGCTTCTCTTGGGGCAGTCGTTAGCGGGTTCGTTTTCATTCGCTGGGGTCTGGCGGTCTTGTTTTCTAGGCTGCGGGGCAAAGAACGCACTCCCGGATTGAAGGCTATTAAGGCGCTCTGTTTTTTCGCCGCCTTTGTGACTGTCGCGGCGCTTGTGGATCTCATCCCAATTTGGATGGGCAGTTAAAGGAGGTAATGGCCGACGTAATTGCTCAAGTGTGACAATGCGCGTATTGAGCCGCGATGAGCAGCTACGACGTCCTAGTGATCGGCGGCGGCCATGCCGGCTGTGAAGCAGCCTCGGCCGCGGCGCGGGCGGGCGCCAGAACCCTGCTTCTGACGCACAAGCTCGCCACCCTGGGCGAGATGTCATGCAATCCTGCCATTGGCGGGGTCGGCAAAGGCCATCTGGTGCGGGAGATCGACGCGCTGGACGGGTTGATGGGCCGGGTGACGGATGCGGCGGGAATTCAGTTTCGCCTGCTCAACCGGCGCAAGGGTCCCGCGGTGCGCGGGCCGCGCGCCCAGGCCGACCGCGCGCTTTACCGCGCAGCAATGCAATTTATGCTGCGCAGCATTTCTGGCCTGGAAATCCAGGAAGCCAGCGCGGAAGACCTGATTTTGAAAGACGGAAACGTCGTCGGGGCGATCACGGCGAGCGGGGAGGAAATCCGCTGCGCCTCGGTGGTGCTGACCACGGGGACATTTTTGCGCGGGCTGGTGCATATCGGCGAAGTGCAATTTCCCGCCGGCCGCATGGCGGCGCATACCGCCGATGCCGACAAGGCCGATCCGCCTTCCATCGGGCTTTCCAAAACGCTTTATGGATTTGGCCTGCAGATGGGCAGACTCAAGACCGGCACGCCGCCGCGCCTGGATGGGCGCACGATAGATTGGACGGCGCTTGAGATGCAGCAGGGCGACGAGCCGCCCTCGCCCTTTTCCTTTCTCACCCAAAAAATCACCACGCCCCAGATTTCCTGCGGCATCACCCGCACCACGCTCGCGACGCACGCGATCATCCGCGCCAATTTGCACCGGGCCCCGATGTATACCGGCCAGATCGGAAGTGTAGGTCCGCGCTATTGTCCCTCCATCGAGGACAAGGTGACGCGTTTTGCCGACCGCGAAAGTCACCAAATTTTCCTTGAACCAGAAGGACTTAGCGACGATACCATCTATCCCAACGGGATTTCGACCTCCCTGCCCCAGGACGTCCAGCTGGCGCTGATCGCCACCATTCCGGGGCTGGAAAAGGCGGTGGTCCGCCGGCCGGGCTATGCCATCGAATATGACTATGTGGACCCGCGCGAACTGACCCCGGCCCTGGCGGTCAAGAAGGTGCCGGGACTTTACCTGGCCGGTCAGATCAACGGCACGACAGGCTATGAAGAAGCCGCAGCGCAGGGACTGATGGCCGGACTCAACGCCGCCCGGGCAGCGGGCGGCCAGGCGCCGGTCATTCTGGATCGCGCCACCGCCTATATCGGGGTGATGATCGACGACCTGGTGACCAAGGGGGTGAGCGAACCCTATCGCATGTTTACTTCCCGGGCCGAATACCGCCTTTCCCTCAGGGCGGACAATGCTGATCAGCGGCTGACGCCCCTGGGCGAAAAGGCCGGAATCGTGGGCTTTACTCGAGCGAAGACCTTCGCAGCGAAGATGGAACGGCTGGCCGTTTCACGTGAAACAATGACCGGACTTTCCCTCACCCCCAATGAAGCTGCCAAGCATGGGTTTTCCATACGGCAGGACGGGGTAAGGCGGACAGCGCTTGATCTCTTGAGCCTGCCGGACGTGGACTTCGACGCCCTCGCCCGCATTTGGCCGGAATTGATGGGTTTTGAGCCGGAGATCATCGAACAGCTGGAAATCGATGCCCAGTATGCCGGATATCTGGGACGTCAGGAGGCTGACGTTCTGGCCTTCCGGCGGGACGAAACCCGCGCCCTGCCCCCCGACCTGGATTATCTTTCGGTCAGCGGCCTTTCCAATGAAGTCCGCCAAAAACTTGAGCATATCCAGCCGGTTACCCTGGGCCAGGCGGCGCGGATCGAGGGCGTGACGTCGGCGGCCGTGACTCTGGTTCTGGCGCATGTCAAAAGCCAGAAACGGAAAGCCAGTGCCTGACGCCCTGCCTGAAGATGAGCCTTTCGGCCCAGAGCAATTTGCTGCCCAAACCCATGTTTCACGTGAAACGCTGGCCCGACTGAAAGCCTATGCGGGACTTCTGACCGACTGGAACAGCCGCCATAATCTGGTTTCCGCCCGCTCGCTCGACGATCTATGGCGGCGGCATTTCTGGGATTCCGCCCAGCTGGTCCCCCTTATTCCGCCCGCTGCGAAAAGCCTGGCGGACCTTGGTTCTGGAGCCGGCTTTCCCGGCCTGGTGCTGGCGGAAATGCTGCGGGGGCGCGTTGCCGTCACCCTTTATGAGGCGACGGCCAAAAAGTGCGCCTTCCTGGCGGCGGCGGCCGAGCGTATGGAGCTTGCCGTCACGATCCGCAATGTCAGGACGGAGGAAGCACCCAGCGCGATTTTTGACGTTGTCACGGCCCGTGCTTGCGCGCCCCTGCCCAAGCTTTTGAGTTACGCCCATAAATTCACAGGCCAAAATAGTGTTTGCCTGTTCCTGAAAGGCCAAAATGTGGGGCCCGAATTGACGGAAGCCCATAAATCTTGGAAGATGAAAGTCAGGCATATACCCAGCCTGACCGATCCCTCCGGTGTTATTCTGGAGCTTGCGGACCTGGCATCCCATGAACCCATCACCCAAAAAACCCCGCGTCCTGGTCGTCGCCAATCAAAAGGGCGGGGTTGGTAAGACCACCACCGCCATCAACCTAGGCACCGCCCTGGCGGCCATCGGCGAACCCACCCTGGTGATCGACATGGACCCGCAGGGCAATGCCTCGACCGGGCTGGGGGTGGCGCGGTCGACGCGCAAAATCACCAGCTATGATGTGCTGATGGGCGAGGCGAAGCTGGCCGACGCGATCGTGCCGACGCGCATTCCAAAATTGTCGCTGGTGGCGGCGACGGTGGATTTGTCCGGCGCCGAGCTGGAGCTGATCGACAAGCCGCGGCGCAATTTCATTTTGAAAGAGGCGCTGGCGGATTATTCCGTACACGGAGAAAATGCCTACTCCTATGTGCTGATCGATTGCCCGCCATCGCTGACACTGCTCACCATCAATGCCATGTGCGCCGCCGATGCGGTGATGGTGCCACTGCAATGCGAGTTCTTCGCGCTGGAAGGATTGAGCCAGCTGCTCAAGACGATTGAGCTGGTGCGCGTCAACCTCAATCCCTCGCTGGCGATCCAGGGCATCGTGCTGACCATGTTCGACAAGCGCAACAAATTGTCTGACCAGGTCGCCGCCGATGTGCGCCAGAATATGGGCGAAATCGTCTATTCCACCGTGATACCGCGCAATGTGCGCATTTCCGAAGCGCCCAGCCACGGCGTGCCGGCGCTGGTCTATGACCTGCGCTGTCCAGGCAGCCAGGCCTATATCAAGCTCGCCGGCGAGCTGATCCAGCGCGAGAAGATCCGGGTCGCGGCATGACGGCCAAGGAAGAACCGCGCCGGGGCCTGGGCAGGGGCCTGTCCGCGCTGATCGGCGATGAGGCGGCGCCGACGCGCGGCGAGATGCCCCGCGGCACGCGCACCTTGCCGGTGGCGTTCCTGCGGCCGGGCAAATTCCAGCCGCGCAAATATTTCGGCGAGGAGGCGCTGGCCGACTTGGCGCAATCGGTGAAGGAGAAGGGCGTTCTGACGCCCATCCTGGTGCGGCCGCTGGGCGGGGATTCCTACGAGATCGTGGCAGGCGAGCGGCGCTGGCGCGCCGCCCAGATGGCCAAGCTCCATGATGTGCCGGTGGTGGTGCGGGAGATGCCTGACGCCGAGGCGTTGGAGCTGGCCATCATCGAGAATGTCCAGCGCACCGACCTCAACATCTTGGAGGAAGCGGCCGCCTATCAGGAACTGGTTGAGCGCTTTGGCCGCACCCAGGAACAGATCGCCCAGGAAGTCGGCAAGAGTCGCCCGCATATCGCGAACACCGTTCGGCTCCTGCGCCTGCCGGATAGCGTGAAGGCGCTGCTGAGAGAGGGCAAGCTGACCGCCGGTCATGCCCGAACACTGTTAAATGCTGCCGATCCGGAGGCTGCGGCGAGGGCAATCCTGGCCGGGGGCATGACCGTCAGGGAAGCCGAACAGCGTTCGGTACCCAAGAAAAAGCGCGGTGGAAAACCCAGTCCTGATCCCAACATTGCCCAGTTGGAAACCAGCATTTCCAACCGCTTGGGACTCAAGGTTCATATCATCCACAAAGGGGATAAAGGTGGGGAAATCCGGATTTCCTACTCCAGCCTGGAGCAGCTGGACGAAGTTGCCCGCCGTTTGAGCCGAACTTAGTTCGCGGCAGCGCGGGCCAGAGCCTGGGCCGGGTCAATCCGGCCGTCATAAAGCGCCCGTCCCACCACCACGCCTTCGATATTCACCGCCCCGCTTGCCATCAGGGCATCGATATCGGCGATGGAGCCCACCCCGCCCGAGGCAATCACCGGAATGGAAAGCGCCCGGGCCAGGGTAGCGGTCGCTGCCACATTGACTCCCTTGAGCAGGCCATCGCCGTCAATATCGGTGAACAGGATCGCTGCCACGCCTGCGTCTTCAAAGCGCCGGCCCAGCTCAACCGGGGTTAGTTCGGATATCTCCGCCCAGCCCTGGGTGGCGATCTTGCCGCCCTTGGCATCGGCCCCCACCACAATCCGTCCGGGAAATTCTTTAGCCGCCTCTTTGACGAATTCCGGATCGGTCAGCGCCGCTGTGCCCAGGATGACGCGGGTAATGCCGGCGGCCAGCCAACCCTCTACCGCCGCCATGTCGCGAATGCCGCCGCCCAGTTGAATCGGAAGATCGATCGCGGCGCGGATGGCCTTGATCGCCGCGCTGTTGGCGCTCACGCCCGCAAAGGCGCCGTTGAGGTCCACGCAATGCAGCCATTGAAAGGCCTGAGCCTGGAAGATTTTCGCTTGTGCCGCGGGATCGGCATTGAACACGGTGGCGGCTTCCATCACGCCCTGTTTCAGGCGCACGCACTGGCCGTCTTTCAGATCAATGGCGGGAAAGATAATCATGGCTTCCAGCGCAGAAAGTTTTCGAGCAGCTTGAGGCCGGTGGCCTGGCTTTTCTCGGGATGAAATTGCGTGCCCGCGATATTGGCGTCACCCACCATGGCGGTGAGCGGGCCGCCATAATCGGTGGTCGCCAGCAGGTCGTCCGGCAATGCCGGCTTGAGCTGAAAGGAATGGACGAAATAGGCATGCGCGCCGCTGGCGATGCCGTCCAGCAGCGGATGCGGCCGCAGGATTTGGAGTTCGTTCCAGCCCATGTGGGGGATCTTGAGTGCAGGATCGCTGGGGGTGATTTTCACCACTTCGCCGGCGATCCAGCCCAGGCCGGCGTGATCGCCGAATTCGCGGCCCACCGTGGCCAGAAGCTGCATCCCAACACATATGCCCAGGAACGGCGTGCCCTGTTGCACGACTTTTTCGCGCAGCACCTGCACCATGCCGGGCACGGCGGAAAGCCCACGCATGCAGTCGGCAAATGCGCCCACGCCAGGCAACACGATGCGTTCGGCATCGCGGACAATGTCCGGATCGGCGGTGGTGACGATCTGGTGGCCGGTGCCAGCGGCAGCGCGCGCCAGCGCCTTCGCCGCCGAGGCGAGGTTGCCGGAGCCATAATCGATCAGGGCCGCTTGCATGGGCGGCTCTATAAAGGCGGGACCGCCCAAACTCAAATCAGGCGCGCGGGCAGGCGGAAAAAGGGCATGCAAAGCCGTCAGGCCGCTTTGGGCAGCCCTCTAGCGATATCTTTTCAGCGTCGGCCACAGCGCTGCCATCGGCTCTTTCAGCCCGCGCAGAACATAGATCGGTTGGTTGGTCTCGTAAGGCATGGCGTAGGGCGATTCGATCATTCCAACCTTTTCGACGCTCTGGAACAGACCCACCATCTGCCGGTAGTCGCCGCCGATCACGATCATCACGCTGCCGTCATGTCCGCGCGGACCCCAGAGATAGTAGTTGTTATGCGTGGCTATGGCGGGCGGCAGGCCCAGCTTGCGGCCGAAAATGTCTATCGCCGCCGCCTCGCCGTAATTCTGGCCGAAGAACACCGCCCTGGCGCGGTCTGCTGGCGGTAATGCGTTATAGACGGCGGCAATTTTCGCCGCCATTTCGGGCCAGCCGAACATGTCGGCGAATTGCTGCGGCAAGGCGCCCAGTTTCATGCGCTCGGTGGCCGTGGCCGAGGCTCCCATGCCGAGGGCGTTGGCATAGGCGATGTAGGTTTCAACCGGCAGCACCGGCACCGCGATGGGTGAGAAAAGCGCGCCCGCCGCCGCGATCGCGGTGATCAACGCGCGGCGCGCGACCATATTCCTGAGCCAATGCTCAATCGCCACCGCGCCGAAGGCAAAAAGCACCGGATATATCGAGCTGAGGTAATAGGCCTTGCCGTGCGAGGCGATGAACACGATGCAAAGAAGAACATAGGCGATGGGAAAGATGCGATAGGCGGGGTAGGTGGGGCGCGCGGTGGTGGTCCACAGCCCCGCCAGCCAGACCGGCGCCGATGCCGGCCCGATGATCAGGAACTGCTGACCAAAGAAGGCCAGGGGCGACAGCGCGAGATTCTTGCCCGCTGCGCCCGCGGCGCCTATTTCCAGGAACGGCCAGCCATGCGTCCATTGCCATACGATGTTCGGCAGCACCATCAACAGGGCGATGGCGGCGCCGGCATAGATCCAGGGCCGCGCCAATGAGCGGCGCAGCGGCGTTGCGATCAATCCCATCGCCAGCGCCGCCAGATAGAAAGCGATCAGATATTTGCTCATCAGGCTGATGCCGGTGACCAGCCCAATGGCAATCCACCAGCGTTCATCGCCGGTTTGCACCAAGCGCACCAGAAACCAGCTGACCCCAAGCCAGGTCAGCGCCTGCAGCATGTCGGTGGTCAAAAGAATGCCATCGGCGAGAAAATATCCCGCGCCCAGAAAACAGATGCCCGCCAGCCATTGGGCAAAACGTCCGCCGCCGAGCAGACGGGCAAATTCCGCCGTCAACGCGGCGGTGGCCGCCATCGCCAGGGCAGGCGCCAGCCGGAAGCCCAACAGAAAATTGCCGAACAGGCCATAGGACCAGGCCGCGATCAGGGGGATCAAAGGCGGCTGATCGACATAGCCCCAGGCCGGGTTCTGGCCGCAGACGATGAAATAAAGCTCGTCGCGGAAGAAGCCGTAATGGCCGTTGACCAGCAGATGGATCGCCAGCGCAGCGATGGCCAGCCACAGGGAAGGCCGGGTCCAAAGGCTTCTCTCCTGCACCATGCCGCCGCCCCCGTTCGTCATGGCCCGTTCCTACGCTGCCGCTAGGAACTGGCCGGGCCATCCATAACCCCATTGACGAATGGCCCACCCTCCGCGTCAACCCCATCTGTCATTCCCGGCCGAGCGAACGAAGTGAGCGAGGGGCAGGGAATCCAGCGCGAGCGCCAGCGAGCCTTAAAGGACTCCTGAAGCAAAGTTTAGCGCGCAAAAGGCGATAGCAGAACCGGCTGGCAGTTTAAGACACTGACCCGTACGCCATACACATTCCACACCGTGGCGATGGCCGCGCGCATAGCGCGAACCGCATTGCCGCGCGGTATGTCACCGGGGTCTCTTCATGCCATTTGCCGCTGGGAAGTCTAACTTTGATCTTAAACATTGCGCACTCCGAATCATGGGGACTTCTTCGTCCAATGCTCTTGTATAAAATTAAGTCAAGGCAATTCATGCCGCCCTAGGCCGCCAGTAGCCTTTCCCCCGACGGCTGACAGGGTGCTTCGCGGCGACGGTTACGATGGCGGCAAACTGGTCGCCGTTGCTGACCGGCGCCCCGCCCCAGCCCCTCGCTTGCGCTCGGGGCATTAGACGCTCAAATCGATCCGCCCGTGGCTCGTCCGCCTTCGGCGGATCGGATGGCCCTTCGCTTGCGCTCAGGGCTTTCGTCGCTCGAAATGGTCGTCGCGCTACGCTGTCGCTAGCGACGGACCATTTCGTCCGCTTATGGCGGACCGCTCCTCAATTATCGTCCATTTTTAATGCAGCAATAAACGCTTCCTGGGGAATGTCCACCTTGCCGAACTGGCGCATCTTCTTCTTGCCCTCTTTCTGCTTGTCGAGGAGCTTGCGCTTACGGCTGATGTCGCCGCCATAGCATTTGGCAGTGACGTCCTTCCTCAGCGCCGAGAGGGTTTCACGCGCGATCACCTTGCCGCCAATCGCCGCCTGGATCGGAATCTTGAACATGTGGCGCGGGATCAGGTCTTTCAGTTTTTCGCACATGGCGCGGCCGCGGCCCTCGGCGCGCTGGCGGTTGACGATCATGGACAGCGCGTCCACCGGTTCGTCATTGACCAGGATGGACATTTTCACCAGATCGCCTTCCTCGTATTTCTCGACGTGATAATCGAAGCTGGCATAGCCGCGCGACACGCTTTTCAGCCGGTCGTAGAAATCGAACACCACTTCGTTGAGGGGCAGCATGTAGATCACCATGGCGCGGTTGCCGGCATAGGTGAGTTCCACCTGCCGACCGCGCCGGTCCTCGCACAATTTCAGAACGCTGCCGAGATATTCGTCGGGCACCAGGATGGTGGCCTTGATCCAAGGTTCCTCGATGCGGTCGATATAGGTCACATCCGGCATGTCGGCGGGATTGTGCAGCTCCTTCATCGAGCCGTCGGTCATATAGATATGATAGATCACCGATGGCGCGGTGGTGATGAGGTCAAGATTGAATTCGCGCTCCACCCGCTCGCGCACGATCTCCAGGTGCAACAGGCCCAGAAAGCCGCAGCGAAAGCCGAAGCCCAAAGCGGCGGAGGATTCGGTTTCGTAGGTAAAGCTGGCATCGTTGAGATGCAGTTTGCCCAGGGCTTCGCGCAGATCCTCGAACAGGGCCGCGTCCACCGGAAACAACCCGCAGAACACCACCTGCTGCGCCGGCTTGAAGCCGGGCAGGGCAGTGGGCGCGCCCTTGCGTTCGTCGGTGATGGTGTCGCCGACCTTGGTATCGGCCACCTGCTTGATCTGGGCGGTGATGTAGCCCACCTCGCCGGGCCCCAACACGTCCACCGCTACCTTCTTGGGGCGGAAAACGCCGATCTGTTCGACCTGATAAACCGCGTCGGCGGCCATCATGCGGATCTTCTGGCCCTTCTTGAGTTCGCCGTCCACGATGCGGACCAGGACCACCACGCCGAGATAGGCGTCGTAATAGGAATCGATCAGCAGCGCCTTGAGCGGCGCATCCAGCTCGCCCTTGGGCGGCGGCAGACGGGTGACGATGGCTTCCAGCACCTTGTCGATATTAAGCCCGGTCTTGGCGCTGATCGGCACCGCGTCGGAGGCGTCAAGCCCGATGACGTCCTCGATTTGCTGCCTCACCCGGTCCGGCTCGGCGGCGGGAAGGTCGATCTTGTTGAGGATAGGGACGATCTCAAGCCCGGCATCGATCGCCTGATAGACATTGGCCAGGGTCTGGGCCTCGACGCCCTGGCTGGCATCCACCACCAAGAGCGCGCCCTCACAGGCGGCCAGGCAGCGCGACACCTCATAGCCAAAGTCCACATGGCCGGGCGTGTCCATCAGGTTGAGGACATAGGCTTTGCCGTCGGCGGCCGTATAATCGAGGCGCACAGTCTGGGCCTTGATGGTGATGCCGCGTTCCCGCTCGATGTCCATGGAATCGAGGATCTGCTCCTTCATCTCGCGGCTGGCGACGGCGCCGGTGACCTGGATCAACCGGTCAGCCAGGGTGGATTTGCCATGGTCGATATGGGCGATGATGGAAAAATTGCGGATCTGGGAGAATTCAGCCATTCGGCCGGGGGTCTAGCAGGCCGCTATTCCCCGGTAAACAGGCGTTTTTTCGCCCCGCCGGCCAAAGCCATATCAGGCTATAAGAAGCCATGCTGACCTACCTTTATCTTGACTATGGCGGTCTTCCAAAATTCCGGCAGGAGCTGAAATACAGCCTGATTTCGCTTAAGGCGGAACTTGGCGCCAAAGAGGCAACCAGCCAGGCGGCAATCGCGGTCTATACCGACAGCCCTCAAGCCTATGGCTACTGGCCGGTGACGGCAGTGGACATTGCGGGCCAGATCGCCCCCTGGTCGGGCGGCGGGCTTTACCACCATCGCATCAAGCCGGCCGTGGTGCTGGATGCGCTCGGGCGGTTTGCCGGGCCGGTGTGCTTTCTGGATGCGGATTCCATCGTCCGGCCCGGCTTTCATGCCGAAGTGACGGCGAAGATGGCTGATGCTGTGGTGATGAATATCTTCGAAAAGAAAAATCCCTATCCGCCGCTATCGGGCTTCCGTTGCCGCCTGCCGCATCTGGGTGACTATCGCTACGATGTGGATAAGAGCGTGATGTACAATAGCGGGCTGATCGGTGTCAGGCCTGAACACGCGCCGGTTCTGGAAGACACGCTGGCGATCATCGACGCGCTGATCGGCCGGGCCAAGAAATTTCCCGCCATCGAACAATTCGCCTTGAGCGAGGTGCTGCGGCTGAACAAGATCGCCATTGCCGAAGTCCATCAGACCTTCCTGCATTACTGGCAGGGACGGCGGCGAATCTATATGGCGAATCAGATCGCCAAGACTCTTTCGCCCAACTGGGACGATCTCACCCCGCCCAGGCGATGGGCCCAAATGAATTATTGGGCGATCCGCGCTTACAATTATTATTACGGCATCACTCACCCGCTGGAGTATTTCCGGTGAAAGAGCGACGGCCAGGAGCCGATAGCACCAGCGTATGGGCGGGAGCGCAGCGCGTGGCCACGAAAGATTCTCTCGCCGAGCTTTGGCCGGGACAATCGGTGGCCCTGCTCAAAGCGCTGCATATCCTTACCCACAATGGCGGGCTGAACGCGGATTCACGCCGCAAGCTCAAACAGGTGCAGCATCTCGCCCAGCTGATAAAGCCGGCGGTTGACGCCAGCCTGAAGGAAAAGGACTTAAAAGGGGAAGAGGGGCCGGTGCTGGCCGATCTGGGCGCGGGCAAATCCTATCTGGGCCTTATTCTGTATGATCTTTATTTCGGCCCCGCCGGGCGTGGGCGGGTGCTGGCGGTGGAGGCGCGGCCTGAACTGGTCGCCAGCGCAAAAAAAATCGCGGTGGAAAGCGGCTTCGCCCGCATGGAATTTGTCGGGGGCAAAATCGCGGAGGCGGAGGCTGGAGCGGTGGATATCGTCACGGCGCTGCACGCTTGCGACACCGCCACCGACGAAGCCATTCTCTTCGCGCTGAAGCATGAAGCAAAATATGTCGCGCTGGTGCCGTGCTGCCAGGCGGAACTGGCGCGGGAACTGGAAGGTAGCAAAAACGATCTTAACCAGCTCTGGCGCCATCCTCACCACCGCCGCGAGATGGGATCTCATCTGACCAATGTTCTGCGCGGCCTCTTCCTGGAAGCGCATGGCTACAAGGTGCGAGTGACCGAACTGACCGGCCTGGAACATTCCCTCAAGAACGAATTCATCTTCGCCGAGCGGCATCAGCGTTCCAATTCACGCGCTCGCGCCGAATTTGAAAAGCTGGCAAAGGAGATCGGCGCTGCGCCGAAATTGCTGGTGCTGGATTAGGTAAGAACGCGCAAACTCGGCTTTTTCAATTCCCGGCGCCCAAAACTCTCCGACCAGGCCGCAAAAGATTCCTGTGTTTCACCCCTGGTGTGGAAATAGAGCCGTTGGGCGAGGGCCCGCATCGACTTTGTCATGAATATGGCGTTGATCAGCGCGTTGGGCGGCGCCAGATCCATCGCCTGGCGCAGCAACAGTTGCGCGCCATAGCGCGGCGCTTCACGGGTGAGCGCAGCGACCGGATGCGGCCCGCGCGCGCCCAGATAATCGCACACCAGAAGAGCGGCGCGGCGGCCAAAATGCAGGGCGGTGTGAATGCCGCCGCCGGTCACGGGTGAAACCATCCCCGCCGCATCGCCGACCAGCATCACATGCCGCGAACCAAGGTTTTTCAGCACGCCTCCCGAAGGGATCAGGCCGCTTCGGCGCGAGGAGACTCGAATGGCGCGGATATCATAATGCATCTTCAGCCGCCGCAGCAGCGCGCCCAGGTCGGGCCGCGCGGGCCGGCTGGCGGCGAGGCCGATCTGGGTGGCGCCCACGCCCGGCACGACCCAGGCGATATAGCCGGGGGCGATTTTGCTGTCCGCGAAGCAATGCAAATAGCGGTCGTCAACACCCTCCAGCGGCTCGCATTCGATTTCCAGTCCCGCCAGAAAATGCTGGTTGCACCCAAGGTTGAAATGTTCGGCAACACGCGAGCGCGCACCGTCAGCGCCAATCAGGAACGCGGCATGAATATCGCCCAAAGCCACGCCGCGCTCATATTCCAGTCCGCCCTCGAACTTGCGGCCATACATCAGGGTCGCGCCAGCGCGCGCGGCTTCGTTGGCCATCCAGTGCATCAGGCCGGACATATCCGTCGCCTGGAAAAAATAGCCGGGGGCGGAAAGGTCAAGCGAGCGGTCATCGGGTGCGTAAAGCCGTACGCCATGCACCTTGCGCATCATTTGCGCGGGCAGATCGAATTCGTCGCTTGCTTCCTTGACAATGATGCCGGTGGTGCGGACGCGCGCGCCGGGATCGGGCTTGGCATCCAGTACCGCGACCTTTAGGCCTCGCAATGCCGCACTGCGGGCGCAGGCAAGCCCCGCAAAACTACCGCCGACAATCGCCAGATCGAATTTCTGAACCATGCACGCCTCCCGGAGCCCGGACGGTGGCGTCCGGCGATGGCGGGATTGTGGCGCGGAGCGTTCAAGGTCTCAAGTTCGCCTTTCTGTCTGGCGGGCGCGGATCGCCAGAGTCAGTGGCACAAGCGCGGCCAGTTCGGCCAGCACGGCGACCAATACCAAGGCGAGCCGCGAGCGGTCATAAAGCAGCCCCAGGACCGCGCTGCCCGCGAACCAGGCAATGCCATAAAGAGCCGAGAACAGGCCGAAAGCACGGGCCCGCAGATGCTCGGGCACGAAATTGGCGATGGCGGCATTCATCACCGCATCATGGACCCCCAGGGAAAGTCCCCACAGGATCACGCCCGCCAGCGCGGCTTTGCTGCCGCCCAGGAACACCAGGGGTGCGATCACCGCGCCCATCAGAATGCCGGGCACCAGCACGATCAATCCGCGCGCATCGAACCAGCGCCCGAACAGCAGCGAGCCGGCGCCCGAAGCCCCCATCGCCAGGGCATAGAACGCCGGAATCCAAGCCTCAGCCAAAATCGTCTGTTTGGCGAAGTGAAAGGCTATCAGCGGGTAGTCGGCAAAGCCAAACCCCACCAATCCCGCTGCTACGGCATAGAGCCAGAAGGCGCGGGAGAGGTGGGGCGGCGCGGCGTTATGGCTGGCATGGCGCACCACCTGGCCGGCGCGCGGAAAGCGCAACGCCAGCGCTGCCACCGAAAGAATGGTGAGGACGGCGGGAATGCCCAGCCAAAGAAAGGCGCTGCGGTAGTCGCCATGATGGGCCAGCACCAGGGCGGCGATCAGCGGTCCGGCGCAGGCCCCCGTCTGGTCCATCGCCTCATGCAGGCCGAAGGCCCAGCCCTGGCCGATCTGCGCGCCGGCGCGCGACAGCATGAAATTGGCGGCCGGATTGCGCACCGCCTTGCCGGAGCGCTCCAGCACAATGAAGAGTGCCGCCATTTGCCAGCTACCCGCCAGCGCCAGAGCGGGAACCGCCGCCATCTGGATCGCATAGCCGCTGAGGGCGATGGGCCAATAAGCGCCGCTGCGTTCGGCAAAGCGGCCTGACAATAGGCGCAGCAGATAGCCGATCAGTTCGCCGCCACCCGCGATCAGGCCCACCGCCGCGCCGCTGGCACCCAGCAGACCCAGGAACGGTCCGGAGACGCCGCGCATCCCCTCATAGGCCATATCCGCGAACAGACTGACCACGCCGAACGCCAGGACAAACGCCAAAGCGCTGCGCTTGTCGAATGGCTGGGGCGCGCTGTTCAACTGCGCAGAGCCGCGCCCAGCTTGAGGGCGGCGGCGATGATCTTCTGGGCCACGGCTTCGATCTCCGCGTCGGTCAGGGTCTTGTCTTTGGGCTGCAGACGGACCGCGATGGCGACGGACTTCTTGCCGTCCGGCACACCTTTGCCTTCATAGACGTCGAACAGGGTGACGCTGTCGATCAGCACCCGCTCGGCATTTTTCACTGCGCGGAAAATGTCGCCCGCCGCCACGTTGCGATCAACCACAAAGGCGAAATCGCGCTCGATCGCCTGGAAAGGCGAGGGCGAGAATTGCGCCTTGGTTTTTGTTTTGGGCCCAGATGATTTGGATTCTGGCAGGGCGTCGAGAATGATTTCAAAAGCCGAGGCCGGCACCTTGATGTCGAATGCGACCAGGATTCTGGGATGCAGTTCGCCGAAATGAGCGATCTGTTTGGGTCCCAGAGCGATCACGCCGCTGCGGCCGGGATGAAACCAGCCCGGCGCGCCGCCCGTCACCGGCGCGGTCAGGGGTGACCCCATCGCCGCTTCCAGCCCTGACAGCATCGCCCCTTTGGCGTCGAAAGCATCGGCGGGATGGCCGGATTTGCTCCAGTCCCGAATGCCAACTCCCATGATCAACCCCGCCGCATTAGTGGTCTGGGACCCCGGCATGCCGCTCTGGAAGGCGGCGCCGATCTCGAACAGGTTGAGGTCCGAAAAACCGCGCGCCGCGTTGCGGGAAGCCGCCGCCAGGAGCGAGGGCAGCAGTGAAGGCCGCATGGCGTCGAGGTCCGAGGCGATGGGGTTGGAAAGCTGCCGCGCATCGTCGCCGCCGCCGAACATTTTTGCGTTGTCGCGGGCGATGAAGGAAAAACTCACACATTCGTTGAAGCCGCGTGCGGCCAGGGTGCGGCGCACCGCACGGGCGCGGCGCTGTCCGGAAGTGAGGACCGGCTTGGCCACCGCCGTATCCCGTTTCAGCGCCACCGACGGCACATCGGCAAGACCGTGAATGCGGACCACTTCTTCCACCAGATCGGCGGGGCCGTCTATGTCGCGCCGCCAGCTGGGTGGCGTGACATGCAATGTCGCGTGTTCGGCCACCACAAAACCCAGATTTTCGAGGACCGCGATGATCTCCTGGCGCGGCACGCGGATACCGCCCAGAGTCTCGACCAGGCCGGGATCGAATTCGATAGGCTTGTGCGGCGGAGGCAGGGCGCCCGCGATCACGACATCCGAAGCCTCGCCGCCGCACCATTCCAGGATCAGACGCGTGACCAGCTCCAGGCCCGGCAGCACGAATTCCGGGTCCACGCCACGCTCGAACCGGTAACGCGCGTCGGAAACGATGCCCAGCTTACGCCCGGCGCGGGCGATGCGGGCTGGATCGAACCAGGCGGATTCCAGAAACACATTCTTTGTTTCCGGTGAGCAGCCGGTGTCCGCGCCGCCCATAATGCCGGCGATGCCGCGCGCGAAACTGTCGTCGGCGATGACGATGGTTTTTGAATCCAGCACATAGGTGTTGCCGTCCAGCGCCAGAAGCTGTTCGTGATCTTTTGCCATACGGGCATGGAGGTTGCCCGAGAGCCGGTCGGCGTCGAAGACATGCAGGGGACGGCCGCGATCCTGGGCCACCAGGTTGGTGGCGTCCACCAGCGCCGAGATGGATTTCATGCCGACGGCCTTGAAACGCTCCTCAACCCATTTGGGAGCGGGCCCGTTCCTGACGCCGCGAATAAGACGCCCGGCGAAGATGGGACAGGCGGTTTTGTCTTCCGGCGCAAAGTCGAGGGTGATTTTTTTTGGGCTGGGGAATTTGCCGGCCACCGGTTGCACTTTTTCGGTTTTGAGCTGCCCCAGGCCGGCGGCGGCCAGGTCGCGGGCAATGCCCCACACGCTGGCGGCGTCGCCGCGATTGGGGGTGATGGAAACATCGAACACGGGGTCGGTGGAAAGAAGGCCGCTGGCTGCCAAAGCCTCAGCAGCCGCGCCGCCAACCTTGGCATCGGGCGCCAGTTCGATAATGCCGTCATGATCCTCGCCCAGCAGAAGTTCGCGCGCCGAACACATCATGCCGCGGGATTCCACGCCGCGAATGGTGCCGATCCTGAGCGCCTCGCCGCTGGCGGGAATGACGGTGCCGGGCCGCGCCAGCACCACTTTGAGTCCGGCCCGGGCATTGGGGGCGCCGCAAACGATCTGCAGCGGGGCGCCTTCGCCGCTATTCACGCTGCAAAGCCTGAGCTTGTCGGCGTTGGGATGTTTTTCGCACGCGACGACTTCGCCGACAATGAAATCTTTCAGCGCCGCGCCCGCATCGCTGACACTTTCCACTTCCAGTCCAATGGAGGTGAGCTTATCGGCGATGGTTTTGGCGTCGGCGCCGGTCTCAAGATGTTCCTTGAGCCAGCTCAAAGTGAATTTCATCTCGATAGCCCCCCATCCAGGGTCGGGATGTCGAGAGCGGCGAAGCCGTAATGCTTCAGCCAGCGCAGATCGGATTCGAAAAAGCTGCGAATGTCAGGGATGGCATATTTCAGCATCGCCATGCGGTCGAGGCCGAAGCCGAAGGCAAAGCCCTGATAGCGACAGGGATCGATGCCGCAATTGGCCAGCACCTTGGGATGCACCATGCCGCTACCGCCCAATTCCAGCCAGTCATTGCCCTGGCCGAATTTGATCTGCCCGGGAATGCTGCGGTCGCAGCGCATGTCCCATTCCAGCGAGGGTTCGGTGAAAGGAAAGAAGCTGGGGCGGGCCCGCAATTCGATCTTGTCGATTTCAAAAAACGCCTTGCAGAATTCCTCGACCGTCCATTTGAGATGGCCCAGGTGAATGCCTTCATCCACCACCAGGGCTTCGACCTGATGGAACATGGGCGAGTGGGTGGCGTCGGAATCCACGCGATAGGTGCGGCCGGGAGAAATCACCCGGATGGGCGGTTTCTGCTTCAGCATGGTGCGCACCTGCACCGGCGAGGTATGGGTGCGCAGCACATGCGAAGAGCCATCCGCCTGCGCCGCCACATAGAAAGTATCCTGCATCTGGCGGGCAGGATGGTCGGGCGGGATGTTGAGCTTGGTGAAATTGTAATCGTCGAATTCAATGTCGGGGCCTTCGGCCACGGCAAAGCCCATATCGGCGAAGATGGCGGTGATTTCCTCCAGCACCTGGGAAATGGGATGCACGCTGCCTTGCGCTTCGGCACGGGGCGGCAAGGTGACGTCGATCTTTTCGGCGGCCAGGCGTGTGTCCAGCGCCGCATCCGAGAGCTGCGCCTTGCGGGCGGCAATCGCCTCGGTAACCGCGTCGCGTAACCCATTGAGCAGCGGACCCTGGGCCTTGCGTTCCTCGGGGCTCATGCCGCCCAGGGTCTTCATCAACTCGCTGACCGAACCCTTCTTGCCCAGCGCGGTCAGGCGCACGGCTTCCAGTGCGGTTTCGTCGCCAGCGGCGGAAACCTGCGCAAGAATATCGGCTTGAAGAGATACAGTATCGGCCATCAGAACCCCGAAACGAGGAGGCGGGAACCGAAGTCCCCGATTCGCCCTGGTGGAGTTTGATTAAGCCTTGGACGCCTGATCCACCAGAGCCTTGAAGGCGACGGGCTCGTGTATGGCGAGGTCGGAGAGCACCTTGCGGTCGATCTCAATCCCCGCGCTGGCGAGCCCGCTGATAAATCGGCTATAGGTCAGGCCATGCTCGCGGACGGCGGCGTTGATGCGCTGGATCCAGAGGGCGCGGAAATTGCGCTTTCTTTCCTTGCGGCCGATGTAATTGTGCTGCAGCGACTTGTCGACCGCGGCATTGGCCGTGGTGATGTTGTTCTTGCGGCGGCCGCGCATGCCCTTGGCCTGCTTGAAGACCTTTTTGCGGCGGGCGTGGCTGGGTACGGAACGAGGACTACGTGACATGGATCACCTCAACCGTACGGCATCCAGCGCTTGACGCGCTGAGTTTCGGACGCGGACAGAACGGCGGTGCCGCGCAGGTCGCGGGTGCGTGCGGGCGAGTTATTGATCAGGCGATGGCGCTTGCCGACCTGATGGGTCTTGATCTTGCCGTTCGCGGTGAACTTGAAGCGCTTTTTGGCGCCTGATTTGGTCTTCATCTTGGGCATTTCGCTCTCCTCTGGAGCCCACGGGGCTCGATAGCTTTCATGGGTCGCCACGGCATGCCCAGCCGGGCGGCCCGAAAGAGGGCGCGTTTAAGAGGAAAACAGGCCAAAAAGCAAGCAAGGCGTGCCGGGTTTGTGACCCCTGCATCCCCGCGACATTGTCGCCGGGCGGCCTCAGCCACGGGCCAAAATCCCATGCCCATCCCCGACGGCATCAAGGCCGATGCCAGGGGCTGCTCAAAGTCGCCCCGGCGCATGTTTAACTCATTGAAATATAAAGATTATTATTCATGCGCAGAGTGCTGGCGGCGGTGACTGGATCCGCTTGTTGGCGCCAAAGCCGCGGATTAGCCTGAATTCTGAATTCAACACGGCGGAGAAAAATGTTCGAAGAATTCAAGAAGTTCGCAATGCGGGGAAATGTCATCGACCTGGCGGTCGGCGTGATCATCGGCGCGTCTTTTTCTGGCATCGTCACATCCCTGGTCAATGACATGATCATGCCGCCGATCGGATTCGCGCTGGGCGGGGTGGATTTCTCCAACTTTTTTTTCGTGCTCAAGGGCGACCGCGCGGTTGATACCCTGGCCGCGGCCAAGGCTGCCAAGGACGTCACCGTCAATTATGGCCTGTTCGTCAATGCGGTGATCAATTTTCTGATCGTGGCTTTTGTGCTGTTCCTCCTGATTCGCCAAATGAACAAGCTGGTCGCGCCGGCGCCTGTGGCAGCCGCCCCGCCGCCGCCGCCGCCGGAAGACGTTCTGCTGCTGCGCGAGATTCGCGATTCCCTGAAGGGGCGGTAATGAACAAAGGGGTGGTTCTGGCGCTCTTTTTGCTTACGGCGGTGCCCGCGCGCGCCGATGATGCCGTCATGGCGGCGGCGAACGGTTTTTATTCCGTTTCAACAGCGATCACCCCCGGCGGTGGAATTCCCGGCATTGCCGGTCGCGCCCGTTTCCAGCCGCTGCTGACGCCCCGGCTCAACAAAGCGCTGGCGGACGCCGCCGCGGCCGAAATCCGGTTCAAGGCCAGGAACAAGATCTCTCCGCCGCTGATGGAAGGCGACATTTTTTCGTCCCTGTTCGAAGGCCCCACCGCATGGAAGGTGGGCGCCTGTCTTGGCGATGCCAAGGTCCAGCGCTGCGCCGTGGCGCTGAGCCGCCAGGACCCCGGCCAGAAACCTGTGGCATGGACCGATACGCTGGTCCTGGCCTATGCCGATGGCTGGAAGGTTGACGATATTGCCTATGACGCCAATTTCGCTTTCGGCAATACCGGAACCCTGAGCGAAATGCTGAAAATGGTCCTGAGCGAGGCGCCGTAACTTTTGACGCGTTCGGACGAATTCATTCTGGCGAAAGGATAACTCATGCAGAAACTCTCCCCCGAGCAACATCACATCCTGAAGGAGCATGGCACCGAGCGCCCCGGTTCCAGTCCGCTTAACCACGAAAAGCGAATGGGCCGTTTCATGTGCGCGGGCTGTGGCGCCGAATTGTTCGATGCCAAGACCAAATATGACAGCGGATCAGGCTGGCCAAGCTTTTTTGACGCCAAGCCGGGCGCAGTCGAGACAACCCGGGATGCCAGCCTTGGCATGGTCCGCACCGAGTTTCATTGCGCGAGCTGCGGCGGCCATCTTGGCCATATCTTCGAAGACGGCCCCGGGCCCACCGGCCTGCGCTATTGCACAAATGGGTGCGCGCTGAAGTTTGAGCCAGCGGAGAAGAAATAGCTCGTGACACGCTTGGCGCCGGACATCCTCGCTGCGCCCGTGCCGCTACGCTGGCGCTAGGCACGGGCAAGCTTTTCTAAGCTCGCTGCGCTCGCCAAGAAAAGCTAAGCCAAAACGCCGCGGCCGATGATGAGGCCGCGGCGTTTGTATTTTTACTCGATGGTGGAGCGGTTCATCGCTTCCTGTCCGGCGGCCATGAGCGGGGCGGATTCCGGTCCGCCGGGCGACTGGCTGGCTACCGTGCTCGCGGCCACGGCTTTCTTCTTCGGGGCGGCTTTTTTGACGGATTTTTTGGCTTTGGCGGGCGCGGCCTTTTTGGCCTGACGCTTCGCCTTCTTTACTTTCTTCGTTTTTGCCGCACCGCGTTTGGCCTTTGCGGCAACGCGCTTTTTGACTTTCTTGGACTTCTTTTTGGCGGCTTTCGACTTCTTCGCTTTGGCCATTTGTGGGTGTCTCCGTTGAAAAGGCGTTGGCAGCTTACGCGCCTCGATTGAAGTCTGCGAGTCGCTAGATGCAAGTTTAAGTCGTGACAAGGCCAGTCGTTCCATGCGCGGCTGGCGCGTTCGCCCGGTGGCCCCGGCCTGCTATAACGCGACGGGTCCAATGGATCATGCCAATGCACCTGCTTTATCTGGAAGACCTCAAACCCGGACAACGGTTCAGGACCGGCTCCCACCCCCTCACCAAGGATGAGATCATGAGCTTTGCCCGCGACTATGACCCCCAGCCCTTTCATACCGATCCCGAAGCCGCCGAACGCAGTTTCTTCGGCGGGCTGGCCGCTTCCGGCTGGCATACCGCCGCCATCACTATGCGGCTGCAGGTGGAATCCGGCCCAGCCCTGGCCGGCGGGATGATCGGCGCCAGCGTCGAGCTTTCCTGGCCCCGGCCCACCCGGCCCGGCGATATCCTCCATGTCGACAGTGAAATCCTGGAGGTGACGGCTTCCCGGACCAAGCCGGACCGGGGGTTCATCACCCTGAAAAGCGAGACCAAAAACCAGAAAGACGAAGTTCTGCAGATTCAGACCTCCAGGCTTCTGGTCTGGCGGCGCAAGGAAGGTTAGAGAGACTTTTTATCGCCCGCCGCCCGGCACCCCTTGAGGCCCTCAATGTTGGACGATCTGAAAGCCAATAATCGCGCCTGGGCGAGCCGGATGGTTGCGGTCGACCCGGAATTCTTCAAGCGGCTTGAGCGGCAGCAGGGGCCGCAATATCTCTGGATCGGCTGTTCCGATAGCCGGGTGCCCGCCAACGAGATCGTGGACCTGGCGCCGGGCGAGCTGTTCGTCCACCGCAATGTCGCCAACCTGGCTCCGCCCCAGGACGCCAATTATCTCTCGGTGCTGCAATTCGCGGTGGATGTGATCAAGGTCCGCCATATCATCGTGGTCGGCCATTATGGCTGCGGCGGCATTGCCGCGGCGGTGGACGGCAAGCGACGGGGCATGGTGGATCACTGGCTGCACCCCATCCGGGAGGTCGCGGAAGTCCATCAGGCCGAGCTTGCGGCCATCGGCGACGAGAAAAGCCGGCTGGACCGGCTCTGTGAACTCAACGTCAAGCGGCAGGTCAGGAATGTTGCGTCCGATGTGTTCGTGCAGGACGCCTGGGCGCGCGGCCAGAGCCTTTGCGTCCATGGCTGGGTCTATTCGCTTAGCACCGGGCTGGTGAACGACCAGAATGTCACGGTCCAAGGGCCGGGAGACTTGGCGAAGGTGTAGCCGACAGGCCGGAGCTTTCGCCTGACGCGCACCGCTCCCTGCGCTATCGCGCGCGGCGCTTGTCATTCGTATCCGCTTGCGTGGCAAGCGGATACGAATGGCGCGCCCGACAGGATGAGGCGGAATAGCGATTGACGGCAGTTCAATCGCCCGCCGAACGCCGGACCAGAAAAAGGTCCAGCGGACCTTTTGCCCGGCGAAAGAACCTGTGACTTCGCAATCTGATGAATTTGCGCCGCTGCGTGCGAAGTCAGTCTACATGGTCTGGCATTTGCCCAGGCGCTTGCCAGTCAACTCCGTGACATCGGTCCGCCATTCAAAACAGCATCACCAAGATGCGGAGACTGCCCTGATTTCTTCGCGAATAACGGCACGCATAGATAAGAACATTACAGGAACAAGAAAACTACAAAAAAGCTCAATAATTGTGTTGCTATTTTAATATGATAATATCAATATACGGATACAACATAACCATACCTGAAGCGGAGACTGCAATGACACCTCAAATTCCAATTTCTGAGCCTTTATTCGCCAAATTAAAGGAGATCGCAGAGCCTTTTGTGGACACACCGGAAACGGTCATCTCTAAGGCCGTAGAGTTTTATATCGCCCACAGGGGTAAGAGCGAGTCTGTTGGAGAGCTTTCAACGCCCTCTCCGCACTTTTCTGGCGTGATGGTTTTCCAACCTGATGCCGCCCCCAACTTGTCATTTACGAGACCCATGGCAATTGAGTTCAACAATACTAAATTCGAAAAGCCGATGCTTTATTGGAATCCGCTTCTTTTTGAAGTCATCCGCGTTGCGGCGACGAAAATGCAAAGCGTCGATCGACTTAAGCAGATGCTATTGTGCAACTATATCGATGGTGACAACGGAAAGGAGAACGGGTACCGCTTCATTCCCGAGGCGAAACTCTCTGTGCAGGGACAAGCCGCTAATTCTGCGTGGAAAAGCATCATTCATCTGGTGAAAGCTCTTGGATTGAACTTGGACGTCACCTTCATGTGGGAAAATAAACCGAGTGCCGCGTTCCCTGCGAAGACGGCTCGAATGAATTATGTCGCACCATAATGCGAGCATGATTGCTTCGGTTCTTCAGGAGCAGTCCGTTCGTTCGCATTTACTGGTCTGCTAGGTGGGAGGACAGAATGGGGGATAGCATGAAAATGCTTGAATTTGTCGCCAAATGTGAAGAGCCGGAGAAGTTAAAAACTTTGATCGTGAATGCCCGCAAAGAGGGCGCAAATGATCTGGCAGAAGCTGCCTTTAGAAAGCTTATAGCGCTTATTCCGTCCGAAAAACCTGGAACTGTGGAACACGATTTCTGGCAGACAGTTCATGCATTCGAGTATCTTCTGTCGGACGAACGGCAGAAGACCACACGATTGAGCCGCACTCGGCAGAAAGTCCAAAGGGACGGCGTCGTTCAGACCTTGAAGGACTGGGCACTCAGCAAGAAAGCTACCGATGGATTTGATATGTTGTTGGAGCGGAACATGGCGGAACTGACTGGTGAAGCCATTGTACTCCGTCATGCCAATGAATTTTCGCACGATGTGGTTGCGGCGGCCAGCAAACGACTTACTGATGCTGGCGTAGATTTGACGTCGCTTCGACCGGCTAGACATACCAGGTAGACACAAAGACTCTGGCGCGCCCGACAGGATTCGAACCTGTGACCTCTGCCTTCGGAGGGCAGCACTCTATCCAGCTGAGCTACGGGCGCGTGACTCTGCTATATCCCAAATTCTCAAAGCGCGTCCATCGCCGCCAGAATGGCAGGTTCGGCCTTTTGCGGCGTCACGGCCTGAATGGTGATGGAAGCCTTGGGCAAAACCGCAGCCAAGGCGGCTTCCACCCCGGTTGCTTCCTGGACCAGTACCGTCAATTTTCTCACCCGCGACAGGTCTTCGCCGGCGATGGCGGCCAGGGTCTTTTGCGGCCAGTCGGCAGGAACCCCTGGCCTGCCCCAAGCCTGGGCAAATGGATCCAGGGCATGAACAACCACCAAACGGGTGCGCTCCGGGAGCGCGCAGCCGCGATTCAATACAGTGGTGACCGGTGGCCCGGCAATCAGGAGCAGGGCCCGCGTCGCGTCGCGCGGCCCGAAGGCGGCGCTGTCGCAGAAGAGAGCCTTGCCGTCCGGCCCTTTGGCGGGATGGACGCGGCTGATGGCGTCCGCGCCCGCATGTTCACAGGCAGCAATGAATTCCCACCGCGCCTGCCGGTAGGCGTTCGCGTATTTGGCTTCGCTGTCCATCGCGGGATAATCTAACCCGGAATCGGAAAGCCGCCATGACGCCGTTCAAAAGTCTTCAGTCTCTGCGCGACCGCCCCATTGGCGGACAGGGCGCCGCACGCGCCGCGCGCAAGGACTGCCGGAAACGCATTGTCATCCGCCGCGACAATGCGCTGTTTGGGGAGCCGATGGTCGAGGCGCGCGGGCTGGGCCTGAAGGGCGAGAATTTCTATGCCGGCGAGCGAAATCCGCCTTACTGGCAACGCGTGGACGGCGCCACGGAAAAGTTGCTGCTGCGCCGGAGCGTGGCGGAAAAGCTCGGCCGGGTGAATGCACGTGCCGCGGAGGTGGGGTTGGAACTTTACCTGTTCGATGCCTGGCGGCCGCGCGCGGTGCAGGCTTTTTTTCACGACGTCTGGATGCCGCGCGCGCTTCAGAGCCGAATTCCCGGCCTGTCCGGCACGGCGTTGACCGAGGAGGTGGAACGCTATTGGGCGGCCCCCTCCGGCGACGAGAATTCACCCGCGCCGCATGCCACGGGCGGCGCGGTGGACCTGACGTTGCGCTGGATACGCGGCGATGCGCTCTGGATGGGGTCGCTGTTCGATGACGTCACCCAGCTTGCCAACCGTGACCGGTTCGAGACTCTCAGCGGCGACAATTTTTCCTTTTCCGATGAAGAGGCACGCGCCAACCGCCGCCTGTTGCATTGGCTGATGGCGGAGGAGGATTTTGCCGCCCATCCCGATGAATGGTGGCATTTTTCCTGGGGCGACCAGATGTGGGCGGCGCTGACCGGCGCGCCACACGCCCATTATGGCGCCGCGCCCATTCCAGATTAAAAGCCGTCGCCATTTTTGGACAGGCTGCCGAAAGCCGTTGTTGCCGGGCAGCTTTTGCCCGCGCCGGTCGAGGCGCGCGGAGTTTTAAGTCTTTGCTCATGCTGTTTTGGGCGCTCACGGTGGAAGACACAGGCAACATGAAAGGGGCACGCAAGCTGCACGGCTTTGCCCGATGCCAGGAGAGCGCTCATGAATATTTCATCCGTCGCGCAGCCGATTCAACAGCTCAGCGCCCAGCAGGCCAGCGCCGCCGCGGCGGTATCCGATGATTCCGGCGGTGATTTTGAGCCGGTGGCCGCCTCCTCCACGGGTTCGGCAGGGACAGGCCTGAGCGGAAGCACCACGGCTTCGCTTTCCGACCAGACGCTCCAGGCGCTGCTGGGCCTCACCCAGAATGACTCCTCTGAACAGGCGCAGGGAGCGCATCACCATCATCACCGTCATCATGGCGGCGGCGGACAGCAGGCTCCGGCCCAGAACGCGCCCGCGAATGCGGCCAGTGATCCGACCGCCAGTATTGCGGAACTCGATTCCAGCACAGCCGCGGGCAGCGACGATAGTGACAGCCTGGCCACGGCGCTGGGCGCGTAGCATTTGGGTTAGTGGGTCACTCTCAATGCCACTTGCGCCAAAAGCACGCGCGCGCCTTTTTTCTTGAGAGCGCGGTCGGTTACGCCCTGGAGCCGGTCGGCGATGGCGGCGACATCGGGTTGGGCATCGGTGTGAACCGTGCTGGCGGTGAAGGTCATCAGGTTGCGTAAATAGGCATCGCGCAGCACGGGCAGGGAGCGGGTGACTTCGTCCCTTAAACCCGCGTCAGGCACATCCAGGCCAATGCCCACCATCAGCATGCCGGCGGCGTGATTGTCGCTGACAATGGTGGTGTAGATCGGGTCCACCATCAGATAGCTGACGGATTGGGTGACCTTGTGCTCGGGATTTTTTTTCTGGCTGTCCGGGTCGTCGCCAAAGGCCGGTGCTGCCGCCAGACAGGCGGCCAGGCCAAGGGCAGTCGGGAGCCAGCTCAAACGCATCGGATCATCCGGTTGTCTGCCGCCTACTAAGCCCTGGATTGGTAAACCAATTCTTAGCGGGGTGAGGCCGGTCAGCCAAAGGTCCGGCAGACCAGGCCGAACGCCGAGCAGACTGCAAGTCTGCGAAAGTCGTCCGTGCCATGGTTGCGACAATTGTCGGTTCGGGGGCTGCCTCCCGGCGATCCCAAAAACACCGGTTCCGGGCCTCGCACGCCTTAAGACGCTGTCGCGCGGCGTGCTCGGCATTCTTTCCAATTTGCCGTGGGCAAATTGGAAAGAATGGTGGAGCTGAGCGGAATCGAACCGCTGGCCTCCTCATTGCGAACGAGGCGCTCTCCCAACTGAGCTACAGCCCCGAACCGGTCCAGCCCGGAAAAAGACCGGGCAGGCAAAGGTTTTAGGAATACCCATCCGGCCCGTCAAGGAGGCTCCAATTTCCTGAATTTTGGGGCAAACCGCCGCTTGCCCCGCACCGGTTCCCCTCGCTAAAACAGCCTCATGCTGAACCCCCTTGCCGCGCTGCTTATCGAGATCCTGGAAATCTACAAATGGGTGGTGATCCTGGCGGTGATCGTGAGCTGGCTGACCGCTTTCAACGTCATCAATGTGCATAACAATTTCGTCCGGTCGGCGCTGCGTATCCTGTATGCCCTCACCGAACCGGTGTTCCGCCCGGTGCGCAAAGTGATCCCTGCGGTCGGCGGCCTGGATCTTTCGCCTATCGTGGTGTTCGTAATCATCTGGTTCCTGCAATACACCATCCAATATTTGTCCTTCCGCGGCGCTTTCTGATCCCATGACCGCCATTGTCATCGACGGCAAGGCGAGCGCCGCGAAGCTGCGCGAGAAGATCGCCGCGGAGGCCGCGCGCATCAAATCCGCGCATGGGTTGACGCCGGGACTGGCCACCGTGCTGGTGGGCAGCGATCCGGCGTCCGAAGTCTATGTGCGCAACAAGGGCAAGACCGCCGAGGCGCTCGGCTTCAAGTCGGTGCATATCACCCTTGCCGCCGATACCAGCCAGTCGGTTCTGCTGGACCGGGTGCGGGCCCTGAATGCCGACAAATCCATACACGGAATTCTGGTGCAGTTGCCGTTGCCCAAAGGCCTGGATGAGACCTCGGTGCTGGACACGCTCGATCCCGCCAAGGACGTGGATGCGCTCACTCCCACCAATGCGGGCCTGCTGCTTTCGGGCCGCGCCCATCTGGTATCCTGCACCCCGGCCGGTGTGATGCTGCTGCTCAAGGAGTATGTGGGAGACATCGCCGGGAAGGACGTGTTGGTGATCGGCCGCTCTCTTCTGTTCGGCAAGCCGGCGGCGCAATTGCTGCTGGCGGCCAATGCCACCGTCACCATGGCGCATTCGCGCTCCCGCGATTTACCCGCCATCGCCCGGCGCGCCGATATCCTGGTCGCCGCCATCGGCAAGCCGGAAATGGTCAAGGCCGACTGGATCAAGCCGGGGGCGGTGGTGATTGACGTCGGCATCAACCGGGTCCCTAGCGACAGCGTAGGGACCGATGGGGCTGGAACGGCGAAAACCAGGCTGGTCGGCGATGTCGATTATAACGCCGCGAAGGAAGTGGCTGGCGCGATCACGCCGGTGCCCGGCGGCGTCGGCGCGATGACGATTGTGTGCCTGATGCAGAATACGCTGATCGCCGCATGCGCCCAGAACGGGCTGCCGATACCCGCGCTCTAGATTTTTGCCTTGAGGTCTTTTTCCAGCGCATCCGGCGAGACCAGTTCGTCGTAGAACGTCACCAGCCTTCCGTCCGGACCCATCAGGTACATCACGCTGGAATGATCCATGCCGTAGGTCCCGGATCCATTCAGCGGCTGCTTCTTGGCATAGACGCGATATGCCTTTTCCACCGCCGCGATCTCGGCCGTGCTGCCGGTAAGACCGACGAAGCGCGGTCCGAAAGCGGCCATATAGGTCTTCAGCACAGCCGGGGTATCGCGTTCGGGGTCGATGGTGATGAAGATGGGAACAATGCGGTCGGCATCCATGCCCATCTTGTCCAGCGCCTGGGACATGACGCCCAAGGTGGTGGGGCAGACATCGGGACAGAAGCTGTAGCCGAAATAGATCAGCTGGTACTTGCCCCGGAAATCGGCGTTGGATCGCCGGACGCCATTCTGGTCTGTCAGGGTAAAGGGTCCTCCCACCGTGATGGCGCCGATGGAGACGGTGCGTCCCAGCCCCGGAACATTTTCGCTTTCATGCCAGATCAGCCCGGCCGCCACGACGGCGACCAGCAACAGGTAGGGGATCAGGGCTTCCTTGGTCTTGAACATAAGGCCATGCTCTAATATCCGGCGCGCAAAGAGGGAAGACGGTGGCGGCGAGGGAACGCGCAAAATCGGGCAAACCCCGGGTGTATTTTCCGTCACCCACCGGGGCCGAGCGGGGGCGGGTGCGGCTTCGCACCCTTTCCAACCTGCGCTGGCTCGCCATCGCGGGTCAGTCGGCGGCACTTTTCCTGGTCTATTTCGCGCTGGGCTATCCCCTGCCGCTGAGCTATTGCGTGGCGGCGATCGCCGCCAGCGCGGTGCTGAATGTGGTGCTGGCGTTGCGCTATCCGGCCAGCCACCGCCTGGCGAACCGGGAAGCGACGATATATCTGGCCTTCGACGTGGTGCAGCTGGCGGCGCTGCTCTATTTCACTGGCGGCATCGCCAATCCCTTTGCCCTGATGTTCGTGGCCCCGGTGGTGATCGCGGCCGCGACGCTTAATTTGGGCAATACGCTGATCCTGGCCTTTATCGCTTTTGCCTCGGTCTCGCTGATCGGCATCGTCCATCGCCCGCTGCCTTGGCCGGAGGGCGAGGCTTTGCTGCTGCCCCAGCTCTATCAGACGGGTATCTGGGCGGCGTTGGTGATCGGCATTGGCTTCACCTCGGTCTATGCCTGGCGCATTGCCTCGGAATCGACGCGCATGTCGGCGGGCCTGGCCGCGACCCAACTGGCCCTGGCGCGCGAGCACCGCCTGGCTTCCATCGGCGCCTTGGCCACGGCCGCGGCGCATGAGCTGGGAACGCCGCTCGGCACCATTGCTGTGGTGGCGCGCGAGCTGGAGCGCGGCATGAAGGAAAATTCTCCCGAGATCGAGGATGTGCGCCTGCTGCGGGCCCAGGCGGAACGCTGCCGGGCCATTATCGCCCGGCTGGCCAATCCCGAGGAAGGAATATTGGGCGCTACTACGCGGCTGCCGCTGGGCGCACTGCTCGACGATATTGCCGCGTCTTTTCGCGACGATGACCTGATTGTCGTCGTCACGGCATTGGCTGCCGCAACGCCGGAACCGCAAGTCTGGCGTGTTCCGGAATTGCTGCATGGGCTTGGCAACATCATCGAGAACGCGGCGGATTTCGCCAGTAGCAAGGTCAACATCACGGCCGGCTGGAGTGACGAGGAATTGTGGGCGGTGATCGAGGATGACGGACCTGGTTTCGCGCCCGAGATTTATGAGCGCATCGGCGAGCCCTATGTCACCTCGCGGCCGGGCCATCACGCGCTGGGCGAAACCGAGATGGGACCGGGCGGCTCGCTGGATGAACATGAAGGCATGGGACTTGGATTTTTCATCGCCAAAGTCCTGCTGGAACAGACCGGCGGGGCGGTAAAGGCGGTCAATCCCGCCAGCGGCGGCGCGCGTGTGTCTATTATTTGGGCGCGCGGCGTGATTGATGGGCCGGAACCACCCGTTCCCGCACCCGCATAAAGACTGATTGACGCACCGTGCGTTGGGTACTATGTCCCCCCGGCGGAGCGGCGGCCAGGAGCCGATAGCGGCAGCGTATCGGCGGGAAGCGGTGGCCACTACGCTGCCGCTAGGCAACTCCGTCCGGCCGCACGACAAAAGGCATACATGTCCGAAGAAAAAACCCTCCTGATCGTCGAAGATGACCGCCCCCTGCGCGAACGGTTGGCTCGCGCCATGGAATCGCGCGGTTTCACCGTGGCGCTGGCCGAGTCGGTAGCCGAGGGTAAGGCGCAGGCCAAGGAAGCGCCGCCCGCCTATGCCGTGGTGGACCTTAAGCTCGATGACGGAAATGGACTGGATGTGGTCGAGACGCTGCACACCGTCAGGCCGGAAAGCCGGGTGGTTGTCCTGACCGGCTTCGGCAACATCGCCACCGCCGTGGCGGCGGTGAAATATGGCGCGATCGACTATCTGCCCAAGCCCGCCGATGCCGACGATATCCTCGCCGCCCTGATGGCGATACCGGGCTCAAAGCCCAAGCCGCCGGAAAATCCCATGTCGGCGGACCGGGTGCGCTGGGAACACATCCAGCGGGTCTATGAACTCTGCGGGCACAATGTGTCGGAGACGGCGCGGCGGCTGAATATGCATCGCCGCACTTTGCAACGCATCCTGGCCAAGCGTTCGCCGCGCTAGATCACGTCTTGCGCCAGAGACAGGCACGGCATCGCGCCTGCGCCACGATTCCAGCATCCGCGCCGCTGCCGGCCAAACCAGCATGACGCCTGCGCCCGCCAGCCTGTTCACCAGATAATGTCCGCCGAAATATGGAATGGTGAACAGCATCAGGACATTGCGCACAATGAAAAGGCCGCATTAACCAGCCAAGACCTAAGATCGCAGTCCAAACTCGTCAGAACCCGCGAGCGGAAAGGCCCATGGCGAACAGTCTCCTGGCATTCGCCGCTGCATCGTCGTGTCGCTCTTCAACCAGGCGTCGCGCCTTGGCCCCTGTGTCCGCAGCGTCCCTAAGTTTGGCAGAGAGCGAAAGATGATCGGTTCCTATATTCAGAAGTCCGGAATTTACATCTTCCTCATTTCATCCGCCTGTGCCTACTACCTTCTGAATGCGCAACTCCTGCTTGGCCACTATGATTTGGGATGGCATCTGGCCGCCGGAGACTTGATCAGGCACCAAGGTCATATTCCCGTCCAAGATCCATGGTCGTTCACGTCCGCAGGCAGGCAATGGTTCAATCTGTCATGGCTTTGGGACGTGTTTGCCAGTGCCTTATTTCAATATGCGAATTTCAGGGGTCTGCTGTTATTTGTGGTCGCCTGTGGCGCGGCCATCGTCGGATGTCTTACGTCCATCTGCCTACGCAGCGGCGCCTCGGCAATTGCCGTTTGCATTTCCGTTTTGTCCGCGTGTTTGCTTTACCCCGCTTTCACGGCGTTTCCGAATATTTATCTCGCCGCTTCGCCAAACATTTCCACGATGTTGTTTTCCGTAGTTTTCTACGGAGAATGTTTGAAGCGAACGAAGCGTGTCTTTTTGCTGCCTGCAATTATGCTCCTATGGGCCAATCTGCATGGCGGCTTTTTGATCGGGTTTTTCATTGTTGGTATTTTTTGCGGCGTGGCATTGCTCAGACGGGATTGGGCCAATTTTAGAATCTATGGTTTCGTGGCAGCCGGTTGCTTTATTGCAACGTTCATCAATCCTCTCGGCTGGCACATCTATGAAGGTGCAACATCTACGTTAGGCAATTTCGTACAAGCGTATATCACCGAGTGGTGGCCTTATTATCGGAACATAACCCTGCCAGGGAGTATTCCTGGCATCCTGTACATTTTGATATTTGTCGCGCTTGAGCTGCGCTACAGAGGATTTTGTCCTTTAGAGGCCCGGCTGCTTTCGTGGCTCTTTTTGTTCTTGGGACTCTATCAATTCCGATACATGTCTTTCTTTTTCATATTCTCAACGGTCCCATTGGCGCTTCACCTTGATCGGCTGCTGCCCAAGCGGCTGAATAATCTTGAAGCCGAAAGATCGTTATTGTTTGCAGGAATCGTTGCGGCGTGCGCTCTGCCATTCGCCTATATGCAGATAGATCCGGCTCTTGGACTGCCGCCAATGCTTTCAGAGCAGGATGTTCTTTATCTTGAAACCCATTATCCGCATGCGCGGCTTCTCAACCACTGGAACTATGGCGGAATTTTTATCTTTCGCACGCGAGGCGCCATACCTGTATTCGTGGACGGTCGGGCCTCTACGGCTTATCCAGATGCCTTGCTACGTGACTATTTCAAGCTGGGCCAATCGGAGGTCAATGAGACCGCCTGGGACGCGGTGCTTGAGAAATACCAAATCGACACGGTGCTTTGGATGAAGACGCATGAAGAGTTAAGGCGGTTTCTCGTCGGGAAGAGAGGTTGGAAGGAGGCATACACAGGATCCTATGCGAGCATTTACGTTAAGCCATAACGCGATATCATGTTGTTGCGCGGCTGGACTGGGTGGCTGCTGATAAAGCTGGACCGGGCGGCACCGCCGCCGCTCTGTTAACCGCGGGCTTTCTTTTTCGCCTTCGTCACGCGCTTTTTCGGCCGGCGGCGGGCGGGCTTCTGCTGGAGGCGCAGGATGCGTGCGGCAAGCAGATTCTTCAGCGTCTTTTTATCGAGCGCTGATAGCCGCGCCAATATCACCGGAAAGCTTTTATAGTGATCGGTGATGTAGAAAAGCCCGGGTTCGGCATCCAGCATCACCTCGCGCATTTCCATCGAGCCGGTGCGCAGGACCACCGCAAATTCTTTGTCATGCACCCGGCAGAGATAATCTTCGCCCAGGAAGATCGCGGGTTTGCCGAAATAGGGGCCTTCCGAGGCGCCGGGGGTTGCAAGCGCGATCTTGCGGGCTTCAGCTCGAGTCAACGACATTCAAGTATCCGCGGCATCTGGGTGAACCAAGTTTGGCGTGGCCGCCAATGCCACGCTGTCCATCACCGCCGCCAGGCGTTCCGCCGCCACTTTGGCGAAGCTGATGGTCACGGCTTTCCTGCGGCTGGCATGAAGAGATTGCGCTTGTGCCGGCTTCACAATTGCGCCGCCATAGCGGTCGGCGATGATCAGGCCGGTTTCGGCGGGTACATGTTCCGGCGGAAAATCCGGCGGAATGGCGAAATAGAAGAGATCGCAGTAATCCAGATATTCCGGCCATTTGCCGTCGCCCTTGAGGTCGGCCAGCGCCACCTTGATTTCCACGCCCAGCATTTCGCCGCCCGGTCCCAGCGCGGCTACGTCAAGCCGCCGACCGTTGGGCAAAGTGAATTCCAGGATGGGCGAATAGCCTTCCTGCATCAGAAGCCGTGCGACGCCGCGTGCCACTTCGGCTGCGGTTGATGTGCTGATCATGGCGCGATAGCAACATTCGCGGGATTGAAATTCAAGACGGCTTTGATGCCTGCCATCTTTCGGCATCGGCGCGCGCCATTCATCGAATTTGAACGTTGCGCCGCTAGAGCGAGCCTTTGGTAGAAGCGATTCCGCCCTCCAGCCGTTCGTCCGGCGTCACCGCCTGGCGCAACGCCCTGGCCAGGCCCTTGAAGCAGGTTTCGACGATATGATGACTGTTGTCGGCATAGAGATTTTCGATATGCAGGCACACACCGGCGTGCTGGGCGAAGGCCTGGAACCATTCCTTGAACAATTCGGTGTCCATCTCCCCCAGCTTGGGCTTGGGGATGGTGACGCGCCAGATCAGGTAAGGCCGGTTGGACACATCGATCGCCACGCGGGTCAGCGCCTCGTCCATCGGGATCAGGGCGCTGCCGAAACGGGTGATGCCGGAAAAATCGCCCAGCGCCTTTTTTACCGCCTGGCCGATCACGATGGCGGTGTCTTCGGTGGTGTGATGGAAATCCACATGCAGATCGCCCGCGGCGCGGACCTTGAGGTCCATCATGGAATGGCGGCCGAAGCTTTCCAGCATATGATCGAGAAAGCCGATGCCGGTGTCGATGTCGCAGACCCCCGTTCCGTCCAAGTCCAGGGAGACGGATATCTCGGTCTCCCGGGTTTTGCGCTCTACGGTCGCCGTACGCATCGTTAATCCTCTGATTTCAGGGCTGTATAGCAGTGGTCAGGCCCCCCGTGAATCCCTGGGCAATTAACGCATATGTCAAATTTGGCATATCCCCCTTTGACCCCCGGCCGATTCCCTGTAAAGGAGGCGGCCCATAGAGCGTCGGCCTCGGCCGCGCGACCATCACGAAACAAGGATTAGCGCATGGCCCGGTCCGACTACCTGTTCACCTCTGAAAGCGTTTCCGAAGGCCATCCCGACAAAGTGTGCGACCGCATCTCGGATGAGGTGGTGGACCTGTTTTTCCGCGAAGGTCCCAAAGAGGGCATGGACCCCTGGGTTATCCGGGCCGCTTGCGAAACCATGGCGACGACCAATCGCGTCATCATCGCGGGCGAGACCCGCGGTCCCAAATCGGTGGGCGAAAAGGAGGTGGAGGCGGTCTGCCGCGCCGCCATCCGCGACATCGGCTATGAACAGGATGGCTTTCATTGGGAGAAGGCCCGGGTCGAGATCCTGCTGCACGCCCAGTCGCCGCATATTGCCCAGGGCGTGGACGCCTCCGGCAACAAGGACGAGGGCGCAGGCGACCAGGGCATCATGTTCGGCTATGCCTGCCGCGAGACGCCAGTGTTGATGCCGGCGCCGCTGCACTATAGCCACAAAATCCTGCAATTGCTGGCGATAGCCCGTAAGTCCGGCAAGGAGCCCAAGCTCGGCCCCGACGCCAAATCTCAGGTTACCCTGCGCTATGCGAACGGTGTTCCGGTGGAAGCGACCCAGATTGTTCTCTCCACTCAGCACCTGGACGCGGATATGACTTCGAACGATGTTCGCACCGTGGTCGATCCCTATATTCGCAAGGCGCTTCCCGCTGGATGGATCAATGCGAACACTGTTTGGCACATCAATCCCACGGGCGCCTTTGTAGTCGGCGGCCCGGATGGCGATTGCGGCCTGACTGGGCGCAAGATCATCGTGGATACCTACGGCGGTGCGGCGCCCCATGGAGGCGGCGCCTTCAGCGGCAAGGACTCCACCAAGGTGGACCGCTCGGCGGCCTATGCGGCCCGTTACCTGGCCAAGAATGTGGTGGCCTCGGGCCTGGCCGACCGCTGCACCATCCAGATCGCCTATGCCATCGGCGTCTCCGACCCGCTGTCGGTCTATGTGGATACCCATGGCACGGGCAAGGTGGACGAGGCCAGGCTGGAAAAAATCCTGCCCCAGCTGATGAGCCTGAAGCCGCGCGGCATCCGGGAGCATCTGGGCCTTAACCGGCCGATCTATGCCCGCACATCGGCCTATGGCCATTTCGGTCGGGAACCGGACAATGAAGGCGGCTTCTCCTGGGAGAAGACGGATCTTGCCGAGCAGCTCAAAGCCGCTGTCTGAGGCTGAACAACGTTCACGGTCGCGGGGGCAGCTTTATGGCCGCCGCAAGGGCCCCAAGCTGTCCGCCCGGCAGGCGGGTTTACGCCGAACACTGTTACCCAAGCTGGAGTTCATCCTCGACGGTGATCTTCGAAGCCAATTTCCGAACAGTGTTCATGAGATTTGGCTGGAGGTCGGTTTTGGGGCCGGAGAACATCTGGTCTGGCAAGCCGAACGGCGTTCGGATGTTGGCCTGATAGGGGCGGAACCCTATGAGACGGGTGTGGCCAAACTCCTCACCAAGCTGGAGGACAAGCCCTTGGCCAATGTCAAAATTTATGAGGGCGACGGGCGCGATGTGATCGCCGCCCTGCCGGACGCATCTCTGGGCCGCTTTTTTTTGCTGTTCCCTGACCCCTGGCCCAAGACCAGGCATCACAAACGTCGGTTCCTTCAAATGGCTATGCTGGACGACCTGTCCAGGGTGCTGAAGCCTGGCGGGGAACTCCGTTTTGCCACCGACGACAAATCCTATCTGCCCTATGCACTTGAAAGATTGCTGGTCCACCCCGAATTCGAATGGCTTGCCAACGGCCCCAAGGACTGGTCATCCCGGCCCGCCGACTGGCCGCCAACCCGCTATGAAACCAAGGCTATCAAAGGTCCGCCCGCCTTTCTTCGCATTCGGCGCAACGCTAAAGTAACGCTATGACGGAAGAAAAACAGAAAGAACGGCCGGAATACGGCACCCATTGGGGCGACTGGGGCGTCATTGTCATCGCCTTCGTATTCTTCATGGGCTTTCTGGGCCTGATGTTCGGTCCATCGCCCTTGAAAGGCATAGAGAAATTCGACGCCGTGGCGGACAAAATCAAGGCCGACATCATCGCTAAGGCGGAAAAGGAAAACCGCCAAAAGGCCATCGAAGCCGCCGAGGCCACGGGTGTGGTCGATGTCGGCATAGCTCCCCCCAAGAAGCACTGATCGAGAGCAGCTTGTATTTGGGCCGCCCGGAGCGTAAAAACCCGCTATCCCAAACAACAAGACAAGTTGTGTGGCGGTCGCAAGGCCGCCGCGGGGGAAAGCCTTTGTCCATGGCCGGATTTGATCCGGCCACCCAATAAAGCAAAGAGAGTTGCCCATCTTTACCGCCGCCAGCCATCTGGAGCCGATCTTCGAACCCGTCATTGAACAGGCCGGGTTCAGGCTAGTGCGCCTGCGCATCATGGGAGGCGCCTCCAAAACCCTGCAGATCATGGCGGAGCGGCCCGACGGCAGCATGGATGTGGAAGGCTGCTCCATCCTGTCGCACGCCCTGCTGGATTTCATCGAGACCGAAGACCCCATCGAAGGCGATTACGAGATCGAAGTGTCCTCGCCCGGCATTGACCGGCCGCTCACCCGCCTTGGCGATTTCAACCGATGGAAAGGCCATGAGGCCAAGATCGAGCTCACCGCACCCGTGGCGACGCCGAGCGGCGAACGCAAGCGGTTTCGCGGAAAGCTTGAAGGCCTTGATGGCAATGACGTCATCATCGCCGTGCAGGATGGGCGTGCGCAATTTCCCTTCCGCGCCATTCTGGAAGCCAAGCTCGTGCTTACCGATAGACTGATACAGGAAGATTTGAAGGCGAAGAAAAACGCCAGCACGGGCGACAGCCGGAGCGACCAACCCACGAGCGCAGGCGAAGCCGGAGCGATCGAAATTAACCACCAGGAGAAAGTGTAATGGCCAGCGCAATTGCCGCAAACCGTCTTGAGCTTTTGCAGATCGCGGACGCTGTCGCGCGCGACAAGTCCATCGACAAGCAGGTGGTGCTCACCGCCATGGAAGAGGCGATGCAGCGCGCCGCCAAGGCCCATTACGGCACCGAGAACGACATCAAGGTGGATATCGACCCCAAGACCGGCGAGACCCATGTCTCGCGCTATCTGCATGTCGTGGAGCTGGTCGAGAACGACAAGACCGAGATTTCCCTGGTCGATGCCCGCCTGCGTAATCCGGACGCCCAGGTCGGCGACATCATCGCCGAAACTCTGCCGCCGGTGGATTTCAACCGCATCAACGCCCAGAACGCCAAGCAGGTGATCGTACAGAAAGTGCGCGATGCCGAGCGCGAGCGCCAGTATGACGAATACAAAGACCGCATCGGCGAAGTCGTGCATGGCGTGGTCAAGCGTTCCGAATTCGGTTCGGTCGTGGTGGATCTGGGCAAGGCCGAAGGCGTGGTGCGCCGGGATGAGATGATCCCGCGCGAAAGCTTCCGCGCCGGCGACCGCATCCGCGCCTATATCTATGACGTGCGCCGCGAAGCCCGTGGCCCGCAGATTTTCCTGTCGCGCAGCCATCCGCAATTCATGGTGCGGCTGTTCGCTCAGGAAGTGCCGGAAATCTATGACGGCGTGATCGAAATCCGCGCCGTGGCGCGCGATCCGGGCAGCCGCGCCAAGATTGCGGTGATATCCAAGGATTCCAGCATCGATCCGGTGGGCGCCTGCGTCGGCATGCGCGGCGTGCGTGTGCAGGCGGTGGTGCAGGAACTGCAGGGCGAACGCATCGACATTATTCCCTGGTCCAACGAAGCGGCGACTTTCATCGTCAATGCCCTGGCGCCCGCCGAGGTGACCAAGGTGGTGCTGGACGAAGACACCCATAGGGTCGAAGTAGTGGTGCCCGACGAACAGCTTTCGCTGGGTATCGGCCGGCGCGGCCAGAATGTGCGGTTGGCGTCCCAGCTGACGGGCTGGCAGATCGATATCCTCACCGAAGCCGAGGAATCTGAGCGCCGCCAGAAGGAATTCGCCACCCGCACCCAGCTTTTCATGGAATCCCTGGATGTGGACGAAACCGTCGCCCAGCTTCTGGCCTCGGAAGGTTTTGCAACCATCGAGGACGTGGCTTATGTCGATGCGGGCGAGCTGGCTCAGATCGAGGCGTTCGATGAAGATACTGCCAATGAATTGCAGAATCGCGCCATCGAGTTCATAGACGCGCGCAATGCCGCCCTGGACGACAAGCGCAAGGCGCTGGGCGTCGAGGATGCCGTGCTGGAAGTGGAAGGCGTGACTCCGGCCATGGCTGTGGCGCTGGGCGAGGGTGGCGTCAGGACGCTGGACGATCTGGCGGGATCGGCCACCGACGATCTGCTTGGCTATTACGAAACCGTCAAGGACAAGGCCAGCAAGGACAACGAACGCGTACGGGTCCCCGGTGCGCTGGAAGGCTTCAGCCTTTCCACCGAAGACGCCAATGCCATCATCATGAAGGCGCGGGTGAAGATCGGCTGGATCGAGGAACAAGTTGCTGAAGAAGAGGTGCTGGATGATGCGCCAGAAGAGGGCGAACCGGCCTGATGACGGTAGCGGCGCATAAAATGGCAAAGGACGAACACGCTGCGCGCACCCCCCGCGCGCGCGACGAGTCGCGCGAGAGGCGCGATATCGTGTCCGGTGAGATTTTTCCCGAGCATCGCCTGATCCGCTTTGTCGCTGCGCCGGATGGCCAGGTCGTGCCCGATGTCGCGGCCAGACTGCCGGGCCGGGGCTTGTGGGTGGAAGCCTCGCGCAAATCCATAGCCATAGCGATCGAGAAGAAACTCTTCGCCCGCGCCGCCAAGGCCCCCGGCGGCGGAGCCGCCAAAAACATTTCAACCGGCACCGATCTGATGGAACGCACCGAAAGAGCCTTGGTGACGCGGATGTTGGGCGATCTGGGCCTGGCGCGGCGTTCGGGTGCGCTGGTGCTGGGTTTCGACAATGTGCTGCGCGCATTGGACGGGCCAAATCCGCCCGCGCTTCTGATCGAGGCAGCGGATGGGTCGCATGACGGCAAGCGCAAACTCTATAATGCGGCGCATGCGCGGGACCTGAAGCCCGTGGTGGTGGAATGCCTTTTGAGCGCCGAATTGGGCTTGGCGCTGGGGCGCGAGAATGTGATACATGCGGCCGTCCAGCGGGGCGGCCTGGCGGAACGGCTGACCCTGGATGCGCGGCGCCTGGCGGCCCTGCGGAGCGAAAGAGATTCATGAGCGATACAGACGAAACCAGGCGCCCGAAAACCCTGTCGCTGAAGAAGACGGAAACTTCGACCGTCAAGCAGAGCTTCAGCCACGGCCGCACCAAAGCGGTTGTGGTCGAGAAGAAACGCACGTTGGGCGCGCCCGCGCCGGCCAAGCCCGCAAAAGACAAGCCGGCGACCGCCGAAAAGCCAGCTGTCGTAGCGGCCTCCGCCGAAATCAAACCCGCTATCGTCCTCAAGCCAGCCGCGCGCGGTGTGGTGCTGCGCCAGCTGTCCGACGAGGAAAAGGCCCGCCGGGCCGCCGCCCTGGCGGATGCCAAGGTTTCCGACAGCGAAGCCCGCCGCCAGGCGGACGAAGAGGCCCGCCGCCGGTTCGCCGAAGAGGAAAAGCTCAAGCTCGAACACGCCGCCGCCGAAAAACGCAAGGTTGAGGAAGACGCACGCAAGGCAGCCGATGCCGAGGCCCGCCGCCATGCCGAAGCTGAAGCAGCCCGGCGTGTCGATCCCAGGCCCCCATTGGCGCCGGCGCCGGAAGCCGGCCGACGCCGCCCTGCCCAGGAAGAAGAAGAGGAAACCGCCACCAAGAAGATCGGTGGCAAGCTGGTGCCAGTCAAAGCGCCCACGCCGAAGAAAGTCGGTGAAGGCGAGCGCCGCAAGGGCAAGCTCACGGTCACCAGGGCGCTGGAAGGCGACGATGAACGCATGCGGTCGGTGGCCGCCTATCGCCGGCACCTGCAGCGCGTCAACAAATCCCATCAGGTTCAGCCCGCCGGTCCCGCCGGACCGCGCGATATCACCATTCCTGAGACCATCACCGTCTCCGAGCTTGCCAACCGCATGGCCCGCCGGGTGGTGGATGTGATCAAGGTCCTGATGAAGAACGGCATGACGCCGACGCCGAACGACATCATTGACGCCGACACCGCCGAACTGGTTGCCGCCGAATATGGCCATGTGGTCAAGCGGGTGGCCGAAAGCGACGTGCTGGCCGGCCTTACCGGCGCTGCCGATGACGCGGGCACGCTGACCCCTCGCGCGCCGGTGGTCACGGTGATGGGCCATGTCGACCATGGCAAGACCTCGCTGCTGGACGCGCTGCGCAAAACCGATGTGGTCGCGGGCGAGGCGGGCGGCATCACCCAGCATATTGGCGCCTACCAGGTGCAGCTGAAATCCGGCCAGAAAATCACCTTCCTCGATACGCCGGGCCATGCCGCCTTTACCGCGATGCGCTCGCGCGGCGCCAAGGTGACCGATCTGGTCATATTGGTCGTGGCCGCTGACGACGGCGTGATGCCCCAGACCGTGGAAGCCATCGCCCATGCCAAGGCGGCGAATGTCCCCATGATCGTGGCGATCAACAAGATCGACAAGGGCGACGCCAACCCCATGCGGGTCAAGACCGAACTCCTGCAGCATGAAATCCAGGTGGAAGACATGGGTGGCCAGACCCAGGCCGTCGAAGTGTCCGCCACCAAGGGCACCGGCCTGGACAGGCTGGAAGAAGCCATCCTGCTGCAGGCTGAACTTCTGGACCTGAAAGCCAATCCCGGCCGCGCCGCCGAAGGCGCGGTGATCGAGGCCAAACTCGACAAGGGCCGCGGCCCCGTCGCCACCGTGCTGGTGCAGCGCGGCACTTTGAAGGTCGGCGATATCGTGGTGGCGGGTTCCGAATGGGGCAGGGTTCGCCTGCTGCAGAATGACCGCGGCGAAACCGTGAAAGAAGCCGGTCCCTCCACGCCCATCGAAGTGCTGGGCCTGTCGGCGGCGCCGGAGGCCGGCGATGAAATGGTGGTGGTGGAATCCGAAGCGCGGGCCCGCGAAGTGGCGGAGTATCGCGGCCGCAAGCGCCGCGAATCGCGCCAGGCCTCATCCAGCCGCCAGACACTCGACCAACTGCTCAAGACCCGCGAATCCGGCGAGAAACGGCTGTTGCCGCTGGTGCTGAAAACTGATGTGCAGGGTTCGGCGGAAGCCATTCAAGGCGCGCTCAACAAGCTGGGCACAGATGAAGTGGGCGTGCAGATTCTACAGTCAG
>DATMNL010000038.1:0-5795 GCA_035568995.1 Rhizomicrobium sp. | reverse complement strand
TCACCCAGGGTCCATTTGTTGAACACGAAGCGGATGTCGAAGGCCGATTCCAGGGCCGCTTCGATGGCGGCGATCTGCTCCAGGCCGAAACCCTTGGCGCGCAGCGTGTCGTAATTGAGGGGACCGTCATAGGTCTCCAGGGTGCCATGGCCCACGGCATAGGCGACGATGGCGTCGATCTCCATCTGGCCATAGCCCAAGGCGGCCAGGGCTTCGGGCACGCAGCGATTGATGATCTTGAAATAGCCGCCGCCCGCCAGGGTCTTGAACTTGACGAGGGCGAAATCCGGCTCGACGCCGGTGGTGTCGCAATCCATCACCAGGCCGATGGTGCCGGTGGGCGCGATCACGGTGGACTGGGCATTGCGGAACCCGAACTCCTTGCCCATGGCAAGGGCATCGTCCCAGGCGCGCGCCGCCGCTTCCGCCAGGTCTTTCTGCTTTATGGCGGCGATGTCGAGGGCCACCGGCGCGGTCGCCAGCTTTTCATAGCCCTGGGTTTCGCCCCGCGCGGCACGGCGATGGTTGCGGATCACCCGCAGCATCGCCTCCTTGTTGGCGGCATATTCGGGGAAGGGCCCCAGCTCGCCCGCCAGTTCGGCGCTGGTGGCATAGGAAACCCCCGTCATCACCGCGGCAATGGCGCCGGCGATGGCGCGGCCTTCGCGGCTGTCATAGGCGATGCCCGCGCTCATCAAAAGGCCGCCGATATTGGCATAGCCCAGCCCCAGGGTGCGGTAGTCATAGGACAGCTGGGCGATTTCCTTAGAGGGGAATTGCGCCATCAGCACCGAGATTTCCAGCACCATGGTCCATAGCCTGGTGGCGTGTTCGAACGAAGCGACGTCGAAACTCTTGATGCCGCTTATTGATTTATCAGCGGCTTCGCCGCTGGGGGCTTTGCGGAAGGCCATCAGGTTGAGCGACGCCAGATTGCAGGCGGTATCGTCCAGGAACATGTATTCGCTGCAGGGATTGGAGGCGCGGATTTCACCGCCCGCCGGGCAGGTGTGCCAGTCGTTGATCGAGGTGTGGAACTGGATGCCGGGATCGGCGCTGGCCCAGGCGGCGTAGGATATTTTCTCCCACAATTCGCGCGCCGGAAGGGTGCGTGACACCTTGCCGGTGCCTCGGCCGAGCAGGTTCCAGGACCGGTTTTCCACCACCGCGTTCAGGAACTCGTCGGTCACCCGGACTGTGTTGTTGGAATTCTGGCCGGAAACCGAGCTGTAGGCCTCGGAATCCCAGTCGGTGTCATAAGTTTTGAATTCGATTTCCTTGAAACCCTGGCGGGCGAAGGAAATCACCCGCTCGATGTAATTGTCGGGGATCATGGACTTGCGCGCCGCCTTGATTTCGCGGCGCAGGGCCGGATTCTTGGCGGGATCGAAACAGTCGCCGCCCGAGCCCTCGCAATTGACGCAGGCCTTGAGCACGGCCTTGAGATGCCGCTCGGCCAGCTTGGAGCCGGCCACCAGCGCGGCCACTTTTTGTTCCTCGATCACCTTCCATTCGATGAAATCCTCGATGTCGGGATGATCCACATCCACGATCACCATCTTGGCGGCGCGCCGCGTCGTGCCGCCCGACTTGATCGCGCCCGCCGCGCGGTCGCCGATCTTCAGGAAGCTCATCAGGCCGGACGAGGCGCCGCCACCCGACAATTTTTCATTCTCGCCGCGCAGGGTGGAAAAATTGGTGCCGGTGCCGGACCCGTATTTGAACAGGCGGGCTTCGCGGGTCCAAAGGTCCATGATGCCGCCGTCATTGACCAGATCGTCCTTGACGCTCTGGATGAAGCAGGCATGGGGCTGGGGATGTTCGTAAGCCGAGGCCGATTTGGTCAGCCGTCCGGTCTTGAAGTCCACGTAATAATGGCCCTGGCCCGGGCCATCGATGCCATAGGCCCAGTGGATGCCGGTGTTGAACCATTGCGGGGAATTGGGCGCGGCCTTCTGGGCCGCCAGCATGTGGCAGAGTTCGTCGTAGAAGGCCTTGGCGTCCGCTTCCGAATCGAAATAGCCGCCCTTCCAGCCCCAATAGGTCCAGGTGCCGGCCAGCCGGTCGAACACCTGCTTGGCGGAATGTTCGCCGGTGACATCGTTAACCCCTGAGGCGCTGGCGGGAATCCGGCGCCAGAGAAATTCCGGAACGCCTTCTTCCGGCACCGGCTTGGTGACTTTGGGCACACCCGCCTTGCGGAAATATTTCTGGGCCAGCACGTCGCAGGCCACCTGGCTCCAGCTTTCCGGCACCTCGATGCCATCCTGATGGAAGACGATCGAGCCATCCGGATTGCGAATCTCGCTTACCCCCTGGCGAAAACCGATGCCCTCATAGGGAGAATGATCCGAAGTCGTGAAATGGCGGGTGATGCGCATGACGATTGTCCCCAAAAGAAATGTTCTTCGACGCGGGTTCCCAGGGCACCGTTTGGAGACAGGAAGCCAGCTACCGGGAAGGGTCGGTCCCGGAAGGGGGCTGCCTGGGGTCTCCAGATTTGGTGTCACAAGAAGTGACCGGCGCTAAATGTGTACCACTCCCGCACAGGCATCAAGCCAAAAGTGGTAAACGAAACGTTACCCACCAGATGTTGTAGCTGTGGATTGACCAAAAAAGCCGGGAGTCAAGCGGCCCTCTGTATTAACGCCAAATATATTTTCGCGGGAATTTCATCACAGCGTTACACAGGGCTTGGGGAGATTTGGGGATAAGTTGGCGCTGGCGAGTCTGGCGCATTGCAGCATGGTTGCTTGGCTCGCGGCGCTCACCCTCTTATATTTGCGCGAATCTGGATGGCTCTTCACAAAAGGCTCCTTGGGCATGTCGCTCTTCAAGATGATCTTTTCCTGGTGGAATTCCGCCACCTGGGGAACGCTGCTCACCACCTGGATGAGCGGCAGTGAGGTGGGCAAGGACACTTTTGGAAACCGCTATTATCAGAACAAGGATGCGTCGCGCCGCTGGGTGATTTACAACGGCACCGTCGAGGCCAGCCGCGTGCCGCCCGATTGGCATGGCTGGCTGCATCACACCTATGCCGAGCCGCCCACCAAGGCGCCCTTCAAGGCCAGGAGTTGGGAAGCGCCGCACCAGCCCAATCTCACCGGCACCGACGGCGCCTATCGTCCGGAAGGCTCTTTGCAGAAAAGCGGCCAGCGGCCCCCCGCCACCGGCGACTATCAGCCCTGGAAACCCGAATGAGCGCACAAGGTAAAACCATCGGCCAGAACAACATCGCCGAGGTGCTGATCGGCGCCATCGTGGTCGTCGTCGCGGTGTTTTTTCTCGCCGTCATTTATATGCGCACCAGCTCGGGCAGCCTGTCGGGCTATGAAGTGCTGGCGCGCTTGCCAAAGGTAGACGGGCTGGGCTTGGGCACCGATGTGCGGATTTCCGGCATCAAGGTAGGCAGCGTCACCGACCTGGTGCTGGACCCCGCCAATTTCCTGGTCACGGTGCATATGAACATCCGCGATGACATCAAGCTTCCCACCGATTCCTCCCTGCTGATCACTTCGGCGGGGGTGCTGGGCAGCCAATATCTCTCCATCAGCCCGGGCGGCGATGCCAAGAATATCGCGCCGGGCGGCATGATCGTGAACACCCAGGGCGCCAACACCAACGACCTGATGAACCTGGCCGGGCGCTACCTTGGCAGCAGCGACAGCCAGCAAAAGCCCGCGCCCAAGCCGCAGACGCCGCCGCCCGCACAGCAGGCCCCCGCCCCAACGCCATGAAGCGCTTATTTGATGGTCGCACGTCCGGACGGAAAAGTGCATTGCACTTTTCCTGGCCGTTGCTCCGTATGGTTGCACTCTTTCTTGTTTCGGCCACCGCGGCGCTGGCGCAGAACGCCGCAATCAAGCTGACGCCGCCAAAACCGGCGGCCGCCATGGCGACGCCGGCGCCGCCCGCGGCTCCCGCTGGCCCCACCACCTTGATGCTGCGCGGGTTGGAAAAGATCACCGGCCGGCCCACCAACATCGTGGCGCCCATCGGCAAGCCGGTGCAATTCGCCACCCTCACCATTACGGCGCGCTACTGCTATTCCACGCCGCAAAGCGAAACGCCGGAAACCGCGGCCTTTGTCCAGATCGAAGATCACCGCCCCAACCAGAGCGCGAAGCGGATTTTTTCGGGCTGGATGTATGCCTCCAGCCCCGGCCTCAACGCCATGGAGCATCCGCTCTACGATGTGTGGGTGATCAATTGCACCAATGGCACCGCGCCCGCCGCCACGGCCTCTGTCGCTCCTGTCCCAGTGGCGGCGCCTGATTCCTCGGACAAGGAACAGACGGACGCGCTTCCGGAAGACGCTGGAAAGTAGTGCTTGTCTTTCCTGCGCGCTTAATGTTGCCAAGTTACGCGTTGGACCAAACCGCTTCGCGCCGGATCGCATCCTGCAGCAACAGAAGATACTCGCCGCGCGGAATTTCCACCGCGCCGAAACGGACGAGATGCGGCGTGAGGAACTGAGTGTCGAGCAAGGCGAAGCCGCCTAGTCTCAGTGCCTCCACCAGATGGACCAGTGCCACCTTGGAAGCGTCACGTTCGGACGAGAACATGCTTTCGCCGAAAAAAGCCGCGCCCAGCTTCAGGCCGTAAAGTCCACCCACCAGCTTTTCCTCACGCCAGCATTCCACCGAATGGGCGTGGCCAGAGGCGAACAGCGCGCCATACAGCCGGGTGATCTCGCTGTTGATCCAGCTCTGCTCCCGGCCCGCCCTGGGTGCGGCGCATTCTTCCATCACGGCGACGAAGGCGCGGTCAAAGCTTACAGCGAAGCGCCCCGAGCGCACCGTGCGCGCCAGCCGGCGCGGCACATGAAACTGGTCCAGCGGCAGGATGCCCCGCATTTCCGGACTGACCCAGTACAATGTGGGATCGTCGCGCCGCTCGCCCATGGGGAACAACCCCTGGGCGTAAGCGGCGAGCAGCATCTCAGGCTTTAATGCTGGTCCGTGCATCCATGATCCTCGTGGTGGGCCTGTCGAACCATGAGACATATCCTTACGACAGGCTCAGGATGACGATGAATGTTGCCTCACTTCTGATTGATAGCCCAGGGGCCGGGTCCCGTCGCCGCGAAATACAGGAAGACGAAACAAAACAGGATCGCCGGGGTGCCGCCATTGATCACGGGAAAGAAGCTTGCAGGAAAATGGGCCATAAAATAGGCGGTCGCCATTTCGCCCGAGGCGATGAAGGCGGCGATGCGGCTGAAGAAACCCAGCAGGACCAGCACACCGCTAATCGTCTCGATCCAGCCGGCGATGCCTTCGGGAAAATCGGTCGGCTTGACCTCGGCAAACATCGGCACGGCGGGGAAATGCAGCAACTTGGCGATGCCGAAACTTAAGAAAAGCAGGCCCGTGACGATGCGCAGAATGCTTTTGACCTGCGGCGCATAGGGATCCAGAAAATTCATGGCGTTCTCCCGTTACGAGGCGAGTAGCGCACTGCTCGCCTCGTAACGGCGCAGCGCGGCGAGCGACAGCGTAGTAGCCGCGCAAGCCGGCGAACTATAGCGGGAGTAGGGCGTCAGGGGTAGCGCAGGACGTGCCCGGCTGGCCTGGCGGCGGCGGGGTTAAATCCACCCGATTCCATGCCGGACCATGGCAACCGCGCGGGGCATGACACGGGATCGGGGCGCTCTCTGGACGGATGGTCAATCGTTTGCCAGGAACGACACGACCGCTTCGATCTGGCTGTCGGTTATCTCTTTTGTGTTCGCGTGCATGATGTCGTTGGCTCGCACCAATGACCGGAAGTCTTCGAGCTGACTTTTCAGA
>DATMNL010000037.1:0-109648 GCA_035568995.1 Rhizomicrobium sp. | reverse complement strand
TGTGCCCGTCCTGAAAAAGCAAGCACGCGATCTGCTTTATCGGGGCTGGCGACAGGCGGTTGCCCGCGTATTATAGTCCGCCCTGATGAATGCAATTCCCTCACTGAAGGCACCCCCTTCACTAAGAGACAAGGTCAGCGCCGAGGAGTGGCAGGTGAGGGTGGATCTTGCCGCCACCTACCGCCTGGTGGCGCTCCATGGCTGGGACGATATGGTCTTCACCCATATCTCGGCCAGAGTGCCGACAAGCGTGTCTGGGCAGGAGCACCATTTCCTGATCAATCCCTATGGCCTCTTGTTCGAGGAGATCACCGCCTCCTCGCTGGTGAAGATAGACATGGACGGCAACAAGCTGCAGGACAGCGAGTATCCGGTGAACCCCGCCGGATTCACCATCCACAGCGCCCTGCATATGAGCCGGCCGGATGTGGGCTGCGTCATCCATCTGCATACCATCGATGGCGTCGCGGTATCGGCGCAGGCCGAGGGTCTTTTGCCGCTGGACCAGCACGCCATGATGCTGATCGGCGATCTGGCCTATCACGACTATGAAGGCATCGCGCTCGACCTGGACGAGCGCGAAAGGCTGGTCGCCGACATGGGTGAAAGAAACTTTATGATATTGCGCAATCACGGAACCCTGGCGGTGGGCAGGACCTGCGCCGATGCGTTCTTGCGGATCTATTATATGGAGCGGGCCTGCGCGATGCAGACCAGGGCGCTCGCAGGAGGCGTACCTATAAACATCCCCAATCAGGGCGTGCCGGAAAAAACCGCGGGGCAGGGAGCGTTCGGTTTTGACGGATATATGGGGGCACTGGCCTGGCCGGCGCTTCTGCGCAAGGTTGAGCGCAGCGATCCTAGCTTTAGAACCTGACACTTTATCTCCGGTTGACTTGATCTCCGGTTGACTTGGGTGCCTAGCTGGCGAAACTGCCCGCCATGAGCGGGGCAGTCATTCCCATCAAGAAAAGACCTGACAGCCTGGCGCGGCTGAAGACCGCCGCGCGCAAGCTGTTCGTCGAGCGCGGCTATCACGCCACCAGGCCGCAGGATATCGCGCGCGAAGCAAATCTGGGCCATGGCACCTTCTATCTGCACTATCCCGACAAGCGCGCCTGTTTTTTGGCTTTTGTCGAAGATGCAAGACAGGAATTGAACGAATACATGGCCGGCGCCCGTGCCCAGCACGCCACGCTGGAGGAGCAGATCGGCGCGACCCTGAATGCCATCTATGATTACTCCGATAACCATCCCGGCGTGCTGCGCGCCGCCATGACCGATGAGATGGTGATCGATGCGGAAGGCGCCCAGACGGTGCCGCTGCTGGCGCGGTGGGGTGAGGAATGGGCCGCGCTGGTGCGCGATACCATCGCAAAGGGCCAGACCTGCAAATCCTACAACGCCGACATCATAGGCCAGGCGATTGTCGGCGCTTTGCACCAGACCAGCCTGAATGCGGCGCGGGGCCAGATGTGCCGTAAGGCGATGGTGGACAACCTCACGCGCTTTCTGACGAAGGCGCTGAAAGCGAGCAGCTAAAAACCACGCGACAGTTTGCCTAATGGCCGATGGTCAGTGCTTCGCATTCCATACAGTTCGCCTTGCCGTCCGCGGCGTTCACTGATGCCGAAGAATAAGGGCAGTCATGCCCCGCCTTGACGTTCGGCCCCTCCCAAACGTCCCACACCCGGCCATGCAGATCGGCATGCCAGTCCGGCGCAATGGCGAAATCCGGCCCGAAGCAGAAATGCGCGCCAATGCGGATGGCGGTTGCGGCATCCTTCACCATGTCGCCGGGCAGCGGGACATCATCCGCCCGCGCCGCACCGGACAGCGCGATCAGTCCAAACGCGATGGCCGCCAGCCGCCTCACGGCATTTTATTATTCGCGTACCAGTCGAGCAACCGCACTTCGATGCCGGTGCCGTCCAGATCCTTTTTGAACTGGGCGGTGTCCTGGCCGCTGTAATGATAGGGGATCACCACCTTGGGCTTGAAGGCCTTGACCGCGTCGGCCGCCTCGTCGGGCGTCATGGTGTAAGGCAGGTTCATGGGAATGAAGGCCACGTCTATGTCCTTCAGGGAGCGCATTTCCGGCGTGCCCTCGGTATCGCCGGCGAAATAGAAATTCTTGCCGCCATAATTCAGCACATAACCGTCGCCGCGGCCCTTGGTGTGGAAGGGCGTGCCATTGGGCTGGACATGCTTGATGTTGTACATCGGCACGGCGGTGATCTTCCATTTGCGCCAATTGGTGCTGGCGCCATTGGCCAGCGGTTGGGCGGCGGTGATGGTCTGCTGCACGGCCGCCGGCGCGATGATCACTGTGCCGACTTTGGAAAGGGCCTTGATGTCATCGGCATCCATGTGATCGCCGTGAATGTCAGTGATCAGGATCAGGTCGCCGGCCGGAAGCCCGCGGATATCGGCCGGCTTGGCCGGGTCGATATAGATGCGGTCGGCGCCTGCTTCGATCATGGCGGCGGCGTGATAGATGGGCGTGATCTTCACCGGCCCGGCGGCGGTGGGGAAGGTCTGAACCGGACCCGGCGCGGCTGCAGCAGGACCAACCGGCAGAGCCATTGGCAGGGACGCCATACCCAGAATTGCGGCCAGTCGAAGCGAGGACTTCATGCGGTCTCCCTGAATATTTCCTGGAAAACAGCGTTCCCCCGCGAGGCCCATCCTGTCAATTGGCCAAAGCTATCCACAGGGCTGTACATGAGACTGAGTTGCAAGTATAAGAGCGCCGGAAAAAGGTTCCCATGCGCCTGTTGCTTCTGACCCTGCTGATGTCAGCCTTTCTGGTCGCCCCCGCCGGGGCGGTGCGGGAATTCTATGTCGGCGAGCCGGTCGTCCGGGAGGGCATGCAGATCGTGCCCAACTACCTGACCGGGGTGGAAATGGACAAAATGCCGTCCGGCATGGGCATGGGCAAGGACAGGATTCACCTGGAAGCCGATGTTCACGCCACCAGCGCCGAAAGCCACGGCTTTGCGGAAGATGCCTGGATTCCCTATCTCGATATCCATTATGCGCTGACCAAGGATGGCCAGCCGACCTTCAAGAAATCCGGCATCCTGTTTGCCATGACCGCCAAGGACGGGCCGCATTACGCCAATGACGTCGATATGGCGGGGCCGGGCATTTACCACTTGATCTATATCATTTCGCCTCCGCCCTCGCATGGCTTTATTCGGCATACGGACAAAGCGTCGGGCGTGCCCGACTGGTGGAAGCCGATCAATCTGGACTGGACCTTTACCTACCCGAGCAAAACCAAATGAAGAAGATTCTAATCGCCGTCATTTTTCTTGCCGCCACGCCGGCGCTGGCCGACGCGCCGATCGCGGTGACGCTGCAAAACCACAAATTCTCGCCCGCCGAAATTCACGTGAAGGCCAATGCGCCATCCGTGATCGCGCTCACCAACAAGGATGCCACTGCCGAGGAGTTCGATTCGTCCGCCCTGAAGGTGGAAAAAGTGGTGGCGGGCAATTCCAGCGGCAATGTGCGCCTGCGCGCCCTGGCGCCGGGCCGATACCCCTTCATGGGCGAATATCACTCCACCACCGCCCAGGGCGTCGTGATCGCGCAATAGGAAGCTCTCCATGCTGTCTGCATTATTGATCGTATTCCGTGAAGTCATCGAGGCCGGATTGATTGTCGGCATCGTGCTGGCCGCCACCGCCGGCGTGCCGCGCCGCGGCCGCTTTGTGATGTTTGGCGTGACGGGCGGCGTGGCGGGGGCCTGCCTGGTGGCGGCTTTCGCCGGCGAACTGGCTTCTCTGTTTCAGGGCTCGGGCCAGGAATTGTTCAACGCGTCCATCCTGCTTCTCGCCGTGTCGATGCTGACCTGGCACAATGTCTGGATGGCCAGCCATGGCCGGCAGATGGCGCGCGCGTTGAAAGAAGCGGGCCTGGAAGTGAGCAGCGGCAAACGCACCTTGGCGGCGCTGTCGATCGTGGTCGGCGTGGCGGTCCTGCGCGAAGGCTCGGAAGTGGTGCTGTTTCTCTATGGCATCATCGCCCAGGGAGGCACCTCCAATGCCGCGTTGGCGGCGGGCGGAGCGATGGGCCTTGTGGCAGGCGCGGCGGTCTCGGCGCTGATGTATTTCGGACTTCTCACCATTCCGGCGCATCGGCTGTTTGCCGTGACGTCGGGACTGATCACCCTCCTGGCGGCCGGGATGGCGGCGCAGGCCGTGCTGTTCCTTCAGAATGGAGGATACGTGAATATGCTTACCGACACCGTCTGGAACACGTCATGGTTGCTGCCGGAAGACGGGGTGGCCGGACGGTTGCTCCATACCCTGGTGGGCTATAGCGATGCGCCCGACGGGGCCCAGATTATCGCCTATGTCGCCACAATTGCCCTGATTATGGGCCTGATGCGCCTGGTGGGGACGCGCAGGCACGGCCCCCGTCCGGCCCCGGTTCCCGCCGAATAAGCCCCCCGATCCCAAATCTATTCGAATTGCAGACAATTTTGCACAGGTTCCGTAAAGGTCTGCGCCCTAAATTGTTTTGCAGGATCAGGGACTGCGAGACGTGGCTGTGCGGGACGAGGAAGATGCGCAAACGCGAAGTGTGCTGCTGGAAACCGCGCGCGCACTAATCTCTGAAAATCCCAGCTTTTCCCTCAAAACGCTTTTGGACAAAACCGGCGTGTCGCGCGCCCATTTCCGCCGCTGCTTCGCCGACAAGGAACAATTGCTCGGCGCCGTAACCGGCGAAGGGGTCAGGAGCCTCGACCAAATCCTGGAAGCGGCACAGCCCGCCGTCCAGACTTTGCGCAGCGCGGTGGGCAGCGACATCGCGCCCGCGCCGGCAATGGCGCCGGTCCCCGATGCCTGGCTGGAGCGCCGCCTTCGTGTATTCGAGCGGGCCTTGGCGGGACTGGAAAAGCGTCAGGAAAAATCCGAAGAGATGCTTGGCTATCAGTTGGCGCTGATCGGCGAACAGCTGGCTTCGCTTGCCAGGCCCGCAGCGCCCGTGCCCCAGCCCGCGCCTCTTCCCCGGGCCGAGCCGGAGGAACACAAACCCATTGCGGCCGTAGAAGCCAAGCCGGCGGAAATTCCGCTTGCGGAGCCTGCGGCGCCCGAGCCGCAACAAGCCGCGCCCGCCCAATCCCATCTTGTGGACATTCACGCGGAAGAGCTGGCGCCGGCGACCCAGGCCTTTGTCGAGGAGATCGCGGCGGTTCCCGGGCCGGTGGACGAAAAGGAAATCATCGATTTCATCGCCCATGCCAGGCGCGTGGCGCAGAATGCCGCCGCGCAGGTGGAGCGCATCCCGCCGCAACCTTCCTTCAATACGCGCTGGCTGATCTGGAGCGGTGTGGTGTTGATCGTTCTTCTGTTTTGCGCCGGCGTGCTGATCGCGAACGGTGCGCTGGGCGGCACGGCCGGCGCGACGCCGGTGGCAACGTCCTCCGTCAGTCACCGCCATGTGGCGCAAAACGACATGTCGCGCCTGATGGCCCTGGCCGACAGCGGCAATGCCACCGCCCAGACCGTACTGGCGATGGATTATCTGAATGGCCGCGGCGTGGCGGGCGATAACCAGGCGGCCAAGCGCTGGAGCCTTGCCGCCGCTTCCCAGGGCCAGCCGTTGGCGCAATATCTGCTCGGCACGCTTTATCTTGAGGGCGACAAGGACGAGGGCGAAGCGGTGCGCTGGTTCCGCGCCGCCGCCGGACAGGGCAACGTCAAGGCCATGCACAATCTGGCCATTGCCTATGCCGAAGGGCTGGGCGTGGACAAGGACCCGGTCCAGGCGGTGCAGTGGTTCGTGCGCGCCGCCGAGCAGGGCTATCGCGATTCGCAATTCGACCTGGCGGTTCTTTATGAGCGCGGATTGGGCGTGCCGCAAAGCGCGCGTTCGGCGCTGAAATGGTATCTGATCGCGGCCGCCCATGGCGACACGCCTTCCGCCGACCGTGCCGCGTTCCTCAAGCAGCAGATGGATCCGGCGGAAACCAAACTGGCCGCGGACGAGGCGGCGTCCTTCGTGCCCCAGCGGGCGCTCAGCCTGGCGAATGAGACGCCGGTTCTTTGACAATCGCTTCCGGGTGAAACTTTAATTCAGCCGGCGCCTTTGGCGGTTTCTGCTATCTCAAAACTGAGCCACACCGGTCAATGTTTTGGAATAAAATGCCCTAGAAGTGTTTAAAAGGTCCGGGTGATGCGGGGTTCTTATCAACCGTTATGCCCAGGTCGGACGGCGTTGCCTTTGCCAAGCCGATAATCCGCAAACGGCGCATGATTTCTTTCAAATAAGCTCCGTCCAGATACGCGTCCGGCATGGTGGGGGATTCTGTCAGTGATGCCGCCGGGCCCAGATATAGCATCGCGTCGGTATTCAGGCCCGCCTCGCTACGCGCCTCGTGGTCCATATACTCAGCCTGTTTTTCCCTCGGCATGTTGGGTGGCGCTTTAACGCGCGCAACAACGCAACGCCGAAGAAATGATGGATCATCCGCCGTTGTCCCACGTATTGGTGTTAGCAATACAGGCGGGGCCAATTTTGTCTTGTCCTTCTCGAATTCTGCTGTGCAGGCTGCGTTCGTGAAGTGTCCTACGTAGGTGGAGATTTTGAATATCGCGCCGGGATAACGCTTTTCCACCTGCTGGGCCATGGAGGCCGAGCCGGGAGGTCGCGCTCCGATCAGGATCGGGTCTGTGACAAAGTGATAACCCCCATAAATCACCAGCGCCTTGCGCCTTCGGTCCAGAATCTGACGCTCTATAAAGTCAGAAACATAATTGTCGCGGAATTGGAGCACGTCCATTCCGGGTGGAGCAAGGTCTTCGGGCTTTTTGACTTTCGACCAGTCCACCGGCGGCTCGCTGAGCCATACATGAATTCGCTGCGCCGGAGGAAGCGTAAGGTTTGTGGCGCGCACTTGGGCAAATAAATTCACATAGCCCAAATCTATTGGAGGCGGCACCCAACCGAGAGTGTCCGTCCACACTTTACGCAATTCGGTATAGGGTACGTCCTGGCCGTTTACGTAGCGATCAATAATTCCCTGCGCAGAGGAGGCGCCGAATTCCACAACGACATTCCCGACGTCATGTGCAAAGCGCGGGTCGCGCACCAGCGCGGCATAAAAATCTTCCTGCTGTGCCAGATCATGATTGTCTGCCCCTTCCCAATTTAGCATGCCGACCAGGGGGTGATTCTGGAAAGCAGCCATCGCGCCATCGATAGCCGGACGGACAGTAGGTGGAGGAAGAGCGTTAGGTGATTTCTGCGCATCCGCAGCGGATAAGGTAACTGCCAACAGGGCACCAAAAATAAAGCTCGGAAATAATATTCTCACGGTGTCTACTTCCCACTTCTCTAAGCGACCGCACCCTATCAGACTCTCACCGCCAGGGCAGGCGTGTGGTGGCTATAGACCCGGTCCTGCCGCGAGGCTTCGACCAGAGACTGCACTCTGTTTTTGAAGCCGACCATGGTGCCGAACAAGGTGAAAGCAGCGGTCACCGACAATAGTGTGAGGACAAACTCTGCGGGTTTTCGCCACAGCGCGGCCCAGATGAGCGGGAAATATTTCAAACTCTTCCCCCGTCGCGGGCCTATTTCTGGGATGCGATCTGGGTTGGACCGGGCGTGGCCGTAAACGTCTCCAAGGCACGGGAATAGATGTCCTTGACCATGATGGATTGTCCGGTCATGGCGCCGTCCGGTCCCATCATTGCGATGAAATCATACTCCGCCTCGCTGCGCACGGACGGGAATCTCCAGGACCAACGGACTTGCCGGCCGTCAACGACACCTGTTGCCGCGCCGCTGCCTTCCCGTCCGGTGCAGGTTCCGCTGAAGGTGTTTCCCGATTGGGAGAAGGTGCAGCTCTGTGCTTGCGCGCGCAGCGCCAACATGCCTTCTATGTTGGGCTGCGCGGACGCAGGAACCGATATTGCCCAGCTGCCGGCTAGATTGACTGGGCGGTCCGATGAGGCTGTCCCGACCGCGATATAGCCGGGACTCGTCGCCCAGTCCCCCCCATACGCTTGGATTACCCCGTTGATGTTGCTGCGCATGCACTGCCAGTAGAAGTAGTAGAGCCTCTGCTTGAAGCTGTCATCCACCAGCATCGGCCGGTTCGCGCCCTGGGTGACGGTTTGAGTCGCATAATCCTTGCAATAGGCCATGGCCTCGCCCGATGTCCATTCGTCCATGCTGTGCGACGCATTCAGTTTTAGAACCGGCCCGGGATATTCGGTATTAGACAGGGCCAGCGCGTCGAGCTCCTCCGCGACGACGGAGCGCGTGTGGGTCGAAGCGTCTGCCGGAGCAACCGGCTGATCGTCAGGCGCAGGCGGGCTATCCAAATCCACCGGCGCCATCACCAGAGACATGGAAAGGAATGAAACCGGCGATAGCCTGATGGTCCTGATTAAGGCGAGGCGATTACGTCTTGGAATGACATACTCATTGTCACGGGCAGTTGTCGCGGGAGGGGCCTCGCCAACGGGCAGGGATTCACGCTGGGGCCTGGCGGAAACACCGGCCAACGCTGTGATGAGCGGCGACGCGATGGCCCCCGTATTTTCGCGGGCATGAAGCGCGGGGAGGGGAGCCGCCAGAACAAGCAGGGCATTGCCTGCCGCCATCGAGGCCATCAATAAGAACAGGCTCCCGGCCAGCCCGGCAATGCGGGGCTTCGCCATCGGGCGGCCAAGAATGTGGAAGATCCTCTCCGACAGGATTCCGTGGGTGGCCGCCATCGCAAGGCCGGACGCGTTTCCCAGTTTTGCTATCTGCACCAGGGCATCGGCATATTCGATCCGGTTTCCAATTTCCGACATGGCGATCTCGTCGCAGCAAAGTTCGCGCTCGGCGCTGATGCGCCGGTTCAGCCACCATAGGGCGGGATGATAGAAGAACAGCGTCTCCGCCAGGATCTGGAACAGGTTCACCAGAAAATCCCAGCGCCGCACATGCGCCAGTTCATGCGCGATCACCGCACGCAGTTGCGCTTCCGTGAGACCCGTGAGAGCGGCGACCGGCAACAGGACCACCGGACGGATGCAGCCGATCACCGCCGGTACCCTGAGCCAGCCGCACTCCAGATAACGGATGGTGCGGGTGATCCCCAGCCGCTGCTGCACCTCCCTGCACAGCGCCAGAACACGGGCGCCGGGTGTGGTGGATTGGTGGCGGCGCGTCTGCTCCAGAAGAAGAAACCCGCCGGCGAAGCGCAGGCTGAGCAGTGCCACGCCGCCAAACCAGAAGACCACCACCCAGGGCAGAATATCGGGCAGGGCCGGAAGGGAAGGCAGGGTGACGGAAAGGTTTATTGGCATGGCAGGCAAAGCCGAGCCGTCAAAAAGAAGCAGGGTGACGAATGGCATCGCCAGCATCAGGGTGAGCGCGCCCACGCCAACGCAATAGCGCGCCCGAGGATCGCGGCAAAAACGCATCAGGATGGCGGCCAGGGCCGCGATGGCGGCGCCCTGCCACAGAAAATGGATCAGCGCCCAGCCCAGTGCGTGCATCATCGCCGGAGAAAGCCAGCTAATCGGGCTTGTCATTGCCTTTCTCCCCATGGCTGTCGAGGATGCGGCGAAGCTCCTCGATCTCACCGCGCGATGTCCGGCGTCCGGCCAGGACATGCATCATCAGCTGGCTGGCGGATCCCTCGAACACGCGCTGCAGCACATCGCCCGCCAGCTGGCGCTTGGTCTGCGCGGCGGGGCGGCAGGCCTGATAGACATGCGCCCGCTCGCGCTCGTCCCGGCGAACGAGGGTCTTTGTGGTCATGATCTGCAGCAGTTTGAGGACCCCGGTGTAGCCCATCGCCCTTTTTTCGTTCAGGCAATCCAGCACCTCCCGGACCGTCGAAGGTCCTTTGGCCCAGAGAACCCGGAGGATTTCGAGCTCCGTCGCGGTGGGTTTTTGCGGCGTCCTCTTCATCCTGCCGACGATAATACGAAGAGTTTCGTAGGGTCAAGGAAGACCTTCGCATGACGGCGGATTTTTCTAAAATCTGCGCCCCGGGCCTGCTTCAGCCTTCCTGCAGACTTCCATAATGCCTTGCCCAGACCTTGGTGAATTCAGCGCCGAGCAGGAAAATCTGCGCCGCGTAATAGACCCATACCAGGAGCACGATCACGCCCGCCGCCGCGCCATAGACATTGGCATAGATGATGCGCGACAGGTAAAAGGTGATCAGTGCCTGGCCGGCCTCGAACAGGATGGCGGTGCCTATCGCGCCCACCGCCACGTCGCGCCAGGCCAGTCTCTTGTTGGGCAGGATCTTGTAAAGCGCCGCGAACAGGATCGACAGCAGCAGGAATGACAGGCTGAGGTTGATCAGGGCGATAACGAATTGGCTGAGGCTGGTGTGGTGATCGAGGACATGGCCGAGCACACCGATGCCGCCCGCAAAGATCATCGAGATCATCAGCAAGATGCCGAGACAGACCACCAGGCCCAGGCTCAACACCCGTCCCCGCACCACCTGATAGAAATAGGATTCGGTGAGCGGCGCCTTCCAGATCACATTCAGCGCATCCTGGATTTCGGTGAACATGCCCGAGGCCGTGAAGATCAGGGCGAATAATCCCAGCAGGCTGCCCGCGATCGTGTGATGGGCGCCGCGCACATGGATGATGGCGAACTGCACCATGTCGGCGCTTTCCCGGCTCATGACCTGGCGCAGCTGATAGCGCACCGCGCCGCTGGCCGCCTCCGGGCCAAGGAAAACGCCAGCCACCGTGGTGGCGATGAAGAGTACCGGGGCGATCGCGGTCACGGCATAAAAGGCGATGGCCGCCCCGCGCGTCAGGGCATGGTCGTCAATGAAGGAGGTGAAACCCTCCTTTACCAGCGTCCACAGATTGACGGGCCTGGCCGGCACCGGAGTCGCCACCGCGATGGTCATGTCCTGATAACGCCCGGATCGAACAGCTGTTTCGTTCCCGGCTGCCCTCTGGAAGGGTGTGGGTTCCATATCCGGCGATGTTTCCCTTGTCTTTGATCGGAATCTTGGGAGGTGATTCGATCCTTGTTCTGGCCGATTTGTGTGACACGGGCGCCGGGGCCAGGCTTGCCGGACTACCCACACCAATGGAAAATCAAGCCCAATATTTTCCCCACGCCGCTTGCGGTTCGTGTCAAGTTCCCCATCTTCTCGTCGTGGATTCTGCCGCGAAGGGTAAAGACATGAATATATCCAAGGTTTTACCAAAATTCCTGGCGGCGCTGGGCATCGCCCTGGTGCTGGCGGGCTGCGGCGTGAATGCCATTCCCGCCAAAGACCAGGCGGTCAAGGCCGCCGCCGCCAATGTCCAGGCCGCCTATCAGCGTCGCAGCGACCTGATTCCCAACCTGGTCGCCACGGTCCAGGGTTTTGCCGCGCAAGAGAAAAGCGTGCTGACCGAGGTGACCGAGGCGCGCGCCCAGGCCACCCATGTCTCGATCGACGCCTCGACCATCAGCGATCCCGCCGCCATGGCGCGATTCCAGGCGGCGCAGAATCAGCTGTCGGGCGTGTTGGGGCATTTGTTGGCGATCACCGAGAATTACCCTGATCTCAAATCCAACCAGAATTTCCTGGCGCTGCAGTCGCAGCTGGAGGGCACCGAAAACCGCATCGAGATCGCGCGCCGCGACTATAACAGCGCGGTCCAGGATTATAACACCGAGCTGGTCACTGTTCCCGGCTCGCTGTGGGCCGCCACGGTTTATAAATCATATAAGCAGGCGCAGCCTTTCGCGGCCACGCCCGCGGCGCAGGCGGCGCCGGTGGTAAGCTTCCCCGGTGCGTCCGCGCCGGCACCGACCTCGCCCTGATGAAATTCCTGGCGGGGCTGTTTGCGGTATTATGTTTCGTAACGCCCGCGCTGGCGGCGCCGACATTCCCCGCTCTCACCGGCCGGGTGATGGATAACGCCAATATCCTCAGCGACACCACGGAGTTTGATCTCAACAACAAGCTGGCGGCGCTGGAAAACAAGACTTCGCGCCAGCTTGTGGTGGTGACGATTCCCTCGCTGCAGGGCTATGAAATCTCCGATTACGGCTACCAGCTGGGCCGCGCCTGGGGCATCGGCCAGGCCAAGCTCAACAATGGCGCCCTGCTGATCATCGCGCCCAATGAACACAAGACCCGCATCGAAGTGGGCTATGGGCTGGAGCCCATCCTCACCGACGCGCTGTCGGAAGTCATTTTGCAGAGCGCCGTGCTGCCCAAATTCCGCGCCGGCGATTTTGATGGCGGGACCGAGGCAGGGGTGGATGCCCTGATCCAGCAATTGTCGCTGAACACCTCCGAGGCCGAGGCCAGGGCCGCCGCGGCGGAGCAACAGGCGGGGCGAGGCGGCAACCAGGGCGGCGGCGGATTTCCGGCGATACTGATCTTCCTGTTCATCGTCTTCGCGATCTTTCGGGTTTTTGGCGGCTGGGGTTTTCTGCCCTTGCTCTTCATGGGCGGCGGGCGCGGCTATGGCGGCGGTTATGGCGGCGGCGGCTGGGGCGGCGGCGGCGGTTTTGGCGGCGGGGGCGGCGGCTTTGGGGGCGGCGGCGCCTCGGGGAGCTGGTGATGCTGACCGAAGGGGATCACAAGCGCATCGCGGAGGCGATCACCAAAGCCGAAAGTAAGACCAGGGGCGAGATATTCTGCGTACTGGCGCATGAAGTGTCGCGCTATCGGGAAGTGCCGCTCATTTGGGCCAGCCTTGCGGCGCTGCTGTTGCCGCCGTTGGCCGTGCTGGCGGGCGTCAGGCCGCTGGCGCTGGCGGATATTTTCGCGAGCTGGACGGATGAAAGCCTGGCATCGGTCGAAAGCATGATCCTGCGCGTGCTGACGACCTATTCCCTGATGCAAGCGGGTCTGTTCCTGATCGTGGCGCTGATCGTTGCTCTGCCCAGGGTGCGGCGCGTGCTGACGCCGCGCTTTCTGAAGCGCCACCGGGTGCGCCAGGTGGCGCGGCACCATTTCGTGGCGGGGGGCGCGCGGCTCAGCCATGCCGAACCGCATATCCTGATCTATGCCTCGCTTTACGACCGCCAAGTCGAATTGGTGGCGCATGACGCCATCCATCGCGCGGTGGGAGAGGGACCCTGGAACGCCGCGGTGGCGGCGGTGACCGAGGGCATGAAATCGGGCAAGCCCGCCGATGGCTTTGTCCGCGCCATCGAAATATGCGGCGAGGCCCTGGCGGCGCACTTCCCCAGTGACGGCCACACGAAAAACATGCTGCCCAACGATATTCTGGAGACCTGAGCTATTGCCGCGTCAATCAAGGCATCTTTGGGGCAGCCTTGAAATGTTTTGAAACTTTCGTTGGCCACTCCCGTTAACTGATCGTGGAGAGACGGAGAAGGCCATGAAACACCCCGCCCTGCTATTTGTTGCCGTGCTGATCGCGGTGCTGGTGGTGTCGGTCAGCGCTTTCCCGGGCAGGACCGCGCCGCAAGTCAGCCTTGCTTGGAACGACGAGCAGTCCCAAACGCTTCAAGCGGCCGGTGTGCATTCCATGGTCGGCGAGTCCTTTCATTCGGTTTCAGCCGGCTTCTAGACGGCTGCCGGGCGCAGGGGCCCAGTGCGAAAAACGGTTGCCGCGGCCGCGAAGCCAGCCTTATTTCAAGCACCAGCCTTAATTCCAACAACGATCTGGACGAGACTGGTCTTCCGTTCAAGACGGGTATTTGAAACTGCGGTTTATTTTTTATGCATTCTGCCATGAAGAAGGGCGCTGCCGCGCACGCCGCCTATTTGTTCGCGATAACCGTTAAGGGCGTTGACGGTATCATCGAAACATTGCTGGGGCTGTTCATCGCGATTGCCGGCCCGGAAAAGCTCTATCTCGACGTTCTTCGCTTCACCACGCCCGAGCTGGAGGAGAATCCGGCCAGTCACGCCATGCGCGCCCTGCAGAACGGGGCGGTGGGGCTGACGCACATCTCCAGCACATTCGCGATCACTTATCTGCTGGTTCACGGCGTGTTGAAAGCGGTGCTTGCCATCTGCCTGCTTGCGGGACAGCGCTGGATTTTCCCCCTGGCGGTGGCGATCCTGTCGGCCTTTGTCTTTTACATGGGGTACCGGATGACGGTGCATTGGTCCTTGTGGACGCTTGGATTTGCGCTGTTCGACCTTTTCACCGTGGCGCTCATTGTGAATGAGTGGGTGAGGAGCGGTTCGCGAAGCGAATGAAATGGTCCTGCGGACCATTTCAAGCGACGAACGCCGCGAGCACGCGCGAGCGGCGGGGCGAAGACACCGGCCGAATACTTTCTTGGTGTTTCTGATAGAATGTGGTCGCTTGAGGAATTGGTGGAGCAGACATCCAAATGAAAAGGCGTGTGCTGGCGTTCAGTTTTCTGCTGCTTCTGTTCGCCACACCCTCTTGGGCTCAGGACCATCCGTCCTATCAGACCTTATGGGATTCGGTGGCCCAAGATGCCGATTGCGCCCCAGCGGAATACCCCGATTTCATTCTAGTAACGTGCCAGAAGGCTTATGCCATGTGGTATTTCACCAAACCAAATCACCCAGCCCATCCGGGCGTCATCAAACGGACCATCGCGCAGGAAGCCAATGGCGATGTTACAGCCAACGAGCAAGGATGGTCTTTTGCTTCGGATGCAGCCCAGCCCGCGTTCAAGACATGGCTTGGTCAAATCCAAGACTTAGATCGTCAAGCCAGAGAGGACTTTGAGAAGACAAACGGGCGTAAAAAACCAAATTAGGTCGCTGCCTAAAATCCCCTCCGCTTGCCAACGCGCTCACCACTCAGGCAACATCAGGCTGACCTATGGCGGCAGGTTGCGTCCGCGTTGGTTAGGAAAACGCATGAAGATGACGCGCGCAATTGCTGCTTTCTCTCTGCCGCTGACTCTCTCGGCCTGCGCAACGCAATCGCCCATGATCGGCCTTTGGCAAAATCCCGGCGATTGCCAGTACTTTCCAGCCTATGTGCGGGTTAGCGCCACAGATAAAGATCATATCGGATTCGCCATGTACGATGATCCCAACAGCTACAATCCTGCACGCGAACCGCAATTGGTTGCCCCTATGCCCGCTCCAAGCGACACCGACAAGGTGAATTTCAGCAATGAATTCTTCTCTTTGATCGGCCCCGATACACTGAATTTCGTGGCCAAGGGGCCTGACGCGGTAGGAACGTGCAATTTCACCCGCGACAAGAAAGCGGCGCAGTGATTTTGGAAACGGATATATGGCGACCCGCCTTCGGCGGTTGTGATATTGTGAAGGTGGGTGAGTGGCGACCGGCGCAGCCGGACAAATTGATCCGTTTCCAGCGACAGCGTAGCGCGACGACCATTTCAAGCTACGAACGCCGCGAGCACAAGCGAGCGGCCGGGCGAATACTCGGGCCGAATACTTTCTTGGAGTTGCCCGAGCCGGAGGCCGCCATTTTCGCGCCCGGCTTGATCAAAACAGGCGGTGAGCCTTGAGCGCCGCGAGCAGCGCCGGGGCGATCATGATAAGTCCGCGAATCTCGTTGAGCAGCACGAACAGCAGCGTGGCCCGACTCACCCGAAATTTCATATCCGCGCCGCTTTTACCGGCCATACCATAGTGATCTTGGGGCGAGGCAATCCGGCGAAGATGCGAACGTCACCACGCCACACTTCAATGGTTTCGCCGGCTCTGCACAGGCGTTCAGCCGCGAGGATGGCCGCCGAGTCGGTGAAATAGCGGCCGGTGGCGAAGAGATGCAACGAACCCCGGCCCGCGGACAGACGTATTTCGTATTCCCGCATTGCAAAATTCCAACGGAGAATCTCATGCAAGGTTCCGCCCAAACTCGAATAATATCCATAGCAGCAGGGTGGGAACTTTTTAAATTGTCGGATAGCTGCGCGGCCGCATCAGCGGGGGCGGGCGGAGCGGCTTGCAAGGTTGCGCAGCATGTTTTCGCTGCCATTAAGCGCCAGGTTTTCCAAGAATATGGTCTGACCGGAATCACAGATCCCTAACGCCAGCCAAGTTTTTGTACCTGCTCAATGTACGATATGGCGCCGACCAAGCACGGCCGGAAACCAATCGCTCCGCTGGCGTTGTGCTCCATATAAGAGACCCCGCGACCACACGGGAACACGTCTTCCGCTCCAAGGAGGCTTCGTGAATAAGTCGGCGCGCACCATTCACATGCAATCCCTACGGAGAGACGCGCGTGGGCATTATCCGGATTGCAAGCAGTACGACGAAGACACGCCCGATAGTCCCGGCAACGGCCACAATGACCTGTTTTGCGACTGCCATCGTTTTACAGAGCCGCTCATCCTAAAGAATGGTTTTGATATAGCGTGGCCGGCGGGATGAACCAAAGATGACGCTGCACGATGGCGGACAGAAAAAGGGCTATCACGTGAGTGAGACGGCGTTCCAACGCCAATGCTTCAATCACGGACGTCACTCGCTTCGCTCGTGCCGTTACGCTGCCGCTACGGACCGCCAAGAAAAGCTAAGCCGGCGAAGACACTGGCCGAATACTTTCCAGGAACTCGGCGAGCCATCCGAATTAAGTATTATGTCCGCGGAATTCTCGTACTACCAGCGCCATCCATATGGATAAGCAGGTTTAACCACCTTCGGGGATGGTGCTGACAATTTGAAACGAACTGGAAAGAGTCTTGCATCAAACTGTCCTGCACTCTCATTTTGGAGCATCAGGACATGGTTCATTTGGATTACGCCCAGCATGCGGACCCCAGCTTGCGAGCGAAAGCAATAGTCCTCGGGGTTTTTGGCTTTTTAGCATTTTGGGGCGTGGCTGGGTTCGTGGCCATCAGTCTTCTCTGACTGCCGCGGCGGCATTAGCCGCTTGTCATCTGATTGCGAGCGGCTTTAAACCGTTCCCATGCTCCGTCACGCCACAGGTCCGAGCTGGTAGGGGCGCGGCGCTTTATTTGCCGGAAGGCCTCACGGATGTTGTGGAGCCTGGAGCAAATTTCTGCCTCAACCTGTCCCTTAGCCCACTCGATATCTCGATGGCCATTTAACCTCTCGCTGTTTAGATACCTGGAGGCACTGGTGCCGGGTACAGGACTCGAACCTGTGACCCCCTGATTACAAATCAGGTGCTCTACCAACTGAGCTAACCCGGCTTAACCGTTGCATACGCTGACTTTTCGGGGTTCGCAACCGGTCCCGGCAGCGTCCCCTTTGAGCTTGGCCCCGCAGCCTGTAAGAGGGTGCGGACAGTCCGATAACACGCCTCTTATAACAGGCCATGAAGCGCGTCCTGATCACCTCCGCCCTGCCTTATGTCGCGGGCATCAAGCATCTGGGAAACCTGGTGGGCTCGATGCTGCCGGCCGATGTCTTTGCGCGGTTCTGCCGGGCGCGGGGCTATGAGACCCTCGCGATCTGCGCCACCGACGAGCATGGCGCGGCCATCGAATTGGCGGCGCAGGAGGAGGGCGTGTTGGCGGCCGCCTATTCCGCCAAATGGCACCAGGCGCAGAAAGAGCTGGGCGAGAAGTTCGGCCTCAGTTGGGACAATTTCGGGCGTTCCTCGTCCAGCCAGAACCGCGAACTCACCCTGCATTTCGCCCGGGCCTTGTGGAAGAACGGCTTCCTGGATGTTCGCACCACCAAGCAGGCCTATTCCGCCACCGATGGCCGCTTCCTGCCCGACCGTTATGTGATCGGCACCTGTCCGCACTGCAACTATGCCAACGCGCGCGGCGACCAGTGCGAGAATTGCACCCGCGTGCTGGATCCCGTCGAGCTCAAAAATCCGCGCTCGGCGATCTCGGGGGCGGAGGATATCGAGATCCGCGATTCCACCCATCTGTTCCTGAAATTGTCCAAACTGCCCGGCGAATTGCGCGCCTGGATCGACAGCCAGAAGAATGACTGGCCGGTGCTGGTCTCGTCCATCGCCTATAAATGGCTGGACGAGGGCCTCAAGGATCGCGGCATCACCCGCGATCTGGAATGGGGCATTCCGGTGCCGGATGACATCGCGGACGGCAAGCTCAAGGGGAAAGTCTTTTACGTCTGGTTCGACGCGCCCATCGAATATATCGCCGCCACCAAAGAATGGGCGGAGAAAGCCGGCAAGCCCGAGGCCTGGAAAGACTGGTGGCTGGGCGACAAGGCGAAAGAGGTCACCTATTGGGAATTCATGGGCAAGGACAATGTGCCGTTCCACACCATCATCTTCCCGGCCATGATCATGGGCACAGGCGAGAACTGGAAGAAAGTGGATCGGCTCAAGGGCTTTAATTATCTCAATTACGATGGCGGCAAATTCTCCACCTCCCAGCATCGCGGCATTTTCATGGACAGCGCGCTGGACGTCGCGCCCGCTGACTACTGGCGCTATTATTTGATGGCCAATGCGCCGGAAAGCGCCGACAGCAATTTCACCTGGGAGCAGTTCGCCGGCACCATCAACAAAGATCTGGCTGATGTGCTGGGCAATTTCGTCAACCGGGTGACCAAATTCTGCGTCGCCCGCTTTGACGGCAAGGTGCCGGGCGAGGGCGAGTATGGCGGCGAGGAAATAGCCCTGATCGCCGAGCTGGACGGCCGTGTCGCTCAATATACGGAATATCTCGAACAGGCGGAATTCCGCAAAAGCATGGGCGAGCTGCGCGCCATCTGGGTGGCGGGCAACGAATATCTCACCCGCGCCGCGCCCTGGACCCTGATCAAGACCGACCGCGCCCGGGCGGCGGTGGGCGTGCGCATGGGCCTGAACCTGGTGCATGTGTTCGCGCATCTCGTCTGGCCGGTGATGCCGGTGATGGCGAGGAAAATCCATGAGGCGATCCAGCCCATCGGCTATGACAAGGGCGCGATCCCCTGGGTGGAGATGAAGATGGCGGAAGAGCTGGACCAGCTCGAAGCCGGCCAACCGATCAATCCGCCTGATGTGCTGTTTGCCAAGATCACCGAAGAGCAGATGGCGGAGTGGAAGACGCGCTTTTCGGGCGCGCCATAGCGCGCCGTGGCGCGCGAGGAGCGATTTGCCGTAGGCAAACGAAATGGTCCAGTGGACCATTTCGAGCGACGAACGCCGCGAGCACAAGCGAGCGGCCAGGCGAATACACCGGCCGACGGGCCCTTCGACAGGCTCAGGGTAAGGATTTATAACTGATCATGCCGTCAACCGGAGCAAAACCTTTGAGCTTTTTTGACGGAATACCGCCGTCATGACGGCAGCCCGTGAATGCGGAACTTGCACCATGTGCTGCAAGGTCATGGGCATCAAGGAAATCGAAAAGCCGTCGGGGCAATGGTGTCCGCACTGCCTGCCGGGCAAGGGCTGCAGCATCTATCAGGACCGCCCCAGCGAATGCCGTACTTTTATGTGCGATTGGCTTCAGGCCGAAGCCCTGGGGCCGGAATGGAAGCCGGAAAAATCCAAGATCGTGCTGGTCAGCCGCTACGGGCGCATGGTCGCCTATGTGGATCCTTCCACGCCTGCCGCCTGGAAAAAATCACCCTATCTGGAGCGTCTGATGACGCTGATGCGATTGGGGCTGGCGGAAAATCGCCTGGTCTATGTCTCGGTGGCGGAACGCTACACGCTGCTGCTACCGGACCGGTTTGAGGAATTGGGACCGCTGGCAAACGACGACGAAGTGCTTTTGAAGACCATCCGCACCGCGACGGGGTTTGAATATCAAGTTGAGGTGTTGAGGCACGGTTCGCGGAGCGAATGAAATGGTCCGTCGCTAGCGTCAGCGTCGTGCGACGACCATTTCAAGTGCCGAAACGGTCCATAGCGACAGCGTATGGACGCTTGAGCGAGCGGCCGCGCGGCACTAAGCCTTAAGCCGCTCCCAGCCGTTCGGGCCCAGCGCCTCCAAAGGCGTAAAGCGCGCCTTGTAATCCATCTTGGCCGAGCCCTGCACCCAATAGCCCAGATAGACATTGGTCAGGCCGCGCGCCCTGGCCGCTTCGATATGGTCCAGGATCATGTGGGTGCCCAGGCTGCGCGCCTCCGCGCCAGGATGAAAAAAGCTGTAGACCATGGAAAGCCCGTCGCGCAGCACGTCCGTCAGGGCGCAGCCCATCAGCATGCCCGGCTTTCCGTCTTCGCCGGGCAAGCGATATTCCACGATATGGGTGCTGACCGGGGTTTCCTCGACCATCGCGACATAGTCGAACAGGCCCATATCGCTCATGCCGCCGCCGGAATGGCGCGAATCCAGATAGGTGCGCAGCAGCGCGAATTGTTCGCGCGTCGCTTCGGCGGGCGCCTGGCGCCGGAAGAGGTCGGCGTTGCGCTTGACGATGCGGCGCTGGCCCCGGCTGGATTCGAATTCCGCCGCCACGATCCGCACCGAGACGCAGGCATTGCAACCTTCGCAAGCCGGGCGATAGGCGATGGACTGGCTGCGGCGGAAACCGGAATGGGTGAGGGCCTCGCTGAGCGGCTGGGCCAGGGGTCCGGTCAGGCGGGCGAAGACCTTGCGTTCTATACGGTCGGGCAAATAGGGGCAGGGTCCGCCCGGCGTGAGAAAGAATTGCGGAACGCGCGTGTTTCTGGGGTCAGTCACGGCTCACCATCCCCTGATATGAGCAAGCCGGGGGCCGCGGTGCAAGAAAATCCGACGGCCGTTAACCTATTGCAGGGTCCTGCCGGGGGGCACGGGCGGCGCCTCCCGCAAGAGCAGGATGGACAGCCGCCGGTTGGCCGAGGCGTTGGGTTCTTCCGGCAGCAGAGGCTCGGAGCCGGCTTTTCCCGCCACTTCGTAGATGCGGTCGGAGTGCAGCCCCCCCGCCTGCAACACGGACCGGGCCGCGTTGGCGCGCTGGGACGACAAAGTCCATTCGTTGCCATCGGCGCCGGCGTCGCCGGCGGCGGTATGGCCGCTGATCGAAACCCGGTTGGGCAGTTGATCGACGATCGCCCCCACCGCGGCCAGGAGCTTTTTGGTATAGGGCATCGGTTCGGCGGTGCCCTGTTGGAACATGGGGCGGCCATCCTGGTCGACCAGCTGGATGCGCAGGCCTTGCGGCGTCTGTTCCAGAATCAGCTGATGCGAAAGATTGGCGAGATCGGCATTGTCCTGCACCGACTGGCGAATCGCTTCGGCGGCATGGGCGAAGTCGCCGTCCTGCGCGGAGTTGGCGCTGGCGCTGGAATCGCTGGTGCCGCCGCCGCCGCTCTGGGTCTGGCCGCTGGCCAGCGCCTTGGTGGCGGATGGCGGGGAAGGCGGACTCTGTTTCTGCATGACGGACTGGGCGCCGCCAGCATGGGCGTTGTCCTCGCCCATCACCTTGCCGCCCAGCACGCCGCCGCTTCCGGAGACGGTCTGGGCGATAGACTGGGGCGCGAAATAGTCGGCGATGCCGCGCTTCTGTTCCGGCGTGGTGGTGTTGATCAGCCACATCAAGAGAAAGAACGCCATCATCGCGGTCACGAAGTCCGCATAGGCGACTTTCCAGGCGCCGCCGTGATGGCCGCCATGCCCGCCTTTTTTGATGCGTTTAATGATGACCGTGCCGTCGGCCATGCTACCCACCGTTCAAATTACCCGGCGGGTGACGTGGGTCTATTGCCCCGCCTTGCCTCGCCATACGGGACCGATCATGCATACCCCCCCTTAACCGAGTGTGAAGTGAAGGCTAGTGTGTCGAATGGACCTTGATATCCGGGCATATCGCGAAGCACTGGGCAGCTTTCCGACCGGCGTCGCCGTGGTCACAGCAGCCATAGCGGCGGATGCCGCCAATTCAAAAAAACTTGCCCATATCGGCATCACCGTTAACTCTTTCACCTCGGTGTCGCTCGATCCCCCACTGGTCTTGTGGTGCATGGACCGAAAATCCGGCCGCCACGCGCTGTTCGCCGCCGCGCCGGCATTCACCGTCAATATTCTTGGTACGGAGCATCGCGGCGTCTCGGCGCGGCTGGCGCGGCCGGGCGAACACGCGCTGGACGGAATAGCCCTGATGCCAACCGAGCTGGGACCGCCCGCGCTGGCCGATTCGCTGGCGGTGTTCGAATGCGCGCGCGAACAGGCGCTCGCCGCGGGCGACCATACGATCTTGATCGGCCGGGTGTTGCGCTTCTCTCGCCACAGCAAGAGCGCGCCGCTGGTTTATTTCGGCGGCCGATACAGCGCGTTGGCGCAGGCGCGTCCGCCCGAAGGCCGGGCTGCGGACGAAAAATAACCCACAGTTCACTTTGTCGCGGGGGCCGGGAATCCGCCCAACACGCGGCTTTGTTCCATGACGTCACATTAGCTTCACACAAATGTCACGATCCTGTTGTCCCCCCCTGCGATTTCACCGCAGCGCAACGAGCGCATTTAAAAAAGGGGTCTTGAAGCGATGATGATGGGGAAAAAATTCTGGATGGCCAGCGCCGGTTTGCTGGCGCTGACGGCGGCCGCAAATGCTTCCGAACCGGCGAGCGCCGCCACCAGCACGGTCAAACCCGCGAACGTGGCGAAGCCTGTGCAGGTGGCGCAGAATGCTCCAGTCCAGATGGCGCAGAATAATGTCGGCGCATCCAACAGCGCCAGCGATCTGGAAGCGCGCGTCAAGGCGCTGGAAGATGCGGTGCAGGCCAGCCAGGACCGCGCCACGGCGGATCGCACGCGTCTGTCCACCGTGGAACAGAATTACGCCTATGCCGCCTGGACCTATGACAATGGCCGCCCGACACTCGCGACCGGAGACGGGCGGTTCACAATGGCGATCCGGTTGCGTTTCCAGACCGATTTCGCCGGCTTCTCGCAAGCCTCGACCCATCCCGCCGGTTTTGCCGGTCCCGCTGACCTGTCTTCCGGCGCGGTGATCCGCCGCGCCTATTTCGGCGTCGAGGGCAAGGTCTATAACGACTGGTGGTACGAGTTCCGCCTCAACGGCGGCGGCAGTGACGGCGGCAACAACGCGACCTGCACCGCGACCACCGCCACCACGATCACGGCACCTGCGGGCGGTGCGGCGACGTCCGCCTCCACCTGCGCCATAGGTTCGATCGAACCCGCCGGCGAAGGCGATCCCTTGGTCAACAAAGCGGTGATAACCTATACCGGCATTCCCAACTGGCATTTCAATGTCGGCGTCATCGAGCCGTCCTTCATGATGGAAGGCTCCACAACCTCAAAAGACCTGGTGTGGCTGGAGCGCCCGGAAATTGAGAACATCGCGGCCGACAGTTTTGGCGCGGGCGACTCGCGCCGCGGCGTCGAAATCGGTTGGTCCCAGACCGACACGCTGTGGCCGGGCGACAATCTCGGCTTCGACGTGGCCTTTACGGGTCAAAAGACCGGCACCGCCGCCACGCATGGCAATGGCGGTGACGAAGGCAACCAGTTCCTGGGCCGCGCGACGGACCGGCTTTGGAGCGACGGAATTTCCAACATCCAGATCGGCGCCAGCGGCGGTTACGATCCCTATACCGGCAATACGGCGGGCGGCGGCAGCCAGACGCTGCGCTTTCGCGAACGTCCCGAGATCCGCGTTGACGGCACCAGATTGATCGATACGGGTGCCATCGCGGCCAAGAGGGGCCATATGTGGGCCGCGGACCTGGAAGGCAACTGGCAAAACTTCTACCTTGGCGGCGAATATGCAGAGTTCACGATGGACCGGCAGTGCGGTTCTCTTATCGCAACCAACAATGCGCTCTGCACCACCTCCACGGCGGTGATCGATCATCCGGGCTTCCATGGCTATGACATCGGCGGTTCCTGGATCATTACCGGCGAAACCAGGACCTATGTTCCGAGCGGCCTTGCGGAAACCCAGGCCAGCTTCGGCGCGCCGGTTCCCTCGCGGCCCTTCTCGCTGCAAGGCGGAAGCTGGGGCGCCTGGGAAGTCGCGGCACGTTACAGCGAGACCGACCTCAACTGGCATTCTTCCCAGTTGGCTGTGACCAATACCCTGGGAACTTCCCAGCTGGCGGGTGTGCTGGGCGGCGAGCAGCGCGTTCTCGATCTGGCGCTCAACTGGTATCCCAACCGCAATATTCGCCTGATGATCGACGACAATATCGTCACCGTGAAAAAAGGCACCGCCGCGGTCCCCAACCAGAACGGCCAGAGTCTCAACATTGTCGGCGTTCGCCTGCAGTTCGCCAACTAGTCAACAAGCGGGGCGTTTTCCCTCGCATGAAAAGGAGTTCTCGATGAACAAATACTTCAAGGTCCTGATCGGCGCGGCCGCGGGCCTCGCCATGGCGGCAACCACGGCAATGGCGGCGGACATTACCGGTGCCGGTTCCACTTTCGTGTTTCCGATCGTTTCCAAATGGGCGGCGGTCTATAAAGGCGTATCGGGCAATGGCCTGAACTATCAGTCGATCGGTTCCGGCGGCGGCATCGCCCAGATCAAGGCCAAGACCGTGACGTTCGGCGCCACCGACAAGCCGCTGACCTCCAAGGAGCTCTCAGCTGCCGGACTGACCCAGTTCCCGGTGGTGATCGGCGGCATCGTGCCGGTGGTCAATATCCGCGGCGTGGCCCCCGGCCAGCTGGCGCTGGACGGACCGACCCTGGCGCTGATCTTCCAGGGCAAGGTTTCGCGCTGGGATGACGCGGCGATCAAAAAACTCAATCCCGGTGTCACCCTGCCGGGCCAGGCGATTGCCGTGGTGCATCGCGCCGACGGTTCGGGCACGACTTTCCAGTTCTCCACCTATCTCAGCCGTGTCAGCCCGGACTGGAAGAACAATATCGGCGCGGATACCGCGATCGACTGGCCGACCGGCATCGGCGCCAAGGGCAATGAAGGCGTCGCGGGCAATGTCGCCCAGATCAACGGCGCCATCGGTTATGTCGAATATGCCTATGCCAAGCAGAATCATCTGAGCTACACCAAGATGGTCAACAAGGACGGCAAGACGGTGGATCCCACCGTGGAATCCTTCCGGGCGGCGGCGGCGAATGCCGATTGGGCCGGGGCGGCGAAGAACGACTTCTACATCCTGTTCCTCGACCAGCCCGGGGCGGCCACCTGGCCGATCACCGCCACCACTTTCGCCTTGGTCTACAAGCAGCCTTCTGACGCGGCTGCCACGGCCGACGCCCTCAAATTCTTCAAATGGGGCTTCGAGAAGGGCGATCAGCTGGCGTTGGGTCTCGATTACATCCCCTTGCCGCCCAATGCAGTGGGCGCCATCGAAACCAGTTGGAAAGGCATCCAGGGTTCCGGGATGTAAGGCTCTGCAACCTTGCATATCGGCTATGAACAGCCGGCGGCTCCCCCCGCCGGCTGTTTTTTTTGGCGGAATATCTGCTATTTTCTGTAATTCCAGGCGCAATCGAGGGTTATTTATCTCTGGTTATGACCTTGCGCGTTATTATAACGCTGCTTATCTTATCGGCTGCAAGCAGGGAAAACATGACCAATTTCGCCAAGACCAACTTCGACCGGGATTTGCAGATCCAGCTGCACGACGTGGCACGGATGCAGCGCACCCGTTTCGACCGGTGGGCTCGTAAATACGGCCTGACACGGGCACAGGGCGTGATCCTGGCCCGGCTGCACCGCCAGCCCGGCCTTTCCCAGAACGAAATGGCGGAGATTTGCGAAGTTGAGCCGATCACGGTCGGCCGCCTGGTAGACCGGTTGGAGGCGCGCGGCCTGCTCGAACGCCGTCCGGACCCGACGGACCGGCGCATCAACCGGCTGCATCTGTTGCCGGCCTCGGAAGAGATTCTGGCAAAGATCGAAGCCTATCGCATCGAACAGAGCGACTATCTGCTGGACGGAATCAGCGATGCGGAGCGCGAGACAGTGCTGCGTGTGCTGTCTCATATGAAGAACAAGCTGACCATGGAGACAACGGGCGATGAGCTTGTTGTGGGCGGAGAATAAAAATGTCTGCAGTGGAATCCTCGAACAGAATTCCGGCATCGGCCTATGATGCCACAAGGCCTGCCACCAAGCCGGTGGACAAGGCATTGTTGCGCCGCGTGCTGATGATCGGCGGCGTGCTGATTGTGCTGGCCGCCAGCGCGTATTTCTATCTGACGGGCGGGCGCTATATCGGCTCGGACGATTCCTACGTCCATGCCAATAAGCTGATGGTCTCCACCGACGTTTCCGGTTTGATTCAGTCGGTGAATGTCAAGGAAGGCCAGGAGGTCAAGAAGGGCGATGTGCTATTCAGCCTGGATCCCCAACCCTTCCAGATCGCGCTGGACACCGCCAATGCGATGCTGGCCCAGGCCGTGCAGGACGTGGAATCCGCCCGCGCCACCTATCGTTCCGCGGTCGGGCAGATCGCGGCACAGCAGGCGCAGGTCAACCTGACCAAACAGACCTATGACCGTTATGCCGCCCTGGAAAAACAGAACGCCATTGCCGCCACCACGGTGGACCAGGCGCGTGGCGCGATGCTGAGCGCCGAGGCGACACTGGTGGCGCTGCAGCAGGCCGCTGCCACCGACCTGGCCAAGCTGAATGGCGATCCCAATATGCCGGCCCAGAAAGCGCCCGCTTATCTCAAAGCCAAGGCGGCGGCGGATGAGGCGCAGCGTCAGCTCAGCCACGCAGTGGTGCGCGCGCCTTTCGACGGGGTGGTGGGCGAGGTGGATTCGCTGCAGCCCGGCACGCTGGTAATCTCCGCCATGTCGGCCTTCACCACCACCAGCGCGGTCGGCCTGATCGGCAGCGGTATCTGGATCGAATCCGACATGAAGGAAACCGATCTCACCCATGTCCATTCCGGCAATCCGGTGGACATCACCATCGACACCTATCCGGGCCAGCACTGGAGCGGCCGCGTCGAGAATGTGAGCCCGGGCAGCGACAGCTCCTTCTCGGCCCTGCCGGCGGAGAATGCCAGCGGCAACTGGGTGAAGGTGGGACAGCGCTTTCCGGTGCGCATCGCGATTGACCAGAAGGCGGGCGATCCGCCCCTGCGCGCCGGCATGAGCGCGGTGATCTCCATCGATACCGGCAAGCGCCGCTGGGAGCGCATGCTGGAAGAATACCGCTAGACATGACAGCCGCGCCGCACCAGCCTCATGCCGCCCATGCCTATGACAGCAAATTCGCCGAATGGGCGGTGCTGATCGGCTCGATGGCGGGTGTGCTGATGCAGGCGCTGGACACCACCATCGCCAATGTCGCGTTGCCCTATATGGAAGGCAGCCTGGCCGCCTCGCGCGACCAGATCACCTGGGTGCTTACGTCTTATATCATCGCCGCCGCGATCATGACCGCGCCGGTGGGCTGGATGGCGGCCCGCTTCGGCAAGAAGAACTTTCTGATCACCGCCTTGGCGGGCTTTACCGTCGCCTCTATGGCCTGCGGCGCCGCCCAGTCGTTGGAACAGATGGTGCTGTTCCGCCTGATCCAGGGCTGTTTCGGCGCCGCGCTGGGTCCCCTGAGCCAGGCCGTGATGCTGGACATGTATCCACCAAATCGCCGCGGTTCGGTGATGGCGATCTGGGGCATGGGGGTGATGCTGGGACCGATCCTGGGGCCGACCCTGGGCGGTTTTCTCACCGACGCCTATGACTGGCGCTGGGTGTTCTACATCAATGTGCCGTTCGGGATCGCCGCGGTGGCCGCGCTCGCCATCTTCTTCAAGGACACCGCCCGCGACCATACCCTGAAATTCGACTGGTTCGGCTTCGGCGCCTTATCGGTGGGGCTGGCATCGCTGCAATTGCTGCTGGACCGCGGCACCACCAAGGGCTGGTTCTCCTCTCCCGAGATCATCATCGAGGCGATCATCGCCGGCATCGCGCTCTATCTTTTCCTTGTGCATATGCTGACGGCGAAGAAGCCCTTTATCCCGCTCGCCATTTTCAAGGACCGCAATTTCACCGGCGGGTTGGTGCTGATGTTTTCGATGGGGCTGGTGCTGCTGGCCAGCTCGGCCCTGATGTCGCCTTATCTGCAGAATCTCGCCGGCGATACCGTGACGCAGACCGGCTTTTTGATGGTGCCGCGGGGGCTGGGCGTGATGTTCGCGATGATATTCGCCGGCCGCCTCACCATGAAGATGGATCCGCGCCTGCTGATGACGGCGGGCGCCACGGCCCTGCTGTGGTCGCTGTGGGACATGACAAGCTGGACGCCGTCGATCGGCAACGGCCAGATTTTCATTGTCACCTTTATTCAGGGCATCGGCATGGGGCTGGTGTTCGTGCCGATGAATCTGGTGGCTTTCGCCACCCTCGGGCCGCAATTTCGCACCGACGGCGCGGGCCTCACCAACCTGATGCGCAATATCGGCAGCGCCTTTGGCGTGTCGCTGACCACCAGCATCCTGGCGTCGAGCGTTCAGACGATTCATGCCCAGCTTTCCCATTATGCCGCACCGTTCAATCGCGCCCTCGGCGTCAATGCCGAATCCATGTTCATGAACCCGCTGATTCCTTTCGGCATGGGCAACCTCAACGGGTTGATCCAATACCGCTCGATGGTTCAGGCCTACGCCAACGATTTCCTGTTCATGTTCTATATTTCCCTGCCCGTCTTTTTCGTGATCTGGATGATGAAACGCCCGGTCTTCGCGGCCGTTCTGCCGAAGTCGGAAATAGAAGCGGTGGATTGAATGAAAGTCTCTTTTATCGGACTGGGCGTCATGGGCTATCCCATGGCCGGTCATCTCAGCAAAGCCGGACATGCGGTGACGGTGTTCAATCGTTCGCCGGCCCGTGCCCAGAAATGGGTAGGCGAATATGGCGGCGCTGCGGCGGCAACGCCCGCGGCGGCCGCCAGGGATCAGGACATGGTGTTCTGCTGCGTCGGCCGGGACGCTGATTTGCGGGAGGTGACGCTTGGGCCGGAAAACAAAAAAAGCGACGGCGCCTTCGCGGCCATGAAAAAGGGCGCCTTGTTCGTGGACCACACCACGGCCTCGGCCACCATCGCCCGCGAATTGTCGGCGGCGGCGGAGGAAGCGGGTTTTGCGTTCCTCGACGCCCCGGTTTCCGGCGGCGAGGCGGGCGCGGTCAACGGCAAGCTCACCATCATGTGCGGCGGCACGGAAGAGGCCTATGCCAGGGCCGAACCGGTGTTCGGCGTCTATGCCAAACAGTCGCGTCTGTTGGGACCTTCAGGGTCCGGCCAGATCACCAAGATGATCAACCAGATCTGTTTCGGCGCGGTGGTGCAGGGCCTGGCGGAAGGATTTTCCTTCGCCCGGGCTGCCGGTCTGGACATCGAAAAAGTGGTGGAGGTGATTTCCAAGGGCGCGGCGCAAAGCTGGCAAATGGACAATCGCTACAAGACCATGGCGGCGGGCCAGTACAATCATGGTTTCGCCGTGGAATGGATGCGCAAGGATCTTTCCATTGTGCTGGATGAGGCGAGGCGCAACGGCACCAGCCTGCCCGTTACCGGGCTGATCGACCAGTTTTACGCCGAGATTGAGAATATGGGGGGCAAGCGCTGGGATACCTCCAGCCTTTTCGCGCGGCAGGAACGCGCCAGCACGAAATATTAAACTTTCGACACAGTTCAGTACAAAGTAGCTCATAGAAGGTATTGGCATGAATGACACATCCAACGATCAGGTTTCCCAGCCACAGTCAGGCGGCCGGCGCGGCGGAGCGGACAAGGCCTATCACCATGGCGATCTTCGCAACGGCCTGCTGGAGGCGGCGCGCGCCATCCTGGAAGAAAAAGACCTGAATGCGTTGACCTTGCGGGCGGTGGCGCGCCGGGCCGGCGTCAGCCATGCCGCGCCCTATCGGCATTTTCCCAATCATGAGGCGTTGCTGGTTGAACTGGGGCTGGAAGGGTTCGCGGAGCTGCGCCAATTCATTGTCGAGGCGGGCAAGGTGGGCGGGCCGGAATCCGAACGCATCGCCAATATCGGCGCCGCCTATATGCGCTTTGTCGCCAAGCGCCCGGCCGTGGCGCGGCTGATGTTCGGGCCGCAGCTTCCGCACCGCGAGAAGTTTCCGGCCCTGGGTGTCGCGGCCGAGGCCATCGGCACCGAGATCGGCGCGGCCTTATCCGACCCCAATCTCGGCCTGGCGGTGTGGGCGGCGGTGCATGGCCTGGCCATGCTGGTGCTGGAGAATGTGATCGATCTGGGGCAGCGCCGTTCGGGCCTGCATGTGCTGCCGGGCCGGTCAGAGATTCTGCTGAGAAGTCTTTTTTCTACGAAGCGCGACTGAGCAGCCTGGCTGCTTCCAGCGCGAAGTAAGTGAGAATTCCGCTGGCGCCGGCGCGCTTGAATCCGGTCAGGGATTCCAGGATGGCGCGGTCGCGGTCAAGCCAGCCTCTCTCGATGGCCGCCGACAGCATCGAATATTCGCCCGACACCTGATAGGCGAAGGTCGGCACGCCGAACCGGTCCTTCACCTGGCGCACAATGTCGAGATAGGGCATGCCCGGCTTGATCATCACCATGTCGGCGCCTTCTTCCAGGTCCAGCGCGACCTCGCGCAGGGCTTCGTCGCTGTTGGCCGGGTCCATCTGGTAGCTGCGCTTGTCGCCGGCCTTTATTCCAGGAAGACTTTGGGGCTTGGCGCTGCCCACCGCGTCGCGGAAAGGTCCGTAAAAAGCCGAGGCATATTTGGCGGCATAGGCCATGATCAGCACATTGTGGTGACCGCCGGCTTCCAGCGCGGCGCGAATGGCGCCGACGCGGCCATCCATCATGTCGGACGGCGCGATGATGTCGCAACCGGCGTCGGCCTGCACCAGCGCCTGTTTCACCAATACCGCGAGCGTGGAGTCATTATGCACATCGTCATCGCGGATCAGCCCGTCATGACCATGGCTGGTATAAGGATCGAGCGCCACGTCGCACAGGATGCCGATCTGCGGCACGGCTTTCTTTATCGCGCGCACGGTGCGGCAGACCAGATTGTCGCGGTTGACCGCCTCGCGCCCGTCATCGCTTTTAAGCGACGCATCGATATTGGGAAAAAGCGCGATCACCGGAATGCCGAAACCCGCCGCCTCCTTCGCCGCCGCCATGGCGAGGTCGATGGAAAGCCGCTCCACACCCGGCATCGAAGCGATGGACTGGCGCTGGTTTTCGCCCTCGATCACGAAGAGCGGCCAGATCAGGTCCGCCGCCGACAGGGAATTTTCCGCCACCAGCCGGCGCGTCCAGTCGTGCCGGCGCAGGCGCCGCATTCGAAGTTGCGGATAGGCCGTCATGGGCGCCTGCCTTTTTTAATGGTCGCGCGGCCCGGGCGCGGATGCGCCCTTATTTTAAGGGCGCCTCCGGCGCCGCTCGGAAAACCGCCCACACTTTTCCTGGCCGACGCTCCGTGCCTTCGCATCCGCAAATGAGGATAGGCGCTCATGGCTTTTTCTTATGGTATTCATGGGCCATGGAGCAAGAGCCGCATATTATATTCGAAAAGCGGGGCGCGCTGGGGCTGATTACCCTTAATCGTCCCAAGGCCCTGAACGCCCTGACCCATGGCATGTGCATCGGGATGGCCAAAACGCTGGCGCAATGGGCGCATGACAAGAACGTGAAGACGGTGGCGATCCGGGGCGCCGGCCACAAGGCATTCTGCGCCGGCGGCGACATCCGCGCCATGGTCGAGTCCAATATCGCCGGCACATCCTTGGCGAAGAAATTTCTCGCAGACGAATATCGCCTCAACGCGATGATTGGCGGCTATCCCAAGCCTTATGTGGCGCTGACCCAGGGCATTGTGATGGGCGGCGGGGCAGGGGTCTCGGTGCATGGCAGCCACCGCCTGGCCGATGATACGCTGGTCTTCGCCATGCCGGAGTCCGGCATCGGATTTGTCACCGATATCGGTGCCACGCATTTTCTCTCCCGCTGCCCCGGCGAGACCGGAATGCATCTGGCCCTTACCGGCGCGCGCATTGGGCTGGGTGACGCCATGGCGCTGGGGCTCTTTACGCATGCGGTGAAGGCCAAGGATCACGATGCGCTGCTGATGGCGCTGGCGGACGGCGAAAATCCCGATGCCGCGATTGCTCCGTTCGTCTTTCGGCCGCCGCCCTCGCCGTTGATGAAGGAGCAGTCCCGCATGGATGTTCTTTTCGGGGCGCGTTCGGTGGAAGCAATATTGGAGCGGCTCGACCGCGACGGCGGTGAATTCGCCGCCGCCAGCGCGGCGGCGATGCGCGCCCGCTCTCCCAGCGCGCTCAAATTTATTTTCCGTTGCCTCCGTCAGGCCAAAGGCAAGACTCTCCAGGAAAGTCTTAAAATGGAATACCGCGTCGCCGCGCGCGCGGTGATGGCGCATGATTTTCGCGAAGGCGTTCGCGCCACGCTGATCGACAAGGATGGGCGCCCGGGCTGGCGGCCGGCCTCACTGGCCGCGGTTGGGGAGGCCGAAATTGCGGGATATTTCGCGGCCCTGGGGGCGCAGGAACTCACCTTCCAGAATATTTAAGACCGCCAATTTTACTTTTTGTTGTTCATGTTTTTTGCGATGTGCGGAACTCCCGGCGAATGCACGACAAATTGCGCGCATTTTACCCCCCCTTAACCCGTCTCACCTAATCTGCCCGCAATAGACAATTTGGATCCCGCAAAACGCGGGGGGTGGGTGTAGAATGACGGCATTGGCAAAACCGCGGGTAGCAGAGGCGCTGGAAAGCGTGGCGACTATTCGCAAACATTATCTGGAAGCCCTTAACCTGGTGGAGCGGCTCCATCGCCAGCTTCTCGACGTGATCAAGGACGAACTGGATCGGCGCGACGAGCGCGAGATCAATTCGGTCCAGGCGTTGCTGCTGTTCAATGTCGGCGACCAGGAATTGACCGCGGGAGAATTGCGCACCAGGGGCCATTATCTCGGTTCCAATGTTTCCTATAATCTCAAGAAACTGGTCGAAAGCGGCTACATCCATCATGAGCGTTCGGAAGCCGATCGCCGCTCGGTGCTGGTGCGCCTGACCGGCAAGGGCGAAGCGGTGCGCGACATGCTGCGCGAATTGTTCGACCGCCATCTGTCGTCGCTGGAGCCTGTGGGCAATGTTGCTTCAGCCGACATGGAGTCGATGAATGTCACCCTGAAGCGCATGGAACGCTTTTGGATTGACCAGGTCCGATTCCGTCTCTAGGCCACGCGCGGTCTTTTTGGTCCCGTCAATCAGCGGCCGCTGATTGACCGTCGCTCGTCGCTCATGGACGTTAAAAGTCCACATCGCTCCTGGCTTCTGCCCAGTTCACAAAAATCCCCGCGCGTAAGCGTCGGTGTTTGGCAACGACTCAGCTATTTTCTCCGGCGATGCCCAAGCGTCTCGCCGCCATCTTCGGCCATCATGTGCGCTTTTTTTCCGCCATCGCGTGCGGCGGGCTGGCCTATGCGGTTGCGCGCGGGGTAGGTGTTCGCGTGCCCGCGCTCGCGGCCGGCGACGCCTTTTATGCCATTTTCCTGGTTCTTTGCTGGGTGATGATCGCGGGCCAGACCGCCAAGGACCTCCAGCAGCGCGCCAAAAGCGAGGATGAAGGCATTGTGATTGTGGTGCTGATCACAGTCGTCACCATGGGTTTTTTCTGCGCCGCGGTGTTCGAGGCGATTGCCAGAAAACAGGATCTGGATATTCCCGCCCTGGCGATGGCGGGGGCGGGCGCGCTTTTGGGCTGGTTTGTGCTGCATGCGGTGATGGCGTTCCACTACGCCAACCTGCATTATTTCGATGATCCGCGGACCATCGCAGACGATAGCGGAGACCTGTATTTTCCCGGTGACGAGCGGCCCTGCGCCTGGGACTTTCTCTATTTCTCTTTTGTCATCGGCATGACCTGCCAGGTGTCCGACGTCCAGGTGAAGACCAGCGTGATGCGCAAGGCGGTGCTGGGCCATGGCGTGGTGTCCTTTTTTATCAACACCGTCTTCATCGCCATGGCGGTCAATGCGGCGGTTTCCCTGGCGCCGTGACGGCGCTCGCGCGATAAAAACATGGGCTACAGTTGCGAGTGAATCGCAAAAAGCGGTGAAATAAGTTTCGCCGCCATGATCCAGCGCAAAGAAAAGCGGTTCCGGATCGGGGAATCTGTGACAAATTGCGGGGGTTCAACGGCTTGCGATGGGGTATTGTCCCCCGCGACCAGGCCAGCAAGGGCAGCGTTCGTATGGCATTTTCCTATCGTTCGGGTTTTCAAGCCGCGCTGGCGGCCCTGAAGCGGGAGGGCCGCTATAGGGTATTCGCCGATATCATGCGCGAACGCGGGGCCTATCCCAAGGCTGACGCCTATACCGACAGCGCCAAGCGGCCGATCACGGTCTGGTGCAGCAACGACTATCTGAACATGGGCCAGCATCCCAAGGTGCTCGCTGCCATGCATGAGGCGCTGGACAAGGTGGGCGCCGGCTCGGGCGGTACCCGCAACATTTCCGGCACCAGCCATTACCATGTCGAACTGGAACGCGAGCTGGCCGACCTGCATGGCAAGGAAGCGGCGCTGCTTTTCACCTCCGGCTTTGTCTCCAACGACGCCACGCTGTCGACCCTGGCCAAGATCCTGCCTGGCTTGATCATCTTTTCAGACGAATTCAACCATGCCTCGATGATCGAAGGCATCCGCCATGGCGGCACCGTCAAATACGTCTATCGCCATAACGACATGGCGCATCTGGAAGAATTGCTGGCGGCCGCCAATCCATCGGCCCCCAAGCTGATCGCCTTTGAAGGCGTTTATTCGATGGAAGGCAATTTTGCCTCGACCAACGCGATCTGCGATCTGGCTGAGAAATATGGCGCTCTCACCTATATCGATGAAGTCCATGGCGTCGGCCTTTATGGCCCGCGCGGCGCCGGCGTTGCCGCCCGCGACGGTTCGATGGACCGTATCGATATCGTGGAAGGCACCCTGGCCAAGGCCTATGGCGTGATGGGCGGTTATATCGCCGCCAGTGCCGACCTGGTGGATTGCATCCGCTCTTTCGCACCGGGCTTTATTTTCACCACCTCGATCGCGCCGGTGCTGGCGGCGGGCGCCCTGGCGTCCATCCGGCACCTCAAACAAAGCGATAGCGAACGCGAGGCGCTGGCCGAACGCGCCGCCACCCTCAAGACCATGCTGGCCAAGGCCGGCCTGCCGGTGATGGAAAGCCCCAGCCATATCGTGCCGCTGTTCGTGGGCGATGCGGCGCTGTGCAAGAAAGTCGCCGACGCGCTTTTGACCGACCACGGCATGTATGTGCAGCCGATCAATTATCCCACCGTGCCGCGCGGCACCGAGCGGCTGCGCTTCACCCCGTCCCCGGCGCATAACGACGCCATGATGCAGGCGCTGGTGGATGCGGTGATCATCGTGTGGGACGCGCTTCGTCTCTCGCGCGCCGCCTGAATTGTCTGAGAAGGACGAGATTCTGATTGAATTTGTCGTGCTTGGTAACGCCATCAAGGCGACCGCGATTCATTCCGCCAGCGGTGTCGAGGCCAGTATTGTCGGACCGGCTAATGCCGCGCGCGCGGCCCTGGCCCAGGGCGCGGTGCGCAAGCTGAAATACATGCTGGAAAAGAAAAAAATCTAGCGTTTCTTTTTCACGGGCTTGCCCAGCCCGATCTGCTTGGCGAATTCGCTGCGCTTGGCGGCATAGTTGGGCGCGGTCATGGGATAGTCGGCGGGCAGGTTCCATTTGGCGCGATAGACGTCGGGCGTCATGCCATAGCGTGCGCGCAGATAGCGTTTCAGCATTTTCAGCTTGCGGCCGTCTTCCAGGCAGATGATGAAATCCGGCGTCACCGATTTTTTCACCGGCACGGCGGGCGGCTTGCCGGGACCGGCGGCTTCGCCCCCCATAAAACCGCCCAGCGTCGCATGCACGCTCTTGATCAGCGCCGGCAGATCGGCGGCGGCGACTTCATTCTTGCTGACATAGGCGGCGACGATCTCGGTCACCTGTTTGAGGATTTCGTCGTCTGATTTCTGGTCCATGGCGCGCTTTTACTGATTCTCTGCTTGCCTATTCTGCCGATTTCTTTGGTTTTTCCAATATAGACGTGTTTTTGCTTGAGAAATTCCTCAAAAACCAGCCTTTCCGCGGGATTTCCCCGCCCGCCAGAAGGCGTGCGCCAGAGCGCTAGATTTGGTGGCGGGGAAGGGGTAAATCGCCACTCCTGCCGTGCCCATCAAGATGGAACGGCCAGCAAAAAGAGGTGGGTAATGTCGGCGGCGGCGAACGCTCCCGGAAATTCCGGATTTTTCACGAAAAGCCTGGCCGAAGCGGATCCGCAGATCGCGCGCGGCATTGCCGATGAATTGTCCCGCCAGCAGGGCAAGATCGAGCTGATCGCCTCCGAGAACATCGTCTCTCGGGCGGTGCTGGAAGCCCAAGGCTCGGTGCTGACCAACAAATACGCCGAAGGCTATCCCGGCAAGCGCTATTATGGCGGCTGCGAATTCATGGACGTGATCGAGACTCTGGCGATCGAGCGCGCCAAGAAACTGTTCGGCGCCGGCTTCGCCAATGTCCAGCCCAATTCCGGCAGCCAGATGAACCAGGCGGTGTTTCTGGCCCTGCTCAATCCCGGCGATGTCTTCATGGGCCTGGACCTAGCGGCGGGCGGCCATCTCACCCATGGCTCCCCGGTCAACATGTCGGGCAAATGGTTCAAGCCGGTGTCCTATGGCGTCAGGCGCGACGATCAGCGTCTCGACATGGATGAGGTTGCTTCTCTCGCCCGCCAGCACAAGCCCAAACTGATCATTGCGGGCGGCACCGCCTATTCGCGCTTCTGGGACTTCAAACGCTTCCGCGAAATCGCCGACGAAATCGGCGCCGTCCTGATGGTGGACATGGCCCATTTCGCTGGCCTGGTGGCAGGCGGAGTGCACCCCAATCCCCTGCCGCATGCCCATGTGGTGACGTCCACCACCCACAAATCCCTGCGCGGTCCGCGCGGCGGGTTGATCCTCAGCGATGACGAGGCGATGGCCAAGAAGATCAACTCGGCGATCTTCCCCGGCCTGCAGGGCGGTCCCCTGATGCATGTGATCGCCGCCAAGGCCGTGGCCTTCGGCGAGGCGCTGAAGCCAGACTTCAAGATCTATGCCAGGAATGTGGTCGAGAACGCCAAGGCCCTGGCCGAGGAACTGAAGGCGCACGGTCTCGACATAGTTTCGGGCGGCACCGACAACCACCTGATGCTGGTGGATTTGCGCCCCAAGCACGCCAACGGCAAATTCACCGAAAAGGCGCTCGACCGCGCCTATATCACCTGCAACAAGAACGCCATTCCCTTCGACCCCGAAAAGCCTTTCGTCACCTCCGGCATCCGCCTTGGCACGCCCGCCGGCACCACCCGCGGTTTCGGCGTTTCCGAATTCCGCGAAATCGCCAGGCTGATCGTGGACGTGGTGGATGGCCTTTCCAACAAGAACCACGAAGAGGGCGATCCGGAAGCCGAGGCGCGGGTTCGCGCCAAGGTCAGCGACCTGTGCCGCCGCTTCCCGATCTATCCATGAGGGCCTGACATGCGATGCCCCTTTTGCGGCCATGACGACAGCCAGGTGAAGGACAGCCGTCCTTCCGAGGACAATTCCGCCATCCGCCGCCGCCGCCACTGCCCGGAATGCGGCGGGCGGTTCACCACTTTCGAGCGGGTCCAGCTGCGCGAGCTGATCGTGGTCAAGAAGAACGGCCGCCGCGAGGCCTTCGACCGCGACAAGCTGGAGCGTTCCATCAATCACGCCTTGCGCAAGCGCCCGGTGGAGCGCGAGCGGGTGGACCGCATGATCACCGGCATTGTCCGCCGCCTGGAATCCATGGGCGAGAATGAAATTCCCGCCAACATGATCGGCGAGCTGGTGATGCAGGCGCTGGCCTCGCTGGACAAGGTTGCCTATGTGCGCTTCGCCTCGGTCTATCGCAATTTCCGCGAGACGCGGGATTTCGAGGCGCTGATCGGCGAGTTGGAAGGCGACGATAAGGCTTCATGAGGGTCCTGATTGTCGAGGCGCGCTATCATGAAAGCGTCGCCGATGCGCTGGTGGACGGCGCCATCGCGGCGCTGGAAAATGCCAGCGCGAATTTCGAACGCCTGTCGGTGCCGGGCGCGCTGGAAATTCCTCCCGCCATCGCCCTGGCGGCGTCCCGCCGCTTTGACGGCTATGTCGCCCTGGGCTGCGTGCTCAAGACGGGCAGTTTTCACTTCGAAATGATCGCGGCGGAATGCAGCCGCGGGTTGATGCAGCTGGGGGTCGAGCATCGCCTGTGCATCGGCAACGGCGTGGTGGCCGCCGAAAGCGAAGAAGAGGCCCTGCGCATGGCCGAAATTTCACGCATCGACGCGGGCGGGGACGCGGCGCGCGCCTGCCTTGCCCTGATGCAGTGGCGCGCCCGGCTTGGGACATGAGTGGCGCTTCGTCTTCCGGCCATGACGCCCGCCATGCGGCCCGAATGGCGGCCGTGCAGGCGCTGTACCAGATGGAGCTGGCGGGTACGGGCGCGGAAGAAGTGGCCGAGGAATTCATCACCCACCGTTTTGAGGAATTCTCCGACAATCCCGATGCGGAATTCTTTTCCGTGATCGTGACGGGCGTGCCCCGGCACCAGGTGGAAATTGACCGGACCATCGCAGCGCTGCTGTCGGACAAATGGACCCTGGCGCGGATGGATTCCATCCTGCGCGCCATTCTGCGCGCCGCCTGTTTCGAGCTGATCGCGCGGCGCGACGTTCCCGCCAAGGTGGTGATAGACGAATATGTCGGCCTGGCGCGGGTTTTTTTTTCCGGGGACGAGCCGGGCTTCATCAATGCCACATTGGATAATACGGCGCGCCTGAAACGGGCGAAGGAATTCGGCCTGCCCGTTCCCGACGGCGAACTGGAATTCTGACAGGATAAGGCGATGGATGAATTTGAAATCATCGCCGAGATTTTTGCGCCTCTGGCTGTTGCACCTGGTGCGTTCGGCCTCAAGGACGACGCGGCAGCGATTGCGGCGCGGCCGGGTTTCGATCTCATCGTCACCATCGACCAGATCGCGGAAGGCACTGATTTTTTTGCCTTCGATCCCGCCGGAGCCATCGCACAAAAAGCGCTGCGGGTAAATCTTTCCGATCTGGCCGCCAAGGGAGCTGAACCGGCTTACTATCTTCTCAGCCTGTCTTTGCCAGTGAGCGTGACCTTGGATTGGCTAACTGCCTTCGCCGCCGGCCTGGCGGAAGATCAGAAGACTTATGGCATTTCGCTTCTGGGCGGCGACACCAGCCGGGCGGAAGGTCCGCTTGCCATAACCATCACCGCCTTCGGCTTTGTGCCGGAAGGACGGATGGTCAAACGCAGCGGCGCGCGGGCAGGGGACGCCGTGTATGTTACAGGCACGATCGGTGACAGCGGCGGCGGGCTTGCCATTTTCAAGCGCGAGAAGCATGCCCTGACGGAAACTCAGCGCGATCATCTTACGGGGCGTTATCAATTGCCCGAGCCGCCAGTGGTATTCGGTGCGGCGCTGCGCGAACTGGCGTCGGCATCGGTGGATGTTTCGGACGGGCTTATCGCTGATCTTGGTCATATCGCGGCAGGCTCCGGTGTCGGGATTCAGCTGTTTGGCGAGAAGATTCCGCGAACGGACGCTTTGCGCGCTTTGTGGGGCGAGGGCATGGACGCCATTGGGCGCGCGGTGACGGCAGGTGATGACTACCAGATCGCCTTTACCGCCAATCCGGCCATGGATAGCAAGATTCAATTCGCGTCCAGGAACACGGGGGTGAGCGTCACGTGTATCGGCACCGTCACGACAGGGCAGGATGTGGAACTGCTTCTGCATGGCGAGTCGTACAATGTCTCAAAACCCGGCTATCGCCACTTCTGAACAGTAAACCGTCAAGCTGGACTCCCGCTGGAGTTTACACTCCGGCCGCGCCTCGCGCGGACCGGGGTGCGGGAATGACAGGAGGGGCGGCGGTCTTCTTAACACTTCGCTAACCCTGTTTTGCAATTCTGGCGGCCATGCGTTCGTCCCTGACAGCATTGCTTCTGCTCGCCCTGTCGGTTCCGGCCTTTGCCGGGGAACCCGCCAAAGGCGCGCCCGGCACCAATGTGGACATGCCCTATCTGATGGCGCCGATGACGGGGGCCGACGGCAAACTCTCCGGCTATGCCTATATCTCGACGCTCTTGACCGCGACCAGCGATACCAACGCGTTGGCGGTGCGCGACAAGCTGGCCTTTGTCCAGGACGCATTTGTGCGCGACGTCAACGGCGCCAGCATCGCCAAACCCGGCGATCCGGCGACGGTGGATCAGGCGACGTTGGCGACGCGCCTGCTGGCCGACGCCAAGCGGATCATGGGCGCCGGCAAGGTGGCCTCCATCGGCATTGTCCAGGTCCAGATCGCGCCGCTGCATCCCGTCGAGACTCCTGCCTTGAACACCCCGCCGCCATCCCCCGATTCGGCCGCCAAGCCGGCCGGAAACACTAAAAAGGGTGGCTGAAATCCCGGTAAACGGGACTTTTGTCTCAAAAGCATGGTTGCTTGAACAGGGGGCTTTTGCTACCTCTCCGCCGCCCTTGAAGCGGTGCGCCCGGCAATAACGCGGCGCCCGGCCATGGGGATCGGCGCTGCCGGCCCCTTAGCATGACGTCTGGGACCGGCGCACCGACCCACTGTCATTTCACGAGGGATTATCCATGAACTCCGAACTGTCCATCATTCTTCTTTGCGGCGTGCTGGCGCTCGCCTATGGCGTTTGGACGATCCGCTCCGTCCTCAGCTTGTCGGCCGGCAATGCCCGCATGCAGGAAATCGCCGCTGCGATTCAGGAAGGCGCGCGCGCCTATCTCAACCGCCAATACGCCACCATCGCCATGGTCGGCGTGGTGATCTTCATTCTTGCCTTCGCGGTTTTTGGCTGGCAGATGGCGCTTGGTTTCCTGGTCGGCGCCGTAGCGTCGGGCGCCGCCGGTTATGTCGGCATGTATGTCTCGGTGCGGGCGAATGTACGCACCGCGGAGGCCTCCCGCACCGGACTGGCGCAGGGGTTGTCGGTGGCGTTCCGCGCCGGCGCCGTCACCGGCATGCTGGTGGTGGGCCTGGGCCTCTTGGCAGTGGCGGGCTATTATGCGTTGCTGACGGCCGGTCTCGGTCTTGATCCGAACAATGCGGACCAGGGATTGATCATCAAGGATTCCCTGACGGGGCTGATCTTCGGCGCCTCGCTGATCTCGATCTTCGCCCGTCTGGGCGGCGGCATTTTCACCAAGGGCGCCGATGTTGGCGGCGATATGGTGGGCAAGGTCGAAGCGGGCATTCCCGAAGACGATCCGCGCAACCCGGCCACCATCGCCGACAATGTGGGCGACAATGTCGGCGACTGCGCCGGCATGGCGGCCGACCTGTTCGAGACCTTCGCGGTGACGACGGTCGCCACTATGGTGTTGGCCTATCTGTATTTCACCGGTGAACAGAAACTGGCGCTGATGCTCTATCCGCTGGCCATCGCCGCCATGAGCATCATCACCTCGATCATCGGCACCTTCTTCGTGCGCCTTGGCGCTTCCAAAAACATCATGGGCGCGCTTTACAAGGGCGTCATCACGACCATGGTGCTGTCCCTGATCGGATTGTGGCCGCTCACCAACTGGCTGATCGGGATGGATACCCCGCTGACCAGCGGCGCTTCCTCCTACACCGGCATGGCCCTGTTCTGGTGCGGCGTGGTCGGCCTGGCCGTCACCGGGGCGCTGATTGTGATCACCGAATATTATACCGGCACCAATTTCCGTCCGGTGCAATCGATCGCCAAATCCTCGGTCACCGGCCATGGCACCAATGTGATCCAGGGCCTGGCGATATCGATGGAATCCACCGCGCCGGTGGCCCTGGTAATCTGCGTCGGCATCATCGTGACCTACTCCCTGGCGGGCCTGTTCGGCATTGCCATTGCGGTCAGCACGATGCTGTCGCTTTGCGGCATGGTGGTGGCGCTGGATGCCTTCGGTCCGGTCACCGACAATGCCGGCGGCATTGCCGAAATGGCGGGCCTGCAAGGCGATGTGCGCAAGACCACCGACGCGCTGGACGCGGTCGGCAACACCACCAAAGCCGTCACCAAGGGCTATGCCATCGGTTCCGCGGGCCTCGGCGCGCTGGTTCTGTTCGCCGCCTATACCCAGGACCTTAAGCATTTCGCCAACCAGGCCACCGGCTTCTTCGCCGGCCTGACGCAACCGACCTTCAGCCTGTCCGAGCCCTGGGTCGTTGTCGGCCTGCTGTTCGGCGGGTTGTTGCCCTATTTGTTTGGCGGCATGGCGATGACGGCGGTGGGCCGCGCCGCCAGTTCGGTGGTGGAAGAAGTGCGCCGCCAGTTCCGCGAAATGCCGGGCATCATGAAGGGCACCCAGAAGCCCGATTATGCCAGGGCGGTGGATCTTCTGACCAAGGCGGCGATCAAGGAAATGGTGCTCCCTTCCATGCTGCCGGTGTTTTCGCCCATTGCGCTATTCGCCCTGGTGAACGCGATTGCGGGCAAGACCCAGGCCTTCAACGCTCTTGGCGCCATGCTGATGGGGGTGATCGTCACGGGATTGTTCGTGGCGATCTCGATGACCTCGGGCGGCGGCGCCTGGGACAATGCCAAAAAGTATATCGAGGACGGCCATTATGGCGGCAAGGGCTCTGATGCCCACAAGGCCGCGGTGACCGGCGACACGGTGGGTGATCCCTACAAGGACACTGCCGGCCCGGCGGTCAATCCGATGATCAAGATCACCAACATCGTGGCGCTGCTTCTCCTGGCGGTTCTGGCGCATTTGGGGTGAGGAGCGGCGCGCGGAGCGCGTGAGCAGGTGTGCGGCACTCGAAACCGTCCAGTGGACGGTTTCGAGTGCCGCACGGACCTGCGAAAGCGACGAACGCCCGCAGCGTAAGCGAAGGGCCGGGCCTTGCACCAGGCGGAGCGAGGTGCGTATAGAAATAAAAAGGAGCGCGGGCCGAAAAGCCCGCGCTTTTTATTCAGGCCATCACGATACGGCACCGTCCGTCATCCAGTTTCACCAATCAGTGCGCTGCGTTTTTGGCAATAAGCGCGGCGTCCAAACGTCGTTGCACGCTTGACCATGGTTCTCCCCCGGGCCCCGGCACCCCATCAACCACGAAAGTCGGCGTGCCGGTGAGGTGATATCGTGCCTCGCCATCTGCTCCCACTTTGTTGATACGATCGTCTTCCGCGGTGCTTGTAATGCAGGCATCAATTTGGGCTTCGCTCATGCCTGCAATTCTACCCATCTGAATCAAACCGGCATGGATGTCCGCTTCTGGATAATCGTCCGCATCCCATTTGGGCTGGTTCCGGAACAAGAGGTCAATGAAGCCCAAATATCTATCTTTAGGTAAACAACTGGCGAGTTTCTCGGCTGGCCCGTCACCCGGATGGACCGGATATACACGGAAGACATACAGAACTTTTCCAGTGTCGATATAGTTGGCCTTCAGCACCAGAAAATATTGCATCTCAAACGCTGCGCAATGCGGACAAGTTAGTGCGCCATACTCGATAAGAACTATCGGAGCTTTGGGGTTTCCCAAACTTCGGTCATCGGCGGATAGGACAAAGCCGGGATTGTCTGTCGAAGTAGCCGTGGCAATGTCGGGCGACGGCGAAAGTAAAAACCAAGCGCTGATGGAAAGTACAACTAATACCAATGTACCGAGACCCACAAGAATTTGCCGACGTGTCATTTGCATCCCCCGTTGTCAATTTGGGCATGAAGCGAAGTTCAAAGGGCGAAGGAAGACCCTTCGACACCGTTGACAGATTATTCTATATATGTAGAGTTACTCAATGGGACGAACGCCCAACGCCTCCAAACAGGCGCGCTTGCTGTTTCAGGAAATGCTTAAAACGCCACATGAATGGCGTTACGGGTATGAATTGTCCCGTCAGACAAACCTTCTGTCGGGAACGCTTTACCCGTTACTGATCCGTCTAAGCGATCAGGGATTCCTTGAGGCAAAATGGGAAGAGCCGGAGCGGCCTGGAAAGCCATCGCGGCACGCGTATCGCCTAACGGCTAGTGGCGTTTCTTTTGCGCAAGCCTCACAAGCAAAAGACGCTAAGCTCATGCTTCGGCCCAAGTTGGGTGGAGCTACCGCATGAGCGCGCACAGATCAATTCCTAGACACATGGCACTAATGCTTTCCGCTCACGCGAAACGCACCCTTTTTAAGAGGAGGGCGTTCTGGGCTGACGGGATGGAACAGGAAGCTCAACACATTCAAAATGATTGGAGTGCCTTGAATTGGGCTTTAGGTTGCGTGTTCGCGAGTTATTTGGAGATAACCAAGACTGTGGATTTTTTCAAAGGCGCGGCCAGAATTTTTCTTGCCACGCTGATTCTTTATTTTTCGTGCGAAAATTTTCTCGGTCCGGTTCAGGCGCTCCTTTGCTATCTGCAGCTTTCAAAACCTGCTTTACAGCTGTTGGCATTCTTTCCAATCGAGAGAACCATGTGCATTTCCTGGCCCGCGCTTCCCATGACGGTGCAGCTGACGTCCCTTGTCGCGGGAAGTCTGTATGTGATTTCCGCCTTTGAGTTAATCCGAAGCGGGCGAAGGTCCATACGCTGGTTCGTTTTGGCTTTTGTGACCGGCTCGATTGCCCTTGTCGTTGAACAGGGATTGCAAACTATTGGCAATTCGCAATACCTCGCGCCTTCTTTGCTGAAAATCGTTGCTGGCCGGGCGGTATTCCCGATACTTGTTGCGATTGGGCTTTGGCTAAATTCCGCCAACCCGGTTCGGGTTAAAAGTGGGACCATTTTTTAGAACTTAAACTTACGGCGCGCCGCCGCCCGGATTGGTCTGTTGCATCCCGGTCTGGCTGGCCGGCGTGGCGTTCAGCAATTGCTGCAGGAAGGTCATTTCCCGGCCACGCGCCGGCGTGGTGCGGCTTTCCAGACTGATGAGATGGCCTTGCGTCAGGGCATAATGCTGCATATTGGCGACTTTGCCGGTCTTGTCGAAATAGACCGCCAGGATACTGCGCTGCTGGACGGTGGGGGTGAAGAAGGCGACCTGTTTTTCCGTCTGGGAAATATAGTACCAGACGTCACCGCCGAAGGTCGCGGTGGTGGAGGCGTAGCCCAGCTTGTCCTGCACGCTGGTCTTGGTATCGGCGCCGGCCTTGATGCTGGCTTCCAGATCCTTGTCCTCCAGATAGCCGCGCTGGTTGACGACAGGGGTGCAGGCGATCAGCAGGGCGACAGCGCAAAGGATGAGAATTCTAAAGGGCATGGCCGATGTGCTAGCCTTGCCTCGAAAAGGTTGCAAGAGCAACGCGCCAGGAGCGGCGGTTCATGTTGAATTTGTTAAGAAAATCCGCCGCCCGGCGGGAACTGGGCCGGGCCCTGGAACGCCAGCTGGTTAGCCGTGCCAGGGAGCGCTGCTTTTTCGAGAGACTGGGCGTGCCCGATACGCTGGACGGGCGTTTCGATCTGGTGGCGCTGCATGCCTGGTCCGCGCTGGCGCGGCTGAAAGAGGCGGGCCGGGACGAAGCCGCCCAGGCCCTGACCGATGCGCTTTTTGTGGGGTTTGACGAGGCGCTGCGCGAGCAGGGTGTCAGCGATATGGGCATGGGCCGCCGGATGAAGGCTCTTGCCAATGCTTTTTACGGGCGGCTCGCCGCCTATGAGGCAGCGGATGGCAGCGAAAAAATGGCCGAGGCGCTGGCGCGCAATGTCTGGCGCGGCCATGCGGTTGACGCGCGGGCGCGGACCCTGGCGGCCTATGTGAAAAGCGCGCGCGCCGCATTGGCCGCTTCGGACATGGAAAATATCACCCTGGATTTCGGGCCGCTGCCATCGGCCTCAAATAGCGAAGCGGTAGGCCATAAAAAATGAAGGATCTTCCATTATCGCAGACATATAACCTGGGCCGGCTGGGACAGACGGGCGATGAAGTCGCGCTTGCGGCCAGCGAAGAACAACGCGCCGCGCTGGCGGCAGTGGCGGAGATTCTCGCGGTGCCGCAATTCACTGCCCGGATTGCCCTCAAGAAATTGTCGCCGACCCGCTTCGAGATTCAGTATGAACTTGCCGCCGGGATCATTCAGGCCTGTGTGGTGACGCTGGAACCCCTGACGGCGCACATCGCCCGGACTTTCACCCGGGAGTTGCAATACACACCCAGCCTGCGCCGTGGGGACCAGGAAAAAGAAGTCATTGTCTCGCCCGGCGAGGAGGAAATCCCCGAGGAGATCGGCAGCCTGCATTACGACCTGGCCGGCCCCCTGGTGGAAGAGTTTCTGCTCGCCATCGATCCCTATCCCAGGGCCCCCGGGGTGGAATTTGCCCCGCCGAAGGAGATGCAGGACCAGCTGGAAAGCCCCTTCGCGGTGCTTAAGGGCCTGAAATCCGGGGGTTAATTGGCCGGCAGAGGACGGCAAGGCCGGTGTTTTTGGCTTGTCTGAGGGCTGCTTTTCCTGCTACCCACGCCCCCTTGCATTACATGCCCTATGCTATTTTCAGGAGAATTCCGCCATGGCGGTCCCAAAACGAAAAACCTCGCCGTCGCGCCGGAACATGCGCCGTTCGCACCATGCCCTGGCGGTGCCGGCCCATGCCGACTGCCCCAAATGCGGCGAGCCGAAGCGTCCCCATCATGTCTGCGGCGCCTGCGGCCATTATTCCGATCGTGAAGTCGTCAAAGCGAAGAGCTAACCCCCTTACTCAAACCGAGAAAGGGTGCCGGTGGCGCGCGAACTGATCGTCTCGATAGACGCAATGGGCGGTGACGCCGGCCCCGGCATCGTGATCACCGCGCTGCTGCGCGTTGCCCAGCGCCACCCCGGCGTGCGTTTTATCCTGGCGGGTGATGAGGTGGTACTGAACGAACTTCTTGCCAGGCACTCCAGGCTTCGCGAGCGGGTGACGGTGCGTCATGCGCCCGAGCGCGTCAGCATGGCCGACAAGCCCAGCCACGTGCTGCGCCGGGGCCAGAACACTTCGATGTGGCGCGCCATCGAGTGCGTCAAGAACAAGGAAGCCGAGGTCGCGGTCTCGGCCGGCAACACCGGCGCCCTAATGGCGATGAGCATGTTCCAGCTGCGCACCATCGAAAATATTTCGCGCCCCGCCATCGCCTCGATCTGGCCCACCCTGCGCGGCCAGACGGTGGTGCTGGATTGCGGCGCCAATGTCAGCGCCACCGCCGAACAGCTGGTGGAGTTCGCCATCATGGGCGAGGCCTTTGCCCATGTCATTCTGGGCCTGGAAAAGCCCACCGTGGGCCTTCTGAATGTCGGCACCGAGGAACAGAAGGGCAATGACGGCGTCAAGGAAGCCGCCAACATTTTGCGCAACAGCAACCTGCCGCTGGCCTTTCACGGCTTCATCGAAGGCAATGACATCGCCGAAGGCACCGTCGACGTGGTGGTGACCGACGGCTTCACCGGCAATATCGCGCTCAAGACCGCCGAAGGCACCGCCAAGCTGGTGGGCCAGTTCCTGCGCCGCTCGCTGACCCGCTCACTGCTCGGCCGCATCGGGGCCTTCATCGCCTCCGGCGCCCTGACGGCGCTTCGCCGCCGCCTGGATCCCCGCGCCGCCAATGGCGGCATTTTCCTGGGCCTGGGCGGGCTGGTGGTGAAAAGCCACGGCGGCACCGACGCCACCGGCTTCGCCGCCGCCCTGGACATGGCGATCAGCATGGCCCGCGCCGACATCAATTCGCGCATTCGCGCCGACCGTGCCCGCCTCAATTTCCCGCAAAGCACGCCCGAATCCGTGAGCCAGGCGTGATCCGCACCCGCTTCATCGGTATTGGCGCTTCTCTGCCGGACACCATCGTCACCAATGACGATCTGGCCAGGCGCGTCGACACCTCGGATGAATGGATTCGCGAACGCACCGGCATCCGCCAGCGGCATATCGTGAAGGAAGGCGAGAGGACCTCGGACCTGGCCCTGGCCGCTTCGCAGGCGGCGCTGAAAAACGCCGGCATCGGGGCGGATGCGCTCGATCTGGTGATCTGCTGCACCACCACGCCCGACGAAACCTTTCCCGCCACCGCCACCATGGTGCAGGCAAGGCTGGGCATGACGCGTGGCGCCGGCTTTGATCTGCAGGCGGTCTGTTCCGGCTTTATTTATGGCCTGTCGGTGGCCGACAACATGATCCGGGGCGGCCAGGCCGGAACCGTCCTGGTGATCGGAGCGGAAAGCATGAGCCGGTTGCTCGACTGGAGCGACCGCACCACCTGTGTGCTGTTCGGCGACGGCGCGGGCGCGGTGGTGCTGCAGGGTTATGACGGCAAGGGCGACAATTTCGACCCGGGCATACTCAACACCAGGCTGTTCTCCGACGGGCGGCTGCACGACATGCTTTATGTGGATGGCGGCCCGTCCTCGACCCGGACCACCGGGTTCCTGCGCATGCAGGGGCGGGAGGTGTTCCGCCATGCCGTCACCAACATTTCGGCCGCCATCACCGCTTCGGCGGAGGCCGCGGGCATCGCCGTGACCGACATTGACTGGTTCGTGCCCCACCAGGCCAACCAGCGCATCCTGGACGGGACCGCCAAAAAGCTGGGCATTGCTTCGGAAAAGGTGATTTCGACCGTGGCCCTGCATGGCAACACATCGGCCGCCTCGGTGCCGCTGGCCCTCGAAACCGCCGTCCGGGACGGGCGGATCAGGAAGGGCGATCTGATCATGCTGGAGGCGATGGGGGGTGGGTTTACCTGGGGTTCGGCGCTTATCAGGTGGTAGCCGGCGCGGTGCTTTTGGGTCCTGACGGCGTCGCTCGTCGCTCATGGGACTGTACGCCCACATCGCTCCTCGCTCCTGGTCAGGTCCCAAAATTCCTCGCGCCATGGCTGGGAGCCTCTGGCTCGATATAAAGGGTTCCGTCTATCCCTTTGATGTTGACGGGAAATCGCTCCCGGCCTAGTTTCTGGCGGGGCTTCAAAGAGTCGAAAACATGACAACGGATACATTGACCCGCGCCGACCTGACCGAGGCGGTTTTCCAGGCCGTAGGCCTTTCCCGCACCGATTCGGCACAGATGGTCGAGGACATGCTGGAAGAAGTCTGCGGCGCGCTGGCCAAAGGCGAGACCGTAAAACTGTCATCCTTCGGCACGTTTGCCGTGCGCCAGAAATCGCAACGCATGGGCCGCAATCCCAAGACCGGCGATGAGGTGCCGATCGCGCCGCGCCGGGTGCTGGTGTTCCGTCCCAGCCATGTGCTGAAGGCCGTGATCAACGGCCAGACGCCGTCACCGGAAAAAGAGGACTAGGAATTGTCAGCAGCAGCCATCGCCGCCAAGTCGCCGGACGCTTTTCGCACCATCAGCGAAGTCGCCGCCGAGCTTGACGTGCCGCAACATGTGCTGCGCTTCTGGGAAAGCCGCTTCACGCAGATCAAGCCGGTGAAGCGGGCGGGCGGCAGGCGCTTTTACCGGCCCGAGGATGTGGACCTGTTGCGGGGCATCCGGGCCCTGCTTTATTCCGACGGCTTCACCATCCGCGGCGTGCAGAAACTCTTGAAGGAAAAGGGTCTGCGTCATGTCGCCGGCGTGGGACGCGGCGTGATGTCCGAGCCGGTGGTGGTGGAAAAGATCGTGATCGTGGAACGGCCCGCCGCGGGGCCCGCCAAAAAACGCCCGGTCTATCTTCGCTCCGTGCCGCCGCCGATGAGTTTGCCCTTTTTCAATGCCGAGACCGGCGCTGATGCCGCGCCGGGATTGGCGAAGGACGAGCGCGCCAAGCTGAAGAGTTTGCTGGGTGAGCTTCAGGGCCTGAAAAAACGGCTCAAAGCGGCGCGTATTTAATTTCCAGGCGGCGTTGCGCGCAGGCTAGCCCCCTGACATATTCCGCGCCCCGCGGTTTTTGGGCCGCAAATCTTGGTGTCGGAGCGTGGCGCAGCCTGGTAGCGCATCTGCCTGGGGGGCAGGGGGTCGCAGGTTCAAATCCTGTCGCTCCGACCATTCGTATCGCCGCCATAGCGGCGATACGAATGCCAAGCGGCCCCGCGCGTCAGCGTCTTCGGGGCCGCGCGGCAGGCGAAACACGGATCTCGACGCACAGACGAATGCCAAGGTCCCGCGCGGTGGTCTAGTGTCAGCGTAGTGGCCGAGCGTCTTCGCGGACCCGCGGCAGGCAAAACACATCCACAAAGGAACGACAATGGACAAGGGGACGGTGGGCACGAAACCGCGCGTGACGTTCTCGGGCTACCAAAAATTCGTTGTCGGCGTTCTGGGCTTCCTGCAGTTCTCCATCATCCTGGACTTTATGATCATCTCGCCACTGGGCGCCATGATGATGCCAACCCTGCGCATCACGCCGCAGCAATTCGGTTGGGTAGTTTCGTCCTATGCCTTCAGCGCGGGCGTGTCTGGCTTTCTTGCCGCAGGATTCGCCGACCGGTTCGATCGCAAGCGCCTGCTTCTGTTTTTTTATTGCGGTTTCATGTTCGGTACCTTGCTCTGTGGGCTGGCTACTACCTACCCGATGCTTCTGTTTGCGCGCATCGTGACTGGCCTGTTCGGTGGGGTGATTGGTTCGGTTGTATTGGCCATTGCCACCGACTTGTTTCCCCTTGAAATGCGTGGCCGGGTGATGGGCATCATTTCCACTGCCTTCGCCGCCAGCCAGGTACTCGGCCTGCCGGCAGGACTGTTTTTCGCCAATCACTGGGACTGGCACGCGCCTTTCTTCGCCATTCTCGCCATCGCCGTGCCAGCGGGCTTGGTCATTCTGTTACTCATGAAGCCGGTGGCGGAACATCTGTCACTGAAGCAAGAGCGCAGCCCCCTGATGCACCTGCTCCATACTCTCACTGCGCCGCGCTATCGCCTTGCGTTTGTCCTTGTCATGCTGATGCCCACCGGTGGATACATGTTGATGCCGTTCGGGACCGCCTACATCGTCAACAATGTCGGCTTGACCTTTGCAGTGCTGCCGCTGATCTATCTGATCACCGGTCTTTCCACGGTCTTTGTGGGTCCGTTGGTCGGCAAGGCCAGTGACAGTTTTGGCAAGTTTTCGGTTTTCTGTTTCGGCAGCCTGTTGACGCTGTTGATGGTGCCGATTTGGACCAATATCGGCCATGTGCCACTCGCATGGGTGATTGTCGTCAACGTGATCCTGTTTGCGGGTATTTTCTCGCGGATAATTCCTTCCCAGGCCCTGGTCTCGGCCATTCCCGAACCGGCCAGGCGTGGCGCATTCAATGCCATCAGTGCGTCGTTGCAGCAGTTTGCGGGAGGCGTCTCCGCGGCTATTGCCGGCCTGGTGATCGTCCAGATGCCGGATGGCGCATTGGGACACTTTAATTGGCTTGGTTATATCGTAATGGCCATTGCATTGGTTTCTCTGGTCCTGATGTATTTTGTCCACAAACAGGTGCCTGAACCCAAATCACGCTAGATAGTTCCAACCCATGCCGGAAACGTCCGCCGCATCCCTTCTCGACCAGGCCACCCTGCTGTATCAGCGGGGCGAGTTGGCGCGGGCCGAAGTGTTGTGCCGCAAGGCCGCCGCCGCCGAGCCCCGGAATGTGCGCGCCTGGTACATGCTGGCGGGCTTTTGCTACCTGCAGGGCCACGGGCCGGAGGCGCTGGCCGCCGCAGATACCGCGCTGGGGCTTGAGCCAAATTCCGCGGACACGCTCAATTTGAAAGGCGCGGTGTTCAGGGCCATGGCCCGGCCCGAAGAAGCGCGCGAAAGTTTCAACGCGGCGCTTCAACTCCAACCCGGCAATGCGGGGATATGGCTCAATCTGAGCAGTGTGCTGGGCGATATGGGCCTGGCCGATGAAGCGCTGGCAGCTGCGGAAAAGGCCCTCGAACTGAAACCCGGCGACGCCGAGGCATGGAACAATCGCGGCGCCGCGTTGCGCGCTCTGGGGCGTCCCGGCGAAGCCCTGGAAAGCTGCAACCGCGCGCTTGCCATCAAGCCCGATTATGTCGCCGCCCTGCGCAATGCCGGGGCGCTGCTGTGCGAGACGTTTCGGGTGGAGGAAGGCATGCGCGTCTATGCCCACCAGGCCCGGCTCGGCCATGGCGGCCCGCCGGACGAGAATGACAAGCTGGCGCACAAGCAACACCATGATGCGCAGCAGCGCGACTATCTGGCTGGGCGGAATATCAACGCCGTCTTTCATCTGGAAGAAGGCGCCCGTCTGGCCGGCGCGGCGGTCAATCCCCGCAACGCCGCGACGATCGCGGCGCTATGGGCAACCAAGCGTCCCCAGATTGTGGTGATCGACGATTTTCTTAAGCCCGAAGCGCTGGAGCAATTGCGGCGCTTTTGTTGGGGATCGACGGTGTGGCGCAAGGCCTATCACGAAGGCTATCTGGGAGCGGTGCCGGAATCCGGCTTTGCCTGCCCGCTCCTGGCGCAGATCGCCGATGAGCTGCGCGAAATATTCCCTTCGATCTTCGAAGGACATCCGCTGCGCTATTTGTGGGGCTTTAAATATGACAGCAGTCTTTCCGGCATCGACGTGCACGCGGATTTCGCCGCCGTGAATGTCAATTTCTGGATCACGCCGGATGAGGCCAATCTCGATCCGGGCAGCGGCGGCCTGGTGCTGTGGGATGTCGCAGCCCCGCCCGAATGGGACGTGGTCCAATACAACCGGGATGCCAAAGCCAATCGCGCCTTTCTGGAACGGGTGGGAGCCAAGCCGATTACCATTCCCTATCGCGCCAACCGGGCGGTGATCTTCGATTCCGACCTGTTTCACAAGACCGACAAAATCCAGTTCAAGGACGGCTATCTCAATCGCCGCATCAATGTCACCATGCTTTATGGCGACCGCTGAGGCGGATCCTTCCAGCGGGTAATTTGCTCTGGCCGTTTCACGCTTTTTGTGCGACGAACGGGCCGGCAAAAAAGGGGACCAGGAACATGAGACTGTTGAGGGTGGGACCGAAAGGTTCGGAGAAGCCGGCGCTGCTGGACAAGGAGGGCGCGCTGCGAGACCTTTCCGGTGTGATTGCCGACATCACCGGCGCGGTGCTGACCGCCGAGGGTTTGAACAAACTCGCCGCACTGGATGCCGCCAAGCTGCCCAAGATTGAGGATTGGCCCCGCATCGGCGCGCCCATCGGCCGGATCGGCAAGGTGGTCGGCGTCGGCGTCAATTACAAGGACTATATCGCGGTCACCGGCCAGCCCGCGCCGGAGGAGCCGATCATGTTCCTCAAGCCGGATTGCAGCATCGCCGGGCCCAACGATGATGTGAAAAAGCCGAAGACATCGCAGAAGCTGGACTGGGAATGCGAACTCGCCATCGTGATCGGCAAAGAGGGCACCAATATCGCGGAAAGCGACGCCATGAACCATATCGCCGGCTGGATGCTGGCCAATGACTATACCGAACGCTGGTTCCAGCAGGACCGCGGCGGCACCTGGGACAAAGGCAAGGTGGGCGACAATTTCACTCCGCTGGGTCCCTGGCTGGCAACACGCGACGAGATCGCCGACGCCGATGGGCTGAAAATGTGGCTCACCGTCAATGGCAAGCGCTTCCAGGATTCCAATACCGCCAACATGATCCGGCGGCCCGCTTTCCTGGTGAGCTATCTGTCGGAATTCCTCACCTTCTATCCCGGCGATGTGATCGTCACCGGCTCGCCCGCCGGCGTGGGCGCGCTGCAGAAGCCGCCCGTCTTTTTGAATGCGGGCGATGTGGTCGAGTTGGGGATCGAAGGTCTGGGCGAACAGAAGCAAAAAATCGTCTAGTCGAGTACATCCGCGGCGTCGGGGTGGCGCTTGAACCAGGCAATCGCATAGGCGCAGCGCGGCACGATCTGGAGATTTTTATCCCGCGCCAGGGCGATGATCTGTTCCATCAGCCGCGCCGCGGCGCCGGTGCCGCGCAAACCGGGATCGGCCTCGATATGGGTGAGAATGTATCGATTATCATGCTGGCGGTATTGCGCGAACACGATCAGGCCGTTTTCGGTCAATTCGAAGCGATGCTGTTCCTTATTGTCTATCATGGTTCACGGTACATCCAGGGCAGGGAGAAGCCGATGGGTAGGATCCACAGCGTGCCGGCCAGGGCGTAAAACATAAGGCTGATATACCAGGGGGCGTGCGGCAGCATATGCACCGCCAAGCCCATCACCAGAAGGGCATAGGCCGGCAGCCAGACCAGGATAATCAGCAGTGTGGCAATCAGCTTTTTGACGCGGGGCGTCATTTGCGGCATTTCCTTGTAACCGCCAGGACGGTATCAGACGGCATGCGGGACGCGCAAAATTTCTGGAATAGCCGAAAGGCGGTCGGGCTCTGGCTGTTGTCCATTGCCGCCGTCATCTTGGCCATGGTGACCATCGGCGGGCTGACGCGCATCACCGGCTCGGGCCTTTCGATCACCGAATGGGACCCCATCATGGGCGCGATCCCGCCCCTGAGTGACGACCAATGGGCCGAGGCCTTCGCCAAATATCAGCGCATCCCGCAATATCTCATCGAAAATCGCGGCATGAGCCTGGAGGCGTTCCAGGGCATTTTCTGGTGGGAATGGACCCATCGCTTCCTGGGCCGGCTGCTGGGTGTGCTGTTCATTGTGCCATTCGCCTGGTTCGCCTGGAAAGGCGCGATCCAGAAAAGCGAGTGGCCGCGTTTTGTGGCGCTGTTCCTGCTGGGCGGACTGCAGGGCTTTATCGGCTGGTGGATGGTGGAGAGTGGGCTGGAGACCCGCGTCTCGGTCAGCCAGTACCGGCTTGCCATTCACCTGGGCACGGCGATCCTGCTGCTGGGCGCGATTCTGTGGATCGCGCTGGAATATCTGCGCGATTTGCAAAATCCAAAACAGGTTTCGCGCCCCGTGCTCGCCATGGTGGCGCTGATCTATCTGCAGATGCTGCTGGGCGCGCTGGTGGCGGGGCTGCATGCCGGCCTTCTCTACAACACCTGGCCGGACATGGACGGGCGGATATTTCCCGAAGGCGCGTTTTCAGTACGGCCATGGTGGCTCAATCCATTCGAGAATCCCGGCCTGGCGCAATTCGATCATCGCATCGGCGCCTATATCGTGGCCGGTTTCGCGGCTTATGTGTATGCCAAAGGCATCAGGCTCAGCGGCTGGGCCAAGAAAAGCGCCAAGCTGTTGGCGGCGATCACCGCCTTCCAGGTCGGCTTCGGCATATTCATGCTGCTGATGCAGGCGCCGGAAGGCATGGCGGCCTTCCACCAGGTGGTTGCAGCGACTTTATTCTGCGTCGCGATCTGGCATGCGTATGAGTTTCGATACGCCTAGCCCTGTTTCCGGGCGCCGGCTGATACCAAGCAACCGATACTGCAGCCAGAAGAAGGAAATAGCGCAGACGCATCAGGTGAGCGCCTGCTCCAGATCGGCGATGATATCGGCCACATCTTCTATGCCGACCGACAGCCGCACCACGTCATTGCCCGCGCCCGCCTTGACCCGGTCCTCGTCGGACAATTGCCGGTGGGTGGTGGATGCGGGATGAATGATGAGACTGCGGGTGTCGCCGACATTGGCCAGGTGGGAAAACAGCTTGACGCTGTTGACCAGCTTGATGCCGGTCTCATAGCCGCCCTTGAGGCCGAAGGTGAACACGCTGCCCGCGCCCTTGGGGCAGTATTTTTTGTGCAGCGCGTAGCAGTCATTGTCTTCCAGCCCGGCATAATTGACCCAGGCAACCTTGGGATTGGCCTTGAGCCAGCGGGCCACCGCCAAGGCATTGTCGCAATGTTTCTGCATTCGGAGCGGCAGGGTTTCGGTGCCGGTGATGACCAGAAAGGCGTTGAACGGCGACAGCGAAGCGCCGAGATCACGCAGGCCCAAGACGCGGGTGGCGATGGCGAAGGCCATGTCGCCGAAGGTCTCCCACATCCGCATGCCGTGATAGGAGGGATTGGGTTCGCTGATGGAAGGGTACTTGCCGCTGCCCCAGTCGAACTTGCCACCATCCACGATCACCCCCGCCATGGAGTTGCCGTGACCGCCGAGAAATTTGGTGGCGGAATGGACCACGATATCCGCGCCCCATTCGATCGGCCGGATCAGGTAGGGCGAGGCCAGGGTGTTGTCCACGATCAGCGGCACGCCGGCGTCATGGGCGATCTTTGCGACGGCTTCCAGGTCGGTGATAATGCCGCCGGGATTGGCGATGCTTTCCACAAAGATGGCGCGGGTGCGGTCATCAAGGCCGGCTTTGAAACTGTCGGGCCTTGTGGCGTCGGCCCAATGGGCCTCCCAGCCAAATTTGGCAAAGCCCAGCTTGAACTGATTGATCGAGCCGCCATAAAGCTGGCGCGCCGCCACGACATTGTCGCCCGGCGACATCAAGGTATGCAGCGCCAGCAATTGCGCGGCATGGCCGGAGGCGCAGGCCAGGCCGGCCCGGCCATTCTCCAGCGCCGCCACCCGCTCTTCCAGCACCGCGGTGGTGGGGTTCATGATGCGGGTATAAATGTTGCCGAAGACCTGAAGATTGAACAACGCCGCGGCATGGTCGGCATCCTCGAAGGCGAAGGCGGTGGTCTGGTAGATCGGCGTCGCCCGCGCCCCGGTGGCGGGATCGGGCTGGGCGCCGGCATGCACCGCCAAGGTGTGAAATCCATAATCGGCCATGCGGAACTCCTATAAGCGTTTCAAAGAACCGCCTTTGCCGAACAAAAGCGGCTTGCGGTTGTCGATGACGCGGCGGTTGATGCCCATCCATCCCAGCTCGCCGGAAAAACGGCCATGCTCGATCTTGGGACAGCGGTCCATGATGGCGGTGAGACCGGCATCCTGGGCGATTTTTTCCGCTTCGGGGCTGATCACGCCCAATTGCATCCAGAGAATCTTGACGCCCAGCCGGGTTTTTTCGGCGACGACATCGCGTGCGATTTCCGGCGCATATTGGGACTCGCGGAAAATATCCACCATGTCCACCGGCGCTGGCACGTCCTTGAGCGCGGCATAGACTTTCTGCCCCAGTATTTCCTTGCCCGCCAGGCCGGGATTGACCGGGATGATTTTGTAGCCCTTGTTCAGGAGATACATCATGGCGAAATAGGACGGGCGGATGCTGTTGCCGCTGGCGCCCACCATGGCGATGGTCTTGACCGAGCGCAGGATGGATTTGATCAGGGTGTCGCAATAGGCGGGCATTATTCCTCGCCCACATTCTCGAATTTTGTGACTGTCCAGCCCTTCGCGGTCTTCTGCAGCGTCACCAGATTCTGCCCGCCGCAGGTCATACCGCAGCGTGCATCCACAAAAGCCCGTGCCTGGTCAGGCGCGATTGCGTGATAGTCGCTGATCGTGATTTTCATCGGCGCGTGACCGGATTCCATCATCTCCCTGGTGACCTTCAGATGGACCGCGCTGCTCCAGGGCTTCAACTTGTTACCAGCATCGCCGAAACTCTGGATAAACGCAGCGTTGGCATCGTGATCCTGCAGGTAGAGGTAAAAATCAAACCCTTTGTTTTCGTACAGGTAGTTGCCGGGGCTGTTCAACGCATAGTCCATCAGTGCGTGGTTCATAGTGTCTGTTTCCGCCTCGCTGTAATCTTTCGCCAGGGCGGGCGACAGAGTCAGCGCCGCCGCCGTCAGAAGCGCAAAAATGCGGTTCATTCTGGCCACTTGGGTTCCCGTTTTTCCAGAAAAGCGCAGATGCCTTCATGGGCCTCGGCATGGAGCATGTTGTCCGTCATCACCTGCGCCGCATAGGCGTAAGCTTTCTCCAGCGGCATTTCCAACTGCTGATAGAAGGCGCGCTTGCCGGTGCGCACCGTGGCATAAGGCTTGGCGGCGATCTTGCGGGCCAGCGCCATGGTTGCGGTGGTGAGAGTTTCCGGCGCCACCGCGCGGTTGATCAACCCGATGCGCACCGCATCCTCCGCCGTCACCATCTCGCCGGTCAGGAGCATCTCCATTGCAACCTTGCGCGGGACGTTGCGCGACAGCGCCACCATCGGGGTCGAACAGAAAAGGCCGATATTGACGCCGGGGGTGGCGAATTTCGCCGTGGCGGCCGCCACGGCGAGATCGCAACTGGCGACCAGCTGGCAGCCCGCCGCCGTGGCCAGACCCTGAACCTCGGCGATGACGGGGCGGGGATGGCCGACAATCGCCTGCATCAGCGCCGAGCATTGGGTGAAGAGGGCGGCGAAGTTTTCCTTGCCATGGTCGCGGTTGGCACGGGCCTCGGTCATCTCCCGAAGATCATGCCCGGCGCAAAAAACCGGTCCGTTGGCGGCAATCACGATCACCTGCACGGCATGATCGGTGGCGGCATGTTCCAGCGCCGCCAGCAAGGTGCGCATCAGGGCCGAGGAGAGGGCATTGCGGGCGCCCGGCCGGTTCAAGGTCAGGCGCAAAACCCCATCCTGGCGGTCCGCCAGCAGCAAGGGCTCGGGATTCGGGATCGTCATGGCGCGGGACTTTAAAGCGGCCCCCAAGGCAAATACAACCGAACTGCTGACCTCCATATCCGCACCGCCATGGCCCCATTGGAAGGCTCAGAATCTCCCTTGGGCGGTCACGGCAAGATCGGGGAAGCGGACGAAACTTATATCGGCAAGGCAGACGGCAAGCGCCGCAAGAAGGCTTGGGGCGATTGGCGCCGCCGGTAACCATTAAACAGAAAACCTTGGCATTCATCCGCTGGCGCAGACGCAACGGGTTCCCGGTGGCGAAATATAAGCGCATATTCTGGGGGAAAAAGGCGTGGCATAAAAAGGCTTAAGGTGGCGGGGGTATTGAAGAAATTCGCAATCGCTACGCTATTGCTTCATCAAGCAATCGCCCCGGCATCCGCTCAATCCTTCTCTCCTCAAAATAAAATTAGCTTGGGCGTACTTGCGGCCGGTGCGGCAGCTCTACTGCTCGGGAGTAAGAATGCCTATGCAGGTTCAACGACAGGTGCGTTCACGCTCCCCGGTGAAAGACCAGGGGCAAATATAGTAACAGGAAAAGGGCCACTTCAACCCGGAGGCGCTGCCGGCGTCGCAGGCGCGACCAGCGGATATTATTCTGGTGAAGACTCAATATTTTTAGAGGCCTACGACCTATCGGGCATCCCGAGCGTCTTTGACGTGGTGACGATAACGACGACTACCTCGAGCGGCCATTAGCGTTTCCGCATCCGCTTTACGACAGTTTTATCAGCCCGTTTCTGCGCCGCCCGTTCTGCTTTGGTAGCGGCCGGCCCCGGACTCACCTTAGGCTTGGCCTTGGGTGTGAAGGGCTCGGGCGGCGTACTTAGAAGCCGCTTTAGAACATCGTCGCGTGACAAGTCTGGGGTCTTTGGCATGGCTCATTCCCTCGAACCGACTTTTATACTGCCAGAGCATTACCATGCTTTTGGAAGGATTGTTCAAGCGTTTGCCGCTGTAGAATATCTCTACAAAATCATCGCGGGCCGCATAAACACCGCCTCAGACGGTGCAACCCTCTTTCTGATGTGCAATACGGGATATGAAGGCGCAAAAAATATCCTTACCGCGATTATTAATGGCCTTGATATCTCCGAAGATAAAAAGAAAAGCGGACTCGACCTAATAGACGCAGTCCACAAAAGGGCAACCCTGCGAAATAACGCCAGCCATAATACATGGACCGAGGGTCGCCGCCCCAAAAGCATAAAACCCATTGTGTTGAGGGCGAGAAACAAGTTGGTAACGCTGGGTACCGGACACAACGAGAAAGACTGGACCGCAGTGGAATTAAACCAGGAAGCAGATTTAATCTTGGAGGGCGCGGACGCCGTCACAAGTTTCTTCGTCTCCTTGGGGATTGATCTCGGGGAAGAGAATAAAGGCGACAAGGGAGGCAGCGGCAGGGCTTAGGGCGCTCCAATCATCGTGGTAGATTATGTAGGCACGTTCCCAGCGGCGCAGATCGCTAACCCGCATTCTATTTTAGCCACTCGGCCGGGCAAATTTTCCATGGCGCAGTCCTAACGGGGCGGTTCTCATTTTTACCGACGATGTATCCCCGAGAACCACCCCGGTTAGTGACGGCCTGTCTGAGTAACGGGGTACCGCATCTCAGGCCAGTACGTCACATAATACAATCGCCGGCAAAATGTGGTATTATAATACCATATCGCCATAAGCTCTGATATCCCGACATTTCTGTTGACCGGGCGGGAGCAAACCCGTATAGGCGCCCATCTTTCACCGGAAAAAACCTTCCTTTCAACGGAATTACGCCATGAAAACCTATTCGGCCCGCCTCTCCGAGATCGAGAAGAAATGGATCCTGATTGATGCCGAAGGCCTGGTCGTGGGCCGCCTGGCCTCGATCATCTCCATGCGGCTGCGCGGCAAGCACAAGCCGACCTACACACCCCATCTGGATTGCGGCGACAATGTCATTGTCATCAACGCCGCCAAGGTGCTGCTGACCGGCCAGAAGCTGAAGAAGAAAATCTATTACCGCCATACCGGCTATATCGGCGGCATCAAGGAACGCACCGCCGGCGCGGTGATGGCGGGCAAGTTCCCCGGCCGGGTGCTGGAGAAAGCCGTTGAGCGCATGGTGCCGCGCGGGCCGCTTGGCCGGCGCCAGATGTCCAACCTGCGCATCTATGCCGGCGCCGAACATCCGCACGAAGCCCAGACGCCCGAGAAGCTGGACGTGGCGGCGATGAACCCCAAGAACACGCAATACAAGCACACCACTCCCAAGACCCCGACTGCGAAGAATGAGGCGGCCTAACCCATGGCGGATGAGAACAAATTCGGCGAACTCAAGACCACGCTGATCAAGGCCAAGATCAACACGCCGGAAGAGACGGCCAAGGTCGACAACAAGCGCGACTCCAAAGGCCGCGCCTATGCCACCGGCCGCCGCAAGGAATCAGTGGCCCGCGTCTGGCTGAAACCGGGCAGCGGCAAGATCACGGTCAATGGCCGCGACGAGAAAACCTATTTCGCCCGGCCGGTGCTGCGCATGATCCTGCGCCAGCCCCTGATTGCGGCCAATCGCGACGGCCAGTTCGATGTGGTTGTCACAGTGAATGGCGGCGGCCTGTCGGGCCAGGCCGGCGCGGTGCGTCACGGCATTTCGCGCGCCCTGGTGAATTACGAGCCCAGTCTGCGCGCCACCCTCAAGCCGGGCGGTTTCCTCACCCGCGATCCGCGCGCGGTGGAACGCAAGAAATATGGCCGTCCCAAGGCTCGCCGCAGCTTCCAGTTCTCGAAGCGATAGAAGGCTTTTGCTTTTCTCCGGCAGCGGGTGGGCGAGAGCCCGCCCGCTGTTTTCTTTTGCCCATCATCTTCCTTTATAAAGCATCGGCTAAGGACGCATTCCATGGCAGCGGCAATTTTCATAGACGGCGCGGCGGGCACCACCGGGCTCGAAATCCGCGAAAGACTGGCGGGGAGGGGCGAGTTTTCCCTGATCGCGCTCAGCGAAACCGCACGCAAGGATGCGCACGCCCGCAAAGACGCACTCAACAGTGCCGATCTGGTGATCCTCTGCCTGCCGGACGACGCGGCGCGGCAGGCGGTGTCGCTGATCGAAAACCCGAAGGTGCGGGTGATCGACGCGTCCAGCGCCCACCGGGTGGCGGCGGGCTGGACCTATGGTTTTGCCGAGCTGGAGCCAGAGGGTTACGCCAGGATCGCCGCGGCCAAACGGGTGAGCAATCCCGGCTGCTGGGCCACCGGCTTTCTGGCCCTTGCGCGGCCGCTGGTGCGCGCCGGACTGGTGCCGGCCGATTTCCCCCTGACGGTGCATGGCATCTCGGGCTATTCCGGCGGCGGCAAAAGCATGATCGAGGAATTCGAGAAGAAGGACTCGCCCGTCTATGTCGAGACGGTCCAGCGCGGCTATGCCCTGGGCCTTGAGCACAAGCATATCCCCGAGATGACGCGCCATGCGGGCCTTGAGCACCCGCCGCTGTTCGCGCCCAGCGTGGCGCGCTTCTATCGCGGCATGCTGGTGGAATTGCCGCTGTCCCTGTGGGCGCTGCCGAAAAAACCTTCGGCGCGGGACATCCATGCCGCACTGGCCGAGGCTTATGCGGGCCGGCCGCTCATCGAGGTGGCAAGCCTGGAAGAAGCCGCAGCGCTCAAGACCCTGGATGCGGAACTGATGGCCGGGACCAACCGGATGAAGCTGTTTGTCTTCCGCAATGAAAAAGAGGGCCAGGCCCGGTTGGTCGCCGCCCTGGACAATCTCGGCAAGGGCGCGGGCGGGGCGGCGGTGCAAAACTTGAATATTATGCTTGGGCTGGCCGAAACCACCGGCCTCTAAATATGCTAGAAACGCGCATGGCGCGTTTGTGGATTCTGGTGACACTGGGCGTGGCCGCTTCTGTCGGAGGCGTGGCCTATTACGTCACGCCCCCGACCAAACCGCGCGGCTATGCCGGGATGGAATTCGCCGTGATGACGCCCGCTGCCGCCGCCAGGGCGCCATTGCTCACGTCGCGCGGGGCGCTGATCACCAAAGTGGATGAAAAAAGCCCGGCGGCCGGCGCCGGCATTCATGCGGGTGAGGTGGTGGCGGCGATCGACCGCACGCCGATCAACTCCGCCGCCCAGGCCGCCGGCATCGTGCGGGCGCATCGCCAGGGCGACCGCGCCGTCTTCACTCTGTTCGACGAAGCCAGGGGCGACATTCATTCCAGGGATATCGCCGTGACTTTTGCCGCCGAGCCGCCGGTGACAAAAAAACTTTCCGTGGCGCCGCCGCGCACCCTGGCGAAGGAGCCGTTTCAGCGACCCAGCATGGCGGCGAACGCCGCCTGGTCGAAGGCCATCGCGCGCGGTCCCACCATCCGTCCCCTGGCGATGCCGGGACTTGGGGCAGGGCGCTGCAATGGCTTTGCGCCGGAATACTGGTATGTCGCGGGACATGCGCCCGACGACAGCATGATCCATGTCGCAGCGCCGGAAGGCTTTGAACATGCGATTTATCAATCGGCGCTGCTGAACGGGCGCGATCCGGAGGATTTCGTGCTGTCGCTGATCGCGCAGGATTTTGAGACCTCGCCCATCCCGGCGCCACGGGAGCCTCAGCCTTACGGTTTTACCCTGTTCAAATTCGGCCTTCCCAAAGGCGCGGCGGGCTTCGCGGAATATCGTGTGACTCACGATGAAAAAGGGGGCGACCGCATCGCGGTGTGGATCGCGGCGGCGGCCGCCGCCGATATTTCCTGGGCCGAGCCGCAGGCCGGGGCGGTGGCGTTCTCCCTGCATTGCCAGGGCGTCGATACCTCCGGCCCGCGCCCGCGCGATCCGTCATTGGCCACGACTTCGGTATCCATCAGCTGCATCAAAGGAAAATGCGGCGAGGGGGATTTCGCCGCGCACTATATGAAAGTGCTGCGGCTGGGTTTTGTGCATGGCCCGGATGGCAGCAACTGGCTGGTCAGGCCGCAGCGCGATTTCTGGCAGGATGGCGCGGAAGGGCCGGGCTTCTACCACCAGATCGGCGGCGAAAACGAAAAGCTGGAGCCGGGAAGGACGAATTGACTGAAGAACGGCATCGCCGTTCTTCAGTCATCCCCGGCGAATGCGAGCGATAGCGAGCATGAGGGAAGGGGATCCAGTACTTAAGAAGCCGCGCCGGATTATCGACCCGGGTTCCCTTCCCCTCGCATCGCGATGCGATGCTCGGCCGGGAATGACAGGGATGTTACTGCGCCTTCACTTTCACATAGGTCCCCGGTGCGTCGCCCAATACCTTAAGTTTGCCGTCGCCGGGCTTGCGGGCCGGAATCTTTTTTCCCGACAATCTGGAAAGCCATTTGTCCCAATCCGGCCACCAGGAGCCGGGATGTTCGGTCGCGCCCTTGCGCCAGCCTTCGACATCGGCCGGATTTTTCTCGTCTTTCTTCAGCTCATTCGTCCAATATTGATATTTCTTGGCGGCAGGCGGATTGATCACGCCCGCGATATGGCCCGAGCCTGCGATGATGAAGCGCACCGGCCCGCCGAACAGATGCGCCCCCTTGAACACGGATTGAGCGGGCGCGATATGGTCTTCCTTGGCCGATTGCAGATAGACCGGGATCGTCACTTTCGACAGGTCCAGCTGTACGCCCGCCAGCATCATCTTGCCCAGCGCCAGGGCGTTGTCGCGATAGCATTGGCGCAGATAGGACAGATGCAACTTTTCCGGCATGCGGGTGGTGTCGCTGTTCCAGTAGAGAAGATCGAACGGCATGGGCTGCTTGCCCAGCATGTAATTGTTGATCACGAAGGACCAGATCAGGTCATTGGCGCGCAACATGTTGAAGGCGGTCGCCATCTTGGCGCCGTTGAGCACGCCGCCCGAGGCTTTCATCTGCTCCTGCAGCGCCTCGAGCTGGGCCTCGTCCACGAACACCGACAGGTCGCCCGCCTCGCTGAAATCGATCTGCGCCGCCCAGAAAGTGGCGGAATGAATCCGCTCCCTGCCGAAATTGGAATCGCCCCTGGCCGCCATATAGGCCAGCGTCGCCGCCAAGAGCGTGCCGCCGATGCAATAGCCGACGCAGTTGGGGTCCTCCACGCCGGTGGCGTCCTTCACCGCGTCCAGCGCGGCGAAGATTCCGTCGCGCATGTAATCCTCAAAGCCGAATTCGGCCAGGCGTTCGTCGGGATTCGTCCATGAGACCACGAAAACGGTATAGCCCTGGCCCACCAGCCAGCGGATGAGGCTGTTCTCGGGGCGAAGATCCAGGATGTAGTATTTGTTGATCCAGGGCGGGAAGATCAGCAGGGGGCGCTCATGCGCCTCTTCTGTCACGGGATCGAACTGCAACAGTTCGATCAATTCATTGCGGAACACCACCTTGCCCGGCGCGGTGGCGATATTCTCGCCCAACACGAAACCGTCAGCCGATTGGCGGATGGACAATTCACCGCGCCCCCGCTCGATATCGGCCAGAAGATTGTCCAGGCCCTTCACCAGATTCTCGCCATTGGATTTGAGGATGGCGCGCACCACTTCGGGGTTGGTGAGCGGGAAATTGGTGGGCGCGAAGGCATCGGCGAACTGCTTGGTGTAGAATTCGATGCGCTTTCTTTCGTTGTCCGGAATGCCGTGCAGGTTGGCGACCATCTCCTGCACCGCATTGGCGGTGAGCAGATAAGACTGTTTGATGAAATCGAAAATCTCGTTGCGCTGCCATTCGCTGTCCCTGAAGCGCCGGTCGCCGGGCGCGGGCGCCACCACCGCCTCGGCCTCGCCGCCCAGGATACGCAGGGCCGTGGTCTCCCAAAGGCCCATCCAATCCTTCCAGAGCTGGACCTGGCCGTTCATGACCGTCTCGCGGTCCTGGCCCATCGCCGCCGCCAGCGCCAGGAAGGCGCCCGAGACATTGAGCGGATCGAGCGGTCCGGGATTTTCCTGGGTGGCGATTCGCTTGAAGAACTCGGTCAGCAGGTGCTGGGTCTGTGCGCCCACCTTCAGCATGTTGCGGGCGAATATTGCGCGGTCCAGCTGCGCGAAACTGTCCGGCGAGATGGCCTCGGCGTCGGGCGGCGGCAGGGGCGTTTTGGGGGAATTTTGCGGCATATCTGTTCCGCCTGACGGTTTAGCGTGGCCAGCCGGTCCGGCGCAAACGCCCAAGGCCGCGGCAATAGAAGTGTCGCATCCCGGGAAATTGTTCAAGAATTCACGTATTTAGGCGTTTGGCCAGCTTGGAACGGTCCGGCTGGCACGGTATAGAAAAGCGCTGGGTTTCCCGCGCCATGGCGCGGCTGTGTTGGAGCAAATCCGGCTGGATTTTCGGGAACGTACCGCATGATCAAGACCATTCCGTTTGTGCAACTGACACTGGCTTTGGGCGTCGCTCTGGGGCTCAGCGCCTGCCAGACCGTGTCCGATGCAGCCAGCGGTGTTGGCGATACGGTTGCCAGCGCCGCGTCCGCCCTGGACCCCACCCGCTGGTTCGGCGGTGACGACAGTGCCCCGCCTCCGCCGGATGCCGGCACTCAGACCGCTTCCACCGACACCAGCGCCCGGACCACGCCGGACCTGGCCAACCTTCCGGCCCGTCCCGCCACGTCCACGCCTGCCCAGCAGCAGGCCGCCGCCCAGTCCCTGGCCGCCGACGGCGCCCAGGCCCGCTATAGCGCTGATTCGCTGCGGGCCGGAACCGAAGCTGCCGCCGCACCGCCCGGCGCCGCCGATGTGCCGCCTTCAGCGCAAATTGCCTCTGCTGCCGCGCCTTTATCTACATCTGCATCTGCACCCCCGTCCTCGGCCAATGACGCGCCGCCCACCACGGATAGCCCGCCTTCGGCACAGCCCATGCCAGCACAGCCCGCTACGCCCGCGCCACCGGCCCCTACCACCGCTGCCGCCGTGCCTCCGCCGGCCCTGGCGCAGGGGACCAGTGCCGTTCCCACGGGTGCGAATCCTCCAAGCCGTCCGGTTCAGATGGCGGCCGTGGCGCCGTCGACCCCGGCTGCCGTCCGGCCGCCGGGCGCCGAACCCGCTGTGCCGGCCGTGCCAGCCAACACCCCTGTTCGCGGCGCCGGCATGGCGAACCAGACGGCATCCGATGCGGCTCTTGGGTTCAAGCCTTCGGCCGCCCCGCCGCTTGATCCTTCCATCAACCAGTGGGTTTCCGCCCCGATTGTGGCGCGTTATCGCCAGACCGCTTCCAACGCCGGTATCGCGCCTGCGCCCATGGCGGCGGTGCCGCCCAAAGGCAGCCCTGCGGACATGTCGGGCGGGGCCGTGATCGCCAATCTGGACACGATTTCCACCAGTCCCGCGGGTATGGGCACCAACAGTGGCGCCACCCCGACCGCGGTGGTCTTTTTCCCCGGCGACGGCACCATTCTGTCGGCAGCTGCCCGCACCCAGATCAAGAATACCGTGGTCCAGTACAAAACAGCGGGCGGTGGTGGTGCGATTCGGGTGGTGGGCCATGCCTCCAGCCGTACCGCCAACATGCCCGTTGAAAAACACCTGGAACTGATCTTCGAGAAGTCGCAGCAACGGGCCAATGCCGTCGCCCAGGAATTGATTCATGATGGCGTTCCCGCCGAGAAAGTGCTGATCGAGGCGGTGGGCGACAGCCAGCCGGTCTTTTACGAATCCATGCCCCAGGGCGAAGAAGGCAACCGCCGTGCGGAAATCTTTGTCCAAAGCTGACGCCTCAAATTAGCGGAAAAATGATCGCGCCGGGACCTGCGGCCATGCCGCCGGGCCGTGCAGCTTTGGAATAACGGACCCGAAGCTGCCTCATTTCTCGTCAAAAATGATTGCTTCGGGCCCTCAAATCCCCGATTCTGTGGCGTTTTCAGGATTACCCCATGAATACCGACTTTTACCGCATCAAGCGGCTGCCGCCCTACATCTTCGAGGAAGTAAACCGCCTCAAGGCGCAATCGCGCGCCAGGGGCGAGGACATCATCGATTTCGGCATGGGCAATCCCGACATGCCGACCCCGTCCTTTATCGTGGACAAATTGTGCGAGACGGCGCACGACCCCCGCGCCCACCGCTATTCGGCCTCCCGCGGCATCAAGGGCCTCAGGAAGGCGCACGTCGCCTATTATAAGCGCCGCTTCGGCGTGACCCTCGATCCCGACCGCGAAGTGATCGCGGCGCTGGGTTCCAAGGAAGGCTTCGCCAACCTGGCCATGGCGATCACCGCGCCGGGCGATGTGGTGCTGGTGCCCAATCCCGCCTATCCGATCCATGCCTTCGGCTTCATGATCGCGGGCGCCGCCATCCGTCATATCCCCGCCACCAGTCCGGAGGAGTATCTCTCCAGCATCGGCAAGGCCACGCGCCATTCGGTGCCGTCGCCGCTGGCGCTGGTGGTGAACTATCCCTCCAATCCCACCGCCCAGGTGGTGGATCTGGATTTTTACAAAGAGATCGTGCGCTTCGCCAAAAAGCACGAGATCTGGGTGCTGTCGGATCTGGCCTATGCCGATATTTATTTTGGCGACAATCCGCCGCCCTCCATTCTTGAGGTGGACGGCGCCAAGGACATCTCAATCGAATTCCAGTCGCTGTCCAAGACTTTCTCCATGCCCGGCTGGCGCATGGGTTTCGCGGCGGGCAATGAAAAACTGATCGGCGCGCTGGCGCGGATCAAATCCTATCTGGACTATGGCGCCTTCACGCCGATCCAGGTCGCCGCCGCCGCCGCGCTGAACGGGCCGCAATCCATCGTCGAGGAGATCCGCGCCGTCTACAAATCGCGCCGCGACGTGCTGGTGAAAAGCATGGCGCAGGCCGGCTGGCAAATACCTGCGCCGGAAGCCTCGATGTTCGCCTGGGCGCCGGTGCCTGCGCGGTTCCGCGAAGCCGGCTCGATGGAGTTCGCCAAGCAGATGCTGCTCCATGCCAAGGTCGCGGTCTCGCCCGGGATCGGCTTTGGCGAATATGGCGAAGGCTATGTCCGCGTGGCGCTGGTGGAGAACGAGCATCGCATCCGCCAGGCGGCGCGCAATGTGAAGAAATTTCTCGCCATGGGCACCAATGGCGCCCCCCCCGATCTTCCGCCGGAAAAGAATCTGGCGGACGCAAAGTGATTCCACCCTTGAAAATCGCCATTGCCGGGCTCGGCACGGTGGGCGGCGGCGTGATCAAGGCGTTGTCCTCGCGCAGCGAAGCCCTGGCGGCGCAAGCCGGGCGGGGGCTTGAAATCGTTGCGGTGAGCGCCCGCGATCCGAGGAAGAAAAGGGGTTTCCATGTCGGGAGCCTGCTTGCCGATCCGATGGCGCTGGCCAGCGGCGACGCCGATGTGGTGGTGGAACTGATCGGCGGCGAAGAAGGCGTGGCGCGCAAGCTGGTCGAAGCGGCGCTGGCAAACGGAAAGCATGTGGTGACCGCCAACAAGGCGCTTCTCGCCAGGCATGGCAAAGCGCTGGCCGAACTGGCCGAGAAGAAGAATTTGCAGCTGAAATTCGAGGCGGCGGTGGCCGGCGGCATTCCCATCGTCACCACCTTGCGCGAGGCCCTGATCGCCCATGGCGTGGACGCGGTAAAGGGCATTCTCAACGGCACCTGCAATTATATCCTGACCGAAATGGAGGTCACGGGGCGCGGTTTCGCCGAGGTGCTGAAGGAAGCGCAGGCCAGGGGCTATGCCGAGGCCGATCCTTCGCTCGACATCGGCGGCGGCGACACGGCGCACAAGCTTGCCCTGCTTTCCAGTCTTGCCTTCGGCACCGCGCCCGATCTTGCCAACATGAAGGTCGAAGGTATCGCGCATATCACCGCCAACGATATCGGTTTCGCCTCCGAGTTCGGCTTTCGCATCAAGCTGCTCGGCGTGGCGCGGCAGACCTATGACAAAAAGGGATCGCCTACAGGCATCGACCAGCGCGTCCATCCCGCGATGGTGCGGGCGCGCACCCCGCTGGCCAATGTGGACGGCGCGGCCAATGGCGTGGTGGTGGATGCGGGCGAGGCGGGGTCCTTCTTTTTTTCCGGCCGCGGCGCCGGCGAGGCGCCGACCGCTTCGGCGGTGGTCTCCGATATTGTCGAGATCGCGCGCGGCTCGTTCGGCCCGGTGTTCGGCCGCCCGGCGGCGAGCCTGAAGACCCTGGTGCCGGCGGATTCGGGCGCGGCGCAATCGGCCTATTATCTGCGCTTCGAAGTGCTGGACGTGCCAGGCGTGCTGGCCGAGATTGCCGGGCGTCTGTCCGAGGCGAATGTCTCCATTGAAAGCATGATCCAGCGCGGCCGGGACCCGGGCGAGCATGTCTCTATCGTGATGATCACCCATGAGAGCCAGCAGAGCGCCGTCGAGCGCGCCCTGAAGGCCATTGCCGCCTCGGACAAGGTGCGGGCGCGGCCCTGCATGATTCCCATGGAGGCCGCGTGAGCCTTGTCTGAGCCAGCAGGGCAAGCGGCTTTCGGTGTCGCGCGCAGCTTTTCGGGGCGGCGCTGGCGGCTTGCGGCCGGGGACGAAGCCGTTGCGCGCGGGTTGATTCAGAATCTGGGCCTGTCGCCCGTGCTGTCGCATCTGCTCGCGGCGCGCGGCATCGATGAGGCTGGCGCCCGGGATTTTCTCAATCCGAGTTTGAAAAAGCTGATGCCGGACCCGCTGGTGCTGGCGGAGATGGATATCGCGGTGGCGCGCGTGGTTCGCGCCCTGGAACAGGGCCAGCGCATCGCGGTATTCGGCGATTATGACGTGGACGGTTCGGTCTCCTGCGCGCTGCTGGCGGAATTTCTTGCACGTCTCGGCGATGCGCCGCGCGTTTATATCCCCGATCGCCTCACCGAAGGCTATGGTCCCTCCGCGGCGGCATTCGCGGCGCTGAAAGAGGAAGGCGCGGAGCTGGTGGTGACAGTGGATTGCGGCGCGTCCGGCGGCGCGGCGTTCGAGCAAGCGCTCGTCCTGGGACTGGATGTGGTGGTGCTGGACCATCACCGGGTCGAGGCGCGCCCGGATGCGCTGGCCCATGTCAATCCCAACCAGCCGGGTGACACATCGGGCCTCACCTATCTTTGCGCGGCGGGGGTGACGTTCATGTTCCTGGTGGCGCTGGGCCGCGCTTTGCGCGACAGCGGTTTTTTTCAGACGCGCGCCATTGCCGAACCGGATCTGCGCGATGGGCTCGACATGGTGGGCTTGGCCACGGTCTGCGATGTGGTGCCGCTGATCGGCCTCAACCGCGCCTTTGTGCGCCAGGGTCTGGCGACACTTTCCAATCTGGCGCGTCCGGGGCTGGCGGCGCTGGCCACGGTGGCCAAGGCCGCGCCGCCCTTCACGGCCTATCATCTGGGTTTTGTCTTCGGCCCGCGCATCAATGCCGGCGGCCGGGTGGGACGCTGTGGCCTGGGCACCGATCTGCTTGTCGCCCGCGAGGCCGGCGCGGCGGCGGAGTTCGCCCGCCTGCTGGACCTGCACAATCTGGAACGGCGCCAGATCGAGAAGACTATCCTGGACGAAGCCATGGCGCTGGCGGCATTGCAGGAGAATGCGCCCTTTCTTCTGGTGGAAGGCGAAGGCTGGCATCCGGGCGTGGTCGGCATCGTCGCCGGACGGCTGAAAGAGCGTTTCGCCAAGCCGGCTTTTGTCGCGGGCTTTGAAGGCGGCATGGGGAGGGGTTCGGCGCGCGGCATTGCCGGCCTGGATATCGGCCGCATGGTGCGGGCGGCGCGCGAAGCGGGACTGATCGAATCCGGCGGCGGCCACGCCATGGCGGCCGGCTTCTCGCTGATGGCGCCGCAGCTGGCCGCTTTCCGCGAATTTCTTCACGCGCAATTTGAAGGCGCCGGCAAGGCGCTGGAGTCGGCGGGGATGCTCGATCTCGATGCCGTCTCGTCGCCCTCCGCCGCTACACCGTCACTGGTGCGCGAGATCGCGCTGGCCGGTCCCTTTGGTGCGGGCAATCCCGAACCGGTGCTGGGCTTCCCTGACCTCAAGGTCGGTTTCGCCGATATTGTGGGCGGCGATCATATCAAGCTCCGGCTGATGGGCGGCGACGGCGCGCGACTGGATGCCATCGCTTTCCGTGCCGTGGGCAGCAAACTGGGGGAGGGGCTGCTGGCCAGCCGCGGGCGGCGCATTCATGCCGCCGGAAAACTGCGCGGCGACGATTGGGGCGGCGCCGAACGCGCCCAGCTCCAGATCGAGGATGCGGCGCCTGCAAACCTTTGAGAAATCATGATAAAGTGGCGCTTGCCAAGATGCATTACGGCCTGTATCAACCCGCGTCACGCGCCCTTCGTCTATCGGTTAGGACTCAGGATTTTCATTCCTGCAAGAGGGGTTCGACTCCCCTAGGGCGCACCACGCCTAGCTTTTGTTGGCGAGCCTCTTGGCGAGCTTACAAAAGCTGGTGCCCTGCGAGCGTAGCGAGCAGGCCGGTCCATCCGCATTTCTTCTTGGGCCCCGCGTCAGGCGAAAACACCGGCCCTCTTACTATTAAATAAACCGTCCGGAAAACCCGGGCCAATTCATTCTGACCCCGAACTTACATGGAGTGCGGGTAACAGAATACTGAATGTGGCCCCGCCACCATCCCGGTCAGTGACTTCTATGGTTCCGTGGTGCAGCTGTATGATCTTGGCCACGATCGCCAGACCCAGTCCGGAATGCCCTTTGTCCTGGCGATTGCGGCGCCAGAAGCGCTGGAAAATGAGCTGACGTTCGGCCGGCTTGATACCGGGGCCGCGATCCATGACCCGAATAATAGCGGGCAAAGCCACCTCGACTTCCACGCTCTGATTGGGACGCGAATGGCGGGTGGCGTTCTCAACCAAATTGCGCAGGGCGCGGAACAGCATCTCGGCATTGCCGAAAACCAAAACCGGGGCGGGTCCGGCTGAAAATTCCAGCGATTTGTGCTCGGCCAGCGCAATGGGAGCCATCAGGCCAACAACTTCCGCGCCCAGCTCGGTGAGATTGACGCGCTCGCTCTGGCCGATGGCGAAGCCTTCCAGTTCCGCCAGCTCCAGAAGCTGGTCCAAGACGTGGCCCATCGCGTCAATATCGGATTGAAGCGCAGCGGCTGCCGGGACGTCGAGGATCGTATCCACATGGGTACGCAGGATCGCCAGCGGGGTGCGCAGTTCATGCGCCGCATCAGCGGTGAATTCGCGTTGCGCCTGAAGGCTCTTTTCCAGCCGGTCGAGCGCCTCATTGACGGCTTCGGCCAGCGGCAAGACTTCGCGCGGCAGGGCGCCGGTGGGCAGCCTGAGCAGCGGCTGCTCGGGGCCGATGGAGGAGGCAACATGGGAGGCCGCGACGATCGGTTTGAGGAGACGGCGCATCAAGAGCACATCCATAAGCAGCAACACCACGAAGATTGGAACCACCAGCCAGGCAATGCGGCCAACAAACAGCGCCACGACATCGTCAATGATGACATCGGGATTTTCAAGATTCTGCCCCACCTGGATCCAAGCGGCGTGCCCCTGGCGATTCACCGGCAGGATCGTGCCGTAATAAACGGATGCGCCGCGATTCTCATTGAAGTAAGTGGTCTGTGAACTGTGGGGCTCGGGCATACTGAAGGGGCGGTCATTGGGCAACGAAGAATAGATTACGTGACCTTCATCGCTCACGACTGCCAGCGCATAGCCGCCATAGCCCTTTGTGTAGATCGCCTGAAGATCGGGCGGCAGGGCAAGTGACCAACCGCCCCCGCCAAATGCCAGATAGGACGCCACACTGGCGGCGTGGTCGCGCAGGAGCCGGTTCTCGAAATCGTTGACGGTGGAGTTGAGGAGAAAATAGGCGGCGACGGTGATGGCGATAGTGACGCCGCCCAGTGCCACCACATGCAGCCCGACAATGCGGTGCAGGATGGACGGGGAGCGGCCCCTCACGGCTGTTCTTCCTTGATGAGATAGCCCACGCCGCGCACCGTATGAATGGCGATATGGGCCCCTGTCTCGGTTAATTGCTTTCGCAGCCGATGCACCGAAACTTCCACCGCATTGGCGCTGCCATCGGCAGACAGGCCGTATAGCTGATCTTCCAACACCTTTTTTGGAACCACGCGATTGGCGCGGCGCATGAGCACTTCCAGCACCAACGCTTCGCGCGGCGCCACGGCATATGGCACGCCATCTATGGCAATCTCACGCCCTTCAATATCGAAGCTGAGGCGCCCCAGCCGCAATTCGCGGCCCAGATAGGCGGCGGGACGGCGCAACAGCGCGCGCACCCGGGCGACCAGTTCCTCGAATGCAAAAGGCTTGCCCAGATAATCATCGGCACCGTGATGCAGGCCCTTGACCCGGTCGCCGACACTGAGGCGCGCGGTCAACACCAGTACGGGTATCGAACTGCCCTGCGCGCGCATATGCTGCAGTATCGACAATCCGTCGCCGTCCGGCAGACCAAGGTCGAGAATGACCGCCGCGAAATGTGTGGTTGCCAGGGCGCTCAGACATTCAGCGACGGTGGTGACGGCATCCACCGCGAGGCCTTCCTTCGCCAGGCCTGCGGCAATCAGGCTTGACAGCCTGGCGTTATCTTCGACGAGCAATAGCCGCATGATCCGATTTTGCAGGCAGAAGCTGGGCAACGCAATAAATCTGACAGGTTCGTAAGGTTGCCGTAAGACTCGGTCGCTTTTGTAAGGCTGCCGTAAGGCGCGATTGCTATGGAGGGCGGCCTAAAATCCGGCGGCGCCGGGCTGGGCGCAACACCATGGAAATCAGCCATGCAAGACGGGGCGCAAAAAGAGGAAAATCGGGTTTCCTCATGGCCAGCGCGGACTCAGATGTTCGCGGTGGCGGTGCTGGCGACTTGCGCGGCGCTTGCCGCACTTTTCATGATCTATTTCTTTCAGACCGGGCCGGATACGGCATCAGCAGCCGCGCCCCGGTTGGCCACCTTTATCCCGAGCTCCGAACAACGCGCCCGGCTCCAGATCCAGACTGTGGGGCATCGCATCTTCCATACCGAGATCGTCACCGACGGCTATGTCGCGCCCAACGGCGGGTTCGCGCTCACCGGCGCGCATGGACCTATCGCACACGGCCTGCCGGTCCTGAGCGGCCAGTCCTCCGACGTGCTGCAGGCCGAAAGCGATCTTGTCACTGCCAGTGCCCAGTTCCGCGCCACCAATGCCAATGAGAGACGCCAGCACGAACTTTTTGAGAGCGACGGCGCGGCGCAGAAAGACTGGCAGCAGGCCCAGGTGGATCTCGCCGCCGCCAGCGCCTCCCTGGCGTCCGCCCGCAGCCGCCTGCGCATCCTGGGCAAGACGGACGCGGAGATAGACGCGATGACGGGCTCCGGGCAGGATTCGGCGGTATTTTCGGTGGGCGATCCTTCCACGGTCTGGCTGGTCGCCAATGTGCGCGAAGCCGATGTCGGCCTGGTGCATCTGGGCGATGAAGCCGATGTGCACGTGCCGGCCTATCCGCGCGAAGTCTTTCACGCCAGCATCGCCTATATCTCCTCGGTGATCGATCCCAACACCCACCGGCTGGTGATCGGCGCGAAAATTCACAATGCCAACGATCGGCTGAAGCCCAACATGGCGGCCGGATTTATCATTTATGCCGGCCAGGCAGCGGATGCGCCGGCTGTGCCGCAAAGCGCGGTGGTCTATGAGGGCGATGCCGCGCATGTCTGGGTGGCGAACCTGCGCGGCGATCTCGGCCGCAGGCGGGTAAACATCGGGCGCAGCAGCGGCGGCTATTCCGAAATCACGTCTGGCCTTGCGGTTGGCGAGCAGATCGTCACCAGTGGCGGGCTGTTCATGGACCAGGCCGCCGGCAACGGTTGAGCAGCAAAATGAGCGGGCCGTGAACAGCATCGTCAAGTTCGCTCTCAGGCAACGCGTGCTTGTGGTGGTGTTGCTGGGGATTCTTGTCGCGGGCGGACTGGCGGCGTTTTTCAACCTCAATATCGAGGCCTACCCCGATCCCGTACCGCCATTGGTGGATATCGTCACCCAGAGCAACGGCCAGTCGGCGGAGGAAATCGAACGCTACGTCACCATTCCCATAGAAATCCAGATGGCGGGTATTCCGCATGTCACGGCGATCCGCACTGTTTCACTGTTCGGACTGTCGGATGTGAAGCTGCAGTTCACCTACGACTTCACCTATGACGAAGCCCAACAATGGGTCACCAATCGCCTGTCGCAATTGGGGGCGTTGCCCAATCGCGCCCAGCCGCAGATTTCGCCGGATAGCCCGGTGGGCGAAATCTACCGTTATCGCGTAACCGGGCCGCCGGGCGCTTCGAGTCTCGACCTGAAGACCATCCAGGACTGGACGCTGGAACGGCGCTTCAAGGCGGTGCCCGGCGTGATTGACGTCACCGGCTGGGGCGGCAAGACCAAGACCTATGATGTGACGGTGGACCTGCACCGGCTGGTGGAGTTTGGCCTCACATTGCCGCAGGTGCTTCAGGTGCTGGGTAACAGCAATCTCAATGTCGGCGGCCAGACCATCAATATCGGGGCCCAATCGGCGGTGGTGCGCGGCGTCGGCCTGATCCATTCGCTGGACGACATCAAAAGCACCATGTTGAACGCCAATAACGGCGCGCCGGTGCTTTTGAGCGATGTCGCCGACGTCCGCGTGGGCAACCAGCCCCGGTTGGGCATAGCCGGCCAGGACAATGACGACGATATCGTTCAGGGCATCGTGCTGATGCGGCGCGGCGAGCAGAGCATGCCCACGATCCGCCGGGTGGAAGACGAGGTGCGGCGGATCAACAGTGCCGGCATCCTGCCCGCTGGCATACACATCGAACGCATCTACGACCGCAGCGATCTCATACATGTCACCACCGCTACCGTCATCCACAACATGGTCGCGGGCATGTTGCTGATTTTCGCGATGCAATGGCTGTTCCTGGGCAATCTTCGCAGTGCGGTGATCGTTGCGGCTACCATTCCGTTCGCGCTTCTGTTCGCCGTCCTGATCATGACCCTGCGCGGCGAATCGGCAAATCTCTTGTCAGTGGGAGCGATCGATTTCGGCCTGGTGGTGGATGCGACCGTCATCATGATGGAGAATATCTTCCGCCATCTGAGCGAGCCGCGGCACCGCCGCTTCGCGCGCGATTCCCGGCTTCAGGACAGCGCGGTCACCGATCTTCGGGGAAAGTTCGCCGTCATCGCCAATTCGGCGCTGCAGGTGGACCGCGCGATCTTTTTTTCCGCGGCCATTATCGTCGCCGGATTCATTCCGCTTTTTACCATGAGCGGTGTTGAGGGTCACATTTTCGGGCCGATGGCGCGCACTTACGCCTATGCCATTATTGGCGGATTGATCGCGACCTTTACGGTTTCGCCAGCCCTGGCGAGTTTTCTCCTGCCCGAGACGCTTGACGAAACGGAAACTGCATTGGTGCGGGGCTTGCGCAAAATCTATGAGCCGGCGGCAGGCTTTGCACTCAACAACCGCATCCTTACCCTGGGAGCCGCCGCGGTGATATTCCTTCTCGCATTGCTCGTGGCCAGGTCCCTGGGCTCGGAATTCCTGCCGCATCTGGAGGAGGGCAATCTCTGGATTCGCGCCTCGATGCCGCCTTCCATTTCGCTGGAGGCGAGCGATGGCTATGTCAATCGCATGCGCCGGATCATCAAATCCTATCCAGAAGTCGAAACCGTCGTTTCTCAGCATGGCCGGCCGGACGACGGCACCGACGCAACCGGATTTTTCAACGCGGAATTTTTCGCGCCTCTGAAGCCCTTCGATCAGTGGCCCAGGGGCGTAGATAAGGCGAAACTTGTGTCGGACCTCACGGCCCGCCTGGAGGCGGAATTTCCCGGCGTCGATTTCAATTTCTCGCAGTATATCGAGGACAATGTCGAGGAAGCCGCTTCAGGCGTCAAAGGCGAGAATTCTGTCAAGCTGTTCGGAAACGATCTGGCAACCCTGCAGCGGACGGCGGGGCGCATCCAGCAGGTGATGGGGGGCGTGCCCGGCATCACCGATTTGGCGGCGTTCAATTCACTGGGTCAACCCGCGCTGCGTATCGACATAGACCGGGCGCGCGCCGCCCGTTACGGCCTCACTCCGGGAGACATCAATGCCGTGATCCAGGCGGCGATCGGCGGGCAATCCGCCGGCAATCTCTATGAGGACAATAGCGATCGCAATTTTCCTATCATGGTGCGGCTGGCGCCGCAATACCGCCAGGATTTCGACGCCATTCGCGGCATCACCATCGGCGCCGCCGCGCCGGGCGGTGGTATTGTGCAGATTCCACTGGGCGATGTGGCGAATGCGAGCCTGGTGTCGGGCGCATCCTTCATTTATCGCGAAAACCAGGAGCGCTATGTCCCCATCAAATTCTCGGTGCGCGGCCGCGACCTGGGCGGCGCGGTAGCCGACGCGCAGCAGCGCATTGGCCAGCAGATTCAACTGCCTCCTGGCTATCGCCTGGAATGGGTTGGCGAGTTCGGCGAATTCCAGGAGGCGATGCAGCGCCTGATGGTGATTGTGCCGCTCAGCATGCTTCTGATCGGCATTCTGCTTTACACCAATTTTGGCTCGCTGATCGACACATTGCTGGCCATCAGTGTCATTCCCATGGCCCTGGTGGGCGGAATTTTCGCGCTCGCCGTCACCGGCTCGGCGTTCAGCGTCTCGGCGGCGATCGGCTTTGTCGCCCTTTTCGGCATCGCGGCGATGGATGGCATCATCGTGCTTTCCTATTTCAACCGCATGATCGATGAGGGGCTGGACCGCACCAGCGCCATCCTGCGCACCTGCCGCGTCCAGATGCGGCCGGTGATGATGACCTGCGTGGCGGCCTGTGCCGGGCTGCTGCCCGCTTCTTTCTCGACCGGCATCGGCTCGCAGGTGCAGAAGCCGCTGGCGCTGGTGGTGGTGGGCGGCATGCTGCTGGCACCGGCCTTCATCCTGGTGGTGTTGCCCGTGCTGATCACTGTGTTTTCCCGGCGCGGCCATGCGATGCGGGGCCTGCCCCAGCCGGAACCGGCGGAGTAGAAGATGGCGAGAAAACTGCTCTTGCTGGGTCTATGTCTGGGAGTGGCGGCTTGCACGGTGGGACCGGATTTCCAGGCGCCGCCGCCGCCCAAGGCCGAAAGTTACACCGGCGCGCCACTCACCGATACGGTGGGTGTGACGGTAGCGGGCGGCGCGGCCCAGCATTTTGCGCCCGGCGCAGACATCCCGGGCCAGTGGTGGTTGCTGTTTCATTCCGAGGCCCTGGACGGGCTGGTGCGGCAGGCGATCAAGGACAGCCCCAATCTACAGGCGGCCCAGGCTGCGCTGCGCGCGGCCATGGAAAATGTCAAAGCCCAGATGGGAAACTACTATCCCAGCGTGACGGCAGGCCTCGACGCCAGCCGCAACAGGAATGCGGCGCAGATTTCGCCGACCCTCACCTCGGCGGCTCTGCTTTACAGTCTTTATCAGACGCAGCTTTCGGTTTCCTGGTCGCCCGATCTGTGGGGAGGCAACCGCCGCCAGGTGGAAGCCCTGCAGGCCGAGGCCGATTCCCAGCGTTTCCAGCTGCAGGCGGCCTATGTCGGGCTAACCGCCAATATCGTCGCCGCCGCGATTCAGGAAGCCTCGCTGCGCGCCCAGATTGATGCAACCCATGCCCTCATTGCCGACGAACAACAGATTCTGGAGATAGAGGAACACCAGCATTCGCTGGGGCAGATTGCCGGTGCCGATATCGCGGCCCAACAGGTGGTGCTGGCGCAGATGCAGCAGACGCTGCCGCCGCTGGAAAAGCAGCTGGCTCAGAACCGCGACCTGTTGATTGCGCTGGGCGGTCATTTGCCGGCGGACGATGCGCCGCCCGATCTTGACCTGGCGGCGCTGAAATTGCCGGAAGATATACCCGTCAGTTTGCCCTCCAAACTGGTGGAACAGCGGCCCGATGTGAGGGCAGCGGAAGAAAATCTGCATATGGCAAGCGCCGAAATCGGCGTTTCCATTGCCGCCCGTTTGCCCAATATCACCCTGTCGGCCGATGCGGGCACCGTAGCGACAGAGCTGGGCCAGCTTTCAGCGCCCGGCAACCAGTTCTGGAGCATCGGCGCTGGTCTCACACAGCCCTTATTCGATGGCGGCACGCTGGCCCACCGCACCCAGGCGGCGCGTGATACTTATGATCAGGTCGCAGCGCAATATCGCGGCACGGTTGTCACGGCGTTTCAGAATGTTGCGGACGCCCTTCATGCGGTCCAGTCGGACAGCGACAATTTGAACGCGGCAGAGGCGGCGGACGCCGCCGCATCGCGTAGTCTCGCCATCGCGCGCAAGCTGGTCAGCCTTGGCCAGACGAGCGGGCTTGGCTTGCTCACTGCGGAGCAGGCGCAGCAGCAAACGAGACTTGCCGTAATTCAGGCGCAAGCCAGCCGTTTATCCGACACGGCGGCCTTGTTCGCAGCGCTGGGCGGCGGCTGGTGGAATCAACCGGATGTCGAGGTGCATCTTGCAAAGCCATAAACTGAGCGCGCCTGGCAATGAACACGAATGGCATCGATGTCTCAGCTGTAAAACACGATGCTTAATTGGGAGAATGAGCTTATCTATTTGTCCCAAGGCAGACGCAGCTAAAGCATTCGCCCGTGTAAATAATCCCGTGTAAGTAATGCCTTTGCATGATTTATGTCGCGGTCACGCGTGGGGTCGAAAACATGGAAGCTGATGTGATGTTCTGTCCGATCTGCAATGAGATTGCTTGTCGCGCCGCTCATCGCGACCACCTGTTGCATCACGTCTAGAGTTTTATTGATTCCACCGCCGCTTCTTTGCCGTCGCGGTCCGCTCCCAGAATGATGGCGAAGTCGGCCCCATAAATCGTTCGGCCTTCAAAAGCCAGTTGGCGTGCCTCTAGGATAGTTCTGGTACTGCCGGGGTGGCCAACCTGCACGCCCTTAAGTTGGTATCGGACTTTGAAGACCATCACCGGACCGTTTCCTTTTAAACTATTTGATGTAGGTCCGCAGCACACTCAGCAATTCATCCGCTGCTTCAGCTTCGGATCGTGATGGTTTGCGTCCGGCGTCAATCATATGCATGCGGATGTGATCCTCGACCACCTCAGCCATCAGGCCGTTGATAGCGCCGCGACTGGCCGTGAGAAGCTTCATCACATCTGTGCAGCCTACCTCCGCCTCAAGCGCTCGTTCGAGCGCCTCTATCTGTCCGCGCAAACGGCGCACGCGATGCAACAGCTTTTGTTTTTCTTCAACTATGTGACTCATTGTCCTTTGCCTTATACGTATAGGGGTATATGTATATCATCCTAATTGGAAGGACAAGCCCCTCGGGGCCGAGTCTATTGTCATAAAAAAGCAGCTAAGGGAATTTTAGGGTGGCAGGCATGTCCTTGCGGAAGCTTGAATATATTGCACATTGGCTGGTTCGGGTCGCTCGGGGCACGGCTCTGGTGGCAGCTCTGCTCTATTGCATCCCTGGCACAGCATTGGCTGCCGACGCCCCGGAAGATTGGTCGCTGCATGGCCAGATGACCTTTGTGGATCAATATCACCCGGCGTTCAAATCGCCCTATCGTGGAGCATTTAGCTTGGACCCCGGTAGCCGCGGCGACGAGACATTCGATCTGACACTCTATGCTGGGGTCCGCCTGTGGAACGAGGGCGAGTTTTATGTGAACCCCGAGCTCGATCAAGGCTTCGGTCTCAGCACAACCGTCGGCGTCGCTGGCTTTACCAGCGGCGAAGCCTACAAGGTCGGCAAGACAAATCCGTACGTGCGATTTCATCGCGCCTTCTTTCGGCAGACCTTCGATCTGGGGGGAGATGCGGAGACGGTAGAGCCGGACGCCAACCAACTCGGCCACACCCAAACGGCTGACAAGGTCGTTGTCACGATCGGCAAGATCACGGCAACGGACATGTTCGACACAAACACCTACGCGCATGACCCTAGGCGTGATTTTTCCAATTGGGCCATCGTCGATTCGGGTGCCTACGACTATGCGGCCGACGCCTGGGGCTACAGCTACGGCGCCGTTGGCGAATGGACTCAATCGTGGTGGACGCTTCGCGCCGGCTTCTTCGATCTTTCGACAATTCCCAACACGACGACCCTCGACAAAAATCTGGGGCAGTTCGAACTTGTTGCCGAGGCGGAGGAACGGCACACCTGGTGGGCTGAAGCTGGCAAGCTAAAGCTCCTCGGCTATGTCAATCGTGGCCACATGGGTTCGTACGACGATGCTGTCGCTCTCGGCATAGCCACCCACGCTACCCCGGACAGCTCTTTGGTTCGCAAATATGCCTCGCGCCCAGGCGCTGCAATCAATTTCGAGCAGAAGATCGACGACAATCTCGGCCTGTTCGCACGCGCGAGCATCAACGACGGCAGCAAGGAGGCATTCGAGTTCACCGAGATCAATCGCTCTCTAGCGGCCGGGTTGTCGCTGGAGGGTACTGGTTGGGGACGGCCCAATGATACCGTTGGTCTGGCGGGCGTGGTTGACGCGCTGTCGGCGCCAGCCCGCCGCTATTTTGCAGCGGGTGGTATCGGCATCCTTATCGGTGACGGGCAACTTCCGCGCTACAATACCGAGGATATTCTCGAAACCTATTACAACGCCCAGCTGACACCATGGCTTGCAGCAAGCGTTGATTATCAGTTCATCGCCAATCCCGCCTACAATTCAGACCGCGGTCCCGTTTCGGTCTTTGGCGCGCGCCTGCATGCACAGATATGAAGCCAGGTGAACAAGAAAGATGATGGCAGCGCTGCGCGGACCTGGGAAGACAGAACGGCGTGAAAGCATTTCCCACCGTATCCGACGAAATTGCCGATTGCGGTTACTCGGAATTCTTTGGCGATGTGCCTTCGCGCTGCTCGCGACCGGAAGCTTTCTCCTGAAATACAAACTGATCGGACCTATCGGGATGCGGCGAGTTTGGAAATACGCCGATGTCTTTGACCATTGGGCCGAACGGTTTCGATATCGCACCCGGTGATGGAGAGAAGCTACAATGCCGACAATGCCGTCACTTAACGTCACCGACTTCGGCGTTCGCCGTGGGTAATGAGGGATATTGAGTATGGACGCAGCAGGAATTGATACGTTAGTAACGATCGTCGGCCGCATGGGGACGGCCTTGCTGCTTGGCGCAGCGATTGGTTTTGAGCGGCAGTGGCATCAGAAGATGGCTGGTCTTCGGACCAATGCGCTGGTTGCACTTGGCGCCTGCGGCTTTGTTGTTTTTGGAGTGTTGCTCGGTCATGGCGATCCTACCCGGATTGCCGGACAGGTCGTCACCGGTATCGGTTTTCTTGGCGCGGGCATCATTTTGCGCGAAGGTGTCAGCGTCCACGGCCTCAATACGGCAGCGACTTTGTGGTGCTCGGCTATGGTCGGCACCTTCGCTGGCGGCGGGATGTATGCCGCAAGCATGCTTGCCGCTGGGTTCATCATCGTGACAAATCTGTTCCTGCGGCCGCTGGTACGGCGGCTGAATTTGCGCATCCTCACGGCCACGAACGTCGAAACACAGTACCGCGTCGAAATAACGAGCCTGGCCGCCGAGGAGGCGCATGTCCGTTCCGTTTTATTACACGCGCTATCCCAGGCAGGCTTGGGCCTGCGTCGCCTCGACAGTGAGGATATTCCCGACACCTCTAAGGTGGCGGTGACGGCACAGGCGGTGTCGGCAACCCGCAACGACGCAGCCCTCGAACAAATCGTCGGGCGTTTGAGCATCGAACCTTATGTTTTCGCCGTCACATGGCAGATAGATCGGACCATCCCAGAGGGCTAGCTGTTTCTTGGTCACTTTTGTATCCTCAGCGATTAGTCGAACCGGGGTCCGGATGGCATTTTCGGAAAGAGTAGCTGGAAGGTCCCCGCAACCGCGTTTGTCGATCCTGAGTCTGACGGCGCTCGGAATCGTGTTTGGGGATATTGGCACCAGCCCGCTTTATACGTTCAAAACTGTTCTTAACCTGACGGCCAAGACGCCCGACGCGAGCACGATTCTGGGTGTGCTATCGCTCGTATTCTGGACACTCTTCGTCATTACCACCGTGAAATATGTTTCGTTTGCCATGCGTGTCGATAATGACGGGGAGGGCGGCATCCTGGCTCTTATGTCGTTGCTCGGAATCAAGAAGCAGCAACGGCCCATGATCGTGGCCCTCGGACTCTTCGGCGCGGCTCTTATCTATGGTGATGGCGCGATCACCCCGGCGATTTCGGTTTTATCAGCCCTTGAGGGCCTGAACATGGCCACTGTCGCATTTCAGCCTTATGTTGTTCCTATTGCGGTAGCGATTTTGCTGGGTCTGTTCGCGATCCAATCACAGGGCACCGCCAGGATCGGTCAAGCCTTCGGACCGGTGATGTTTATTTGGTTTATTGCCATGGCGCTCATGGGGATCTCTGGAATCGTGCAACACCCAGGGGTTCTTGCTGCTCTGAATCCGCAATACGGTCTGACCTATGTGTTCTCTCACGGGGTTTCAGGCTTTCTGGTCCTCGGCGGCATTTTCCTGTGTGTCACAGGAGCGGAGGCTCTTTATGCCGATATGGGTCATTTTGGTAGAAAACCGATCCAGCTCTCATGGTTCGCGATAGTATTTCCGAGCCTAATCCTGAATTACGCAGGACAGGCAGCTCTTGTTCTGGATGGCGCACCAACAGACGGCAATATTTTTTATCGTCTTTGCCCGCAAGGGTTGCTGATGCCATTGATTGGGCTAGCGACGGTGGCAACGATCATCGCCAGCCAATCGATCATCACCGGCGCCTTTTCAATGACCCGGCAGGCAATCCTGTTGGGCTGGCTGCCACGCTTGCAGATCAAGCAGACTTCGTCGGAGGGGTATGGTCAGATTTACATTGGCCCCGTTAACTTCATGCTCATGATCGTGACAATTGGGCTGACAATCGGCTTCGGAAAATCCGATAATCTGGCGGCTGCGTATGGCATCGCTGTATCGCTGACAATGCTGATGACATCGGCCTTACTTTTCATTGCGATGCGCGAAATCTGGGGCTGGAGCATGGTTGCCGCAGGCGGCGTTGCGGGATTGTTTCTGATCGTCGACAGTGCTTTTTTCCTGGCCAATCTCACCAAGGTCGCGGAAGGCGGATATGTTCCTCTTCTTCTGGCGGCCGCCGTTTATGGTGTGATGTGGATTTGGCACCGCGGGGCCGCAGCGGTTTCAGTCCGTCTGCATGAATCCCTGATCCCGATTCCTGATTTTGTCGCCAAAATTCGGTCTGACAACATTCCACGGGTACCCGGGACAGCGGTGTTCTTGACGCGTACGATGCAGGATACGCCGCCCGTGATGGTCTGGCACGTCAAGCACAACCGCGCATTGCACGAACATTTGCTTGTCTTACGCGTCGCGATTTTGCAAATTCCCTGGGTGGCGTTCAGGGATCGGATGACCGTCACGGAAATTGCCTCGAATTTCTGGCGAGCCGAAGCTCGCTACGGCTTCATGGAGCGGCCAGAAATTCCCGAGCTCCTGCGCGTCAGCAAGGCGCTCGGATGCACAGTAGACCTTAATGACGTGACCTATTATGTCGGCCACGAGACAATTGTGAGCCGTGAGGACAAAAAGGGGCTACCCGGTTGGCAGGAAATTCTCTTCGCCCTGATGCAGCGCAATGCAGTTCATGTTGGGGATTTCTTCAGCCTGCCGAGCGATCAGGTAGTGGAGATCGGACGACAGATTGCAATTTAAAATACACTATTGGCGCGATGCGGATGTTTGCCGGTGTTGGTATAGCCTTTGCGCGGGTTTGACGGAAGCTACATATTGTCTCCCGAAATTTCGCAGGAATCCGAATGCCTATACGAGGCTTAGACGCGCTTATCCAGGCACCATCGAGGCGTACTGATTGTTGATCGGGTGATCGTCCGAGGAGGAATGGGCGGTGACGAAGCATTTGGTTCCACCATTGGCAATAGAGGCCGCCACGTCCGCCTTTCGCCCAAGCTCAGGGCGTTCGGGCGGTAAACAAATGGTCCACTGGATCATTTGTTTACCGCCCACACCGTGATATCCTGGACCACCTGCGCATGTCCGCTGCCATTTCCAAGGGATAATCAATGAACTGAAGGGTCGTCAAATTTGGCGCATGGGCTGTGGTCCTTTTTTCAAAAAGAATAGGGGGTGTGAAATGTCCAGATCTATCTTCTCAAAGAAGCTTTTTATTTGCGCCGCGCCGGTGGCGCTCTGCGCGGCCGTCCTGGCGACGCAGGCCTGGGCGCAAGGCGCCGGCCAGTCCTATGGCCAGCCTTCCACCGCCAAGGGCGATTGGCCGATGTATTTTGCCGATCCCAGCGGCTCGCGCTACTCGCCGCAGAGCCAGATTGACGCCTCTAATTTCAACAAGCTGGAAGTGGCCTGGCATTTCAAGACGGATAGTTTGGGCGCCCGCCCCGAATACAAGCTGGAAGGCACGCCGCTGGAGATCAACGGCACGGTCTATGCCACAGGCGGTTCGCGCCGCGACGTGGTGGCGCTGGACGCCCGGACCGGCGAATTGAAATGGGTCTATAGCCTGAATGAAGGGGTGCGGGCCGCGATCTCGCCCCGCCAGCTTTCCGGCCGCGGCGTTTCCTATTGGACCGACGGCAATGGCGATGACCGCATCATCTATATCAGCACGGGTTTCCGGCTGATCGAGCTTAATGCCCATACCGGCCGGCCGGTCGAGTCCTTCGGCGACCATGGCATGGTGGACATGCGGGTGGGTTTCTATACCGGCGTGATGGGCCAGCCCGGCGTCTACAAGCAGATCGATCTCACCGACGGCGAAATCGGCCTGCACAGCACCCCCACCGTGGTGGACGATGTCGTGCTGGTCGGCTCTTCGATGCGCGAGGGCAGCCAACCTCTCACCCAGAACAACACCAAGGGCCTCAGCCGCGCCTACGATGCGCGCACCGGCAAGGTGCTGTGGACCTTCCACAATATCCCGCAGAAGGGCGAGCCGGGTTACGAAAGCTGGGAGAAGAACTCCGCCGATTATAACGGCAACACCGGCACCTGGGCGAACATGACCGTGGATAAGGAGCTGAACAGCGTCTATGTCCCGATCGAGGAACCCACCAACGATACCTATGGCGGCTTGCGCCCGGGCAACGACCTTTATGGCGACAGCCTGGTCTGCCTCGACCTGCATACCGGCAAGCTGAAATGGTATTATCAGGTGGTCCACCATCCCATCTGGAATTTCGACATGACCTCGCCGCCCTTGCTGGTGGACGTCATGGTCAATGGCAAGTCGGTCAAGGCAGTGGCGGCGTTCAATAAGACGGCCTTCCTTTATGTCTTCGACCGTGTCACCGGCAAGCCGATCTGGCCGATGATCGAAAAGCCGGTGCCGCAGAGCAATATTCCGGGCGAGAAGACCGCCAAGACCCAGCCTTTCCCAACCAAGCCGGCGCCCTATGGCCTGCAATATATCCGCAGCGATGACGATTTGATCGACTTCACCCCCGCCTTGCGGCAGCAGGCGCTGGACCTGATCAAGAAGAACTATGTCCTGGGCGGCATGTTCACGCCCACGGTCGTCAGCAAGCAGCCTTTCCCCATCGCCCAGTTCGGCGGCACCGGCGGCACGGGCGGCACCAACTGGCCGGGCGGCGCTTTCGATCCCGAAACCGGCGTCGTCTATTTGCACGCCAACAATGCCGCCCAGACCTTCAAGTCGGTGGTGGCCCCGCCGCCGGGCCTGTCCGACGAGCCTTATCTCGAAGGCACTGCGGGGCGGCCTTTCACCGTCGGCAACGGCCCCGGCTTCGGCGTGGCCTCCGACGCGCCCAAGGTCAGCCCGGAACAGGCCAAGCTGGCGGCGATCTTCAAGGAGCATCCCGAAGTCGCCAACGCGCCGCCGCCGCCGCGCAATGTCAGCGGGCTGCCTTTCATCAAGCCGCCCTACGGCACGCTCAACGCCATTGACCTGAACACCGGCAATATTCTGTGGCAGGTGCCCCATGGCGACACGCCCGATGAAGTCCGCAACAATCCGGCGCTCAGCGGTCTTAACATTCCCAAGACCGGGCAGACCGGCAATGTCGGCATGCTGGTGACCAAGACACTGGTGATCATGGGCGATCCGCAATACTCCACCGCGCCGGGCCATCCGCGCGGCGCGATGCTGCGGGCCTATGACAAGAAAACCGGCGAACAGGTGGGGGCGGTTTGGATGCCCGCACCGCAGAGCGGTTCACCCATGACTTATTCCTATGGCGGCAAGCAATACATCATTGTTGCCGTTTCGGGCGGCAACTATTCGGGAGACTATCTGACGTTCAGCCTGCCATCCGGCAATTGACCTTAAGAATAAGGGCCGCCCCCAAAAGGCGGCCTTTTTTGTGCCCCGCCAGGCTGCAGACTTGAATCGCTCGTAACGCGTTGCGAGCAGCTTACGATCTGGACATTCATTTGCCTGGCCTTCAGCGCCGCCTGCCGTTCCGCCTGGTCGCTATGCGCCTCTATCATGACATGGGCGGCGCGCCAGATATCCAAATCGATCATCTCGTTTCTTATGGCAGGCAACTGCCCCTTCGCAACAGGGTGCCGTGTGCCATTTGATAGGGAATTTCCGGGATGAACCGGCGCAACGGCCATGTTGCACCAGCATCCAGACCGGCCAAGAGTTCCACGGAAACTCCGGTCCCTGGCCGGGACCGTAAGAACTTGAAAGATGTTGTTGTTGGTGCAGCAGAATCGTTATTTTTCGCTATATGCCCGGCGATGGCGGAACCGCCAAGGGGTCTCCCCGTTCTGGCTATCACTGCATATCTAAATATGCGGGTCAGACTGGAAAGAACCACACAGCATTCCCATTCACGCATTTGTCCGAATGACAGTGTATTCGGCCATCGCATGAAAAATGGGCGAGGGACTATAGATGTTAGAAGGCACCCAAAAAGCCGTTTGGCGCGAACCATTAGCTTCTGCCGATGCGATTGGCGGCCCTCCCAGCTTTAGCATGGGCGGGGAAACCCATGGCCGAGCGGCCTGCCTTCTGAATTCCCGGCTAAAGCGGCTGATCGATATCGTGGGTGCTGGTGCGGGTCTTGTGATTTTGCTCCCCTTGCTGGCCTTGATCGCCTTGGCTATCGCCCTGGATAGCAAGGGGCCAATTATGTTCCGCCAGCGCCGCTCTGGTCTCCACGGCCGAATTTTCATGATCTACAAGTTCCGTACCATGACTGTCCTGGAGGATGGCGCGGATGTCACCCAGGCGACTCGCGGCGACAATCGCGTCACCGAGCTCGGAAAATTCCTCCGGCGCGCCAGCCTTGACGAGCTGCCGCAGCTTGTAAATGTGCTCAAGGGCGAGATGTCGCTTGTCGGTCCCAGGCCGCATGCTGTTGCCCATGATCAGTATTATGCGCAGATGATGCCGAATTACCATTTACGATTCCACGCCAAGCCGGGCATTACCGGAAGGGCCCAGGTCGCCGGTTTCCGGGGTGAGGTGCACGACATTTCCCATATGCAGGGCCGCCTGCATCGGGATCTCGAGTATATCGAGAATTGGTCGCTGGCCATGGACGTCCACATCCTGATCCTGACGGTGACCACCGCGCCCTTCCATCATTCCGCTTACTGATCGGCGGTGCCGGGCCGGCTTCATTGAGAGGCAATCGCAGCAATCGGACCAGGTTTCCGTACATTTCGGAAACCAAATGGGCGAATGGTGCGTTAGCCAGCCAAGAGGCCGATGCGTCCGGACTTGACGGCGCAGGCCGCGAGAGCATGGGAAGGCGCCGGATATGCATGGGCATGGCCATAAGGTGGACAGCGCGCCGGCGCACCAGCCGAATGCGAAAACAAGGTTCACCACCCCCCTGTTCTGTGACCATTGCGGACAAACAGGTTTCGCAACCTGGGAGAGCAACTTGCCGTCACGATGGGGAAATCTGACCGTTACCGCGCCGGTTTGTACCTCCGACGGGTTTTACCTGCGGGAGAATAGCAAGATGAGCTCCAGCCCGCAGATCGTGTGCAGCGAGTGCGGAAGCGTTCATCGCGACAGGGTTTGAGTTTCGGTTTTTGTTCAATATGCGATGAGCGGAAGCAGACATTCATGACGAGAAACCGCGAGCTGGAAGATTTGGTGGCGTATTATTATGGCATCAATAGCCGGACATTCGAGATTGAACTGGTTTCTCTGACAAGCGGAGGCTGGCTGCAGAAATTGGGCACCGACCATTCGTCACCGGAGTTTCGCATCCGTTGCGGCAGATCACCCCAAGGCGAGATCGAGAGAGTGTGGGGCCTGCTTGACACATTTTCATTCTCCGCTGCAATGTGTGAGAGCGCGTTCGTCAAAAAACAGCTGGATAAACTGCGGCTGAAAGCCTTGGCAAGAATGCGGGACGCAACCCGGCGAGCCGCCAAAGATCCCCTTTCCAACGCCAACGATTCTGGCGAAGGAACCGGGCAAAGCCGCTGGGAATCCCCCAGGGGTCCCATGGTCAAAATTGAACAAAAAAAATTCTTCCGGCCCGCCACGCAACGATAACCAATCGTCCGAGTTAGAGACGAACAAGGGGTTTTACATTCCAGATTGTGAGATTAGTCATGAAAATATGCTTGGCCTTGACAGCATCCGCGTTAACCGTTCTTGGTCTCAGTGCCGCGAACGCTGCCATCGTACTGTCCGATAATTTTGACTCGGACAACGTCACCTTGAATTGGGTGGGGGACACGATTTTTGTTCCGCCAAATGCCCCCGTCCTGGGGATGCCTTCGGTTGACCTGGTCGGCGCTGCCGACGGGTTCGCGAGTTTGGCTTTCGATAACGGGGTCTCGGTGGACCTCGCCGGGTCCACGGGCGTCGCCGGTATCCTCCAGTCGGTCGCCACACTCGCTGCGGGCGACTATACCGTCACCTTTCTTCTTGCCGGGAATTTGCGCGGCGCCGTGAACAAGACCACGCAAGTCGGCATCGGCAGTCAGTTCGTAACCATCACACCGGTAAGCAACTCTCAGGGCTACACGCTTTATACGGAAAATTTCACCAATGCATCCGGCAGGGTGACGTTCAGGGATATTGGCGGGACCGACGATCAAGGCAATCTTCTGGATAACATTGTCGTGTCCACGGGCGTTACCGCCGGCGTTCCCGAGCCTGCTACCTGGGCGATGATGCTGGCCGGCTTTGGCGTGATTGGGTTCGTGGTCCGGCGCAAGAAACAAACAGCTCTGGCGATCTGAAAGAGTCTTTCCGGGTCATCTGCCGGAAACCTCGTTCGCGGATGTGACGAATTAGGCTCTGTGTATAGGCATCGGCGTGATCGGGCGCGCATGGAGGGATTTCAAATGTCGGAATTCAGAAACCCGTCAAGGGGCCAGGTGCGGCTGATCCATTCCGGGATTCCCCCGTTGGAGCGCAGACCCAAGCGCCGCAAGCGCGTTCTGTACCCAGGCCTGATTGTGCATGCGAATGGGAGCACGGATTGCACCATTCGCAACCTCACGGAATATGGCGCGCATATCACTGTTCGCGAAAACGAGGTACTGCCGTCCAACTTTTACCTGATCAGCATTCCCGACCGGCTGGCCTATGACGCGGAAGTCATCTGGAAAATTGGCGTGGATACGGGCGTCACATACGAAAAAATCCACGACCTCTCAAACGCTGTTGATCCTTCGCTTTATTTTCTAAAGCGACTGTGGCTCGCCAGAGCGAGCCAGTAGCAAGGCAAATCAACCGGCACAGCGCCCCGGGATTGCGCTAGCAGCTGGACGTTGCTGGCGCAAACATTGTCGTTTCCGAGCGAGATCCCACACGCCAGCGGAAAACCAGACCTGATTTTCGGTTTTCTCCGCGCGATTGCATACCGGCCGATGGCTGGTGTTTGATGGCGGTCCGAAGCATTGCGGCAATTCTCAAAAAGGGCCGGGCACAGGCAACGTCATGCTGTCGCCCAGGGATTTGATGATTCTGTCCTGGAAATACTGGGTTCAGTTTTCCGTTCTCGCCTTGGCCGTCGCGGCTGGCTGGCTGGAATATGAGCAGGGTCCGGAGCTGGTGCGGCGCTTCCAGTTCGGAACCACGCCGACGCCGGAGGTTCAAGCCGCCATGGTCCAGGCAGATGCCGCCGCGAAGCAGGCGGAAATCCACGCTTCGCGAGCGCTCCGCAACCAGGCGCTGGCGCGGGAGGCTGCCGCCGGGGCGCGCGACGCGGCGCAGAAAGCCAGGAAAGGCGTGCGCGGATATGCATCGCAGTCGCCGATCAAGGAACAGGGCGCCACGCTTTACGGCTATGAAGGCCAGGTCGATCGCAATGGCAGTCCCGAAGGTCTTCAGGTGGTGAATTTCGGAGAGGGCGCCAGCTATGAAGGCGGGTGGAAACAGGGCGTTCCAGAGGGATATGGCGTTATGACCTATTCCGGGGGGCGGGTTCACACAGGCAAATGGGTGCATGGCGTCAATGTCGGCGACGGCATTACCGTGACGGCCGGCGTGAGTTGGGAAGGAGAGCTTGTCGGTTCGGGTTCTCTTGGGGGTGGCTATTGGGGTGTGCTGTTATGCGATGCCGGTGAAGCGTGCCAATCCCAAGCCGGTCTTTTTGAAATCACCGCCAGCGGAGAATTCAATTTAAACGGCGCCAGTGTTGTCGCGATGCGGGATGGACGGCAATTGAAGGGAATCTGGCAACACGGCGTCCGGGCCGGTTATGGCGTGGTACTGGACGCCAGAGGCGGCATGCTGGAACAGGGCAATTACAGAAACGGCCGGCTTTAGCCGAACTCATTCACCAAGTCGGCTTAACGCCCGATATCCAACGTGTATCCGATAACGCCGACAGCGCAGGAATCGCTGCCCGCCTCGCGATACTTCAAATTTTATCGATTAAAATAGTATCGTTTTTGGCTTTCGGTCCCATGCTGCCTCTTACGGGAATTGCGCGCCGGGCAAGCAGGGGGCATATGACCGCGTCACCAGCAGATATATCGCCATCGTCAACCAACGACGACCAGCGGGATTTCCAGCGCGTTCGCACCGGCCAGGTTGGAACAGTATTTGTCCCTCCGGACGGCGCCTCTCACAAATGCACCATCATCGACATTTCTCCGGGTGGCGCACGGGTTGCCTGGACACATTCTATTTTGCCCGAGACCCTGACCGTCCTCTATATCGAGGGCCTCGGCCGGTTCGATGCTTTCGTCATTCGAAGCGAGGGCGCGGAGCTGGGCCTGTTTTTCGTTTGCGGGGATGAAAAGCGTCTCAAAATCCAGGACAAGCTGGTGCAATATGTCGGGCAGGGGACGGTATCGCCGACGCGGTTGCGCCGGCATCAACGCATGCCCGCCAAGGCCTTCGGCCATTTCACACGCGCCGATGGAAATCTCGTTCCGTGCCATGTCCTGGATATTTCACTCCAGGGCATGTCCGTCCAGACGCTCGACCGTCCGCCGATTGGCGAGATCGTGAATCTGGGCGGGGCCTTTGGCCGCGTCACGCGCCATTTTGGCGATGGCATCGCAATTCAGTTTTTGTTGGATGTCACCAAAAGCGCGGGCGCGAGATAGCCTGGCCTTGCTCACACCAGATCGGTATAAGGCCCGAAATCGGCGTTGTGCCCAATGCCGCCGATAAAATGATCGAAATACAGCCAGTAGCGCGGCGGATTGTAGAGATGCTCGGCGGTCGGGTTGGCGTCAAAAAGGTCGCTCGCCAGGTCGCTCCGCACAAAAAAAGCGTTGCCGCCGACAATATTGGTGCCGACCAGGGTATAGCCTTTTTTTCCGCCGGTTTCGTAAAGCGCGGAGAGGCTTGAACCCATGTAATCCCCGCCTCGCCAGACATTATCCGGATCCAGAACCGGTTTCTTGACCAGCGGCGGCGGAAATTTTGCGTTATATTCAATGCAGATGACCTTGGGTGAGAAGGCCAGGGCCTCCCACAGGTAGATGTCCATCCCATCAATGTCGACCGAGAGGAAATCCAGCTCCTGCGGCCCGCGCCCAATCGCCGCCAGCGCTCCCGTTATGGCGCGGTTGACGTTGCCGGGCGATATCACGCCCAAGCCAAGCACAAGCCGGTTGGAATGAATAAGGGACGCGAAGGTCGTGCTGATCGGCGCACGCTGGCTTTCATTGCGCTCCAGCCAGCAGCCGCGCCAGCCCTTGTGGATCAGGTAAAGCGTATTACACTCCAGGCCGTTTTCAACCCCGATTTCGCAGAACAGCCCGGCTGCAATTTTCAGCCGGCTGAAAATCTCCGACAGAATCCCATCCTCGTCATTCTGGCTGTAGACCTTGTAGCCGAAGGGTTCGAGGCGTTTGGCATGGGACCGCAAGGGCTCAAGCAGGCGCTCTATCTCCGCGCGCGCAAGGTATCCGGCTGTACGCCGGAGCTGAACGGCGACTGTGCGGGCGGCTTGCTCGTCGTCCATGCCGTGTGCCATCTGTCCTGTGGTGGAGGGCGCCTTTACAGCCAGGATGTTGTCGCTGCTTCTTGCAATGTCAAACACAAAAGCAGGCAGGCGCGCAAAATTCCCGCTGGCGCCAGCCTTGCGCTTGACGGGATTATGGGACCCGAACCTAATCTCCTGCCGGATCGCTTGTATCGGCCCATGCAACCGTCGAGATCGTCATGAGCACGCTGCCATACTGGCCATCGGCGATGAAGGACAATCCGAATCTTGCTCTGCGGGCCGGACAGGTTGATTGCTGGGCGGTGCCAGCTATGACGGCGCCACCTGACCCTGGTGCGTTGCCCAAGCTGCTATCCGCCGGGGAAATGGATCGCGCCACCCGTTTTCACTTTGAGAAAGACCGGGTGCGCTATATCAGCCGTCACGCCGCGTTGCGGCTCATTCTTTCGCGCTATCTTAAGGTGGAACCGCAATCGCTGATTTTTTCCGAGGAAGCGAACGGCCGGCCCGTACTGGCGCATACCGGAGCGGGCCTGCATTTCAATCTCAGCCGTTCAGGCGATCTTGCGCTGCTGGCGGTTTCGCCCGCCGCGGCGGTTGGCGTGGATGTCGAAGAGATACGAGACATCCCCGATTTGATCCAGGTTGCCCGGCATCATTTTGCGGCGGTGGAATTCGACAATCTCAACCAGTTGTCATTGGAAAGCCAGCTTGCCGGATTTTACACCATCTGGACACGCAAGGAGGCGTTCGTGAAGGCGATCGGCACCGGCTTGTCCTATCCCCTGAGCGCCTTTACCACCGGCCGGACCGACCAGCCGCCGGTCCTTCAGATCGGCGATACGCATTGCGGCAACTGGACGATGGCGGATCTGGCGCCTGGCGAGGGATATGCAGGAGCGCTCGCCATTGGCCAGCCGGGTATTTCGATCCGCTGTCTCACGGCGGACTGGGCCTGGCTGCTGGCTCCCTCTTTGCGGTTGCGGTAAGTTTTCCCCCGCAGGCGAAAGGACATATCACGATGGATTACGCCACCACCGACCTGACCCTGGCGCTTGCGCACCATGTCCTGATTTTCATGCTTGCCGGCGTCATTGCGCTTGAGATTGGAATTATTCGTTCGAACATGTCTGGCGGGGATGTTATCCGTGTTGCGAAGATTGATATCTGGTACGGCATTCTGGCCGGGGCTATTCTTGTGGTGGGATTTTCCCGGGCGATTTTCGCCGCCAAAGGTTGGGCCTATTATTCCGTCAATCTGTTTTTCTGGGCCAAGATCGGCACTTTCGCCATGGTCGGCTTGCTTTCCATTGTGCCGACCATGGCGATCCTCAAATGGCGGCGTGCCTTGAAAACCGAACCCGCATTCTTGCCTGCCCCGCCTGATATCCACCAGGTGAAACGCTTCCTGTGGATTGAGGCGGTGCTTTTCGCTTTCATTCCGATGTTCGCGGCGGCCATGGCCCGGGGCTATGGCTCGCTTGGGTCCTGAGCCATGACAATCAGCCAGGTGATACGATTGGGCTGCGTCTTGCTTCTTGCCGGCTGCGTCAGCCCGGAGAAAGCTCAGAAAACAAGAGCGGACGCGGCGCAATTTGACGCCGAGCTTCAGGCGCGCAGAAGCAACGAACAATGTTCCCAAATCGCAATGCCCGGCACGCCAGAACATCTGGCCTGCCGGCTGGCCAAGACGGGCAGCGGAAAATAGCCGGTTACGCCGATTTGGTGCTTTCTTCGATCCAGCCCAGATAGCCCGAAAACCCCGCCGCGAAAGGCGTCGCCACGATCTCGGGTATTTCGTACGGGTGCTCGGCCGCCAGCCGCGCCATCACGCGCTCGAACAAGCTGGCGCGTGTCTTGATCAGCAACATCAGCTCCGGCTCGTGATTGGTTTCACCTTTCCACACATAGTGGCTGTCGATCTTGAGGATCTGTACGCAGGCCGCCAGCTTTTCCGACAGCAGCAGGCCTGACAGCCGATCGGCATCCTCGCGCGACGACACGGTGGTGGAGACCACGCCGAAATCCCCTGCTTTCATTTGAGAGACGCCATATCGATGACAAAGCGGTATTTGACGTCGCTTTTCAGCATCCGGTCATAAGCCTTGTCGATGTCCTGCACCGGGATGATCTCAATGTCCGAAACGACATTGTTCTGGGCGCAGAAATCCATCATCTCCTGGGTCTCCTTGATGCCGCCAATCAGGGAGCCGGCCAGGCTGCGGCGCTTGAAGATCAGATTGAAGGCGGCGGGCGAGGGGTGCGGGGTGGGCGGCGCGCCGACCAGCACCTGCGCTCCGTCGCGCCCGAGCAGCACCATATAGGCGTCCAGGTCATTGGGCGCCGCCACGGTGTTGATGATCAGGTCGAAACTGCCGCGATGGGCATTCATCTCGTCGGCATTTTTTGAAATCACAACCTCATCGGCGCCGAGTTTTTTGGCGTCGGCGATCTTGTCCTTCGAGGTGGTGAAGGCCACCACATGCGCGCCAAGGGCATGCGCCAGCTTGATGCCAATATGGCCGAGGCCCCCGATCCCCGCCACGCCGACTTTCTTGCCGGGCCCCGCCTTCCAATGGCGCAGCGGCGACCAGGTGGTGATGCCGGCGCAAAGCAGCGGGGCGGCGGCGGCGAGGTCTTTTTCCTTATGGGTGACGGCCAACACAAAATCCTGGTCCACCGTGATGGCGGTGGAATAACCGCCATAGGTGTTGCTGCCGCCGCCTACCGGCCCGTTATAGGTGCCGGTGAATCCCACCGGGCCGTCGCAATATTGCTCGAGCCCGTCCTTGCAGGCCGAGCATGTGCGGCAGGAATCCACCATGCAGCCGACCCCGGCCAGCTGGCCGGGTTTGAATTTCTTGACCGCGTTGCCGACGGCCATGACGCGGCCCAGGATTTCGTGTCCGGGCACGGCGGGAAATTGCACGCCATGCCACTCACCGCGCGCCGTGTGGAGATCCGAATGACAGACCCCGCAATAGAGAATTTCGATGGCGACGTCCCGGGGTCGCGGCGCGCGCCGGTCAACGGTAAACGGCGCCAGGGGGGTGGTGGCCGACTGGGCAGCATAGGCTTTGGTCTGCATGGGATTCTCCTGACAAATGTGCGAAAGGCGCGGCGGAAAATGCGTCGCGCGTCACGGCATCATAAGAATTTTCGCGGGGCGCGGCGACCGAATTTTAAGCCGCGCAGACCTGCCTTGCGCCGATGCCGCTGGCGTGAAGGGGATATCGCGCCAGGAAATCGTCATAATCGTTCAGCGGCCGGTATAGACCGGCTGACGGTTCTGCGCCTCGGCATCGCGGCCCTCCTGAAAATCACGCGTGGCATAAAGGTCGTTATATTGCTTGCCCAGCTTGGAGAAGGCTTCCGGTTCCGACACGTCGATCGCGGTATGGGCCGACAGCAGCGCGGTCTTGATGCCCAGGGGGCCACACGCCGCGACCTTGGCGGCAAGACGGATGCCCGCTTGCAACGCCGCATCCTTGTTGGGCGCGATCTCCTGCACTTCGCCCATCCGAAAGGCCTCCTGCGCGCCCCAGTGATCGCCGGTCAGGACATAGCGCATGGCGTTGCCCCAGCCGACTTCGCGCACAAAGCGGATGGTTCCACCCCCGCCCGGAAAGCGGGCATGGCTGGTTTCGTCCTGGCCGAAGCGGACATCGGCGGAACAGACGCGAATATCCGCCGCCAGAAAAATCTCATGTCCCAGATTCCAGGTATCGCCATGGACGACCGCGATCAAGGGCTTGCTGAGGCGGCTGGCGCTGCTTTTGCCCAGGGTATCGATCAGGCCGGTATTGTCTGGGGCGGGGGCGCCGGCAAGACCGGCCTTGTGCGCGTCCACGTCAATGCCGCGGGAAAAATTGTCGCCATGCCCGAACAGGATGGCGCAACGCAAGGAGTCATCGCGGTCGTAATCCGTGAATGCCTTCGCCAGCCCGTGCGTCGTTTCGGGATCGATCCGGTTCTGGATATAAGGCCGGTTTATTCCGATCAGCACGATGTCGCCGCGCCGTTCCAGCGTGACTTTATTCTCCGGCGCCAGCGTCACATCCGCCAGCCGCGTTGCCGGCAAAGGCTGGGCGTCCGCTGCCGCCGTGACAATGCCCGCCATGGCGGCCGCGCTTTTGAGGATGGTGCGGCGCTCGGGCCGGGCGGGCTGGTCGGTCATTTTTGTTTACCTCTGGTGGCGGGCTTGACCATAGCACGGAAGCAGGCGGCGCGCGCCGGCGGCTGTCTTGCAATGCCCTAAAGTCGCTCTTTTCCAGAACCCGCAGGCATGCAAGATTTGGCGGCGGCAATCGCGGGAGCTTTCATGAAAAGACATATTTCGCTGCTGGCGGCAATGCTGCTGCTGGCATCGGCGGGACTGGCGCTGGCTGCCCATGGCAAGGCGGGGCTTTGGAACGTCTCCACCACCATGGCCGCGCCCAATATCCAGATGCCGCCCGAGGCCCTGGCGCAGATGAAAGCCATGGGCATGAAAATGCCCGGCGGCCAGACCGTCACCACCCAGATATGCATGACCCAGGCGGAGGTGGATTCCGACAAGCCGCCGCAGATGCAACGGAATGACGCGGGCTGCACCAGCAACATCACCAGCAAGAGCGCGTCCGGTATGACGGCGGAGATGGTGTGCAACGGCCAGATGCAAGGCGCCGGCCATATCGAGATCGCCTATAGCGGCACCGGCCATTATGAGGGCAGCTACACATTCAAGGGCGCCATGCAAGGCCGGCCGGTGGAAACCTCCTCCAGCTTCAAGGGCGATTGGCTGCAGGCCGATTGCGGCGCGGTGAAGCCTTATTCTCCCAAGTAATGGGGCACGCCGAAATAGAACAAGCGTCGATCGCTGAGCTGGCCGCTCTGCTGCGCGCGGCGCGGCGCGGGATTGTATTCACGGGCGCGGGCATTTCCACCGAGTCCGGCATTCCCGATTTCCGTTCGCCCGGCGGCATCTGGACCAAGATGATGCCGGTCCAATTTCAGGATTATATTTCCGATCCGCAGGCCCGCCGCCTGTCCTGGCAACGCCGCTTTGAAATGGAAGAGACCTGGAACAAGGTCCGGCCCAATGACGGCCATCGCGCCGTGGCCGAGCTTGTGACACGCGGGCTGGTGAGCCATGTCATCACCCAGAACATCGACAATCTGCACCAGGCGTCCGGCGTTCCGCACGACAAATTGATCGAGCTGCACGGCAACACCAGCTATGCCAAATGCCTCAGCTGTGGCGCGCGGGTCGAGATCGCCGATATCCGGGAAGCATTCGATCGCCATGGCGACGCGCCGGATTGCCTTTTGTGCGGCGGCATCGTGAAGACCGCCACCATCTCCTTTGGCCAGGCCATGCCGGACGGGGAAATGGCGCGGGCCGAGGCGGCCAGCCTCCAGGCAGACCTGTTCCTGGTGGCGGGTTCCTCGCTTTCGGTCTATCCGGCGGCGGCCTTCCCGCTCCTGGCAAAGCGAAAGGGGGCAAGACTGGTCATATTAAACCGCGAAAAGACAGCACAAGACCCTTATGCCGACCTTGTCATACATGGCGAAATCGGGCCTGTTTTGCTGGCAGCCGTTAACACCTTGTAGCCGGGTTGCCCCTACCTTAATCCTCGCTAGTATGGCCCCCCAAATCACCCATTCCGTGGAGTAAAACCTTGCGCCGCGCCGACGAAGACCAAGACGATAAAGACGACGACAAGAAGTCGCCGGATCCGCAATCCTCGCCGGTTGCCCAGGCGCTGTTCAAATCGCGCACCGTGCTGATCTTCGGCGAGGTCAACATGAAGATGGCCGAACGGGTTACCGCCCAGCTCTTGGCCTTTGCCGAGAGTGACGGCGATATCCGCGTCATCGTCAATTCGCCGGGCGGGCATGTGGAGTCTGGGGACACCATCCACGACATGATCCGCTTTGTCGGCAAGCGCGTGAAGATGATCGGCACCGGCTGGGTGGCTTCGGCGGGCGCGCATATCTACCTGGGCGCCAAACGCGAGAATCGCTACTGCCTTCCCTTCACCCGCTTCCTGCTGCATCAGCCCCTGGGTGGGGTGCAGGGCCAGGCCTCGGATATCACCATCGAGGCGGAGGAAATCATCAAGATGCGCGCCCGGCTGATCAAGGAAATCGCCATGGAGACGGGCCAACCCTATGAGAAGGTGGTCGCCGACACCGAGCGCAATTTCTGGATGGGCGCCGAAGAGGCGCAGAAATACGGACTGGTGAACAGGATCATCTCCTCAGCAAACGAGGTGTGATGCCGCGGCCGTTCGCTTACGCTCACGGCACTCGTCGCTCCAAACGATCCGCAGGATCGTTTGGTTAGCCTTCGGCAAACCGCTCCTCCGTGGTGGCGCGGCGCGGTAATCTATCAGGTCTATGTCCGCAGCTTTTGCGATTCCAATTCCGATGGGCAGGGCGATTTCGCCGGCCTGATCGGCAAACTCGATTACATCGCCGCCCTGGGGGTGGACGCGATCTGGCTCTCGCCCATCCATCCGTCGCCCAACCGCGATTGGGGCTATGACGTTTCCGATTATGAAACCGTACATCCAGACTATGGCACGCTGGCCGACTTCCACAGGCTTGTCAAAGAGGTCCATGCGCGGGGCCTGAAACTCATCCTGGACGAAGTGCTGGCGCACACCTCCGATGAGCATGCCTGGTTCACTGCCAGCCGTGACGGCGATGCGGCCAAACGCGACTGGCCAAAAAAAGATTGGTATGTCTGGGCCGATCCCAAAGACGACGGCAGCGTCCCCAACAACTGGCTGTCGGTATTCGGCGGGCCGGCCTGGTCCTACCAGCCGGCGCGGCGGCAATATTATCACCACAAATTCCTGCGCCAGCAGCCCAAGCTAAGCTGGGTGGAGCATGAGGCGCGCGAGGCGGCCCTGAAGGTGCTGGATCTTTGGCTGGAACGCGGCGTGGACGGCTACCGCCTGGATGTCGCCAATGCCTTCCTGCACGATCGGAAATTGACCGACAATCCGGCGATTCCCGCCTCGAAACGCGATCAGGCGGCCTGGACGGCAGCGGCCAACATGCAGCATCATTTTTTCGATTCCAATCTTATGGAAAACCGTGTGCTGCTGGATCTGGTGCGCCGCCGGGTCGAGAGCTTCAACAGCGTGCCCAGGCCCGCCTCCCCCCAGCGCGAAGCGCAAGAGGGGGAGGGTGAGCAGCGACAGCGTGCGAACGTAGCAGCGCTTGCGATGCGAAGGGCGGAGGGGGGCGAAAAATTCGTGTTCGGCGAATTCTCCGAAGAGTTCGAGCGCTCCGGCTGCTATCTGCCGCCGGACAAGGGGCTTCATGCCGGTTACAATTTCGCGCTGCTGACGGCGGGCGACGCCGAAGGCATTGTCGCCCACCTCAAGACCCTGGCGGCCTGGCCCGACCACTGGCCCTGCATCGCCTTCAGCAATCATGACGTTATCCGGACCGTGACGCGGTTCGGTCCTGGCTCCGCCAAGGTGATGCTGGCGCTGCTGTCCGCGTTGCGCGGCACGATCCTGCTTTATCAGGGCGAAGAGTTGGGCCTTACCGAAGTGAACCTCCGCCGTGACCAGCTGCGCGATCCGGTGGGTGATCTTTATTACCCCCTGTTCAAGGGGCGCGATGGCTGCCGCACCCCTATGCCCTGGGACGCGGCCAAACCCTATCTGGGATTTTCGGGGGGCATGCCCTGGCTGCCGCCCGGGCCGGATCATGCCGCGCTGGCGGTCTCAGCCCAGGAAGCCGACGGCAATTCCACCCTGGCCTATGCCCGCGTCCTGCTCAAGGCGCGCAAGACCCTGCCTGCCCTGGTCGAGGGCGACCTGCAATTGCTGGAAGCGCCCGATTCGCTGATTGCCTTTGTTCGCAGCGGGGAGATTCTCTGTCTTTTTAATCTCGGCGGCGAAACCAAGAGTTGGCGGGTGACCCGCCCGGTAACCGAAATCGCGATGGGCACAGGCGGGGCGAGCCTGAAGGACAGAACCGTCAGCCTGCCGCCGCTAAGCGCCTGGTTTGGCCAATTCTAGAACTTCCATCGCCTCCAGCGCCGCCTCCAGCGGGAGCAACACACATTTGTGCCGCGCCTTGTGCTGTGTCAGCCCGTCGAAAGCGGCATAGGCGTCGAAGGGTGCAGGCGGCATGTCGCCCCCGGCAAGTGCCCGCCGCACAGCCCCGGCCAGGCTGGCGATCTCGGCGCGGTTCAGCCCCACCGCGTCAGCCCCCAGGATCGCCGCCGAAGCCTGAGTCAGGATGCAGGCGCTGGTGTGGTGGGCGAGGGCGGTGATGCGCCCGTCCGCAACCGCAATGTCGACGGTCACCCGGTCGCCGCAAGCCGGGTTGGTGCGGGTGGCGCTGCTGCTGGGTTGGACGAGACGACCGGCTCCCGCCGCATCGGCGGCGAGGCGGAGAATCTCCTTGCGGTACAGCGGATCGTTCATCTCGCAATTCTAGGCCCGGACGATGGCTGAAGCACGTCCTCACCTGAAATGCCAAGTATTCGTCAGAGGATGTTGAAAAACAAGATATTTTCCGAAACAAGATAAAGTCTTGTTGGCAACGGAAACACCGTTCAGAGGTCCTTATTGGGCGGCGACGTCTATGCGGGGCAGGATCATCCGCGCCCTGAGGCCGCCCGATTCGCGATTCTCCAGCACCACCCCGCCGCCATGGCCTTCAGCAATAGCCTTGACCAAGGTCAGGCCCAACCCGGTGCCGCCGGTAGCGGTATTGCGCGAACTTTCCAGACGCACAAAAGGCTCGAACACCCGCTGGCGGTCGTCCTCGGGAATGCCGGGGCCTTCATCCTCGACCACGATCTCATAACCGGCCCCATTGTCGGTGATCTGGACGTCGGCCCGGGAGCCATAGGCCACTGCATTCTCCACCAGGTTGCGCACCGCGCGGCGGATTTCGTTGGGACGGCAGGAGACGGGGGCCGGGTTATGGCTTTGCCAGGTGACGGGCTCGCCCATATCGTCCAGGTCGGCGACCAGGCTTTCCACCAGGGCCGACAGATCCACGCTGCGCTTGCTTTCGCCGCCGGCGCCGCGCGCCGCGGACAGCACCTGTTCGGTCAGTTCCTGGAGTTCGTCGAGATTGGACTGCAGCCGGTCACGCAGCTCGTCCTCCTCGACGAATTCCAGGTTGATGCGCATGGCGGTGATGGGGGTTCGCAGGTCATGGCCGACGGCGGAGAGGAGATGGCGCTGGGCGTCCAGGGTCTTGGTGACTTTTTCGGTCATGCGGTTGAAGGCGATGGCGGCATGGCGCACATCGTCCGGGCCTTTTTCCTCCACCGGCGGGGCGTTGCCGCCGCGCGCCACCACCGAGGCGGCGCTGGTCAGTTCCGACAGCGGCCGGACCACCCGGCGCGCCATCAGCGCGGCGCCGGCCGAGGCCACAAGGATGGCGGTGATGGTGGCAACGAAGATTTCCACCGGCCACTGGTTCGGCGGAAGCACATTGACGGCGGAAAGGAACGTGTGCTGATCCAGCGGCACTTCGATGCGCACCGCTTCGGCGCTGCGGTCGCCACCCTCCGGCAGCTGATTGTCGGGGATGGAAGACGGATTTTCGTGCAGCTGGAATGTGATCGGGGCCTTCTGCGCCGGGGCCGGCAGCACTTGGGCCAGGCGCTGGGCCAACTTGGCCTCCTCATCGCTCATGGCTTCTGGCTTGGCCGGGCGCGGCACTTCGGTGAACTGCCAGAACCGCGAACTCAGCGTCTTCATCACCACCGGCCGCGATTCCGGGGGAATGGCGCGCAAGGTGGTCAGCACGGTCGAGGCGCGGTCCAGCACACGTTCATTCAGCGAGGCTTGGATCTGGGCCTCGTTGCTTTTCTCGAACCAATAGGCCACGGCAATATTCGACAGCACCACCGCCAGGGCGGTCACCGCGATCAACTGCACCACAAGGGTGCGGGGCCACAATCTCAATTTCATGCTGCCTCCGGCTCCATCGCGAAAATGTAGCCGCCTCCCCAGACGGTCTTAATATAGCGCGGATTCTTGGGGTCGGGCTCGATTTTTTTGCGCAGGCGGCTGACATGGTTGTCGATCGAACGGTCGAAAAGATCGGCGTCCCGGCCCTTGGTCAGGTCCAGAAGCTGATTGCGGGTCAGCGCGATCTTGGGCCGCTCCAAAAGGGCGGTGAGCAGGCGGAATTCGCCGCTGGAAAGCGGCAGCGCGACCCCATCCGGTCCGATCAACTCGCGCTGGCCTGTATCCAGCATCCATTCGCCGAATCGGATGCGGTCGGCCCCCGGCGGCTTCTGGCGGGGTGGCAGGGCCTGGGTACGGCGAAGCACGGCGGTGACGCGGGCGATCAGCTCGCGGGGGCTGAAGGGCTTGGCAATGTAATCGTCGGCGCCCATCTCCAGGCCGATGATCCGGTCCACTTCCTCGCCGCGCGCGGTCAAAAGGATCACCGGAATTTGCGAGGTTTCCCGGATGGAGCGGCATAGGCTGAGGCCATCCTCGCCCGGCATCATGATGTCCAGCACCACCAGGTCTATGGCGGCGGCCTTCATCACCTTGCGCGCGGCGGCAGCGTCGGGCGCTGTGGTGGCGCGATAGCCATGTTCGCGCAGATAGCGCGCCAGGGGCTCGCGAATGTCGCGCGCATCCTCCACCAGAAGGATATGGGGCTTGGCTTCGTCCTTGATCATGGCGCGCAATGTGAGCCTTTTCGAACAACCTGCGCAAACAGGGATTTGTCGCAAACCCTGTCATTTTGGGCCAATTGCGGCAAAAACCAAAGCCTAAAAGGGGGCCAAACCGCCTTTCGAAGCGTTAACCCGGCGCGAATTGCTTTTGTTTTGGCCCGTGAGATATTCGCCCGATGCGCGCCAAAGGGCTCAGCTTCATTCTCTTTCTGGCCGGGGCCGGTAGCGCCCTGGCTGCTTCGGTGTGCCCGGCGCCCAAGCCCATGAGTTTTCAATTGGACCATAAAATCTATCGCGATGTGCTGGGCTTTACCGAGGGGCTGGAGTTTCACAATCACGCGCTCTACGAGAGCACCGGCGCCCTGGGCGGCGGCACACGGCTTTTGCGCATGACGCCAGACGGTCATGTCACGACGCTGAATGATTCCAAGGAAAGATATTTTGGCGAGGGCCTCACTTTCCTCGGCGGCAACCTGTTTCAGCTGAGCTGGCAGGATCACCTGGTCTTCGTTTACGACGAGAACATCAAGCTGCTCCGTACCATGCGCAATCCGCATGAAGGCTGGGGCATGACCAATGACGGCCGCTACCTGATTTTCGGGGACGGCAGCGATCACCTTTATTTCGCCGAGCCGGATAATTTCGCGATCAAGGGTAGTGTCATCGTTCGGATGGGCGACAAGACGGTGGACAACATCAATGAGCTCGAATATCTGGGCGGCAAAATCTACGCCAATATCTGGCAGACGCGCTCTATTGTGCGGATCGACGAAAAAACCGGCTGCATCGAGGCCCAGGCCCAGCTCGACACGCTGTGGGACCATATGACAGGCCAGGAGCGCGACTATGCCGGCAGCGACAGTGATTTCGTCCTCAACGGCATCGCCTATGACCCGGACACCGGGCTTTTCACCCTGACGGGGAAGGAGTGGCCGATGGCCTTTGTTGGCCGGTTTAAGGACCAATAAGGCGGTTTTTCCGGAGATCATTGCCCCCTTAAGGCCAAGCGTGTAAGGGACCCGGGACGGCAGGTTTTTCTCGGCCGTTCTTTGAGATTCGGAGCGTAGCGCAGCCTGGTAGCGCATCTGCTTTGGGAGCAGAGGGTCGTGTGTTCAAATCACACCGCTCCGACCATCCCCGTTTTTGTTAGCGAGCTTGCGAGCTTACAAAAACGGAGGACTAACACGAGCGCCAGCGGCGCGAGCGTGTACCAGTTTTATCGGCGAGACCTTGCGAGCTTACGAAAATGGAGCACCCTGCAAGCGAAAGCGGGCAGGGCCAGCGCCCCCCGGGCAGGTTCTGAAGCATGAGCTCAGCGTTGGAACAAAGAAGCGACGCGCTCTTTCCATATCGCCGCCTTCAATGCAATCAATTCTGGATGCCGGAAGTGATGAATGGCATAACGGAATAGTTTTCCACTACGCTTATATTGGCTTGCCGCGATCGCATGGTGCCTCGCCATCAACTGTCTTCCGCGTTTGCGAAGAAGCCACAGGGATCTTGGGCTGATCAGGCCAGCATATTTCTTTTCCAGCAGTCGATTGTTCTCGGCCATCACATCCAGACGTAGCTTTGTTCTTTGATGGGGAGATGGCTTTTTGCTGAAATGACCGATAGGCGTGCTGTATATATAGTAAGGCTCCGGCAATAGGAGAACCTTGGCTCCCGCAATGAGGCTATCTATGAGAAGTTCAGTGTCTTCGGCCAATTGCGTCTTTTCGTTATAAAAAATACGATTTTTTGTTAGGAATTCTCGCCTCATGATTGGCTGAAGAAGGCCCAAGACAAACGATGAGTATCCGATGATGTCACTCGATATGACGTCCTCGATTGAAATCAGACGTCGAGCGGAGGAGGGATCAAATCCAAATCCGCTTTCAACACCTGCGACGACGTCAAAATAAATAAAGTTGTCGGCAACGAAATCTGTCGGTTGCTTTTCGGCGGCATCCAACAGGCGCTCGAGCCGTTCCGGCTTCCAGGCGTCATCTGCATCCAAAATGGCTATCCAGTCCGTCTTTGTTGAACGGATAGCAGCATTCCTGGCGCAGGACGGGCCAGAATTGCGGTCAAGGGAGATTATTCGTATTTCCCCGAAAACATGAGACAAAGCCTCAACAACCGCCAACGTGTTGTCTATGGATGCGTCGTTGACAACGATGATTTCCGAAGGACGGCGGGTTTGGCAAAGGACGCTGTCAATGGCTCGCTCAATACTGTTTTCCGCGTTATAAGCCGCTATTACGACCGCGACCGACATCCAACGCCCTCCACGCCCTCAGCGGATGAGGACATTTGGATTCATTCTCCGCAATGCTCTGGCAGTGTATTATTGGCCCGACGTAACAGTCTGTTCCGCAAGGTACGCAACATTCCTTTCAATTCAGCAAAGCCCGGTATCATGCCAACAGATGAACGCATGACAATTCGCGTCGTGAAGAGCCGTGGCGCCGCCGGCCATCGCTCTTTATAGCGGGCGCTTCCTATGCCTATGTCGTAGCTGCGGTTCGTCTCCAACGATAATGAAATTCCATGCTTGACAAGAATATTTCCGCAAGAAACATCGGAATAACGCGGATCGAATGTGGTGATGAGCGCCTCGACACAATCTTCCGTCGAAATATAAATCCCACCCGCAATGGGGTTTCCGTCCAATTTTATCCAGCCAATGATGGGACGCCGTCCAAAGCCCGGATTTTGAATAAGCGCGTTGAAAAAATCCCGCACTTCATTTTTGTTCAGCCAATGTGATCTGAGGCTCTTTCTTTTCAACCATGCTCGCTTGGTTTCATAAATGAAACCTAAAACGCGAGCAGCATCCTCGGCCGTCCGGGACCATCCGAATTCCAACAGGCCTCTTTCCGAAAGCTTCTTTTCATACCGCTTCAGCTGGCTCCGGAATGATTTTGAAAGGCGAGACTCGACGGATTTCCAATTTGTGAAGGAATTTTTGTCAATCAAATAGGACTGCATAAAGTCAACGCGCTGGAAACATTTTAACCTCTCGATCGCTCGATCAACCGCACCTGATCGTGGCATATTATAAAAACAGAGTCGGTCTGCCTTAATGGAAAAGGCGGCCTCGATGATCTCAACTGCTATCTCGTTGTCAAATTGCGGTTCAATCAGGGGGGACGACATTTCCTCATGAGTACCGCAACTAAAGGGCTCGAGAATGCAATGAATCCAACTTCTGGATTTTACAAGCCCCCACACACCGACCAGCTTATTTGCAAGACGTACAGTGATAATGAAACATTCTTTGCCTTGCTGCGCCGCCAGGTCGAGCGCTATGCCGGCAAATTCTGCAGTCTGTGACATCGAATGCGCTGGCACTCGACCGGCCAAATCAACCCAATCAGCGACTATTTGGTCTATGTCGGATGCATTTTGAACAGTCATCAGGGTTGAACGAAGGTGCAAGCTCTTTGCCGAGGCGGTTTCCTTGAGAATTTTTTGCATAGGAATATGACCCTGTGTTTTTTTGATCGAGGTCGTCAGTGAGAACGCCGCCGATCCTTAGAGGCTTTCATACTCTCTGAACGCAGAGGGAAATTTCGCTTCTGTTTGTCACATCATTATGGGATGGGGGAAACTATCCGGGCGCGCACTTACATTTTCCCAAACCATGACATCAAACTTGATGAGTTTACATGGCACCAGGAACTGATCGATCTGCCGAAATACAGGATATTCCGACATTACTTTATAATGATGTGGGTTTGCATAAAAAATTCTCACTCTACGAGCATTGGTTTGAAGGCTTGCACAGAGATTTTCCATGACCGTCCGCAATACCTCCTCCCCGAATGGATTATACATTCCGATCAGCGTCGCGTTCGCCAGATCCATTTGGGCGGCATCTGCCGTATAAATTTCAATCGGCGCGCGGCGCCCGATGAGGGTTATAGCATTCCTGCGAGCCATTTCGGCCAGCTCTGCCGCCATCTCGACGCCGACGCAAAGTTTCGCCGGCCTGCGGGCGAAAAAACAGATCATTCGCCCCATTCCGCAGCCGAGATCATATGCAACTTCGTCTGGGCGCGGGGGTGCCCGTTTCGCTATGATCTTGAGTGCACGGTAGTCTAATGGGTCGTAGCGCGCATTGCGGGCACGTGGATCAGGCAGATCCGGACATTCCGGAATTGCGGTTGCGATACCTAATGTCAGATCTGCTAGATGCTCAATGCCACGTAGCCAGCACCTATACAGGGATCGCGGCAGGCGTGGGATCGATGGCGGACGCCACCTGGTGTGGAGGGCATTGATGGGATGCGATTTGGTTTTCTTGCCGCGCAGCCGCCTCCAAAGGCGCTCGCCGAGGCCGGATAGTTTCAGTAGAAAGGTCTGATACCTGGTCATTGCCTTGCGGGATCGTTTACAGAAGGCGCCGTTATCAGCCTGCCGGGGAAGTCCGGTTGTGCCGGGAAACTTCTATAGGCTGCGCCCGGGCGGAGCAAAACCCGTCCGGTTTTGGCCCGATATTGGCCTGGAAATGTCCTTTTCCATGCGCTAAGTCATTGCAGGAACGGGCCGCGAACGCGGGTGAAGTTCAGGAGACGTTTTATGCGCGCGCGCATCTATAAGCCGGCCAGGAACGCCATGCAGTCGGGCAGGGCCCGTACCAAGCAATGGCTGCTGGAATATGAGCCCGAAAAAGCCCGCGTGCCCGACCCCCTGATGGGCTGGACCAGTTCGGATGATATGCGCCAGCAGGTGGCGCTGGAGTTCGAAACGAGGGAAGAGGCGATCGCCTATGCCGAGAAGCACGCCATTCCTTACCAGGTGTTCGAGCCGCATGCGCCCCGGCCCAGGCCAAAATCCTATTCGGACAATTTCCGCTTCGACCGCAAACTGCCCTGGTCGCATTAAAATTCCTGGTGGTTTGGCTTAAGGTGTCGGCACGACTCCGTAGCTCAGCTGGATAGAGCACCTGCCTTCTAAGCCGGTGGTCGCTGGTTCGAATCCAGCCGGAGTCGCCAATTTGGCCAGGGCAAAAGCCGAAACGCTCAGCGCCCCGAAATCTTGGCGATCGCGGCCTTGATCATGGCGCGGTCATTGCTGGAGATCGGCCCGCCTGGATGGTCGAATGAGACGGTCCAGACAGAACCGTCGCGCCCCTGGGCGTAGGCGGTGAAAACGTGAAACAGGGCTGGCATGTCCTCATTGCCGCCACAGATGAAACTGGCGGCAACGGAATAGCTGGCAACGCCTGGCATCGGGCCGCGGTCAACGGCATAACTGTTTTCGGTGCAATCATCGTTTCCGGTCCGATCCGCCATCGTTTCCAGCACGCGTTTCTTGCCCTCCTCATCCGCGGCCTTGTCGGCATCGGCCGCCGCCAGACTGGCCAGGTTCTGCCGCGCCGCTTTGCTTTGCACAATGCGGATCGAGAGGGCGGGAAAATCCTCGTCGCAAGGCCGCACTTCCAGGGCCGCATCCTGCGCCGCACGGGCAGGACACCAGCCCTGGCGCGGGGCGAAGGAAATATTTCCAAAA
>DATMNL010000036.1:0-100937 GCA_035568995.1 Rhizomicrobium sp. | reverse complement strand
CATAGGCGGGCCGCGACACCACCCGGTTCACGTAAGCGTCCAGCAGCGACGTTTTCTCCAGCAACGGGCTGCCCATGAACATCTTGAAGGTGGTGGCCACCAGAATATCCGCCGCCGAGAATTTCTCCCCCAGCAGATAAGGCCCTTTGGCCAGGGTGGCGCCCACGAGTTCCATCACTTCGTCGGTCTTGACCCAGCCCGCCGTGCCGCGCGGGATTTCCCATTTCATATAGGCGCTCATCCAGGCCGGCTCCATCACGCCGGCATAATAGGCCAGCCACGACACATAGGCGCCGCGTGCGGGATCGCCCACCACCGGGCCGATGCCGTTCTGGGGAAACCGGTCGGTCAAATAAAGCGCGATGGCGGTGGATTCCCACACCAGCGTATCGCCGTCCTTCAGCGCCGGCGACTTGCCATGCGGATGCGGATTTTCGGGATCGACGCCGCCGCTGCCGTCCGGCCGGCGGATATTGGCGATGCGATGAATTTCGTAAGGAGTCCCCAGTTCCTCCAGCAGGAAGATGAAGCGCGAGGAACGGGTGCGGGGATGGTGATAAAGTGTGATCATCGGAAGAGGCTAGATATTGTTGCGTTTCACCGCAAGCGCATGCAGGCGCAGCGCGCTGGCCAGGGGGCGCGGCCCCCGCGTCAGGTCGATCCGCGCCACCAGCGCCGCCAGGCTCTGGCCGGTCGCTTTGGCCTCGCCATCCAGCACCGCCCAGAATTCGGATTCCAGCGCCACCGAGGTGCGATGCCCGGACAAGGAAAAAGAGCGTTTTTTCAGCATCGGCGCGAGGATATCATGCCGTTCCGGGAAATTCCCATCACGGACGCAAGGCGCGAAAATCAAGATCGCCGAGTTCGCCGGTCAATTTCCCTGCTCCCACCTGGGGGCGCAACGTCAGGCGCGGACGAACCAGCTCTTGCACGCTGCCTGCCATTGCCACGGCGTTGCGGTCGTCCAGGCCCTCGGCGTCCAGCAACCGCACCTTCCGCCAGACCGCCGACAACCGCCAGGCGAAACGGTCCGGCACATGATCGTCATCATCCTTCACCAGCAAGTTGACCAGGAACAGCGAGTTTCGGACCCGCAGCCGCGATTTCACCAGCGCGAAAAACCGCGCGGTCTTGAGATGGCGTGGGATTTTACCCCCGGCATAGGCATCCAGTACAATCGCATCATAACGTCGCGTCTGACAGCACAGGAAAGCGCGGCCGTCACCGACATGGCATGCGATGTCTTCCGGCATGTGGAAATACCGGCGTGCAATATCGAAGGATCGCAGGTCGGTATCGACAATGACGACTTTTACGCCCTGCCGATGCAGCATGGTCGCCAGGGTGCCGCCGCCGCAGCCGATCATCAGAATCTCGCGGCATTTGGCCTGCCGGATCAGGCCGTATATCGCATGAACATAGCTGGCCAGGCTGACGCCGTTGCGGTCCGCCGCGCTGTGATTGAGGTGTTTCTCCCAGAATGACACCCCGCCGGTGGCATTGTTCTGTTCGACGACAAAACCGCTGGAAACCCGTCGCGCCACGCCGGTTCAGCGCGGCGCGATCATGTCTTCGGGCCGCACAATGGCGTCGAATTCGGCCTCGGTGACATAGCCGCCCTTGACCGCTTCTTCCTTCAAGGTCGTGCCATTCTTGTGCGCCGTCTTGGCGATCTTGGCGGCATTGTCGTAGCCGATCTTGGGCGCCAGCGCTGTCACCAGCATCAGCGAGCGGTTGAGCCCCGCCTTGATATTGTCCAGGCGCGGCTCGATCCCCACCACGCAATTGTCGGTGAAGCTCACCGCCGCGTCTGCCATCAGCCGCACGCTTTGCAGGAAATTATAGGCCATCACCGGGTTATAGACGTTGAGTTCAAAATGCCCCTGGCTGTCGGCAAAGGTCAGCGCCGCATTGTTGCCGAAAATTTGCACGCACACCTGGGTCATCGCCTCGCATTGGGTGGGATTGACCTTGCCCGGCATGATGGAGGAGCCCGGCTCATTTTCCGGCAGCGATAATTCGCCCAGCCCAGAACGCGGCCCGGACCCCAGCAACCTGATGTCATTGGCGATCTTGAACAGGCTGGCCGCCACGGTGTTGATGGCACCGTGGCTGAACACCATCGCGTCATGCGCCGCCAGCGCCTCGAATTTGTTGGGGGCGGTGGTGAACATCATGCCGGTGATGGCGGCGATGCGCTCCGCCACCATCTTGTCGAAGCCGATGGGGGCGTTGAGCCCGGTGCCCACCGCGGTGCCGCCTTGCGCCAGTTGCATCAGCTTAGGCATGGTCTGGCCGATCCGTTCGATCCCGTTGGCCACTTGCTGGGCATAGCCGGAAAATTCCTGGCCCAGCGTCACCGGCGTCGCGTCCTGGGTGTGGGTGCGGCCGATCTTGATGATGTCCTTCCAGGCCACGACCTTCACCGCCAGCGCGTGATGCAGATGGTGCAGCGCCGGGATCAATCGCTTCTGGATTTCCTCCGCCGCGGCGATATGCATGGCGGTGGGATAGGTGTCGTTGGACGACTGGCTCATATTGACGTGGTCATTGGGATGGACGGGCTTCTTGCTGCCCATCACCCCGCCCAGCATCTCGATGGCGCGGTTTGAGATCACTTCATTGGCGTTCATGTTGGATTGGGTGCCCGATCCGGTCTGCCACACCACCAGGGGGAAATGATCGTCGAGCTTGCCGTCGATCACTTCCTGGGCCGCCGCGACAATCGTCTCGCCCAGCTTCTTGTCCAGTCCGCCCAGCGCCATGTTGGTCTCGGCCGCGGCGCGCTTGACGATGCCCAGCGCCCGCACGACGGGCAGGGGCTGCTTCTCCCAGCCGATCTTGAAATTGCCCAACGAGCGCTGGGCCTGCGCCCCCCAATAGCGGTTGGCGGCGACCTCAATGGGTCCGAAGGTATCGGTTTCGGTGCGCGTTTTCTCGGCCATGGAACGCCCCCTTGCCAAAGCGCGATCCGGAAAAGTGGCTTCCGGTTTTCCGTAGATCGCGCGACAATTCAATAACCTAGTGCATAATCGGAATTCAACGAATTGCGATTATGCACCAGGGGCCCGCTACTATTATTTCTTGCGGAAAGAGTCGAGGCTGACGACCTCGCCCGGCGCCGGTACGGGCTTTTCGGAGGCCGGTTCGGGCGCCTGTTCGGCGGGGGGGTCGGGGGAGGGCACCACCACCGGGCCGGATTTTGCCGCCTCGCCTTCGCTGCGGAATTGCAGCCCGAACTGCACCCCGGGGTCGAAAAAGGCGGTCAGGGCGTTGAAGGGAATATGCAGCGGCGCCGGCAGTTTCTTGAAGGTCAGCGTCACCTCGAAAAAATCCTCCTTCACCTTCAGCGCCCAATATTGGTGCTGGATGATGATGGTCATTTCGTCGGGATATTGCTCCTTCAGGAAATCGGGAATGTCGACGCCGTCGGCATGGGTCTTGAAGGTGAGATAGAAGTGATGCGCCCCGATCAACCCGGATTTTTCGATGCGCCGCAGCGCGTCCCGCACCACGCCGCGAAGCGCGGAATCCGTCAGGGCCTGATAGCCGATAAAGTCCTTTGCCATGCGTTTCCGAGACTATGCGCCGCCCATGAGGAGTCAATGTTACCATCCCTTCCGTGACGGCTGGAAATGCTTAATTTTGACGCATTGCCGCAATTTACCGGAACCGGAGCCATATCGACCCGTTGTGGATAGGACACCCAAAAGGCTAGCTTCGTGAAAATCGCACAAATCGCGCCCTTGGTTGAAAGCGTGCCGCCCCGCCTCTATGGCGGCACCGAGCGTGTGGTGTCATGGCTGACCGAAGAACTGGTGCGCCAGGGCCATCAAGTCACGCTCTTCGCCAGCGGCGATTCTCGGACCGGTGCCGAACTCGCCGCCGTCGTTCCGCGGGCCCTGCGCCTCACGGGCATTCACAATTCGCTGCCCTACAATATCATCATGCTCGACCAGGTGGCCTCCCGCATGGAGGAGTTCGATGTGCTGCATTTTCACATCGACTTTTTCCACTACCCGGTCTTCCGCAATATGGCACACAAGACGCTGACCACTTTGCATGGGCGCCAGGACCTGCCGGAACTGCCCGACATTTACCGGGCCTTTCCCCATATGCCGCTGGTTTCGATCTCCAACCATCAGCGCCTGCCGGTGCCGCCGGTCAACTGGCGCGGCACGGTCTATCACGGCTTGCCGGAAAGCCAGTTCCGCCTGGGCAACGGCAAGGGCGGCTATCTGGCTTTCCTGGGGCGCATCTGCGCCGAGAAGGGGCCGGTCGAGGCGATCGAGATCGCGCGGCGCACCGGCCACAAGCTCAAATTGGCAGCCAAGGTGGACCCGGTGGACCAGCCTTATTTTGACGCGGTGGTGGCGCCCCTGATCGCACGCAGCCCGCATGTCGAATTCATCGGCGAAATCGATGACGGGCAGAAACAGGAATTCCTGCGGCGCGCCAGGGCGCTGCTCTTTCCCATCTGCTGGCCCGAGCCTTTCGGACTGGTGATGATCGAGGCCATGGCCTGCGGCACTCCGGTGGTGGCTTTCGCCTGCGGCTCGGTGCCGGAGATCTTGGAAAACGGCCTGACCGGCTATGTGGTGAAGGATGTGGCGGGCGCGGTGAGCGCCGTGCACCGCCTTGACCGGCTCTATCGCCCCAGTATCCGATCGCGCTTTGAGGAACGATTTAGCGTCCGGGCCATGGCGCGCGACTATTTGAGGATTTATGGGCAGCTGGCGGTGGTGGAAAAAACCGCCTACCAGGCCGCCTGAAAATTATTCAATGGACAGACTATAATGGAGGTCAAAACCCTCCCGCAAAATTCCGTTTCTTCTGCCGACGAAACGGCGGCCTTTTACATTCAGGCCACCGAGTCGATTCAGGAGCGCTGGCCGCGCACCCTCAAGCAGGGCGATACCTTTGCCCTGTTCGACACCATGGGCGATATCGTCCAGCCCGGCGCCACGCCGGGCGGCCTGTTCCACAACGACACGCGTTATCTCTCGGGCGTCCAGCTCCTGATCGACGGCCAAAGACCGCTGCTCCTTTCCTCGGCGGTGGAGAACGACAATGTCGTCCTGACGGTGGATCTGGCCAATCCCGACATTTATCAGGGCGGCAAGGTGGTCCTGCCGCGCGAGACCCTGCATGTGCGCCGCTCCAAATTTCTCTGGGACGCTACCTGCCATGAGCGCATCGCCGTGCATAATTTCGGCGCTCAGCCGCAGAAATGCTTTATCTCCCTGAGCTTTGCCGCCGATTTCGCCGATCTGTTCGAAGTGCGCGGATTGCAGCGTCCGCGCCGCGGCGCCATCACGGTGACGCACAAGGATGGCCACACCGTGGAGTTCCGTTATCAGGGCCTGGACGGGATCGCGCGGCGCACCGAAGTCTGTTTTTCGCCCGCACCCCATCGCCTCTCCGACAAGGAGGCCGTCTACGCCCTCGATCTTGCGGCCGGTGAGCGCCAGGCGCTGGTCATGACGGTCTGCTGCGCCGATGGCACGCCCGCGAAAGAGACTTTTTCCAAACCCTACCGGGCTGCGCGCCGGGCGGCCCAGCGCGCCGCCAGCCTTGGCGGCAGCGTCACCAGCAGCAATGCGCTGGTGGGCCGCATGCTGCACCGGGCGGCGGCCGATCTCTCCATGCTGATCACCGAAACAGCCCACGGGCCTTACCCCTATGCCGGCACGCCCTGGTTCTCCACGCCTTTCGGCCGTGATGGCATCATCACGGCGCTGGAAATGCTGTGGCTCGACCCTTCCCTGGCCAAGGGCGTGCTGCAATTCCTGGCCGCCACCCAGGCAACGAAATCGGATTCCACCGCCGATGCCGATCCGGGCAAGATTCTGCATGAGATGCGCCAATGCGAAATGGCGAATTTGGGCGAAGTGCCCTTTGGCCGCTACTATGGCAGCATCGATTCCACGCCTTTGTTCGTGCTTCTGGCAGCGCGTTATTTCGAGCGCACCGGCGATCAGCAGGCCATCCGCGCCCTGTGGCCGAACATTGAGGCGGCGCTCGCCTGGATCGACAAGTTTGGCGACCGCGATGGCGACGGCTTTGTCGAATATTACCGGGAAAGCGAAAACGGCCTGGCAAATCAGGGCTGGAAGGACAGCCAGGATTCCATCTTCCATACCGACGGCCGGCTGGCCACCGGCGCCATCGCGCTTTGCGAAGTGCAGGCCTATGTTTATGCCGCCAAGCAGGGCGGAGCGCTTCTGGCCCGCATGCTGGGCGCGCATGCCAGGGCCGACGCCCTGTCGGACGCGGCCGAACGGCTGCGCCAGCGCTTCGAGGAAAAATTCTGGTGCCCGGAGATCGGCATGTACGCCCTGGCGCTGGATGGCGAGAAGAATCCATGCCGCGTGCGCACCTCCAATGCCGGCCAGGTGCTGTTTTGCGGCATCGCCAGCGCCGAGCGCGCCATCAAGCTGGGCGAGGCGCTGATGACACCGGAAATGTTTTCCGGCTGGGGTGTGCGTACCGTGGCCAGCGATGGTCCGCGCTACAATCCCATGTCCTATCATGACGGATCGGTCTGGCCGCATGACAATGCCCTGATCGCGCTGGGCCTGGCCCGCTATGGCCTCAAACGCGCGGCGGGCGCCATCTTCGCCGGCCTGTTCGATGCGGCGGGCCATATCGAGCTGATGCGCTTTCCCGAACTGTTCTGCGGCTTTCCCCGCCGCCGCGGCACTGCGCCCACGCTCTATCCGGTGGCCTGCGCTCCCCAGGCCTGGGCTGGCGCCGCGCCTTTTGCCCTGTTGCAAGCCTGCCTCGGCATTGTCTGCGACCACCAGCGCCGTGAAATTCGCTTCCACAATCCGGTCCTGCCGAGTTTTCTGGAGGAAATCCGCATCAACAATCTGACGCTGGACGGGGCTTCCGCCGATTTGCGGCTGCGGCGCAACGGCGCCGGCACCGAAGTGGCGATCCTGGCTCAGCGCGGCGATATTTCCATCCGCATTGCTCAGTGAGGCCACCCGCGCGCTTCGCGCCCGGTGCGGGGCCAGCTTTTCTAAGTTCGCTTGCGCTCACTAAGAAAAACTAGGCCAGCGCCGCGAGCTTGGGCGAGCGGCCAGGAGCATCTTGCGGCAGCAAACGAAAAGGTCCGTCGCTAAGCGGCATAGCACCAGCGTAGTGGCCGCGCGTAGGGCGACGACCTTTTCGAGCGACGAGCGGTCCGTGGCGACAGCGTGCGGACAGCTTTGGCGAGCGGCCATGGCCGAAAGTTTAGCTGCCAACGTTGCCTAGTTGCTGCTTGCGCGACTGATACGCAACGGTTATGTCGGGCGCAATGGCCCCCGAAACCCCCATAATCGAAGCGGTGCTTCCCGAAGGGCTGGAAATTACCCCCGCTGCCCAGCCGGTGGAAGCGCCGCAGCCGGAGGTGTCGGCGGCCGAGGCGGCGGAAGATGCCGCAAAGGGGGGCGGGGGCGCTTTCGTCTTCCTGCGCGTATTCCGGCACCGCAATTACCGGCTGTTCTTCACCGGCCAGCTGGTCTCGCTGATGGGCACCTGGATTACCAATGTCACCCAGGGCTTTCTGGTCTACAGCTTGACCCATTCGCCGCTCCTCCTGGGTGTGGTGTCTTTCGCCGGCCAAGTGCCGGTGTTTTTCTTTTCGGCCTTTGGCGGCATGATTTCCGACCGCTTCGATCGCCGCCGCATGCTGCTCTGGACGCAAACCCTGGCCTGCGCCCAATCGGCGGCGCTCGCGGTTCTCACCTTGACCCACCAGATCCAGGTCTGGATGGTGGTGTGCCTGGCGCTGTTCCAGGGCTTCATCAACGCCTTCGACGTGCCGATCCGCCAGGCCATGACGGTGGAGATGGTGGGCCGCGACGACCTGCGTCACGCCATCTCGCTCAATTCCATGATGTTCAATCTGGCGCGGGTCATCGGGCCGCCCGTGGCGGGCATCGTGATCGCCCTGGTCGGCGTCGGCATCTGCTTTGCGCTGGACGCGCTATCCTATCTCGCCGTGATTTTCTGCCTCACCCTGATGCTGTTCACCCCGCGCCCGTCCGCCAAGCATGCCACGCCCCTCCGCGCCATTGCCCAGGGTTTTGCTTATGCCTGGCGGGTGCGTGAAATCCGCATCTCGCTGTTCCTGGTCGCGATCTGCTCGGCCTTTGGCGCTTCTTATTTGACCCAGATGCCCGCCTTTGCCCGCGATGCGTTGCGTCAGGGCAGCGAAGGGCTGGGCTTTCTCTATGGCGCGGTAGGCGCGGGCGCGCTCACGGGTGCCTATGTCCTGGCGCGGGTGCCGGACCGGCATCTGCGGGCCACCCCGATTATCGCCTCGCTGTGCTTCGGCTTGGCGCTGATCGCCTTTTCCCAGTCGCACATTTATTGGCTCTCCATGCTGCTGTTGATGCCCTGTTCGTTCAACCTGATGCTGCTCGGCGGCTCGACCAATTCCATCATCCAGCTGGTCTCGCGCGACGACATGCGCGGCCGGGTGGTGGCGCTCTACGCCATCGCCTTCATGGGCATGATGCCGTGGGGGGCGCTGCTGCTGGGATGGGCGGCCGAAAGTTTCGGCCTCGGCACCGCGGTCGCCATCGGCGGTGGCATTTGCATGATGGCGGCGCTGGTGGCCTTGTATGACAGGCGTGGGCAAGCCTTCGGCGCGTAGTTGCCTAGCGCCAGCGTAGGCAACCGTGAGCATGTCCTGTGGACATGCGAAAGAAGGCGAGCGGCAGGGAAGGGGTGGCGGGTGACAGTGGCGGAGCAGAGTGAGCGAGCGTTTGCTTGCGTTGGCAGATATCGCGACCTAAAGGCCCGGTCAGTGCAGCGAACTGCATTGTACGCGCTGGCACCATTCCTTAACGCGCGCTGGAAGTTCTGGCAGACCACATTTACTGGCGAGATCAAATTCTATCTGGCGCATCACGGGACGCGATGCATCAATTGCTTTTTGCGGAGGAACGGCATTTATTTCTATTAGCGATTGCCAAAATGAGATGCCGCCTCTCACATCCTGATGAATCTGCAATGCACCCCAAATTTGGCTCTCTTCCGTTCCAACGTAGGTGATAGTATGCGTCGGCCCTTCCGGCTTAAGTCCTGATAGGGTAATCGCTGTGCCACCTTCATCCTGCCGATATTCGCTTTTGACTACGCCAGGGGCGGATGAGACAACGGTACGGACGCAATCCAGCGATGGAAAAGAATCGAGATCGGCGGATCGCCTGACGCCATTTGCTGTATCACAGCCAGCCAAACCGAGAGCTAATAGTGCGACGGATAAATTTCGCATGAATTCCGCTTTGATTTAACAGTCGGAACTTCCAATATATACGCGTGATGTCACGCGAGTGGGAGAAGTTTCTGTCGTCTCGCCGCGCTGTACGCTGCTCGCCAGTGCCAGCTTTTGTAAGCTCGCAAGCTCGCTAACAAAAGCTAGGCATGCCCGGCACCCTCCTTTCGGGAGAAGTACCGGGCAATACTCAGTTGTGAATAAGTGGGAGAAGTTTCTGTTGCCCGGTACTTCTCCCGAAACCGCGCTTAGCTAACCGAAGTTAGGCAGCGAGGGCCATTTCATTATCGTTGGCACCTAAACAATAGTCCGATGACGGCGGAACCATACCGGGCAAAAGAACTGCCTTTACACGTCCGTCGATCCTGTTTCGCCCCCACAGAAACCCACCGATAGTGGGCTTGTGGTGGAGGCGCCGGGTACCGCCCCCGGGTCCGGGCCGCTTATTACACAGTCGTTTATCGCCATAGCCGGTCAGGCAAGCCTGTCCGGCCTTTTCAATATAGGCTCTGGCGGTTAATTTTTGAAGGGCGAGCCGCCGTGGTAGGTTAAAGGTACTTATGCGCCAATATCTCGAACTGATGGAACTGGCCCTGGACAAGGGCGTGGAAAAACGCGATCGCACCGGCACCGGCACGCGTTCCATTTTCGGTCATCAGATGCGCTTCGACCTGTCTCTTGGCTTTCCCATGGTCACCACCAAGAAGCTCCACCTCAAATCCATCATCTATGAATTGCTCTGGTTCCTGCGCGGCGAAACCAATGTGCATTGGCTGGACGAGCATGGCGTCACCATCTGGGACGAATGGGCCGATGCCAATGGCGAACTGGGACCGGTCTATGGCGCGCAATGGCGTTCCTGGCCGGGCGAACGCGACGGCAATATCGACCAAATCTCAAATCTGATCCGAGACATCAAGGCCAACCCGGATTCCCGCCGCCTGATCGTCACCGCCTGGAATCCCGCCGACATTCCCAAAATGGCGCTGGCGCCCTGCCATTGCCTGTTCCAGTTCTATGTCGCGGAAGGAAAACTCTCCTGCCAGCTCTACCAGCGTTCGGCGGACATCTTCCTGGGCGTGCCCTTCAATATCGCCTCTTATGCGCTCTTGACCCTGATGGTGGCGCAGGTGACGGGGCTCAGGGCGGGCGAATTTGTTCATACCTTCGGCGACGCCCATCTTTATCTCAATCATCTGGACCAGGCGCGCGAGCAGCTTTCGCGTGCGCCCCATCCGCTGCCGGTCTTGAGATTAAATCCCGCCGTGAAGGACATCTTCGCCTTCAGGTTCGAGGATTTCACGCTGGAGAATTATCGCGCGCATCCTTCGATAAAAGCCGCAATTTCTGTTTAACCTTCGATTTACCGACACACGGCATTCCTGGACGAAGCCTTGCAACCGCCAATGGCCGCGCGCTTTGTTGCTCCATGGGCCAGGTCGCTCAAAATCTCAGGGATATTCTGTCGCTGGCGCGCCTGCTGCGCGGCCTCGCCGGCGGGCACGCAAATGACCCCACCCATGACGAGTTTCTCGCCACCGCCATGGAACTGGAGGCGCGCGCCCATCTCCTCGCCGCCGGCGAGACAGCGCCGTTACAGCAGGTCCGCGATGCCGCGCTCCATGCCCCGGTCGATCTCAAGATCTGACCGTTTTGATAACGGGTCAGGCTGACACGCCCCGGCTTATGTCCCGCCGGGCGTGGAACTCATCGGCTGCTGCACCTGCGTCTGGTATTTCCGCAGTGCCTTGGGCTTGACCGCGGTCGCCAGCGCCAGGCGCTTGTCGATCGTGTTCCAGCTGATCTGCAGGTTGAAGCCGTTGGGCGTGTCGGTGTGATAGCTCTGGAATGCGGCCTGGTAGATGTCGTCCTGGGTGATCTTGTTGTCCGGCCCGATATGCGCGCCGGAGGTGTCGATCTGCGCATGCAGGCCGCGCGATTCCAGCGCAATGCGCACCGCTTCCACGTCCCAGGGGGCGATGCCGAAGGAAATGTGATCGATGCTGGCGCCCTTGGGACCATTGGCCTGTGACGGGATGAAGGGATTGCCGCCGCGGCATAGCACTTCGCCGACATCGCTCACCATCAGTTCATTCTGGGTGCCTTCGTCATAGGTACGCTGCCATCCCAGCAAATTGGCATAGTAGGAAGCGCTCTGCTTGTAGTTGCTGACCCGGAACGAGAAATGATCCAGCCACACCGTTTTCCAGCCGGTTGGCCCAAACGGCGCCGGCTCCGACAGTTTCGCGGCTGCGGGTTTTTTGCGGGCGGCGGAAAGGCCCTTGTTGTTGCAGATCTGCAGATCCCAGCCGTCGGGATCCTTGACTCGAAAACTTTCAAAGCCACCCTTGTTGTCCGCCACTGGCGTCATGCCGCGCTTGCTGAGCTCGGCCGCCACCGTCTTGGCGTTCCATTTGTCGATCACCCAGGCAAAGCTCCTGACCGCGGCGCGGGGCGGCGCAATCGCCTGGCCATTGGGTCCGGTGCGTCCGGGGCCAAAGGAATCCGGCGAAGCGGCGCGGAAAATCGCGCTGCCCCAATCGCCGACATCCAGGATGGCCTGCTTGCCGTCGTCTTCCCTGAGCTTCCAACCCATCAATGCGATGTAGAAGGCCGCCTCCTTCCTGTAATCCACCACATCGAGCGTGAAGCTCTCCAGCGCGGTGGTCTTCCAGCCGGTCGAATCGAACACTTCCTTGATCGGCGCGGTGGCCGCTTCCATGGACAGCGGACAGCGGCTGGCGGCGGCCTGGCCATAGCCGTCGCGGCATCCGCCTTGCGCGAAGGCGCGGCTGGCGAAAGCTGTCGCCCCCAGCGCGCCGAGTACTCCGCGGCGCGACAGCCCTTTGTTGTCCTTGTTCATTTGTCCCCTCTGCTGTTTTATGGATCTTGTTTTTTTAGGAATCCTGGGCACGCCCGCACTGGCCCTGCCTGCGGACCCTCAAGAATGCCACCTGTTTGTAAGCATTGTACCGCGACTTTGGCAAAATGTAACCTGCGCCGAAGGGGATTTCGCTTTCCGACAGGTGATATCATCGGGGGAGCGCGAACAAATTCAAACAGGGATAACGCCGATGCGGAAATTTGTGATGTTGGGTATAGCCCTTCTTCCTCTGTCGGCGGGCCTGGCCATGGCTCAACCGGCAGCCTCTCCGCCGCCTTATCATGTCGCCAAAACTGTGGCGCTGGGCGCGCCGGACCGCTGGGATTATATCGTCTACGACCAGGGCATGCATCGGGTCTATGTCTCGCATGGCGACCGGGTGACGGTGGTTGACGGCAAGGACGGAACCATCCTCGGCAATATAGAGGGCGCCATGCCGGGCGGCACCCATGGCATCGGCATCTCCGCTGCCACCGGCAAAGGCTATACCGATGACGGCGCGGCTGGCGTGGCCGTGCCCTTCGATCTCAAGACCTTCAAGCCCGGCAAGCCGATCAAGGCGGAAAAGGATGCCGACGGCATCGCCTTCGATCCCACCAGCGGCCATGTCTTCGTGGTGAACGGCGATGCCGAGAAGCTCACCGTGATCGACCCAAAAACCGATTCCGCGATCGCCACCATAGATATCGGCGGTGGGCTGGAATATGCGGTCGCGGGCAACAACGGCAAAGTCTATGTCAATGGCGCCGAGAAAAAAGAGATCGTCCGCGTTGATACCGCCACCAACAAGGTGGATGCGCGTTGGCCGATCCCGGGATGCACCAGTCCGCACGGCCTGGCGGTCGATAGCGCAAGTCATCGCCTGTTCCCGACCTGCCAGAACGGCGTCCTGACCGTGGTGAATACCGATAGCGGCGCGGTGGTGGCGACCATTCCCATCGGCCAGGGCACCGACGGCGCGGCCTTCGATCCCAAGCGCAAGCTGATCTTCAGCTCCAACAATGACGGCACGCTCTCGGTGATCCAGGAAAAGGATCCCAACAACTTCGTGTCCCTCGGCAGCATCAAAACCCAGGTGACCGGCAAGAATATGGGCATCGATCCCGACAGCGGCCGTCTTTATGTTGCCGTCGCCGATATCGACCCCAATGCCGCGGTTCCGCCCGGCCCTGGTGGACGTCCCGGACGCCCCAGGCCGCTGCCCGGTTCGCTCAAGCTGCTCTTTATCGATCCGGGTCCTTGATCGTTCCGGCGATCGTCATCCGCGGCGGCAATGCTTCCGCGGAGAGCGCAGGCTCGCGCGTTCTGCGGCCAAGATGCAGATAGGCCGCGTCAAAATCCGCAGCAGCCTGAAGCCCGTCCCAGTCCAGCACCTGAATGTCATGTCCGATCAGCACGGCCAGGCGGTCTCGTTTCAGGCTCTGCAGGCTCCGGTTGACATGCACGACCGAAAGACCGGTGGCCTCGGCCAGGTGATGTTGGGTCACCGGAAGACTGAACGCGAACGCATTGCCGGCTTCAGTAACCCCGAACCGCGTGGCCATTTCGCAGATAAAGTGCGCGATGCGTGATTTGGCATTCCTGCATCCGATATTCACCAGCCACTCGGATGCGATGGCCGCATCCAGGGTACAGGTCCGCCAGAAGGCCTCCGCCAGGTCCGGGTGCAAAGCCGCCTTGCGAAGCGCCGCATGGGGCACGCGCAGAATTGTCGTCGGGCTCAGGGCCTGAAGGCCAAAACTTGCCACCGGAAGCACCAGGGAATGCAGGTCGGGCATGTCCCCGGCGATGTGAAGGGCGGTGATCTGGCGCTCGCCGTCCCTGGCCTGTCCCCATCGGGCCGCCAGCCCATCGACCACCAGGCAGGCGTGGTTCAATAGTCTCCCGACACTGACAAAGTCTTCATTGCGGCGGATTTCCGCAAGCGTGCCCGGCAGATCGAGAACGGAAGCCTGCGCCTCCTCGCTCAAGGTGGATCGCGACAACAGTCCGTTCAGGAACAGGCGCAACGCGGAACTTGGAGAAACACGTGCAGAGCTCGGCTCCGTCATTTCTGCTTCTCCTTCAGGGCGCCTCGCCGAACAGCCGCCGGTATTCGGTTTCCGCCCCGCCATAACTGCCATTGGCGCTGGCTTCCAGCGCCTCACGGTCTTGCACTGAAATTGAACCGCGCTGGGTTTTCAAAACGCCCCGCTTCTGGAACTCGTTCAATGCGTTGGTCACTGCCGGACGGCGCGCACCCAGCATGATGCCCAGGAATTCATGTGTCAGGTTGATTGCGCCGCCGTCGGCCCGGTCGTCCGCCATCAAGAGCCAGCGCGCCAGCCGCTCCTCGGTGTTGTAGCGGCCGTTGGCCAGCGCGGTGAATTCCAATTGGGTGAAAAGCGTATAGGCATAGCGCAGAAGCTGGCGGTGCAGGGTCATGCTCTTATTCATCGCCAGCCGCAGTCCATCCGCCGTGATGCGCCAGCCGTGTCCGGCGCTCTGAATGAAGGTTTCGTGCATGGCGCGGTCGGATTCCAGCAGCAACGCCAGCCCCGTCATGCCCTCGCTTCCGATGATGCCGACTTCGATGCTTTGGTGCGCGCCCGCGCTGACCACCACCGAGGCCAGACCGCTTTTCAGGAAATAGACATGCTCGATTTTGCGATTGCGGATCTCCAGCTGGCGGCGCACCGGCAGGTCGATCGCTGAAAGGCCGGCTTGCAGCAGCGCGAAATCGCTGGCGCTCAGGCCGGCGAGAATTTTGTTCACTATTGTTTTCTGCGTCGATGCCAAACGGTTGCCGGATGGCGCGCGCGCGTGCCGCACTGGCCAACCTCCTTGCTTGCAAAATGGGCGTGGAACCTAGGCCTAAGTTCCTGAATAGCAACAAAGATCTTTGTCTGGAAAAGACCCTGAAAACGTACACACTCGCAATACGCGGGGGAGGGGTCGAAGCTGCTGTTCGCGTTCGCTTTAAAACGATCCGCAAAATACGGCCCATCCGGAAAACTTGCATTATTCGCGCGGCGCGGCATCTCCGGCACGCGAAGAGGGACAGAAACGGTTAGGCGTTGTACAGAAATGACACCTTTTCCGTACAAACCCTCTCGCATTGCGTTTTCATTTCCACAGGCGCGATTCTCAGGGCCTCCATCCAGGAGGAGGAATGCCATGCCCAATTCAATAGCGCGCGGCCCGCATCGAAGCGCACGCCAGCGCGCGCGGCCTTGCGGGCAATGACCTGAAGAATGGCCGCGGCATTCGGCAACGGCGGATCGAAATCACCGATGCGCGCGGTGAGGTACCGGACATGGTCGCGGTTTTTGAAATCGTGAACTGAGATTTCGGCCACGTGCAGATTCAGTCGCCGTTGCGCCTGCGTTTCGGGATCGCATCTTTTCCAGGGTCATCAAGGCTTTGCAGCCTCAACGCCGCCGCGTATTGCCACGGCAAAACGCCTATGCCTCAATGCCGGGCAGGGCGGCATTGAAAAACGCCCTGGGAGCGTGACATGAAACCATTCGCATTTTCATTGCTGCTGCTGGCGGCAATTCCCGCCGCCCACGCCGCCGAATTGCCTTTCGCCAAGGAACGCATCGGCTGGAACAAACCGCACCAGCCCTTCCATGTCATCGGCAACATCTATTATGTCGGCATGGCCGGCGTCAGCGTCTTCCTGATTGTCACGCCTCAAGGCGATATCCTCACCGATGGCGGCCTTCCGGAATCCGCGCCTTTCATCGAGCAGCACATTCAGGCGCTGGGTTTCAAGCTCAGCGATGTGAAAATCCTGCTCAACAGCCATGCCCATTTCGATCATTCCGGCGGGCTGGCGAAACTGAAAGCCGACACCGGCGCTGCATTCTACGCCAGCCGCCAGGACAGGCCATTCCTGGAAAGCGGCCACATCACCTTCGGGCCTTCCTCCCAGATCGACACCAAGCCGATCCATGTGGACCATGTGGTGGACGATGGCAGCACCGTCTCCCTCGGCGGCGTGACTCTCACTGCCCACATCACGCCGGGCCACACCAAGGGCTGCACCACCTGGACCATGCCCCTTGAGGACGGCGGCGTGACCCGCGAGGTGATGTTCTTCTGTTCGATCAGCGTGGCGGGCAATCCCCTGACCGGCAACAGCGCCTATCCCAACATCGCCGAGGACTACCGGAAAAGTTTTGCGCGGCTGGCAAAAATGAAGGCCGATATTTTCCTCGCCCCGCATGGCGACCAGTTCGGCCTGGACGCCAAGTTGGCCGGTTTGAAAGCGGGCGGCCCAAATCCATTTGTTGATCCGGGTGAGTTGCCCCGCCGCCTGGCGACGCTGAAAGCGGATTTTGAGACCGAACTGGCCAAACAGCGCGGCGCCGGAGACAGGCGGAAATAGCCTTGATGGGTATGGACGTCGAGCAGGGCGGGTGATCCGGGGCGTAAATGATGTCTTAACGGCCTCGCCCCGTGGCATTCCGGTCGCCCGATTGGCGCTGGAACTTCTATATTAAGCCGCAATTAACCCTAAGTCTTGCATAGTCGGCGCACGGTATTTTTAGGGTACGCCATGGACGCCGCCATTCGTCAAGAGGTGAACGGGGAAGACTCGTGTGCAGACGCGCCGGAAGGCGCCTCAGAGATCGCGGGTCCGCTCGGGGAAATTCACGAAAGAATTGCCACCGCCTTCGCCGAGACGCCGGAAGATCAAGCCGCCGCGCCTGAAATCAATTTTGACCCAAGCCCGGTCGCGCCCCTGATCGGCGAAGTTTCGAACAGGTTCGCCAGGGCCGTTGAAGGGCAGGCGGAGGCGGACGCCCAATCCCGGCAGCAGGATCGCGAGGAGCGGAATATTCTGAAGGAAGCCGTACGCGATCTGTGCGACGCAACCGTCTTCTTTTCATCGCATACGACGCAACGCTTTGCCGATGTCCTGGACAAGATGTCCGGTTCGCAGAGCACGCTGGCCACGTTGGCCGCCGATCATGCCGCGCATGCCGATCGCCTTGCGGCGGCCGACAGGACCATCAAGGAATCCGAATTCAGCCTGGCAAGTTTGACGGCCGGCCATGCCGCGCACACCGATCGTCTGGAAACGGCCGACAGGAATATCAAGGAGTCCGAATTCAGGCTTGCGAGTTTGATCTCTGGCCAGGCCGCGCACGCCGATCGTCTGGAAGCGGTCGACAGGAACAGCAAGGAGTCCGAGTCCAGGCTGAGCAGTTTGGCCGCCGGCCATGCCGCGCACGCCGATCGTCTGGAAGCGGCCGACAGGAATAGCAAAGAGTCCGAATCCAGGTTGAACAGTTTGGCCGCTGGCCAGGCCGCGCACGCCGATCGTTTGGAGACGACCGACAGGAATATCAAGGAGGCCGGTTCCAGGCTGACGAGTTTGATTGCCGGCCAAGCCGCGCACGCCAATCGCCTGGAAACGGCGGATAGAAATATCAAGGAATCCGAATCCAGACTGGCAAGTTTTGCTGCCGTCCAGGCCGCCCATGCCAATAGCATGGAAGCGGTTCATCAGAAGCTCAGGGATTCCGATGCGCTCGTGCAACAATTCAGCAAGCAGCTGGATGCGGCGAATAACCGGTTCAGCGTGCTGGATGCGTCCATCCTGATGCTGGTGGACCATAACAAGGGCGTCAACGACCGCCTGAACCTCGTTCAGGCCTCCATACGCCGGCTTGAAGAATTGATCTCCACGCTCGACAGGCGCCTCGAGATCGTTGCCGGTCTGGCTGGTCCGGTGGATGTTCTGCGCGAGCAGAATATCACTTTGGCTGAGCAGCAACGTGAGCTTCGCAGGGCCATCGAAATTGTTTGTGAGCAGGCAAGAGAGGCCAGGGCAAGCGAAGAGCAGGTCGCGCGGCGCATGACCGCCACCGAGCGGAAAATCTCGGACTCCGCCGAGCGCATTGAATGGATTTCCCGCTGGCAATCGCGCATTGGCCAGGCTTTCTCGACCGGCCCCCGCGACTAGGCCGCCCGGTCGAAAACCGCCTCCGGGCGGTTTTTGTTTGGCCGGGGGCACAGTTTCGCTGCAGGGAATTTTCGGGCACACTTGCCCGGTTCCCGGATGCCTCAGGCGGCAAAACATGAAATGTGCACCTCCCCGTCCCCGCTTTTGGCTGTTCGCGGCGACGCTCTCGATCATTGCGCTGTTTTTCGCGCCGGCACCCGTCCGCGCCGGAAGCGATACCTATGCGGAGGTTCCCGACAATCCGCTGGATGCCTGGTGGCAACCGGGATCGGGTGCCGCGCTCTCCGATTTCGTGCAGTACCGGGATCCCGGCGGCACCATGGGTATCGTCAATGCCGCGGGCTGGCTCAATACCCAGGGCCACCCTTTCTTCGAGCCGTTGGGCGCCAATGGGCGCGCCTGCGTCTCCTGCCATCAGCCCTCGCAGGGCATGAGCCTGGCGGCGGCGAATGTGCGTTACCGCTGGCAGATCACCAGGGGTCAGGACCCGTTATTTGCCGCGATTGATGGCTCGAACTGTCCAACACTGCCCCAGGCGCAGGAAAGCGCCCATTCGCTTCTGCTGGAGCGCGGGCTTATCCGTGTCGCGCTGCCCTGGCCGCGGCGCGGCCCCACCGGCAAGCCGGCCGAATTCACCATCGCGGTTGCAAGCGATCCTTCCGGCTGCAACAGCGGCAGCCTTTACGGTCCTGCCGCTGCTGCGCATCCGGCGGTGTCGGTCTACCGGCGTCCGCGCGTTGTCGCCAACTTTCCCAATATGGCGGGCGGCTGCGTCCGGAGTGATTCCAAGGTCGCCATCATGGCCGACGGCCGGGCGCCCAACCTGAAAGGCCAGGCGGTGGACGCCGGTCTGACGCATCTTGAAATGACGGCGCCACCCACCGAGGCGCAATTGCAGGCTATCGTTGCTTATGAGTGCCAGGTCTATGCGGCGCAATCGTCCGACGGCCCGGACGTGTTCGCCGGCCCTGCCAGTTCGTCGAACCTCGGCCCCGAGAACATGCGCCTTGCGATGCAGATTTCGACATTCCTCAAAAAACCCGTGCCCGCCGGCGACGATAGCGGCTTCCATCGCTTCTATGCGGGCATCTCCGCGCCCGATGCCGGCGCACAGCCGGGCCTGCGCGCCTCGATCGCGCGCGGAGAGGAGATTTTCTCACAGCGGCCCATCGCGATCACCGGTGCCGCGGGCATCAACACCGGCAACCGGCCCGTCACCGGCACCTGCGCCACTTGTCATGACGTGCCCATGTCGGGGATGTCGTCGGCGCGCTGGATCGACACCGGATCGACCAACCAGCCCTGGGCTATTGCGGCCCCCGACCTGCCGCTGTTCAAGGTCATGTGCAATCCGGGTGCGCCGCCGCATCCCTTCCTGGGACGCGTGATCTACACCCAGGACCCCGGCCGCGCCCTGATCACCGGAAAATGCGCCGATGTTGGCGCCATCACGGTGCAGCAGCTGCGCGGCCTCGCCGCCCGCGCCCCTTATTTCTCCAACGGTTCGGCAAAAACGCTGGCGGATGTGGTGGATTTTTACGATCGCCGTTTCGGCGCCCACTATACGGTGCGGGAAAAGCAGGATCTGGTCAACTTTCTCCGCGTCCTGTGACCAGGTGGACGCGCGATGCCGGGCGGTGATCTAATTCGCCGAAGCGCCGTCGAAGCGCTTATCGGCCTCCGCAACCGTGGCGAAGAAAATCGCTATGCCATTCTCGTGATGGCGAACAACGCGGCCATAGGTGTGCCCCACTTTCACGATCTCGCCGAGGGGCGGGCGGCCTTTTGTCTTGAGAGACAGGCCCTGCAGCGAGATGTCGAGCACGTCGCATTCCAACGCCTGGCCGTCCTGGCACAAAAGGCGCAGGGAGGACACGGATGGCACGCGCTGATGCATTCGCTTTCGCGCGGATGGGAGCTGTCCGTCCTCAACCATTCCGTTGAATTTTTCCACCAGGCGCTGCCGCTTTGCTTCGCTGCATGTGAACTTGATGCCCAACGAGTCTTTCGCCCGGTGACTCGTGACCGCTTCAAACCGGCCTAAGCCCTCGATAAAAACAATGACCGGCGTTCCGGTCCGCAGCGGCGTTCGGCAACGGACTCTGACGCCGGTTGCGGAAATATCGACCACGAAGCATTCCAATGTCGTTGAGGTGCCCCGAACGAACAATGTGCCGTCGAGTACCGTCTGGATGCGCTCGTGCCCGCGCATCTCAAGCGCAAAACACTTTCTCAGGGCGCTAAACCTTCCCGCCACGAACTTCCCCGCGCCGATAGCGTTCAATAATGTACGCTAGCAAGTTTTCGTTAATTTTTTGGCTAACGAATATAATGTGGCCACTGCCAACCATGGTCCGTCAGAAGGTCCGTCAGGGTTCTTTGCCGATGAATTCCACGCCGATGCCCTGCTCGTGATAGCGCGAGACGCGGCCCGCTATCTGGGCGATGAGCACGAACTCGCCGATATACGGGCGAATGTCGGTCTTGAGCGAGACCCCGCTCACCGAAATATCCACCACCTCACACGACACAATCTGTCCGTCGGCGCGCGTGAACTGGATGCAGCCCTTCTGGCTCGAACGCTCGTGACGGCGCAAAATCGAACCGCCCTCCGAACCGTTGCTCAGAAACGCGCTGATCTGTTCTGCCGTGCGCTCGCGCTTGGCCGCGGTGCAGACAAATTGCACTCGGAACGCATTGCCGTTTTTGTGCGCGATTGTGCCCTCAAAGCGGCTGAGGCCGTCAACGTATAGCACAACGGGGGTACCGCTTTCGGGTACAGTCTCGCATTCGACGGATGCCTCGTCGGGCGAAAGATCGATGATCTTGCAAGGCGCTTCGCGTTCATCGGCGGGTATGAACAAGCGCCCCGGCAAATCGACACGTACCTGCTCAACAGCTGCCTTCGCTTTTACGCGCTTGATATCCTTCATCGCGGCCGCCATGCCTCGTCCCGGCTCTTTGTCTGAGCCTCTGCCCGTAATTTCTAACGCCGTAGCGTATACGGATAGTTACCGTCGCAAATCGTATCGAATTTTCGCGAATTTGCGCGCCAAGCACAACGGACGTGTTAATTCGCCCGCCGGAAGAAAGTTCCATCTCGCGGCGAAGTCGAGCATCTATGGCGTGTTTCGCCAGATGCGTAACATTGATGAAAGTTTTCGTAATTAAAATAACGTGGATCAAAGCTGGCTAGGCCACTCTGCCTGAGTAGGCAATTGAGCCGGCACGCATTTCAGGCGGCTTTCAGGCGGCATAATGAGGCAAGGAACAAACAGGCTGCGTAAAGCCCCGGCGGCGGCGATGGCAAAGCTCGCCCAAGCGGCGGCGAACGCCGCCTCCAAGGCACCGGCGCCATACGCGATGCCGCTCGATCTCAGGCCGTTGCTCGCCCCCTATCGGGAACACAAGCGGTTCACGCTCAGGATCGAGAATCTGCCCCAGCTGGCCAGGCTGTCAGCGGGTCAAAACAACGGCGACAACACATGGTCGCTTGCGCTCGATGAACTGGAGGAACTTCTTTATTTTCTCCCCGAAGGTTTTGACAAGGAGCACGCGCTCACGATCAGGCTCGTCAGCAAGGACGAAACAGGCGCTTCCACCATCGCGCTGATCGATTTTCGCGTCCCGCGCGCTGATGATCGCGAAAGCGCGTCGCCCCAGCCGCCGCCGCGCGTCCCACGCGAAAATGAGACATTGGACAAGCCGCTGGACGGCGCTCTGCGCGAAGATATCCTGCGGCTCGAGGCGACGCTTGCCGAGCGCGAAGTCGAATTGAACCACATGCGCGCGTCCAGCGAGCAGATGACAGCGCACTGGCAGCGCAAGCTCGATGAGTCGCTGCTTGGAGCCGAGAGCGCCTGGAAAATCGATGAGACGACGCGGACGAACTTTTTGAAAGCGTCGCTTCAGGAAGAATTCGAACAGAAGCTGGCAGATGTGCAGCAGCGTGCCCAGGCCGACGCGGAGACTTCGCGCAAGTGGGACGCGGTTGTGTTCCGGCGTCTGCAGCAGGAGCTGGCGTCTACCAAGGATATGCTTGCCGAGCGGGATGCCGAATTTATCCAGCTTCAGGAACAGCAGGGGCGCCTGCGGCAGAAGACGGATGCCGAATTGTCCGCTGCGAAAGCGGCCGCCGAGGCCGCAGCGGCCGAGACTCTGCGGGATGCCCGCGCCGCATGGCAGCGCGATGCGGCGAAGGCGCTGGCGGATGCTACCCAGCGGTGTGAATTGGCCGAGGCCGCCCTGGTATCGGCCCGCGCGGCGGCGACACGGGATCGCGTAGCCGAGCTGGCCCAGCTGCGCGATCAGCTCGAGGGCCTGCGGCAAAAATCGCAGGCGGATATCTCCGCGGCGAAAGAGGCCGCCGAGCGCGGGGCGGCTGAAAGGCTGAGGGTCGCGGAGACGGAGTGGCAGGAACGCGCGGCCATGCCGTTGGCCGAGATGACGGCGCGGTGGGAGGCCGCGGAGGCGGCCCTGGCATTGGCCCGCGCGGATGGCATTCGGGCCGATCGGCGGGAAGCGGAACTGGCCCAGCTGCGCGATCAGCTCGAGGGCCTGCGGCAAAAATCGCAAGCGGATATCTCCGCGGCGAAAGAGGCTGCCGAACTCGGGGCATCCGAAAGACTGAGCGCCGCGATAGTCGAGTGGCAGGAGCGGACAGCCAGGCCGCTGGCCGAGATGACGGCACGGTGGCAGGCGACCGAGGCGGCCCTGGCTTCCGCCCGCGCAATGGTCTCACCGGCCGGCCGGGAAGCCGAACTGGCCGCGCTTCATGATCAGCTTGAGCAATTGCGGCGAAAATCGGAAGCGGACATTGTCGCCGCCAAGGAAGCCGCCGAATGCAGAGTGTCCGAAAGGCTCAAGGCCGCGGAAGCGGAATGGCGGGAGCGCGCGGCCCGGCCACTGGCCGAGATGACGGCACGTTGCCAGGCGGCGGAGGCAGATCTGGCTTTGGCCCGCACGGCTGAGACGCTTGATCGAGAGGTTGAACGGACCCAGTTTCAGGATCAGCTCGAGAGCTTGCTCAAAAAATCGCAGGCGGACATCGCCGCGGCCAAAGAGGCTGCGGAACAGAGGACGTCCGAAAGGCTGAAGGCTGCGGAAGCGGAGTGGCAGGAAAGGGCCGCCAGGCCGCTGGCCGAGATGACAGCACGCTGCCAGGCGGCGGAGGCGGCTCTGGCTTCGGCCCGCGCAACGGGAATGCCCGCGGATCGGGAGGCCGATCGGATCGAACTTCAGGATCAGTTCGAGAGCTTGCGCCAAAAATCGCTCGCGGACATCGCCGCGGTCAAAGAGGCTGCCGAATTGCGGGCGTCCGAAAAACTGAAGACCGCGGAAGCGGAGTGGCGGGAAAGGGCGGCCAGGTCCATGGCCGAGCTGACGGCGCGGTGCCAGGCGGCTGAGACGGCCCTGGCGGCGGCGCGGGCGGATGGCTCGGGCAATCCGGATGCGGACGCCTATGTCCGCAGTCTCAATCTCGAAATCAAATCCTTGCAGACGGCTCTGGTCGACCGTGAAGCGGAACTCGCGAGTGTCCATGTCTCTCTGGAACAGATGCGGCTGGGCATAACGGCGCCGGCCCCGGCGGCTCATTGGAAGCCCCTGCCAAGCCTGGCCATGCGCGATACGCCGGAGCAAAAGCCCTCTGAGAGTCATCTGGTGCGCGACGTCTTTATCGTCTTTGTCCTGGTATTGGCCGGCTTTCTTGCATTGCCTCGCATTGAGAGTTTGCTTCCCGATGATCTCAGGGCGCAAATTGCATCTCTCATTGGTCCGTCCGATACCACAGGGCAAGAGGCGGCAGCCCCGGCGCCGGCCGCACCGCCTGCACCTCCAAAACCGGTTTATCCGGTGGCGACCGTCGCGCGCTCCGTGAATATGCGCGCCCAGCCAGCCGTTGGCGCGGCCGTCATCGCCAGCCTGAAGCGCGGCGCCGAGGTCGCGATACTCGAGCGTAACGGCAATTGGGATCGCGTCCAGATTTCCGGCACGGATGGGACAGTCCGGCAGGGCTGGGTGTTTGGATCCTATCTCGGCGACGCAGCCGCGGCTCCGGTTGCGCCGGCGATCGAAGCACCCGCTTCCCAGGCAAAGGCGGCGAACGAAGCCGCCGCTGCCCCGGCAGCGCCAGCGAGCGAAGCCGTCACAACCCAGGCGCAGCCGGCGGGCGATGCGGCCGCCGCCCCGGCAACGCCGGCGAGCGACGCCGTGACAACCCAGGCACAGCCGGCGGGCGATGCTGCCGCCTCGGCATCGCCGGCGAGCGACGCCGCCGCTCCTCAGACAACGCCGGCGCCCTGATCGGCCCTGAATTTCACTTCCTGGGCCGGTTCGGACACAGGAAAAATAATCCGGCAACAATGGGCGCCGAGGCTGCGAGCAGCGGCAAATTGCGCCCGGCTGTTTGCGCAGAAAATGTACAATCGGGCGCTTTGCTGGTAGCTATAGGTGTTGGGGGCCGGCCCTTGGGGGTGTCTGGTGGAGACGAAACCGTCGCGGCCGTTATGGTATCGCGGCTGGATGCTGTGGGTGGCGGTCGCTGCCCTGGTTTTCGGGACGTATCTGGCGGCCGGCTATTATCTGGCGCCGGGACTGATCCGCTCCCAGGCGACGGCGTGGGTGAAGACCAATCTCGGCAAGCCCATCGCTATCGGTGAGATCGGGTTCAATCCGCTCGGCTTCAAACTCGATATCAGCGACATCGCCATTCCCGGACCGGACAGGCCCATGCTCGCGGTGGGCCATTTGCGGGTCGGGTTCTCGCTGCTTTCATTTTTCCAGGATGCCTGGCGGCTTTCCGAGCTGCGCATTGACCGCCCCTTTGTCGGAGCGGCCATCCTGCCCGACGGTTCCCTCAACCTGTTGGAATTGGTGCCGAAATCCCACGACAATAGGCCGGCGCCGGCATTGCGCATCGACATACTGAGCGTGGATCAGGGCCGCATCGCCTTTGCCGATCTGAGCCGCCCCTCAAAGCCGCAAGAGACGCTGGCGCCGATCACTTTCATCTTAAGAGACTTCCATACCAAAAGCAGCGAAGGCGGCGCCTTCACCCTGGATGCCAAGAGCCAGCGCGGCGAGAGCTTTGCCTGGCGCGGCACTGTTTCGATGGCGCCCATTGCCTCGCGGGGAAATTTTTTGGTCGGCAATTTGCAGGCCGATACCATCGGAAAATTCCTGGGCGGCAGCCTGCCGGTGGCGCTTACCGGCGGCCGCATCGGCCTGAAGGGAAGCTACGGCTTTTCCTATGGCGCGGACGGCATGCGGCTTACTCTGGCCGTACCGGAACTGTTGCTTGACGCGATCGCTTTTGGCGGCCGGGACACGCTCTTTCACGGGGCGGTGCAAATCGAGCGGGTCGCCGCAAATCTTGGCCGCTTTGACCTTTCCAGCGACAGCCAGGGCCGCCGCGCCATGGCCGCCGTCATGCCCCGTCTTTCGCTGCATGGCGTGACGCTTTCGGGAACCGGCGCCGCCCAGGGCCAGACCATCCGCCTGACAGATGCGGTGCTGGACAATGCAAGGCTGGATTATGCCAGTCATCTGGTGAGCCTGGGCGCCGTCACCCTCGGCGGGCTCGACCTGCCGCTCGCCCGCGAAAGAACCGGCGCGATCAATCTGATGAATTTGTTGCCGGCGCCGGCGGCATCGCCGGCCGAGCCTTCGCCCGCGGATGCCGCGCCCTGGAATGTACAACTCGCCGCCCTGACGCTGGCGAATGGCGCTATGCATTTCGAGGATCGCACGGTGTCGCCCGCAGCCCACTTTGATCTGGCGCCCATCGCGCTGACGGCGGCGGGCCTGGGCACCGACCTGACAAGGCCGCTGACCTTGCAGCTTGACATCGGCATCAATGCCGAGGGGAAACTGAAAGCCGACGGCACGGTAATGCCGGTGACGCGCGCGGCGGACCTGCGGTTCTCCCTGTCCGGCATGAAGCTGCGCCCCGCCGCGTCGTATCTACCCGATGCGCCGGCCCTGGACCTGCGTTCGGGCACATTGGACGTCGCCGGCACGCTTAATCTTTCCGGCGGCGAGAAGTCCGCGCTGCGCTTCAAGGGGGACGCGTCCCTCGACAATCTGTCCCTTTATGCCCGCGCCGGGGACAAGTCGCTGCTGGCCTGGCGCGGCTTGCGGATCACCGGCATCGACTATGGTCCCAGCGGTGTCCATATCGCGCAGGCGCGCCTGTCGCGCCCCGCCGGCGACATCGCGGTCCTGCCAGACCGTAGTTTCAACTTCGCTGCCCTGATGGCGAGCCCGGCGGTGCAGCCTGCGGCAGCGCCGGCTTCAGCGGCGCCGCTGCCGCCCCATACCGCGCCGCCCGCGCTTTCATCCCAGCCGGCGTTCCGGCTGGACAGGCTGGACATAGACGATGGCGCCATGGGCTTCGCCGACTATTCGATAGATCCCAATTTTCAGGCCCAGATCCAGGCCCTGACGGGCAGCATCACCAATATCACCAGTGCGCCCGACGCGATCGCCGCCATCGACCTCAAGGGCCAGATCATAGATCAATATTCGCCGGTCACCATTGCCGGCACTGCCAACCTGTTCGGCTATGACCGCAACACCAATATCCAGTTGGCGTTCCGCAATATCGAACTGCCGATCTTCAATCCCTATTCGGGCCGCTATGCGGGATACGCCATCGCCAAGGGCAAACTGACCACCCTGCTGAGCTACAAGATCGTCAACCGGGCGCTGGAGGCCGATCATCACATCCTCATCGACCAGCTCGAATGGGGCCAGGCGACGGACAGCAAGGACAAGGTGCCCTGGCCGGTCGGGCTCGTCACCTCGCTGCTCAAGGACAAGAACGGCCTTATCGACCTGGATCTGCCCGTCAAGGGATCGCTGGACGATCCTTCATTCCGGCTGGGACCGATCATCTGGCAGATCATCGGCAATCTGGTGGAGAAGATCGTCGTCGCGCCATTCAGCCTGATCGGCTCGCTTTTCGCCGGGGCGGAGAAAGCGCAATTTGTCGACTTCGCGCCCGGCTCGGCGGCGCTGCCCGTTGGAGCTGCCGATAGTCTCGCGGCCCTTGCCAAGGGCCTTGGCGATCGTCCCGCCCTCCAGCTCGACATTCCGGCCGCACCGGCCGTCAAGGAAGATGCCGTTGCCATAGCCGACACGCGGGTCGCCGCGCTTGTGATGGCGAATGAAATCAAGAAGGGGCAGCCCGCCGATCCGGCGGCGCTAAGCCCGGACGACCGCTATGACCGGTTCCGGGCGCTCTATCGCAGCAAGTTCGGCAAAAGCCCCACCTTCCCGCAGCCTCTGCCTGATGCCACCCAGCCCGCCGCCACAACGAACGCTGCCGCTCCGCCGGACGAAAAGCTCCAACAACAGATCAACGAACTGCACTGGATGCAGGGCGAACTGCGAAATGCTTTCCTGCCGTCCGCCGCTGATCTCGCGGCCCTGGGGTCGGCGCGGGCCACCGCGGTGCGCGATGCCTTGCTGGCAAAAGGCGATATCGATGCCGCCAGGGTTTTCCTGGTAACGGGGCAGGCGGGTGCGGCGATGAACGATGGCGTGCGCCTGGAACTCAAACTGCGTTAAGAGGCCTCCCCATCCGCAGCCAGGGGATTGCGCCTGTCTGGCCGGCTTGTTGCCAGCCGCATTCGCCTGTGCCTCAATACCGGGATTGACGCAGGCCCCGCCTCGAATATTGCACTATTCCACCCCCAGGAAATTCGCGGAGTAACTTCATGAAGCTCTATATGCATCCGGTTTCGACGGTGTGCCGGCCCATTCGCCTGCTCTGCGCGGAAAACGGAATCGCCATCGAGGAAGAGACGGTCGACCTCATGACCGGCGCCCATCACCAGGCCTCCTATGCTTCGCTCAACCCGAACCGGCAGGTGCCGCTGCTCGAGGATGGCGACCTGCTGCTGACCGAGGGATCGGCAATCCTGAAATATATCGCGGAGAAATATAAGCTTCCGGCATACCCGGCCGACATCAAGAAGCGCGCCAAGATCAACGAGGTGATGGACTGGTTCAACACCGGTTTCTACCGCGACTTCGGTTACAACCTCGTCTACCCGCAACTCTTCCCCCACCACAAGCGCAGGAGCGACGAGACCCATGCCGGCACTCTCGCCTGGGGCCAGGAAGGATCGAAGAAATGGCTGCAACTCCTCAATGACCATTGGATCGGGCCGACGAACCAGTATCTGTGCGGCAATGAGCTGACAATCGCGGATTATTTCGGCGCCGGCCTCGTAACGATAGGGGACCTGATCGGCTGCGATCTGGCCGCCTATCCGAATGTGCAACGCTGGTTGGCCAACATGAAAAGGCTCAAGCACTGGGACCGGATTAACGAGGTCTTCTCGGGATTCGCGGCGGGCAACAAAGGCAGGGAGTTTGTGCGCACGCACTGATGCCAGCCGGCCAAGACGGCTTTCGAGTCACCAACATCGCGGATAGCATGACAGCCAGGATCGTCATCGAGAAAGTCGACCATATCGGCATCCGGGTTGCCGACAAATCGCGCGCGCTCGCCTTCTATGCCAGGCTGGGTTTTGACCTTGAGCACGAAGTCGATTTCGACGCGGTTCTGATCGTCAGGAATCCCGCCGGCGCCGAGTTGAACCTTATCGTCAACGGCGCCGATTTCACCGGCGGCAAAAACATCCTGATGGATGTGCCCGAAAAACATCCCGGCCTTACCCATGTGGCGTTTCGCGTTGCCGACATCCGCCGCACCATCGCCATTCTGGGGGAAGCCGGAATCGCCATCACACAGGGACCGGTTACCTTCGGCGACGGACACATCTCTGTCTTCATACGCGACCCCGACCGCAACGTCATCGAACTCAGGGCGCGCCTCGAACCCGGCGCGGCCGAAGAAATCGAAGGCCTGGTATTCTATGATCCAAAGGGATGATCATGCTGCGACCTTTCTCCGAACCCGTCCTTTCCCGCCGCGTTCTTTTCGGCTCCCTGCTCTGCGTATTCGCGATGCTGTTATCTCCGCGGGCTTATTCCAAAGGTGCCGTCTGCGACCCGGCCCAGTATGGCGCCAGGGCCGATGGCGTTACCAAGGACACAAAACCCATCCAGGCGGCGATTGATGCCTGCGCGGGCAGGGGCGGCGGCACCGTCAGGCTGAGCAAGGGCGTCTATCTGAGCGCGCCAATTGTCCTGAAGGACAACATCACACTCGAAGTGACCAAAGGCGCCAAGCTGCTGGGATCGCCCGACCATACGGACTATGCCGAGATGCTTGTTTTTCGCGCCAGGGGGCAACAGTCGCTGATCAGTGCGGTGGGTGCCCACAACCTCGCCATCACAGGCGGCGGCATCATTGACGGCAATGGTGCAAGCTGGTGGGTGGGACCGGGCGGCACGCGGCCCAACTCCATCATGGGGGTGGGCGTCTTCCGGCCCCGGCTCATTGTCTTCGATCATTGCCAGCACATCCTGATCCAGGGCGTGACGGTTCAGAACTCGCCGAGCTGGCAGATCATCCCCTATTATTCCGACGATATCGTCATCCGCGACATCAAGGTGCTGGCGCCCGAGGGTTCGCCCAACACGGATGCCATCGATCCTTTCGCATCCAGCAACATCATGATCGATCACGTCACTGCCGACGTGGGCGACGACAATATCGCCATCAAGTCCGGCGCCATCAATTCGCCCGGCCCCGACTCGCCAAGCAGCAACATCACCATCCGCGACTGTATATTCCTGCATGGCCATGGCCTCTCCATCGGCAGCGAAATCGCCGGTGGTGCGCGAAACATCCACGCCGAGCGCATTCATTTCAAGGGCACCGATCAGGGCATCCGGATCAAGGCCAACCGCGACCGCGGCAACGATGTCAGCGATATTTCCTTCAAGGACATCGAAATGGAAGATGTGAAGACCGCCATCCTGATTACCGAATATTATCCGGGCACGCCGCCGGAAGGCGATAACCCGCCCCAGCCCATCACGCGCCTGACGCCGTTCTTCCACAATATCCGTATCGAGAATCTGAAGGCGGTGGGCAGCGGGGTTGCGGGCGTGATCTTCGGCCTGCCGGAGTCGCCGGTGAAGGATATCACCCTCAGAAATCTGCGTATCACTGCCGCCAAGGGCATGGTCATCAGCGACGCCATGGTCACTTTTGCCGGGGTGACCGTAAAGGCCGGTCAGGGCAAGGACATCGACGTCCGCCCCTCGGCCAAGGTCTTGGTTAAATAGCGCCGGTTTCCGTTTGGCGTCGCGCTTTGGCATGGATGCACGCAGGCAAACGCAATAGCCTGATGAAACATCATCTGGCGAACCGATGAGAGGAGGCGTTCGATGTCTGGCCGTATCAAACCTGTCCTGTTGGTCGTGGCCATGCTGGCCGCCCTGGCGGTCCTGGCGGGGTGCGACAAGCCAAACGCCGACTCACCTGGCCGGTGGGCGGTCATTCCCGCAGCGACCACTTTAGAATCGGGCGGCGGTATAGACAGATTTTCAGCCTGGCGGCTGGATACCGAAACGGGAAGTCTGGAACTCTGCCAATATACCGCAAGACCCATCAATGGGGTGCCGGCGGAGAGTTTGAAATGCTCCGGCCCCGCAAAGGGGCCGGGCAGTTCCGTGGAACTCGATATCGATGACAATCCAGGTCCCTGAAGGGGCCTGCGCCCGCGCCTCAGCGCCAACCGGCCGGACTAAAGTTGGATCCAGATGCCGCCTTTGTAATAGCCGCGGCCCTCATGGTAATCGCGAAAATGATGGTCCTTGTCGGCGTCCCAATGCTGGTGAAAATACCAGTCGTCGGGGTGATAGTCGAAGGTGGCCCCCGGGGCTTTAACCTTCTTGTCCGAATGCCAGCAATCGCCGCCATCACGGTTGCAGGCGACATAGGCACCGGCACTTGTCGCGCTGACTGCCAGTCCCGCTGCACCCAGCAGGGTTGCGGCTGCGCTGGCAAAAAGCAGTTTCTTAATGGTCATTTATTCCTCCGTGGAGACACCGCGCGGGTAACTCCGCGTGCTGGTTCAACGTCCAGGCACGGCGATAGTGCCCGCCTGCCGCTATACGGTTTTGTCATCTTCCCGCTGCGCAATATTTGACGGCAGACAAGCGGCCCCGGCATGTCCGCTTTGCCCCAATGGGCGCCTTTGGCGGGCCTGGCCAAGCCCAGATATATAACGACACAATTCGAAATGCCTCCGACATACCCCATTTGTGCGGAGGGCGTTCCCTTGGCTTGGCCGAAACCGCCAGACTTCCTGCACATGACGGGGCCAATTGAGGAGTTTCTTAAGATGAAGATCGCCACCAAACTTGGTTTGCTGTTCGCCGGCATGATCATCGTGTTCATCCTGCTCGGCGTCACGCTGCTGGTCCAGATGAAGGCCGTCTCGAACGGGTATGACGCCCTGCTGGCGTCCCCGGTTCACGACATCGATTCCGCCCGTATGGTTCAGGTGAATTTCAAGAAAGAAGTGCAGGAGTGGAAGGACACGCTCTTGCGCGGTTACAACTCCAAGGACCTTGCAACCTACGGCAAGCAGTTCCACGAGCAGGAAGCCACGGTTCGTGAGGGTGCTGTCGCGTTGGCGGGGACGGTACAGGACGGGGAAGCCCACAAGCTTCTGACCCAGTTTATTGCCGCCGACGACGCGATGAGCGCCAAGTATCAGCACGCCTATGAGGTTTTCGTTGCTGGCGGCGCGGATTTCAAATCGGCTGACGCGCTTGTGCGCGGACAGGACCGCGCCCCCACGGACCTGTTCGACAAAGTGGTCGCACGCCTGGATGCGCGGGTTCAGTCCACCATCACGGCGCAGCAGCTTTCCGTCCGCAGGAACCAGGCGCTGGCGCTGGGCATTTCTGGCGGCCTTTTGCTTCTGCTGGGCGCGCTGGGAATCATGACCGTCCGCAGCATCGTAAAACGCCTGGCCGAACTGCACGCCGTTTCCGAGCGGCTTGCGCGGGCAGACGTCGCCGGCCTGTCGATCGACATTTCCGGCAAGGATGAGATCGGCGAATTCGGCGAGAGCATGAAAGGCGTTCATGCCGCCATCGAGGAATTGCTTCAGATAGCCGAGGCTCCGGCCAAGGCCGCCGCCTGAGAAAATGGGAGGATACGAAAATGGCTGCTAAACTTACAAATTACTACGAGCAGGCTTCAAAGGAGTTCGGCGTGATGGGGCGCATGAAGCTCGCCATGCTGACAAAAATCTCTTCCGAGAAAGCCGCCATCGAGGCGGACTCGCCAGACAATGTCAAACTCTTCGAGCAGGCATTATTTCAGCTGAGGAAGGCGGCCTAGCCACACGGCAAGGCCGAATGGGAGCCGGGCTGTTGCTCCGCCTTGCGCCAATAACGGACATTTAGGCACCCGGCCCGCCGCGCCGGCGCAGCGGCAATATAGGCTTTTCAACCCCGTCAAAGACTTTGCGCCTGTCCAAGCCGGCTTGTTGCCAGCCTTGGGTAGCTGTGCCTCAATGGCCTCATCGGGCGTCACAAGAAGAGGAGCTGATATCATGCGGCCAGTAGCGCTTGCCTTGATCCTTGCTGTTACCCTGGTGGGCGGCGCCCGCGGCCAAACCAAGCAACCCGCGCCGGACTATGTCCCGCAGTCCGAAATGGAGACGGGATCGGCGCCGGGACTGAAAGCCACCGAGCTCAGCCCCAAGGTACGCCGTTTCCAGCTCATTTTCGCCAAAGGCGATGATGTGAGGGCCGGTCTTGCGGACTTCGCCGCGAAAAACCATCTGACAATCGCCCATTTCACGGCGATCGGGGCCCTGGATTCAGCGGTGATCGGCCGGTCCGATCCCGAGAAAAAGGCCTTCCGGGTGGTACGGCTCAATGAGGAGATGGAGGTCACTTCTTTCACGGGTAACATCACGCGTGGCCGTGATGGCAAGCCGGTGGTGCACGGCCATATCGTGGTGGCGCTCCTCAGAAACGGCCAGGTTTATTCCGGGCATCTGCTCAAGGGCCGCGTCAGCTTGACCATGCAGCTTTATATGGACGATTCCGAACCGCTCTCGGCAACCCAGACCTCGGCAAACTAGGCGCCAACCGGCATCCTTGCCATCCGAATTTATCGTGAGTTTCAGTGCTGCTGGCTTGAGGTTCGTTGAAGAAACACGTCCCTTCCGAATGCGCGAAGCCCCGGGGCGCCGGCAAGACCAAGATGGGGAAGATTGAATATATCTTCTGCCGTTCGCAACAGAGAGAAATGATTGTAGGGCTGGGCCGACGCGGTACCTCCGGCGATAAAGGGCGAAACAAGCACGGCGCCAATTCTGCCCCCGCCAGGACCATTCCTGCCGGGTGGTAGCCTGGCGCCCGGCATCGCGACTTCGTTGCAGCACGCCGCGGAATCCTCTGCTTCTCCCCCGCCCGCCTCGTCAAACGTCACGACAATCAGTCCGTCGGACCGATAGGCAGGGGAGTTCAGGATGATCGGAACCCAGTCGCGCAAGAATTGGTCTGACGATATCAGTCCTCCGGGACGGCCATCAACACAAGGATGGTCATGTCCGTCTTCGCAAAGGTTGGGCGTGATAAATGAAAAATTCGGGGTCGACGCGATGGCGCTCAAATCGGCTTTTAGCGCATTGAGGTTTACGACGTGCGCGTCGCATTTTGCCTGATCATCGATAATCGAGTGGAAATAGACGAAGGGATTATGCTTGTCCGCATAGGCGTCGGACAATGTTGCGGTGAGCAGTTTGTCCCTTGTGTTCAACAGGGCGTGCCCGCAGGTTTCCTTCTCCCGTGACGCATCTTTCCCCATGTCCTGCATATAGCCACGCCAGGTCAATCCCCGCCTCTCAAGTTGATCGGCCAGGGTGGCCACGTTTCGCGGATACAGGCATCCATGTCCCAAAAGCCTGCCCTGGGCGTCGATTTCCGGCCTGGAAGGAACAAACTCGGTGACCAACGGACAATCGCGCTGCGTGTCTTCGTTTGGGGGCTGGCCGCTTATCATGGCAACATAATTGTCCAGGCTCGCATGCCCGATGGCAAAATAGTTTTCGAGCAAGGCGCCACGGCTTGTGAGGGTCTTCGATAAATAGGGTGCGGGTGAATTTGGCCCGAATGTCTCGCGGAACGATTTATTTTCCAGCACAATGACAAACACGTGATGGATTTGATTGAGATGTCCTGCTGGCTGAGCGGCCGCCCTGTTTGTCGCAATGCCGGCAATCGCCATGGAAAATGCAATCATCAGCACCAGCCGGCCTTTGCCCGTCATGCCTCGCAAGGCCCCCATCAAACGCATGCCGCCCCGCAGACCAGGCTGGCGGCAATATTAGGACAAGTCATGGCGGATCCTATGCTGCTTGCCTCCTTATCATGGCGCGGTTTTGTGACGAATCGCATTTGGTCCCGGTCCCCAATGGGCGTGCCTGTAATCATTGAGATATTTTGCAGGGCGCCCAGGTCCGGCGGCGGGCGCAGGCGCCGGCTGCGGGCGGCTGTCCCTTCTCAGAATCCTGATCCTATGGTCTGCTGAATGCGAAATGGTGGGGGCGGGCCATGAACAGAGTTCTGGCGGGATTGGTCGTACTGGCAATCCTGCCGCAATCGGCCTTGGCCCAGGAAGCGCCGATGCCGCCGCTGCGGCCCGACCAGGCCGCTTTCCGCGCACTCTATAAGGAATTGGTCGAAACCAATACCACCTTGTCATCGGGTAGTTGCACGCTCGCCGCCCAGCGGATGGCCGCGCACCTCAAATCCGCCGGTTATCCCGACGCCGACGTCACTCTCTTTTCCGTTCCCGATCACCCCAAGGAAGGCGGCCTGACCGCGATCCTGCGGGGCACCTCCAGGACCGCCAGACCCATGCTGCTGCTGGGCCATCTCGATGTTGTCGAAGCCAGGCGGGCGGACTGGACCCGCGATCCCTTCCAGCTGGTTGAGGAGAAGGGCTATTTCTACGCGCGCGGGACCGCGGATATGAAGGCATTGTCCGCGACCTGGCTGGACATTCTGATGCGCTTCAAACAGGGCGGCTATCACCCCCGGCGCACGATCAAGCTGGCGCTCACCTGCGGCGAGGAAACCAGCTACGCCTTCAACGGCACGGATTGGCTTGCCAGGAACCGCCCCGAACTGGTCTCCGCCGCCTTTGCGCTGAACGAAGCCGGAGGCGGCCGCACCGACGGCCATGGCAAGCTGGTGGTTCAGACCATGCAGGTCGGCGAAAAGGCCATGCAGAATTACCGGCTGGAAACACGCAATCCCGGCGGCCACAGTTCGGTCCCGGTGCGCGACAATGCGATCTACCAGCTGGCTGAAGCCCTCCTCAAGGTCAGGGACCATGAATTCCCGGTGAAGATGAGCGATACCACCCGCGCCTATTTCGCAAAGTCCGGCGCGGCGATCGGCGGTGAGATGGGGCGCGCCATGGTGGCGCTGTCGAAGAATCCCGGCGATGCCGTGGCGGCTTCGATCGTATCCAAGGATGCCTCCTATCACAGCATGTTGCGCACAACCTGTGTGGCGACCCTGCTCGACGGCGGGCACGCGGAAAACGCGCTGCCGCAGCGTGCCGGGGCCAATATCAATTGCCGAATTTTCCCGGGTGAGACGGTGGCGGCGACACGGGCCGCCCTTGCCGCCGCCATCAACGATCCCGGCGTCAAGATCACCGACGCCAGCCACAAGGGGCCGATCTCCGTACCGCCGCCCCTGGATGCGAAGATCATGGGTCCCGCCGAACAGCTCGTCGCCAAATATTTTCCCGGCGTGCCGCTGGTTCCGGTGATGTCCACCGGCGCCACCGACGGCATATTTCTCGAAGCCATCGGTATCCCGGTTTACGGGGTGCCTGGCGGCTGGCTTGATCCCGATGAAAACGGCATGCACGGCCTCAATGAACGCAACAGCGTGCGATCGGTCTATATCGGCCGCGATTTTCTGACAGATCTGGTGAAGAGTTACGCCGACTCCGAGTAGAAACCGGCCAGTCAAGTCTCTCTGGCCTGGGAAAGCCGGGCATACCGGCTTCACCCAGTTCAAGGGCGTCCACATGGTGAATGGCACCGGTCACTCGGTTCATGAGGAGCAGCCGGAGCAGGTGCTGGCTCACCTGCTAAAATTCCTGCACGATACGGTTCGAATATGCAGCAGCAAGGTGTCCGCCCTGTTCGTTTTCGGTCGTCTCAAACCCTGTAGAGATCGGGCCTTTTTGAAAGCACGACGACCTGGTCATGGCTGAGGATTTCTCTGCCTTCCGTGTGTGAACCCAGCCGGATGGTCGCGGCGGATTGGTCGGCTTCGGAAAGGCGCGCCCACCGCCGGACGCACTGCGCCAGCGTTCCGGCGCAAAATACGCGCGTGGTGGAGGATACGGACGCTTCGGAATACCAGAGAACTTTGTCCATCCCCGATTTCTAGCCGAGTCTGCGTGGCGTTGCCAGCGCGCGAATTGTCCATTAACCGATTTGAGTCGCGGAAAAGCTCACTTATGTGGGCCGGAACCGGGATTTGGCGCGGTGTTTGGCGCGCGCGCCTTGGGGGTGGCCTTGTTGTCGGCGGGCGGCAGGGCAAGGCTCATCAGGCCCTTTGTCGCAAAACCGTCTTTGGGATCGATCTGGATTGCCAACCGATAATCCGCCAGCGCCTTGGCATTCTGGCCCTTTTTCTGCTCGGCGGTGGCGCGGTTGCGATAGTAATGACCATTGCCGGGGCCGAGGGTGATGGCCTTGCTGCAGTCGGCGATGGCCTGGTCGAAAAGCTTTTTGCCGATATAGGCCATGCAGCGGTTGTTGAGGGCATTGGGATTGGCGGGCTTGAGTACGACGCTCCGATTCGCGTCCGCAATGGCCAGGTCCCATTTGCCCTTGCCCAGATAGCCATCGGCGCGGTTGCTATAGGCGTCGGCCAGGTCGTCGGCCTTGTAATGCCCCGATGCGATCATCGCGGTGCAGCCGGCGACGGTCTGGTCGGCGGTGGCCCCGGAACTGTTGCATTGTTCGATCTGCTCTGGCGTCTGCGCCCGGGCCGCAAACGCGATCAGGGCCAATGCCGGCCCGATGAAATACTTGCGCATGTGTCCTCTGTGATCGCGGTGCGGTTCTATCCGCTCCACTCTTCCCCTATTCTTGCGGATTTCAACGGAATTTTCCAATCGGGCAACGACGCACCAGAGGGCGCCTGGCGCCGCCGGGCCCGCCAGACCGGCACGGGTGCGCGAATGCCCGCTGTTGGCGCGATGCGGACGCCGCTGCCCGGCAATAAAGCTGAGATTTTCCCGAGTTTCGGACGCTTTGCTTGCAAATCGCGCCGCTTCAACCAAATTTCACACAAGAAGCCAGCTGTCCGATAAGGTTGTTGATGGACATGCTGGGGCGCTTCGCAATGAAATTGGCGATGCTGTGTTTTGGGATTCTTCTGGCCACCGCCTTGCCTGTGGACGCGGCCAGTCCGGCGCCGGCTGACATATTAAAGAATTCGCCGGACGTTGATTGGCGGCCGCTGGACCCGTCGAGCCTGCTGGTGATGAGCCTGCCCGCGGGACCCGTGGTCATCGATCTCGCCCCCGCCTTCGCGCCCGCCTCTGTCGCCAATATTACGGCCCTGGTGCGCGCGCATTATTTCGATGGCAGTACCGTCGTGCGGGCGCAGGACAATTTTGTCGTGCAATGGGCACAGGACGAAGAGCGGGAGAAGGCGGCGCCTGCCCTCAAGGGCCAGGCAGAATTCGAACGCCCGCTATCGGCAACGTTCATTGCACTTGCCGATTCCGACACCTATGCCGCGCGGACGGGATTTGACGGGGATTTCCCAGCCGCGACGGACGGCAGGCAGGAATGGCTGACCCACTGCTATGGCATGGTGGCCGTGGCCCGGGATACCGCCCCCGACTCAGGTACCGGCGTGGAACTCTATGCCGTCATCGGCCAGGCGCCGCGGCAGCTCGATCGCAATTTCACGCCGGTCGGCCGTGTCGTCCAGGGCGTGGAGCGGCTCTCCGTCCTGCCGCGCGGCACCGGCTCGCTGGGGTTTTACCAGACGGCAGCAGAGCGCGTTCCCATTGCGTCGATCCGCTTCGCATCCGATCTGTCCTCCGCGGAGCAGCCAAAACTCGAGGTGCTGAAGACATCTTCAGCGACCTTCAAGGCCTATGTCGAGGCGCGCCGCAACCAGATCGGCATGTACGTCCGACCCGCCGGACACATGGATGTCTGCAATATTCCGTTGCCGGTGCGGGCGTCCCGCTGACCGGGTCCACTCGCTATGACCACATCCCAAAGAGTCCAAGTCGAACGCGCGACCGGGAGAGAAATTTAAACCCTTTTGGCGACAGTGCGCGAAGTACTCCAATTGCAAGACCGCCGGGACTTCCGATAGCTTACAATCTGGCCGACCAGAGTGCAGCGAATGACGGATTTTACGCAACAAAGCCCGACAGGCCTGATGTTTCACGGCTATCACATGATGGTCCCCTCGAGACATCCCATCATTGAATGGAATACGCCGGGTAAGCCTGGCGAACAGCCCTATCGCGAATCCGGGCTGGTGCTGATTTCCCGCGCGTTGAAGCTGGCCGGAAAAAAAGGGGTGATTATCGATATCGGGGCAAACATCGGCGATAGCATGATTATAATCGCAAGCAACAGCGGTCTGCCGGTCCATTGCCTCGAGGCATCAGACTTTTTCTTTGCCTACCTCAAAGAGAATATCAATCGGCATTTCCCCGGCCAGGCTACCTTGGAACAGGCTTTTGTGACCAGCAAGGACGACGAATCGCCAATGGGTCTGCTGCACTGGGGCGGGACGGCAAAACCCATTTCGGCGCCCTTTACGGAACACTGCGGCACGCTTTCAATCCGGCAGCTTCTGAGCAAGTTTGATAAAGTGGGGCTTTTAAAGGTTGATACCGACGGATACGACCAGGAGATTATCTTGGGGGCATTTGAAACCAGTCCCGGGCAGGTGCCGGAGAACAAACGTTTTCCGATCTATTTTGAGTTTGAGATTGCCTCATCCGAGCCTGATCTTGTGCGAAAAATGTGCCAACGCGCAATCGCGTTCTTCCGTCGAATGTCTGAACTTGGATATGAAATCGGTTTCTTCTGGGATGATCTCGGCCGGTGTCTGGGTGAATTTGATATTGGTCAAACAAACTGCGTGCGAAACATAATCAACTACATGACGCATCTTCGACAGCGGCCGGTTTGGGGTTTTGATATCTGTCTGATTCATCGCGAAGACCCCGCTCTCACGCGGCACATGCGGTCGCTTGTTTCGCAAGGGGTCATGGTACCCTATACCTAGCCCTGCCAGCCCTGGCAGGACGCGTTCGCATAGCCAACGCGTTAACCTTTTAATATCCTGATTCGACCCGCTTTTGCGGGGTCTCATCAGTGTGAACGATGGTTGCTGGACCGCGGGCGTACAGAACGATGCGTTGGGCCAATCCGTGCAATTTTCCTCGAGACAGGACTGTGGCGGCTCTGCCGCAGTCCAAGTTTCAAAAATCCCACACCCCCCTTGTTCGAGTTTTGTTTCTCGACGTCGGACGATACCGATATCAGATTTGAATCGACACCTCGTCCACGCAGATAACGAAATTCGTTTTTGCGTGAAATGCACGCCGTGAAAAAAACATTCCCATGATGGGTTTACATTTTTTTCTTCATGGTCCAAGAGCAACGCGGGGGGAGTGAAGGGGAGCGTCTTCCGATGTACTCTGGCCGTCTTTATTCCATCCTGTTTGCGGCAGTTTTACTGGGCGATGGCGTCGCTGCTGGCGCCACACTTCAGGCAGCTGCCGGTTGCGCTCCGTCTCCCGTGGCCGGCACGGGCAATGTTTTTTACATCGATCCGGTGAATGGCAGCGCGGGCGGCGATGGTTCCCAGGCCCATCCATGGAATTCGCTGGCGGCGATCAATGGGTCCATCCTTTATTCAAATGCGGCGTGGCAGCTGCCGGGCTGCAATAACAACTCCAGCTGCACCAGCGGCCCGCTACTTTCCACCCAAGTCTACACGTATACCGATCCGGTGTCGCAAAATACCGTCACATCGGTCAATCCCAACGCGCCCATCAAGCCGGGTGACACAATTCTTCTGATGAGCGGCACCTACGGCAATGTCAGCATCAATGGTGTCTCCAATCCGTTCTTCATCACCATTGCGGCCGCGCCGGGTCAAACGCCCATCCTCAACAGCCTGCAGTTGGATGGCAGCGCCAATTGGGTGGTGCAGGGCCTGATCTTCCGCGCCCTGGCCAACGGTTATGCACCGTTCATCGATATTTCCGGAAATTCCAATACCGGCGCGGGCCACGACATCATCATCGACGGCAACAACCTTGCGTCGCAGGACAATGTCGACACCTGGTCGCAGTCCGATTGGGTTGCCTATGGCCGTTTTGTCGCTATCCAGGCGGATGGCGGCGATCTATCCTCGACCTATGAAAAGTGCATTGCCATCACCAACAACACGATAAAGAACGTGCGTTGGGGGATCGCCCTGTCCGCCAACAATATACTGGCCGACAGCAACATGATCGACAATTTTGGTGACGATGCTGTGGACTTTGCCGGAAGCAACCTGATCATGTCCCATAACACGATCACCAACAACCATGATATTGGCGATTCCAATCACAACGACGCCATGCAGGGCCAGGCGGGCCGCGGCGTTGCCGGCACGGTCTACAGCAATATCACGATCAACGGCAATATTGTCGTCGCGAAAACCAATCCCAGTCTGGCTTTCCCGGGCGGTCTGCAGGGCATTGATGCCTTCGATATGGACTGGAGCAATCTCACGGTCATCAACAATGTGGTCGTTACCAATGCCTATCACGGCATTTCATTTTATAGCGTTCACGGTGGTTTGATCGCCAACAACACGGTTTTGGCTTCGACCAATACCGGCACCTGGATCGGCGTTTTCGACAAAAGTCACCAGGGATCGTCTTCGGACAATGTGATCGTGCGCAACAATATCGTTTCCAACCTGGATACAGATTCGGCGGCGTCGACCATCACGTTTGACCACAATCTTGTGGCCACGCAGATCGCTTGGTGGGCCAATGGTCAGGCGCAATGGCTCACCGCGCCAGGCACCTATGGCAATCAGAACGTCATCGACCCGAATGGATTGTCGACCGTTTTCAAGTTGTACAACAACTCCACATCGAGCTATGACCTGCATTTGCTGGCGGGCAGCCTGGCGGTTGGCACCGGAAATCCCGTGGCGCCGCTCGACATGTTTGGCTATATGAGACCCGCGCCGGTCGACTTGGGCGCCTATGAACTGGTTGGCCCGACCACAATGGCTGCCTCGACGTTAACCGGTTCTCAGCCAACAACAAATTCAGCGACAAATACGACTTCCGCGGCCACAAATGTTTCCTCGTCCTCCCCAAAGAAAAGAAAGCTGTCTTTTTTTCAATCTCTTTTGCGTCTCATTGGGCTTTGACGTAGGAGCAGCCTTTCCGCCTGCGCCATGCGAGCCAGTCCCCGCATGGTGCAAGCAGAGAACTGATAGCGTTACTTCTTCGCGATCGTCGGATTCACCCAGCCGGCCTGCATCACGTGCTGCGATGGCCGGAAGCTCAAATAGTCCACATGATCCGGGATATCGGACCAGCCGTGCACCACGCCCGGCGGGGCGATCATGATGTCGCCGACCTTGACGGTGACTTTCTTCACGCCATAGGCCATGCCGCCGCAGGTCGGCCCGTTCGGTCCCCCCGGCGCGTCCTGGGCGCTTTGCCTTCCGTTGACGATGTAGCCATCGGTGAACATCTCGCCGCCGCCGGATATGATGAGATAACCTTCGGTCTGGGAGTCATGTGTGATGCCTCCCGGCGTTCCGCCCGGAGGAAGAGTTGCCATCGTGCGCCCGCAGGGCTTGGCTGGCGCCGCCGCGGCGCCGCCAGCGGCCGGTGCCGGCGCCGGCGTTCTGGTCGAGCCGCGATGAATTACTCCGACCGAGAAATTCTCATAGCCAAGATCGACAACCTTGGCGTTCTCATCCAGCGTCCTCTTTGATTGTTCCGTCGCGCTGATTTTGTCGATGTCTTCCTTCATGATGTAGGTGGCGGTCGTCGGTTTTTTCCCGGCCTGGGCGAATACCGCCACGGGACACACAATCGAAGCCATAATCAGAACTTTCAATGCTATGTTTTTCATAAGTCCCTCCCGGACATATTGCCGCCACCAAGGCGTTGTTGGCCGGCGTGATATCGTCTGTGTACTGACGATATTGTGTGCCAGCGGAATAGAGAGCCTATTGCATCGCCGCCTGATCCAGAAGTGGGCCCTTATCTTGACGCGCCAATGGCCCCCGCGCCCTATTTGGCGGGCACTGGCAGCGAGGCGACATAGGCCGCAAGATCGAGAATATCCCTGCCGTCGAGCTTGGCGGCCACCGGCTTCATCTGCTGGGCGCCCGCGCCGTTCCGTGCCCCGGCCTGGATGTCGTAAAGCTGCTGGGCGATGTAGGTGGCGGTGCGCCCGGCGATGCTGGGCGCGGTGCCGCCCATCAAATCCGCGCCATGACAGCCGGTACAGGCCAACGTCTTGCCGTTGCCGCCGCTGGTGGCCAGAGCCTTGCCGGCCGCCACCGCGCCCGCCGGCGCATAGGCGACATAGCCGGAATGGGGATCGCGCTTCAATTCCGTGGCCTCGGGATCGACGGGCACTTCGATAATGCGGTCGCCCAAAGGCTCGGTGCCGGCTTCGGCGCCGGTCAGCGGCACCCACAAGCCGTTATGGCTTTCCACCTTGGGTGAGGTGGTGGTTTCCACCACCTTGGTCCATTTCACCCAGGGAATGGCGGCGTAATAGTCGGCGGCGGCTTTTATTTCATCCTCGGTCATGGCCTTGGCAAAGACCGCCATCTGCTTGGCGTTGGCTTTGAGAGGTTCGGCGCTCTGGCGTGCACCGCTGGCGAAGTCATGCATCTGCTCGATGAAATAGGCCGAGGTCAGGCCGGCAATCGCCCCATTCTCGGTGCGCCCGCGGCCTTCGGGCATGTGACAAAGCGAGCAAGGCGTGATGCTGCGGCTCTGATCGCCCAGCGCCACGATGGGCGGGATGGGATTGGGATGCTCCTCGGGAAACCAGTCGGCGGGCTGCACGCGGGTGCGGCTGCCGTCATCGGCGGCGCCCTGCACCTTGTTGCGGGTGAACTGGAATTTCGAACCCGCGATGCTGAGCGGCGTCAGGTCCGGCGGCGGGCGTTGGCCCGGCGGCGCCGCATTGACGGGCGGAGGCGGCGGCACGGCATAGGCCCAATCTGGCTTATTAGAATTGGCCGGCTTGTTGGACTCTGCGGCTTGCGCGGCAAGCGCAAGGACAGACGCAGAGACGAGAATTGTGATGACGAACCTCGACATTGGTCCTCCCTATTTCTTGGCACTGTGCCGGTGTCAAGGCTTGAGGGTCAAGCCTTGGGGGGCAAGCACCCATGCCGGCAGCCATGGCAGGCCCACTTTGCCCAGCGAGGGTATCTCGGTAAAATACAGGGATCGCGGGCCGGCGTGACAACCATGGTCTGAATCTTCGGCCGCAAGGACGGGACAATGGAAAGCGGGGACAATCTGGCCGGTTCCGGCAAAGGGGGAAGTCTCACTCTTGTGGGCCGTTATCTGAAAGACAAATCCTTCAAGAATGCCGGCGGCCCCGGCGGCTTGGTTTCCCAACGCCAGATCGATTTGGATTATGATCTTCCTACCCGGCGCGCCGATGCCGAGCATTTCGAAGTCGAGTTGACCGTGAAAAACGCGGCACAGGCATGAACGCGAACCGCACGATGGTCCCGGTAGGCCTCGGATTCCGCGCCCTAAAAGGGGGCAGCGTGGTCGTCGGCGTTGCCCTGGATAAGAGCGGGCCTCGCGTCGTGCTGTCATCGTTTCTGCCAACCGCCTCCGAAGGAGACCGCCTCTCCCTGGAACCCTATCATCTCGCAGCCGGGATGGAGCGAGGTCCGCACGGCGGCGCTTCGATGGAGGCGAAGGCCGCCATCGCCGAGGGGCGCAAACGCCAGAACAAGCTGGCGGTTGCCGGCCTCAAGGATGTCCTCCGCAAGCTGCGAAAAGCGGGTAGCGAGCCGGTTGTCGCCGCGCTGCTCGTCAATCGCGCCGGCTGGATCACGGACCTCCTGGATTACAGCCTGGCCTTTGCGGATCACCCGCCGGTCGCCGAAACCCTTGCCGTGCGCGACGCCCTGCGGTTCGCCTTCGCCCGGCTTGGCGTCGAAGTCGCGGAAATGGACGAGAAGTCGCTGGATGCGCTTGCGTCGAAAGCGCTGCGCCTATCGCCAGCGGATCTCGGCTCCCGTCTCAAGGCGCTCGGCGCGGCGGTTGGCCGGCCATGGCGGAAGGAACAGAAGCTGGCCTGCCTCGCCGCCTGGGTCGCGCTCAAGCCGCTGAAGACGAGGCGGTGACGGGTGAGAATTGGAAAGCGGCGCAAAAATGCCGAGACCTGACATGACTTTGATCCGCTTTTTGAAGATGTCTTTTATATCGGGGCCGTTGATGCTTCTGAGTGGGCAGACGGCAGCAGCAACCGGGGACGGTCGGTATTTGATCTGGGGCGGCGGCCAATCGTCTTGTGGCACCTGGAGCGAGGCCAAGAGCACAAACGCGTTCCTATACACGTCCGCCAAGCAATGGTTGGAGGGTTACGTCTCGGCATATAATCGCTACAGCTGGCAAGGCAAAAACGTGGCCAGCGAGACAAATGGCAACGGCATGTTTTCGTGGGTCGATGACTATTGCGCCGCCAATCCCACAAAAGATATCAGCGATGCGGCAAATGCTCTTGTGATATTTCTATCATCTGGCCCGCACCCGAACGACAAATGACAAAGGGCTTTATGAAAGATCGCGGACGCCGGCGCGTCTCGTTTCCAGGCCATTGCCTGCCCCTGTTCACATCCTGCGCTCCCATGCAATTGCAAACTCCCGCTCCAATCCCATCTTTTTCGCCACACCGAAAAGGGCTTTGATCGCGGTCATATTGGGCATCCCGATCAGGTCTATCTCGCCCGAGGCCATTTGCCGGATGGTATTGGCGATGACATGCGAAGGCGATCGCCAGGTGACCGCCGCGGTTGCGCCAAACGTCCGCGTGGTGGGAATGACGCCGTGCCACCACAGGGGCGGAATATAAAGGGCATCGCCCTCATCCAGCTCCGCCGAAAACCACTCCAGATCCGCCGCGTCGAACCCCTCGAACGCGGAAGGATCGTCGTAATACTCTTCCTTGCAGAAAAGCGTGAGCATGGCCAGATAGGACGGTGTGTTTGTCTTCAGCAGTCCGATCTTCTTTGATCCCACGATTTGCGACATCAGGGTTTCGTCGAAGGAATGAAAGTGCCAGCTCGTTCCGGCATTGCGGTAGAAAAAGAACCTGGCGGCCTCATAGGTGAATGCGGGTTCCGCCTTGGTCAAAAAAGGCAGGCGGCCAAGATCCATCTGCAATTCGGGAAGTGACTCAACGATAATACCGATTTTCGTTTCCTCGGCATGAAGATGGTCAATCGCTTCCGTGAAGCTCACCTCTCTTTTGCCTGCCGACAGCCTGTCCCATCGGGCATGGTACTCGTTTGAAAAGAGCGAAACGCTGTGATGCCCGCAACGTTTTTTCAGATGATCTTTGTCGCGCCAGTTTTGCACCGCGGCCCAGTGCTTGACCGCGCCCCTGATGACGCAGGGCTTGCCGTTCGAAACATGTTCGCCGGTGAAAACGCTCTCGCTGAGTTCTTCCGCGCGGTGCACCGGAACAGCAGACGCATGCTTCATTCCAGGGACATGTTTCAGGATCACATCTGGCATGATGTTCTCGACCGAATGCGGTGACAGGAAATCCTGTCACCTTGCACTGGCGCAAAAATTGAAGCGGGTGATGGGGTTGCTGGCGTCAGCGTCGCAACAACCCACCTGTGCAGCTTGGAAAGCAGGCGTGTTATCATCCAGTTCAATATCTTAGCTGTAAAACAGGCGCTTATCCATGCCAATGCGATCAAGGGAACACAACTGGCGTGCAAAACAATTTTGGCCGTCTTTCAGATGGCCGAATGTCCGCTATTGGCGCAAAGCGGACATTCTACCGGGCCGACCGGCGAGAACCTTGTCACCGCCGAACCGGTGGAGCAGGACCATGTGCGCGTACACCCAGATCGCGGCTTCAAATCAGGGTAGGAACAGGGGCAGGCGCTGCTCCGAGCGCTATCGTCGCCCGTTAACGGTGGGACCGTCGAAAAGCTCCTGGGGAAACGGCAAGGGACCGTCGAAAATGCCGTGTAAGATGACTCTGGTCTGAGAACCCCGCCGCAATCGCGATATCGGCAATTGGGCGATTCGTGCTGATCAGTAAATCGCACGCCAGGCCAATGCGCCGCTGCAACACAAATTGATGCGGTGGGACACCTGCCGACGCTTTGAAAGCGTGAGCGAAATGGTGCAACGACATGCCGGCGGTCCGTGCGAGCTGTTCCAACTCAAGATCCTCACGGAGATGCGAATCGACGTATTCCTGCACTCTATTCAACACCCGTGGCGGCAATCCGCCCCTTGATTGTTGGAACGCCACAGCGTAGGGCATGTTGGTCAGCAGGCCTCTGCGTGGTCGGCAGTGGAGCCATGTACTCTCCGCGTTGCGCCAAATCGCCAAAGACGGCTCGGGCGGCGTAATAACTGCCGGTAAAGTCTCTGTACCGCCAACGGGAATCAATCGAGCGCCGAAATCGCCATTGCTGTTCTTGGCGCGAAAAATCCCGTCATTCCGTTCAAATAAAGTCCAAAATTCTGCCTTGATGCTCGAAGGAGCGTTGGTTCGCGCAAACCAGGCACGCGCATTGTGGTCCAAGCCGACAATCTGCCGATCTTTGTCAACGGCCAGCAGCGCGGTGCGACCGGGAGCCTGAGGAAATGCTATCGCAACGATCCAGTGCCGGCGAAACTGCTCGCGAAAATTGCGTTCTTCGACAGAACGCGCCGCGTCGATTACGAGAGCACCCGCCAACTTGTGCGCGTTCTCCGACAACGTCGGATCGATCGACGAGATGTCCAATACGCCAAGGAGTTCATCATGGACACCAAAGATCGGTGCAGCCGAGCAGCTACTGCCGATGTGTCTCAGGCGAAAATGCTCAGAGCGATGAATGGTTATCGGGCGGCGTTCCAGAATGCACGTTCCGGTTCCGTTTGTTCCTTCCCCCTCTTCGGACCAAATGCCACCGATCATATTGCCCCAATCGGCGAAACGCGATGATGGTTCTTCCTCGACGCGATGGTCGATCACGACGCCATGCTCATTGCTCATCAGGGTAACGTAGCCGGTCAGCCGAGATATCCGAAAAAGCTGATCGAGTTCCTCGCGGGCAGTGAAAGTTATCCCTTGGGCTCTCTCCCGGTGGTCTTTCAATTCTCCGGTGGTCAGAATCCGGGGCGCATCGTTCGATGCCGGATCGACTCCAAAATCGATCGCTGACCGCTTCCATGACGCGGATATCGAGCCCTCCGCGCTGGTACTCTTGCTTTCAACGACGGCCAGGACTCGATCAAGATGTCGGTTTCGACGTTCTGCGAGCATTGTCTGGTGGACTTCGGCCAACCTTCGCACACTTGGTCAACATCTGGCCTCGGGTGCTCCTACGACGGCGTATTTAGTAAGTCCGGCGTCAATTACAAGCGGGGCGACTTTCACAGTATGGCGCTCTGCTTCATCCACATTATTGCGCAGAGCCGTTCCGATAACGGCAACTCTGTCCAAGCGTCCGAGCACAACACCCTCTAAATCAGGCGAACGCCGATCGCCGCCATGACAACAAGCCAGAACTATTAAATATTACAATGCATTACGATATATTTTAAGCGGCGTAGGGCATGGTCTTTGCCCTCTAACGGGCAGTCCCCCTCTGCGGTAGCTGGCGCCGACCGCGAGAACATCGCAAGGGCGTTCCAAACATCGGGTTAGCGTTCAAGATATCAGCGACGCTGTTGGACGACATTTGCGCCTATGACCGCCCGGTGCATGGCATCTCATCGAAAACTGCATACTAAGGAACTCGGGTTCCGTGGGGCATTCACCATGTGGCCGGTTGAGACGGTACACCTCCGTCCATTGCAAAACATTGCAACTTGCACAGCGTGTTCCGGCATTGGCAGCGCCTAACTCAGCCGGTTCGACAGCACCGAGAATTCCAGCAGCCAAGATCCAGGTGCTTGGGCTCGCGGCCATCAAAAAACGACTTGGGCCAAAGTGGGACCCATTATCCGGTCTCATTCACAGGCTGTTCGAAAAAACAATCGCTCAAGAGCAAGGCCCATCGGATCACTTTATATCGCTCGATGAACTTTCCTATGCAGTTACTTTTCACGATTTATCGCTGAACGAGGCAAATATCGCGTGCCTGGCGATTGCAAAGAAGGTGTGCCAATTGCTATTTGGCGAACAGGGCGACGAGGTATCCGTTCGCAATATCGTTGGCGAAATTGCGGGGACCGCGCTTTTAGATGTCTCTCGGCTCGGGAGCCTCATCGAGGCATCTGTTGAAAACGGCGGAAGGCAAACCGTTGTCACGCGCAGCGATGAATCTGGAAACCCGGCTGCGCTGATTTGGGTGTCTGAAGAACCAGAATCATTTGCTCGATCTCCCATTGAGCACATTCGAACGGCCCATGCGCTCATCGATCCGTTAGGCCTCAGATTGGGGTTCTTTCCAGTGTGGGAGCTGGAAAGAGATCAAAGTAACGCCGTATTTCTTCTTCCGTTTCGCGGCTCCTCAAATCATGTTGCCATCACGGGTCAACGAACACTCGTCTCTCTTGACAGGATGTTGGTATCTCAAATTGAGATAGCGCTACTAAATGCGGCAGCGGCATATGCGCAAAGGCTCCATGGCGAGCAGAAGATTTGTGCAGTTGGCGTCGGCGTAAGCTATGACAGCTTGGCTTCCCTGGGGACGCGGGTGCGTTACCTTACGGCACTCCAAAAGGTGGTTACATCTTTGTCCAACCCTCTCTGGCTGCGGATCGAGAATATCCCGGTCGGAGCTCCACTCATGCGAGTCGCGGAACTCGTTGCAAAACTGAAAGTTGTCAGGGTTCGTGTTAGCGTGGAGTTTGAGCCAATCGGCTCGCTGCCTGAAATGAACGTTCGTCTTGGCGTCATCGGCTTTGGGGGCATCATGACATCTGGCATTGATGTTATCGAAGGAAAAATGATTTGCGAAAAGCTTGTTCGGCGGGCTGTCGCCCAGAGAGCCTTTGCATTCTTGGATCATCTCGATTCAATGGAATTCGTCGATATCGCGCGAAAGTCACATGTTCGCTTTGGCAGAGGAATTGCGCTCGGTATGCGGCACCTTTCCGGCCTAGAGAAGGTACCGGATTTTCCACTCACGCGCACTGATTGGGGATAACGAAATGCCAGCAACTATAAATCCGGGGACACTATACCTAATTAGACAATTCACTTGTGAAAGCTGGAGCGGGTGATGGGAATCGAACCCACGTATGCAGCTTGGGAAGCTGCCGTTCTACCATTGAACTACACCCGCAAAAGGCGAATTTCTCTCTTATTTCTCTCGTGGGTAAGCTAGCTGGTCGCGGAGTCGCGGGCAAGTTGGGAAGCTGCTCAGTTTAGCGGTCAACTCTAGGATCGTCTTTGTCGAAAGATTGCGCGATCTGGCGAATTAGTCCAACTTCAACTCTTGGGCCTCGGTGTCCAGAGCGGATTTGACTTCCACGCTTGCTCCCAATCTCGACCGTGCAAAGGCCAGGGCTTGGCGCGCCTGCTCCGGCTCACCCAGCATTGCATAGGCACGGATTAGCATCTGCCAACCTTGCGGATCGTACGGGTTGGCCTTCAATCTGGCAGCGAGTTTCGCCACCATTGCCATTGGATCGGGCGCGCCGTTGGCATTGGTCATTCCCTGAGGCACCACTCCAAACTGCGCCATCCGGTTCACCAATTCCTGATGGATCGGGGCCTCGGGTGGGATCTCGTCCAGAAGGTCTTGCCAGAGCGTCGCGGCCCCGGTCTTGTCGCCTCGCATTGCCTTGGCCAGGCCAAGATAATAACGCGCGGCCGAATTATGAGGATCGCCGGCAAGCGCCGACTTGAAGGCTTCCTCGGCTTCGGGCGTGACATTGCCGGAGTTTGCCGTCACCTGCATCTGGCCATACGCCGATTGTAAGGCAGGATCGCTCTGGTGTCTGGCCTCGTCCAAAGCCCGCGCCCTATCCAGCGCGGCCGCGCCATCTCGGGCATCATCGAGGCCCTGATAGACCTGGGCAAGATCAATCCAGTCTTGCCGATTGAACGGATTGGCTCGCAGTCGTCCGATCAAGACGGGCGCCAGCCCGGAGATGTCTCCTTGTGCTACCTCTGCCTTTAGGCTGGCGGGATCGCCACTTCGAGCATCGCGCAAGGCCAGATGTGGACGTCCCACCAACGCGTAAGCGCCTATTCCGACACCCAACAACACTAGAACAAGAGCGCCACCGGTCAGCAGGGTACCCTTCCGGCCGGGATTGGTCCGCAATAACGGTATCGCCACAAAAGCAACCGCCAACGTCGCCAGCAAGATTGTCGCTATATATGGAAAATTGTTGGATATCATTTCGTCCCAACCCGGCGGACGCCGCACTTGTGGCCCGCAGTCATGGTTGCGCTTTCCAGGTGTTGGGTACGCCCGGTTTGGTGGCGGTAAGGGCGGTGATCGTTTTCAACAAAGGATGCTACCGGATCGGCAGCTCAGCCGCTGGTGTGGCAACACAATCCTGAAATTGCTCAAAATTGATATTGTTGTCATTCCAGACCCGTTTTGATGACAGAGTTAACATAGTTGCGCGATAGATAATTATCGTGTGAAAACGGTTAGTTGCACAAAGGTCATGGCTGCGCCTGTCTGAGAGGTCCATCGACGTCGAATACTCTTAAACATCAAAATTGACATCGTTGTCAAATTAGCGATACTTTGAGAAACGGATGCCGGGCGAGGAACAGAATATGCGTCACAAATCAAAATTGTTGCGTTATTTGGCCCTGTCCGCTGCTGTGGTAATTCCAGCGTCAATTGCTGTCGCGTTACCTGGTGCCGCAACCGGCCAAAAAAGTATCGCTAAGCCCGCGATCGTTCAGACCGCGGCGCCGACCTTGAGTCCGTCATCTGCGCCCAACGATCAGATGCATATGCTCAACCAGTATTGTACGGCCTGCCATAATGAGAGGCTCAAAACAGCTGGCTGGTGGGTGCCGGAGTTGGCCGTTGCCGACCTGACCCAGGGTGCACATAACGATCTCTGGGAGAAGATCCTGTGGCGGCTCAGCGCGAGCGAAATGCCCCCCAAAGGCATGCCGAGACCACCTCAGGCTCAAATCGACAATTTCACGGGATGGCTTGAGACTTCTCTAGACAAATACGCCGCCGCACATCCCAATCCCGGTCGCGCCACGATCCGTCGCCTGAACCGCGCCGAGTATGGCAACGCGGTGCGCGATCTTCTGGATATCGACGTGGACATGAGCAACCAGCTGCCCGTCGATGATTCCGGCTATGGTTTCGACAATATCGCAGACGTCCTGACGGTTTCGCCGACCTTGATGGATCGCTATGTCTCGGTGGCCGGAAAGGTGGGCCGCTTGGCGACTGGCCTATCGTCGAAGAGCGAATTTACCACCCAATATGTGCTCAAGAAGGACATTAATGTCCTTTATCACGGGTTGCCGTCCTACAATGAGCGTGCCAGCGACGATCTTCCGTTGGATTCGCGCGGCGGTGGTGCGTTCAAATATTACGCGCCCTTCGACGCCACCTACCTTATTCAGGTGACGCTGAACTCCAACACCGAAGAGGACAATGAAATTCGTCCTCAGAACACGTATGAAGTCCGCGTTCCGCTCAAGGCTGGGCAACGCATCATCGGCGCCTCTTTCGATAAAGATCTGGTTCTTAACGAAACGCAGCAGAAGGTCTATTCCGGCCTAAACGGCTCGGGCATCGGCGGCATCATCATGCCGAGCGCACCGCCAAAGACGCTGAAAATGAACGTCCAGGTCGACGGCGCGAAAATGCAGACCTTTGCGGTCCCGTCCTATGGCGGTGGGTATGGGTATTTCCAGCAGAATTTCCCCCGCGACATCCTGCAGATTGTGATCAAGGGCCCTTATGACGTGAAGGGGCCGGGCGATACGCCCAGCCGGCGCAAGATCTTCATCTGCCGGCCTTCGGCGTCCCTGTCGGAAGATGCTTGTGCCCGCAAGATCTTCGCCAATCTTGCCACGCATGCGTTTCGCCACCTGGCGACCGAGGCGGACATCGCTCCACTCATGAAGGTGTATGCCGATGGCCGGCGCGGCGCGGACTTTGACCACGGGATCGAATCGGGCGTGGAAGCCATCCTTGTGTCCCCGCAATTCATCTTCGTGCAGGAAAAGGCGCCAGCCGGCCCAGTCGGCAGCTTGCATCGGATCAGCGACCTGGAGTTGGCCAGCAAGCTCTCTCTGTTCCTGTGGAGCAGCATCCCTGACCAGGAACTGATGACCGTGGCCGAGCACAACCAGCTGCATGAGTCCAAGATTCTCAAACAGCAGATCGCGCGAATGCTGGCCGACCCGAAGGCTGATGCCCTTGCCCAGAATTTTGGCGGTCAGTGGCTGTATCTGCGCAACCTCCAATATCAGCGGCCCGATCTGGAGGAATACCCGAATTTCGATGAACGGCTGCGCAGCGCGATGCTAACTGAAACCCAGATGTTCGTCATGTCTGTATTCCGTAATGACAGCAACGTGCTGGACTTCCTGAACGCAAACTACACCTATTTAAACCAGCGGTTGGCCGAGCATTACGGCGTCCCCGGCGTTTATGGCACGACCTTTCGCAAGGTGACCCTGGATACCGCCACGCACCGCGGCGGACTGCTGGGTCAAGGCGCCATCCTTACCGTGACCTCGTTTAACAATCGCGCCTCGGTTGTAAAGCGCGGCAAGTGGATACTGGACAATATCCTGGCCGCCTCGCCGCCGCCGCCGCCTCCGAATATTCCCGCCTTCCCGGAAATAAAAGGCTCGAATCTGAGCGATCGTCAGATGTTGGATATGCATGCAGCGAGCCCCGTCTGTGGGGCGTGTCACGACAAGATCGATCCGCTTGGCTTCGCGCTCGAGAACTATAACGGCATCGGGGCCTGGCGCTCGACGGAAGCCGGCAAGCCCGTGGATGCATCGGCCGTGATGCCGAATGGCCAGGCCTTCACTGGCCCCGATGGCCTCCAGGCCATTCTGCTGGCGAAGAAGGATCAATTTGTTGAGGCCTTCACCCAGCGGCTGATGGTTTATGCGCTGGGCCGAGGACTTGAATCTTATGACATGCCCGAGGTTCGTACGATCCGGCGGCAGGCTGTTGCTGACAAATATCGGATCGACTCGATTGTTCTGGGCATTGCGCAAAGTACGGCTTTTCAGATGCGCCAAGTGCCAGAAATTCCAAAGAGGACCGCAGAAAAATGATGATACCTAGCAAGCCTCTCCATCGCCGTACCATGTTGCGCGGACTCGGAGCTGCAATGGCTCTGCCGCTTCTGGATACAATGTTGCCAGCGCGCGCTGCCGATGCCGTCAACGCGGCCAAGGGACCCCTTCGCCTGTCGGTACTCTATATGCCAAATGGCATGATCATGCAGAACTTCGTGCCCAAAGACACAGGCACGAACTATACGATGTCCGAGACCCTCAAGCCGCTGGAAGCGCAGAGGGACCAGTTCGTCGTCATCACCGGCCTGGCGCACAAGAATGCGACTCCGTTGGGAGATGGACCGGGCGACCATGGCCGTGCGTGCGGATCCTACCTCACCGGCATGCACCCCAAGAAAACCGAAGGCTATGATCTGTCGAACGGTATTTCGATGGATCAATATGTTGCCAGGGAAACCGCAAAGGTCACCGAGATATCTTCCCTGGAGCTGAGTTTAGAGCCGCCCGGACTCGTCGGTAGCTGCGACAGTGGTTATAGTTGCGCCTACACGAACACTTTGTCCTGGAGCGATCCCAGAACGCCGCTTCCGACAACTGTGGACCCGCGCACGGTCTTTGAGCGTCTTTTCGGCGACGGGGACAAAATCGACCAGGCATCCCGTCTGGCGCAGATGCGCCACCAAGCCAGTATCCTTGATTATGTAATGACCGACGCACAGCGTCTGTCGAAAAAATTGAGCACCGACGATCTGCGGAAGATGGATGAATACATGACTTCCGTTCGCGATGTTGAGCGGCGCATTCAGAAGGTTGAGGCCGGCGGCAGCACTGCGATTTCATCTGACATGTCACGGCCTTCCGGCATACCGGATAGTTACATGGAGCATGCGAAGATGATGATTGACCTTCAGGTCTTGGCCATGCGGGCCGACCTGACCCGCGTCACTTCCTTGATGATGGCGAACGAAATCAGCAACCACAGCTATACCGAAATTGGTATTTCGGACGCACACCATTCCATCAGTCACCATGGCGGCGACCCGGTCAAGTTGGCCAAGCTGGTGCGTATCGAACAGATGTTCCTTGGCCATTACGCCTACTATCTGCAGCAGCTGAAAGCGGCCAAGGAGGGGGATGGCACCCTGTTTGATCGGACTGTGGCTTGGGCGGGGCCAAGTTTGGGCGATTCAAACACGCATGACCATCTTTACATGCCTCTGATCATTGGCGGGGGCCTCGTAAAGGGAAATCGCCATATTGCTGTGGCGAAAGAGACGCCCATGTCGAATGCTCTGGTGTCAGCCATGAATCTGGTGGGCGTACAACAGGACAGGATCGGCGACAGCACCGGTCCGCTCTCCGAATTGACCGACGCGTAGGAGTAAATCATGAGCAACAGAAACCGCTTTATCGGCCTCGCAGCCGCAGTCATTGGCGTTCTAGTGGCGGTTTCTCCGGCGATGGCGAGAAAGGTCGACGACGATCTCCAGACGGCCGTCAACAATGACGACATCGCCGCGGCAAAGGCTGCGCTTGCCAAACATGCCAATCCCAACGCGCTGGAGGCGGACGGTAGCGCACCATTGGCGTGGGCCGCGGACCGCCAAGACACCCAGATGATCGGCCTGCTGCTGAAAGCAGGCGCCAAGACCAACGCAGGGAGTGCCATTCCGCTGGTCCTTGCCTGCGAGAACGCCAATGATGCGATTGTTTCGGAGTTGTTGGATGCGCATGCCGACGTCAATGCTCATCGGGCCGACGGCGTGACAGCGTTCCATCTTTGTGCCGCTCGGGCCGGCGCCCGAAATGTGGTGCGGATGGTCGAATCCGGCGCCTCTCTGGAAGCCGCAGATTCTGAAGGGCAGACGCCTTTAATGTTCGCGGCTTCCGCCGGAAATGTGGACAATCTGGATGTGCTTATTAGTGTTAGCGCGAATGTCAACGCGGCGGCGAAAAGCGGATTTACGCCGCTTTTCTTCGCCGCCAAGAGCAAGGATCCCGAGGTTGTGCAGCAGTTGCTCGACTTTGGCGCGAACGTTGGTTACTCGGCCCCTGACGGCACCACGGCTCTGCAGCTCGCGATGTACGACAACGATGTCCCAGTGGCCACGCTGTTGGTACAGCATGGCGCGTCGTTGACGGCTTGGGATATCAACGGCAAGCAGCCGCTGCATGTGGCAGTCGCCGATGGCGATGCAGACTTAGCCAAGCTGATGATCGCGAAGGGGGCGGATTTGGAAGGCCTGACACGGCTCCCCTATCGCGTTGATCCAGGTACCGACAAGCGCAAGGCTGGGGCACGTCCGGTCGACGCACAAGCGCCTGCCGGCAACGACGCCAACGTGAATGAGGCCGCGGCGAAGAAAATTACCGATCAAAGAGGCGGCGGTGGCGGTGGATCCGCCCCACGTGACCCGGTTTATTACGATACGGCGAAGCTGGGCTATGAGCCCAAATTGGTGCTCGGCCAACTTGACTGGGCCGGTTCGGTTGCTGATCCGGCGCCGCCGACCACACCCTTGCTTGCAGCGGCTGCAGCCGGACAGGCTGGTACGATGAAGGTGTTGGTCGACGCGGCAGCGAAAAAGGATTTCAGTACCGATGATGGCAACACTGTCCTGCTGGCAGCTGTTTCCAGCGGGAATCTGGATGCAGTGAAGTACGCGCTTAGCATCGCGCCCAATATCAAGGTCGCGAGAAAAGATGGAACTACTGTCATGCACATTGCGATTGCCGATGCCAACCGTGGTGTCGACGAGGCAAAGACGTCTGTCGAAGACGTCGAGGCGCTTATTAAGTTCCTGGCAGATAATGGCGCCGATCTGAATGCAAAAACGAGCCGTGGCCAAACTCCTAGTGACACGGCCGCCCGTGGTGAACCTGAAATTCAGACCTTCTATGCGCAGCTGCTACAGGCGCATAGCGCTCAATCGGGGAAGGACACATCTAAGAAAAATCCGGCCAGCTGACCCTGCTTTCCTGGTCCTAGCCTGACAATTCAAAGAGCGCGGCCTGCAAGCCGCGCTCTTTTCGCATGCGTGGCCAAGTGTGCTTCCAAACTGGCTCCATCAAGGCAACGGAGGCCCGGAAGAGCCGCGAATGACTAATTCGTATTCCAAGAAACGGCCGACGGGGCCATCATCCAGCGAGCCGTTGAGAAGCATATCGGTTGCCTGCGCCGCCATATTCGCCAGTGGAAGGCGGATGGTGGTCAGCGGCGGCCAGGTCATGCTGGCCGAAGGGATATCGTCACATCCCACGATAGATAGATCTTCAGGCACGCGAACCCCCTGACGGTGCGCTACGGTTAGCAACGCAAGAGCCATCAAGTCGTTCGCGGCGAATACGGCCGTTGGCTTTGGATCCTTCAGAAAAAGTTCGGCTTCCGGAATGCTGTCGTTATAATTGAAGTTTCCAACCCCTATCCAGGCCGGGTTTATATCCAATTGCGCTTCGCGCATCGCGTCTTTGAATCCTTTCAGTCGCGCGTTCGAGATGGGATTCGCCAGCGGGCCACGCAGAAAGCCTATGTCGCGATGGCCCAGCCCGATCAGGTATTTTGTCATGTCATAAGCGGAACGCCTGGAGTCGATCTGGACATAGGAACTGCGCTTCACGTCATCTCCTGGCAATATTCGGACATACGGGATTTGCCTTTTTTCGAGCAAGGAAAGCACGTCATCCGAAAAGCACAGGGGCGGTGGAACAATGACCCCGCCAAGTTTGATCCGGTCAAGAAGGTCCACAAGGCCCTCTGCAGGATTCCGATCGGGCGCTTCCAGCCATTCCACAATCAGATGGTACCCATTGGCTTTACATGTGGCGCCTGCACCGATTTGCATCGCTGCGTTGAACGTTGGACTGACGGCATTGCATAGAAGAAGCCCCATCAGGTAGGACCGGGAACTGCGCAGAGATCTCGCGGCAAAATCGGGCTTAAAATTTAATTTGGCGGCGGCGGCCAGAACTTTCGCCGCCAACTTCGGCGTGACGTTCGGCTCCTTATTGAGGACTCTTGAAACAGATTTGATAGAGACCTTCGCCTCGGCCGCGACGTCTTTAATGGTCGATGGCACCCGCTATCTCCAAAATCCCAAGCAAACCGAAGTAAAGTAATCGATTGCAAGAAAATACTAGGCTCATCGACGCTCGCGATACGCATGTCGGTTATATACCGAAAGTCCAAATAATATAGCATATTCAATGGATAAGGCGTAGCGAAATTTCGGAATTTCCCTATAATGGGACGCGCCTCAGCAGAAAGGCTGGCGGGTGCCAAATAATATCTGGGTGGGCGTTGGATATCAGACAGAAACAGAATGATGGGCGCGTCGGCGCCCTGATTTGGGCAATGTCATTTGCCCAATTCGGACTATGGATGCTGACAATCACGCCAATCATCCTGTCTCTTCCATTGCGCATCTCGCAAATCGACCCCCACCACTCTGTGGCAGACCAATCCATGGTCATGGGCTGCGGAGCCTTTGTGATGATGTTCTCGGCCCCATTCTTGGGTGCGCTTTCCGACTTTACAGCAACGCCTTTTGGGCGAAGGCGTCCTTATTTGATTGGCGGATTCCTGGTAGGGGCTATGGCATCCATTGTGATGGCCGTGTCCAATAGTCTATGGGTCATCGCCATTGCGTGGTGCGTTGCTTTTTCCGTGCTGGAGTCTGCGTGTACTGTGCTGTTGGCGTGCGTAGGAGACTTCATTCCGCCTGAGCGGCGCGGGAGGGCGGCATCGGGAATTGCAGTCGCGACGTCGGTGGCCTCCGTCGCCGGCTCTTACATAGTGAGTTGGGCCCATCTCGACCCGGTGGAAATGTTCGGCTTTCCCTTGGCAGCTTCCCTGTTGGTGGTTCCCTGGGTTTTATTTCTGTTGCCGGATCATTGCGACGGAAGCGGATTTCGGGTGGATATTCGTTCTGCTGCCCGGCTTGCATTCAGCCGAGGCCCCCAGCGACTTCAGGGGAATTTCCTTGGGATTTTGCTGAGCCGATTTTTGGTGTTTGTAGGCTTGGCAGTATACGTCATATACCAGGCTTTCGACATCACCGCTCATATCAATGCGCCCGTGGCATCCGTGCCACATATTGTCTTGTTGGGAGCGTTGGCCTCTGCAGGCGCCGTGCTTTTTGGCGCGCCGTTGATTGGCTATATATCTGACAGGTATGGGCGGCGAAAAGATTTTGCAATCCTTGGCGGACTGATGCTTGCCTGTGGGCTTCTGACAATAGCGCTAACCGCAAATCCTGGTGGCTTTATTGTTGGCACATGCCTGCTTGCCGCCGGGGTTGGAATTTACAATAGCCAGACTATCGCGCTTTCTGCTTCTCTCATGGACGGCGAGAACGTCATGGGCAGGGGCATGGGGTGGATGAGCATGATCGCGACGCTACCCCGTGTGGTTGTGCCTCTTGCGGTGCCTTTATTTTTGACTCTGAATGGAGTCGACAACTACTCGGTACTATTTCTGACCGCAGCCCTGATCACCGCCGTCGGGGCCTTTGCCATCTTGCCGGTCAAGACGGCTCGGTGACGCTGGCGCATCAAGCCCGCTATCCGCGCAATAGCAAAGCAATGCGGTCCAGGGGTGGTCCTGCGATAGTCCAAGCTGAAAGCCATCGGTAGGAATCGGGCGCGTGTTCTGCACGGACGCGATCACCAATGCTTCGTAACGCAATATCCTTGGCCTCTGGAGCAGTGACCAAAGAATGTGCTGTATCTAGATGAAGTTAGAGTGTCTGTGATGCGATTCGGCGAACACGTAAATATTCTTGGGAAGCTGCCGTTCTACCATTGAACTGCACCCGCGCCTTATGAGCGCTTGTACCACAGGCCGCCTGAGTTTTCGCCCGGCCCTTCGCTTACGCTCCGGGCGTTTGTCGCTCAAAACGGTCCGCTGGACCGTTTTGTTCAGCTTGGCTGAACCGCTCCAAACCCATTGAACTACACCCGCAACCGAATGCGCATATAACATGCCGCCGGAGTTTTCGCATAGGGTCTGAGTATTCGCCCGGCCGCTCGCTTTAAGCTCGCGGCGTTGGCTTAGCATTTCTTGGCGAGGTCCGTAGCGATAGCGAACGGACGCGAGACTAGAAATGCTTGCCCCTCGCCGAGCGTAGCGAGGGAGGCGGCACTCGAAACGATCCACTGGATCGTTTCGTCCGCCTCAGGCGGAACGTGCCTCACCCCGCAAAGTATCAACTTGGCTCTTTTTTGGCACAGCTTTAATAGCGGGTCACTGAGTCGTCGGCAAGTTGTCCCTTGCGATGCGGACCAAACTGGGACGCGGCCTGCGCTCTTAAATCGGCCTCTTGTGAGCCAGCCTGGCGTCGCGGAGAACGCCATTGCTTGCCTCGCCGGGCGGTCCACCGTTACGATGGGGCGTGCCCGAGAAATCCGCTGCAAGACGCAACCGTACTGCGAGGCGTTTGGTTACGCCGTGGCGCGTTCGCCAGTGTGGGAGCTTTTTGTTGCCTGTCCGGGGCTTGCTGTTCGTCACCAATCGGTTTGCTGCCCGCCTGCGGTCTGGGTTTCGCGTTATAGCGTTTTTGTCGGCGGCGATGGTGTACATGGCCGGCCAGGACGCTTTCGCGCAGACATCCGCACAAATCCCCGCGCAAAGACCCGCTCAAACGTCTGCGCAGCCGCCTGCCAAGAACGCCGCGCCGGCCCAGACCACCGTGGTCGCCGCTCCCGTCGACGCTGCGCGCGTGGTGCAATTCCTCAATCAAACGATTGCCTGGTATCACCAGTTCGGTGCGCAACAGCGGCTCGTTTCCGATGCAAATGACGACGTGTATTTCAGCGCCGATCGTCAGATGGCCAACGAGGTAGTCCGCCTGGCGTTTCAATACGCGCGGACCCAGGCGGAAGGCGCACAACCGACAGCCGCTCCCGCACAGCAGGCCTCCGGGCAGGTCGGCGCCCCGTCTACGTATCAAACGCTGATGCGGCAGGAGGCCGAGGCGCAGAAGGACGAGAATCAAGTTGTCGTCGAAGTCGATGATTTGCAGAAGAAGATCGCCACAGCGTCAAGGAAACAGAAGCAAGCGCTGCAAGCCCAGCTGGCAGAGACGCAAGCGGAAGTAGATTTGGCGAAAGCCCGCGCGGACGCGATACGCAACATGACGCGGTTCCTGAGCGGCGCCAGCACCGGGGCCGCCGGGTTGAGCGCGCAGGTCGATGCGCTCGAGAGTACGCTGCCGCCGGACCTTCACCAGGCCACCAAGAGCGGGAGCGCGAATGGAAGCTCCAGCGGCGGAACGAGCGTCCCGAGTTCTCAGCAACAGGCCGCGCCCGCCACGCCGCCCGCTGTGATCGCAAACGTCGCCGCCGGTTCCGGGCTGTGGGAGCGCGCGACCAGCCTCTTCTCCACTTGGGGCAAGCTGCGAAGCATCAATACCGCTATGCAGCAGACTCAAGAGCTGGCGCTGAGCGCGCAGGATATTCGCAATCCCCTGCTGGCCGATCTCAGGGAACTCACGCAGCGCGGCGACGAGTTGGCACACCAGGCGGATACTGCCAACACCGCCACGCTCGAGCAGGAAAGACAGCAACTCGATGCGGTGACGCAACAATTCAAGCAGCTCACCAATTCCACGATCCCCTTGGCGCAGGCGGGAATCCTGCTGGGTCTTTACCAGAAGAACCTCGCGAGCTGGCACGCCAGTGTGGTGAGTGAGTTTTGGACGCTGTCGCAGGGCTTCGCCGCGCGGTTTATTTTCCTCAGCGTGATTATCGCGCTGGTGTTGGGCGCATCGGAGCTGTGGCGCCGCGCGATTTACAAATACGTGCGCGATACGCGGCGCCGCTGGCAACTGAATTGGGTACGCAAGTTTGTGGTTTGGGGCGCGATCGCCACGATCGTCACATTCTCACTGGTGAGCCAGATTGGCTCGATGGCCACATTCGCCGGACTGATCACCGCGGGCGTGGCCGTGTCGCTGCAAAATGTGATTCAGTCGATCGTGGGCTACTTCTTCTTGATCGGTAAATACGGAATTCGCACGGGCGATCGCGTCATGATCGGCGGGGTCTCCGGCAAGGTCATCGATGTGGGCCTGGTGCGCATTCACCTGATGGAGATGGGCGGCGCGGGCGCGGACACGCCCACCGGCCGCGTCGTGGCGTTCTCGAATTCCATCGTCTTTCAGGCGACGCCGGGCATCTTCAAACAGATTCCCGGCACGAGTTTTGCGTGGCACGAGATCGCCTTGACGCTGCCCGTCGGCATGAATTTCTCGACCGCCCGCGAGCGGCTGATGACGGCTGTCGAGGCAGGCCTCGCCGATTTCAAGGACGAAATCGCCAAGCAACACTCGGCCATCGAAGATGCTTTTGAAGGCAGTCCCGGGACGGGCCTACACCCCACTGTGCAACTCCAGTTCACTTCGTCGGGGCTGGAAGCGCTGGTGCGCTACCCCGTGGCGCTGCGCCGAGCGATGGAAATCGACGAGCGGGTAACGCGCGCCATCCTTACTGATTTCGACGTCGCCCATGCCGGTAGCCCGGCCCTCCGGCTGAAGACCGCGACCACGGAATAAATGCGCCCCAAAGTGGTTGAGAAGAAACAGCTCAACAAACGAAAGTCCCCCTGGGGAGCTTGGGAAGCTGGCAGCGTACCTGGACGGCAGAGTTGGTAAGTATGCAGCTCTCCGGCTTATAAAGCTGAATGCCCACCGCAAATATCCAAACGAAATCAGAGCGAACTTCAGGATTGGCCAATACTATGGCCGAAACTATGCTCGGTGCCGGAGAGTTTCCGGCTGATTGAGCTCAATCGAACGTCCGCTTTTGACCCCCAAAGCGGACATACTCAGTCGGTCAAAACTCTCCACCACGTTGAAATCCCAGAAATGTCAAACATAGTTAATGTCTGAAAGTTCATATCTCTTTATCGGCTATTGTTATTGCTGGTAACGATCCCTGGCGCTAGCGTCAATTTATTCAATTTCAAACTGGCGGGGTAAACCATGGGCACGAGAATACATATCCTTAGCGCGTTTGCCGCAGCGGCTCTCATGACATCGTTGTCAACAGCGGCGCATGCCGTTACTGCGACTTTGGGCGCCACCTATTTTGAAGTGGCGGACGGGTCCGATCCCGACTTCAATCTCTTTTCCACTCCAAATGTCGCTCTCGGTAGTGTGCTGGGCCCGAACGGCCTGCCAGTCGCTTCCGCTCCTTTCGGCGTGAATGATATTGGTGTGGGCAATCAGATCACCTGGTGGAGCCCCACGCTGAATACCCATGTGGTGCAAACCGGAATGGGGACCATTACGCTTCCTTTCGCGAGCAACATGTATGCTCCCAACAGCACAGGGTTCAATGACAGTTCATTTTTCGAGACGGCTGTGTTCAATGGCACATTTTCGCTTGCTTCGGCATCAACCGTGGAATTTCAGCTTGGCTCCGACGACGACAGTTTTATCTATGTAGACGGTACGTTGTTCGGTCAGAATCCAGGCGTGCATGGCGTGACAAATGTTGATTTCACCTCGCCCACTCTTGGCGCCGGTAATCACTCCATCGAAGTGTTCTATGCGGATCGAGAGAATACGGGGGCATATCTCTCGCTGAATCTACTTTCAGATGTCGTGATTTCCCCTCCCTCCGGCGTCCCCGAACCCACCACCTGGGCTATGTTCCTTGTCGGCTTCGGCGGCCTCGGGCTCATGCTTCGCGGTTCGCGCCGCAAGGGTACTGCCGCAACAGCCTGAACTTCGACTAACGTCCAACAGAGTCTGAAGACGGCGGCCGGTTGGTCGCCGTTTTCATACTGGCGTAACGTCACTGGTCAGGCCTCTTTTACAGGCTGATCCGTTGTTCTCCGACTTAATCACAATTCCTGGAATTATCTTCGGAGCGGGTGAGGCTTGCAGCATGGGGCCGGAGTTTTCGCCCAGGTCTGAGTATTCGCCCGGCCGCTCGCTTTAAGCTCGCGGCGTTGGCTTAGCATTTCTTGGCGAGGTCCGTAGCGGTAGCGAACGGACGCGAGACTAGAAATGCTTGCCCCTCGCCGAGCGTAGCGAGGGAGGCGGCCCTCAAATCGATCCACCGGATCGATTTGCCCGGCTACGCCGGTCGCGCCTCACCCATTGAACTGACGCGAGGCAATCATCTGATCGGCAGCGACGCAGAGAACCCAATTACTGGCTGAAATAGGTGCACGTGCCCTGTTCGCTGACAGGCCCCTGGACGATCTTGCAGTCATTCGGCGGGATGAACAACGTGCATGCCCCGCACATCTGGTCGGTAGACTGCTCCTGATAGCCCGCTTGCTCCTTGGTCATTTTCGGGAAATCCTGCGCACGGGCGGGCCGCACCGCAAGCGCCGCAAGGCCTGTTAATGTGCCGGTCAATCCGCACCGTAAAAAATGGCGGCGATACATGCCGTCGCGTTTTCTCTCTTCAGTCACTATCGTGCTCCCAAAACTCAAAAATGCGCGGGAGTAGCCTACCCGCGTCCGCGCCTTCAAAAACCATCAGCCTACAATCGCATAAATTGAGCGCGCCTCGGCTCCTGGTCAAGTGAGGCAAATAACGCAACGGAAATATGCAATCGAAGTCGTTCAGCCAATTGGCTTATTTGAACGCCACACGCTCGCCGGCATTCACCGATCTCAGGTCCGTCTTGGAGAAGGCAGAATGCGTGATCTCGTCACCATGCCAGGCCCCACCTACGATGGTTGTCTCGGAGCCGCAATCTCCGGCGGCATGGGCGATGATTGCCAGCCGCAACGGGCTATGCCTCAATACCGCAAATGGCGGGCCGGAAGGCCAGCGTGGCAAAGGAAGCTTCAGAGTCCGCCAACCGCTGTACTCCGGATATTTGCCGCCGACACAAAGGCTGACGCGCCATGAGTTATCCACCAGGTGAAAAACAATGCGGAGATTGCTCCCTTTGTTGCAAGATCATGGCGATCACGGAACTGAACAAACCCAAGGATGTGTGGTGCGATCATGTGATAAAAAAACGCGGTTGTGGCATCTACGAAACCAGGCCGCAATCGTGCCGTGCGTTCCAGTGCCTCTGGCTTCTGGACCCACGCCTGCCGCCGGAATGGAAACCAAACAAATCCAAATTCGTGATGGTCGGCGACAGCAGGACCGAGCTGGTTGTTCATGTTGATTCGAATTCTCCCGGCGCGTGGCGGCATGAGCCCTACCTTTCGGGATTAAGATCCATGGCAGAGAGGGGACAAAAACACGGCATGCTGGTTGTCATTATCGAAGGGGGCAAGAGCACAGTTTTGCTTTCTGACCGTGAAGTACCGGTCGGAGTTCTGCAGGACGATGATCGATTGGTGTCTGGACAAGTTGCCACATTATCCGGGTCGCGATTTGAAGTGAAAGTTATGAAGGCGGACGAAGCCGCTCGCCTTGCCGACACTGCCTTGGGGTGGCGGCGGCCGAAATCACCATGACCGGCGGCTTTCAAATACCAGCCTTGGCATGTTCCCAACGAAGCGAGTCTTCCCGGCAATCTGGGTTGGTGCTCGCCCCGGGAACCGTTGAATATTTTTCACGTTTTCCTCCGGGCCCGACGGAGCCCTTTTTTTGTCGCTGCGGCGCGGAAATCCGCGACGGGGAACATTTAAGTCCTTAAAATTGTAGGTTTATTTTGGTATTTCGCAAAGCTATTCCGGTCTATGCTGCCATCGGAATGAGCGGTTCAGGTTACCCCGCTCAAGTGGCAGATGAGTTGGTGGTCCCATGCATAGAATGAGTTTTGAAGTCAAAAAAGAATCCACGGCTGGCAGCAACGACGCGACCTGGCCCTCGGCTCTGCTGGTGGCGGCTCTGATATTCCTGGTCTGGGCCCTGGAGCCGGCGCTAATCCGTATGTGGATGCGCTAGAACTTCCGCGTCTGGCGGCAGCTGGAAAAACGTCCCTTCGTCATGGATCGGCTTGCGGCGCGTATGGACGCAGGCGCGGGCCCGTCTTAACTTGGCCTCTCGCCAACGAGCGCCACGGTTATGTCCGCCCCGCCCAGTGCGTCAGGTCTGATTGCCTCCGGCGCTGGCGCCTTTTCGGATGCCGAACTGGATACGATCGAGCAACTAGGCGACAGGCTGGCGCTGATCAAAGCCCCGCTCGGCGCCTACAATCTGGTCGATCACAACAAGCGCATCACCAAAGTCGCGGCGATCGGCCATGATGCCGCGAATAAGTGGATTTACGATCGTATGATAAAGGTGGTCCATGTCCTGAACCGGCGCTACCGGTTCAGGATCGACGGCTTCAGGGAGCCCCTGCAGTTCATGGTCTATCGCGACGTGGATGGCGCGCATTTCAACTGGCATATCGACCAGGGACCCAGCGTTCAGCGCAAATTGTCCTTGACGCTGCAGCTCACGGACCCGGCTTCCTATGAAGGCGGCGACCTTGAGTTCAAGGCCGGCAATGAAATCACGTCCGCGGCCCGGATGCGCGGCACGCTGATTGCATTTCCCTCCCACCTTGTCCATCGCGTGACGCCCGTCACGTCCGGAACGCGCAAATCGATTGTCGCCTGGGTGGCGTGAAGGCGAGCGCTGGGCCTTCCGGAAGATGTCGGATAGTATGGCCGCGGAAATGATGGAAGCGTGCCGCCGGCCATGGCTGCCAACCGATCGCATGTGGATGCTGCCATTGTCACCACCTTGCGCAATGTCGGCGCGCCGCTGGATTCCTTCATCGCCTGGCATTTGAATTGCGGTTTTTCGCGGCTGTTCCTTTTTTTTGACGATCCCGCCGACCCCGATCTGCCGCGGGCCGCCGCCCACCCCGCCATTACGGTCATTCCGCACGATGCCGCGCTGCGGCGCGCCTGGACCCACTTGCCGGAATATCGCCATTATGGGGATTTCATCGACCGCGAAGTGATGGCGCGCCAGGTTCTGAATTCGGTCGTGGCGATGGAAATAGCGCGTTCACAGGGTCTGGCATGGCTTGTGCACATTGATGCGGACGAATTGTTTCATTCGCCCGAACAGGCCTGCGCCGCTCATTTCGCCTGGGCCGACACGCAGAAGGTGGATACGATCAAATATCTGAATTATGAAGCGGTGCCCGAGAAAATCGAAATACAGGATCCATTCCGGGAAGTGGACCTGTTCAAGATCCCGCCGGCCCTGAAGCCGGGACCGGCCAGCGATGCGGGCCGCAAGCTGCTGGACGCCACGCCGCAGTTGCAGCCCAATCGCTTTCATTTTTATTCCAACGGCAAATCCGCCGTCAGGCTCGCCGCGCCCGGCATGCGCCCGCGCAGCGTCCATACCTTCGACAATCCGCTGGCGCCGGCGCAGCCGCTGCTCTGCTCCATGCCCTCTATTCTGCACTATGCGTGCTGCGGTTTTGAAAATTTCTGGGACAAATACAGAAGATTGGGCGGTTTTACGGACAAGTGGTTTGGCCGCAAGGATATCCGCGGCGCGATAGGCCCGTTGCACCTCGACGCCAGGGACGCGGTGGCAGGCGGCGACCGCGCGTCGGCGCTTGAATTTTATCGCCGGCGCATCGCCATCGAGGATTCCGGGCGGTGTGAAGAGCTGATCCGCCACGGCGTGTTGACGCGTTTTCCCCAACCGCGCCACACCCTCGGCCGGCTTGCCGCAACCGCCGCGGCGCCGTGAATCTCAGGGCATCTCGACCCAGGGCAGCGGTATCCATTGGTTGATCTCGCGCAAGCCCACATGCTGGCGATAAATATGCAGCAGCATCTCGACAAGGCCTGTCTGGTTCTTTTGCGCCACCAGCACCCGCAAATATTTGTTGATCAGTGTTTTTGGGCTGTCCGCCGACATGTAAACGGCAACCTCGCGTGACACCAGCGTGCTCACATATTCGGCGAACCCGGGCCGGCGGATCGCTTTTTCGCCGCCCAGGATGACGAATTGCACGCCGTCGCCCGCGGCGCGATGCTCTTCGGGTATGTCCTTTTTTTCGACCAGGAGAATAAGGACCCCGCTGCGGTCGGGCCGCCAGGCTTCTCCCAGCTTGGGCACCACGCGCCAGCCGCACAGAAAGCCCTGGCAGACCTCATAGCGCGCCTCATAGATGCCGCAGCCCGAGCCTGTGCAGTGCTGGCACATCACACCCGCCTGCTTGCCGAACTCTTCAATGCGCAGAGCCAGGCAGCACACCGTGCAGGTGCCGCAGCTGTTTCCCGCTCCGGGATGGTCGCTCATGGCGCTCCTATAGCACAGACAGACAGGCTTTCAGAGGCGCCTCCGCTTCGGCACCGCGAAAAAACCCTGAAAAACACGCAATGCCCAATTGCAATCCGGCGGGGCTATAAAGCGGGAATGAAAGTGCTTCCGGCATTCCAGCGCGCTGGACGAGTGGCGCTGCGCATGTTGATTTTCGCGCCGCCCCGTGATGTATCGCAACATGCCCGCAAATTCCCCCGTGCAGATTTATGATCATGGTATCGGCGCCTTCACGGAAGACGAGCTTGATACCCTGGAGCGCTATTGCGATGGCTTGGCGCTGACCAGGGGCCCCGTCAGCGGCCTGCCCCAAGGTGGTGCTTACGACGATGTCGTGCGCGTCACCCAGATCGCCTCCATCAAGCAGGCGCCCGAGATCATGTGGTTCTATGAGCGCCTGGCCGAAATCTGCCGCGGTCTCAACAATCGCAGCTACCAATTCGATCTTCGCGGCTTCAGCGAGGCGCCCCAATTCATGGTTTATCGCGGTTCCGAGGGCGGCCATTTCGACTGGCACATGGATATGGGACCTCTGCCGCCGCGCAAATTGTCCATGACGATTCAGCTGACCGATCCGTCGCATTATGAAGGCTGCGACTTGCAGTTCAGCACCGGCACCGTCATTGCGACCGCGCCCAGGAATCGCGGCGTGGCGATTGCCTTTCCTTCCTATATGGTGCACCGCGTTACCCCCATCACCTCCGGCACGCGCAAGGCCATCGTGGCCTGGGTTACCGGACCCGGGTTCAAATAAAGTAATCTCCAGGCCTGCCTTCATCGGGTGCCGCCGCCACCCAAACCTGCTATGCTGCGGCCAATGACAAAGGGGAGGGCGGGATGTCCCGTGGCGGGTACCGCAGTGCGGTCCTTGCGGGTTTTGTCCTTTTGGGTCCGTCGGCGTGGGCCCAGGATACGGTGTTGCCCGCGAATCTGCCGGCCAAGATCACGGTCATGGACCGTCAGATCGATGTCGCCCCTGACGGCAGCGCGACCCTGACCTCCCATGCCGAAACCAAGATCCTGCAACAGAACGCCATCGCCCAGCTCGGCCAGTTGAAGCTCTCTTACAGCGATGGGCTTCAGCAGATTGACATCAACGCCGCTTACACCCTCAAACCGGATGGTCGCAAAATTCCCGTGGGCCCGGACGCGATCATTGTGCAGCAAAGCCCCGCCACCCAGAATGCGCCCATGCTGTCGGATATGAAGCAGAAGGTGATTATCTTCCCGGATGTCGAGGTGGGAGACACACTGGTGACGGATTCAACCATCAGGTCCAAGCCTGCGATTCCGGGAAGCTTCTTCTATGATGTAACGTTTCCGGCGGCATTGCCGATTGACGAGGCGACGGTCAGCATCGCCGCGCCCAAGACCATGGCGCTGACGCTGGAAACCCGCAGTCTGGACGCGGTCAAAAGCGCGGACGGTGATCGCGTTCTCTATAAGATTCGCTATACCAACCAGCATCCTTTGTTCGGCGCGGTCCCGCAGGCCGATTACGACCTGATGCCGCGCCTGTCGGTTTCGACCTTCAAGGATTATGACGCGTTGGCGGCGGCCTATGCGCCGCTCGCCGCCCCGGCCCTGACGGTGACGCCGGCCATCCAGGCCAGGGCGGATGAGATTGTCGCCGGTACCAGCGATCGCAGGGAACAGGTTCGCAGGATCTACGATTGGGTTTCCGCCCATATCCGCTATCTGGCGCTGGAGTTCGGCCAGGGCGGTATCGTCCCGCATGACGCCGATCATGTGCTCGCCAACGGCTATGGCGATTGCAAGGACCATGCGACCCTGTTCGTGGCACTGCTCAAGGCCAGGGGCATTCCCGCCAATCTGGTGCTGATCAACGGCACCAACATCTACACCGCGGCGAAAGTGCCGACCATCGCGCCCTTCAACCATATGATCGTCTGGCTGCCGGATCTGCGCCTCTACGCCGATACCACCAATGGGCGGGTGGTGCCGTTCGGCCTGCTGCCAAACGCCGAATATGGAAAACCGGTGGTGCATATCGCCGATAAGTCCGGCGCCCTGCACCAGATACCGATAAATGACGCCGCCAATGCGACGATCAATTACAAGCTCACCATGGTCGCCGACGATGCCGGACACATTTCCTCCACCAGCAGCCTTTTGGGAACGGGCGATTTTTCGGTGCCGCTGCGCGTCCTGGGGGCGGCGTTGCAGGGCCAGGATGGCGCGAAAGTTGCCAGCAGCGTCTTGCAGAAAAGCAGCACGCCGCGCGCCACCGGAATGGTCACGGCGCCCCTTCCCGACGCCGACGCGGCGTCCTACCAGCTCTCGGCCAGTTACAGCACTCCGGGCACCATGTCGGGATTTGCGCCCGGCAGCACGAGCCTGCTGGGTTTTGAGGATCATCTGCGCGCCCTGAGCCCGTTCAGCGCAGCGATGTTCGGTCCCCTGGTCGAGGGACGGTTTCGTGACGCCGCCGCGGCGCCTTGCTTCAACGGTCATGCGGTGGACGATGAAAGCATGCAATATCCGGCGACGCGCCATCTGCTGAAGCTGCCGGCGGACAGCAAGTTCTCCGGCCCGCATATCAGCTACACCTCACATTGGACCAATGACGGCGCCAGCGTCAGCGTGCACCGCGAATTCACCGCGCATTTCGACCAGGTATTGTGCGCGGGCGCGGCCAAGAACGAACTGCTGGCCTTCGCCGATCAGTTGAAGACCGACGTCCAGGTGCGGTTCTCCCTGCCGCACCTGGACGACAATTCCTCCACCGCGCCGCCGGCGCGATAGGAATTGTCCGCATGCCGCCGCGCCCCGGCTTTGTCCTTTTCGGTTCGGCGCATCTTTGGATGCTGGCGCTGTCGCTTGCGGCGCCCGTCCTGCTGGCGCTGGCGTGCCGGCAGCGGCCGCGCCTTGGCCGTCCCATTCGGTTTTTCCTGGCCGCCCTCCTGGGCGGAGGCTGGCTGTGCTGGTACGCGTTGTTCGCGGCGCGCGGCTGGCTCAATCTGGGCAATGGGCTGCCGCTCAATCTCTGCGATTGGGCGGCGCTGGCCCTGATCGCCGCGCTGGTAAGGCCCAGCCAGCTTGCCTATGAACTCGGCTATTTCTGGGGCCTGGGCGGCTCGCTGCAGGGATTGATCACGCCCGACATCGCTTATGATTTTCCCGATCCGCAGTTCATTTTCTTCTTTATCAATCACGGCGGCATCATCACCGCGCTGCTCTATCTTTCCTTCACCGGCATGCGTCCGGTGCCGGCTTCGCTGCCGCGCGTGGCGGCGGCGACGCTGGTCTATGTGCTTGTCGCGGCTATCGCCGATGATCTGCTCGGGATCAATTACGGCTTTCTCGCCGCCAAGCCCATCAATCCCAGTATGATGGATTTTCTTTCCCCCTGGCCCTGGTACATCCCCGAGCTGGTGGGGATCGGCCTTGTTTCGCTGCTTGTCTATTATGCCCCGTTTTTTGTGCTGGACCGGCTCCGGCGATACAGGACCGAGGCGCGCGCCCCCTCTTCGCGCATCAAATCCGGCAACACGCCCTCCCTGTGAAATCCCTGGCCCTCCAACAGCCGCACGGCGCGCGCGTTGCCGGTCTGGACCCCCGCCATCACGCGGTTCAGCCGCAGCGCGCCAAAAGCATGATCGATGACCGCGGCCAGCGCCTCCGCCGCATAACCATTGCCCCACTGGTCCCTGCGGAACAGGAATCCGGCCCATGCGCTGGTGCCGTCATCGTGACTGAGGTCCATGCTGCCGATGGCTTCTCTGTCTTTGACCACGGTCCAGTAATGGAACCCGCCCGCCGCCATGGCGTTCAACTCGTCGGCCAGCAGGGCTTCGACGGTGCCGAGCCGGGGGAAGGCGGGCCTGTGCCAGAAGGCCATCGCCTCTTCATCGCCCAGGATCGCGAACAACGCCGCGGCGTCGCTTTGCAGGGTGGGACGCAAGGTCAGGCGCGGGGTCGGAAGGATCATGACGCGCGCCACAAAAACATGAGGCGGCCGGCTGCTATCAGCGCCGTAACCGCCTCACGACTGCCCCCTTCAAAATGGACCCTTGATCCGGCGCGTTATTCCCCAATCGCACCGATTTCAAACACTGCGGGGTTTCCCCAAACCGTCCGTCCGCAGCGCACTAACTGTGCCCCAGAAGGGTGCCGACGCAACCGCCTTCCGGCGTCGCGCGCGCTTTTCGCTCTTCATGTGGACTTTCGGCAACAATCATTAGCCATGTTGGGGGAGGTGGTGCCTCGTTCAGGGTGCGCGGAAGTGTTTGGACAGCTTCAGGCCCTGTCGCTGGTAGTTGGACCCCAGCCCTTCGCCATAGGCTTCCGGCGGCGGATCGGTCAGGCGCTCGAATGCCAGCCGTCCCACAATCTGGCCGTGTTCCAGGATGAAGGGAACTTCGCGGGAGCGAACTTCCAGCACGGCGCGGGCGGAAGGCGGCTGGCCTGCTTCATGGCCGAAGCCGGGATCGAAGAAGCCGGCATAATGGACTCGGAATTCGCCCACCAGCGGGTTGAACGGCACCATCTCGGCGGCATGGTCCAGGGGAATGGCGACGCGCTCGCGGCTGGCCAGGATGTAGAACTCGTCCGGGTCCAGCACCAGATGGCCGGCCGAATTGGCCTTTACGGATTCCCAGTAATCGTAGGGCGACAGCACGCCCACTTTGTCCACGTCAATCAGCCCGGTATGGCGCTTGGCGCGCCAGCCGATGCGTCCGTCCTTGCTGGAATTGTTGCCTATCAGGTCGATCGAAAAGCCCAGCCCATTGTCGAAATCCGGTTCGCAATCCACCAGCGGCGCCTCCGCATGCAACCGCCGCAACTGGGTGTCGCTGAACTGGGGCGAACCGTGCCGGATGCGAAGCTGATTGAGGCGCGAACCCTTGCGCACCAGGATGGGAAAACTCTGCGGACTGATCTCGGCGTAAAGCGGCCCGCGATAGCCCGCCTCCACCCGGTCGAAGGCCTCGCCCCGGTCGGTGATCAGGCGGGTGAACACATCGATCCGGCCGGTGGAGCTTTTGGGATTGGCCGATCCGGCGATGCGGGCCGAGAAATCCGCCCGCTCCAGAAGCTTGACGATGTAGACGCAGCCTGCTTCCAGCACCGCGCCGTTTGTCAGGTCGATCTCGTGCATGAAAACCTGGGCCAGCTTTTCTTCCACCGTCGCGTGTTTGCCCGGCAGGAAGCTGGCGCGCACCCGAAAGGCGATGGCCCCCAGCCGCAGGTCGATGCTGGCGGGCTGGATCTGCGCCCCGCTGAGGGGTTCATCGGCCAGGATTTCGCGCTTTTCGCCGATCAGCCGCCTGAGGATATGACTGGGCAGGATGCCGGTGGAAAAACGGCCATAGCCGCCTTCTTCCGGCGCGGACGGGATTTCCTTTATTTCACCCATGATGTTCCTCGGTCGCACGGTCCGGGCGCGGATGCGCCCTTTTGTTTAATGGCGCCTCCGGCGCCGCTCGGAAAACCGGTTCGCCGCTGCGCGTCTCCCACTTTTCCTGGCCGATGCTCCTGACGGGGTTATAGGGACTGCGGGTCACCCCAGAAAGTCTTTTATATCCTGGATCGCCTCGGCCAGCCCGCAGCGCTTGACCGGCGCGTTTTCCGGGAAGGCCGCCAGCAGCCGTGACGGCGTCGCCCCTTCCAGGATGACAAAACAGCCCTTGTCCTCTGGCCCCCGGATCAGCCGCCCGAAGGCCTGTTTCAGCCGGAAGCGGGTGAGAAGATCGTCATAGCCCTTGCCGAAGCGGGCGCGCCGCGCCTTGTGCAGGATGGTGGGCTTGGGCCAGGGCACTTTATCGAACACCACCAGCCGCAGCGAGCGTCCCGGCACGTCGACCCCGTCGCGCAAGGCGTCGGTACCCAAAAGGCAGGCGTTTTCCTCGGCCCGGAACAAATCCACCAGCGCCCCTGTGTCCAACCGGTCGACATGCTGGGCGTAGAGCGGAATGCCGGCATCGGCCAGGGGCTGGGCGATGCGCGCCTCGGTCTCGCGCAGGGCGCGCACGGCGGTGAAAAGCCCCAGCGCCCCGCCACCGCTGGCCAGGAACAATTCGCGCATCGCCGCCGCCAGCGCCTCGGGCTCGCGCCGCGCCACGTCCTTGACCACAAAAATCCGCGATTGGTCTTCGTATTTGAACGGCGAGCCGAAACTGGCACGCCGCGGTGGCATCGCCAGATGCAGCGCCCCGGTCCTTGCCTCCGCGCTCTGCCAGTGCTGCTCCACATCCAGCTCGCTTGTGTCGCGCAACGTCGCGGACGTGATCAGCGCGCCATGGGCGGGCTCCAAAATCTCCGCCGCCAGCGGTTTGGTCGGGTCCACCCAATGGCGCTCGAAACCGACATCGAAATCCCTTCCTTCCTCGCGGGCGATCTCGAACCAGTCGGTGAAATCATCGCTGATCTCGCCATTCTCCAGTGTTTCCAGCATCTGCCGCCAGGCGGGCAGCACCAGCTTGGCCCGCCTGTCGAGGCCCCGTGCCGCCGCCTCCAGCCGGGCGCGGGTATAGGGCTCGAGCGTCGCGCTTTTGTCGTCCATCTTCTTGCGCAGCAGCTTCGCCAGTTTGGTCAAGGGATCGGCGATGCGCCCCAGCGCCCGCGACAGCTCCGTCACCGCCCGCATCGCCTCTTCGCCCAGCGGGTGAGGTTCGGCCTCCAAAGTATAAAAAGCGTCGCGATCATCGCTGCGGGCGCGGACATGGCGGTGCACTTCGGCAAGGAAGATCTCTCCCGGCCCGCGTGCGCCGGCGCCGGTGATCCGCGCCATCCAGCCTTCGCCCGCCAGGGCGCCTGCCGCCTGCACGGCGTCATCCAAAGCCTCGCGCGCGTCCTCGTCATCGGCGATCAGGTCTTTCAGCCGTTCTTCCAGGCCCCGCATGCGGGTGCGGGCGCGCCCTTCGGGCCCGCGCACCCAGCGGCGCAGCTCCGCCATCTCGCGCCCGGATAGCAGCGCCGCGAAGCCTGAATCGGCGGCGTCGAACAGATGATGGCCTTCGTCGAAGACATAGCGCAGCCGCCGCTCCGGCGGCGTGTCCCCGGTCTGGTCCGACGAATAGGTCTGGTCACCGGCCAGTCCGTCCGACGCGGCCTGGGCGATCACCAGCGCGTGATTGGCGATCACGATCGGCGCGCGCCGCGCCCGCCTTATCGCCCGCTCGATGAAACAGATGCGATAATGCGGGCAGGCGGCATAGATGCACTCGCCGCGCCGGTCGGTGACTTCCGACAAGGGCATCGAGGCGGCGAGAAAGGCCGGAAAGCCCGCCCCGGAAATATCGCCATCGGTGCCGCTTTGGATCCAGCGCGCGATCAGCCCCAGCGCCACGCTTCTTTGCCCCGGCGCCAGAGCGGTCCTCTTTGCCGCGTCTTCAAAGTTCAAAAGGCAGAGGTAATTCTCCCGGCCCTTGCGCACCACCGCTTTTTCGGCGCGCTCCACCGGATCGGGATAGAGATAGGCCATCTCCTGCACGATCTGGCGCTGCAGGTTGCGCGTGTAGGTCGAAATCCACAGGCCGGGGCCATTTTTTTCGGCCCACAGGCTGACGGGCGCGAGATACCCAAGAGTCTTTCCGGTGCCGGTGCCCGCCTCGACCAGGGCGATGCGCGGCGCGCCCGAATCCTCGCGCGGCCCGAAGGCATAGCTCGCCGCCGCGCTATAGGCTGCCTGTTCGGGGCGCGGGCTGCCCACCAGCCTGGCCAGCCGCGCCTTGGCGTCCTCGGGCGTGACCGGTTCCGAACCCGGCATGCCCGGCGGCGCCTCGTCTTCCCAAACCGGCAGGCCCCGCCAGGCTTCCAGACCCGCGATGGGCGAACCTTGCATATCTGTTTTGGGAAGCGCCTGCTCAACCGTCTCCAGCAGCGTCGCCCAGCGCCAGCCTGCCCGTTTCAGCGTGTCCAGCAACGGCGCGATGCGCGCGCGCGTCTCGGGCGAAAATGCGCGCGCCTCTTCCAGTAGCGTCCTCGCCACCGCATGCAGCGCCCGGGCCGCATCCTCTGGATTCTCCGGCCGCTCCACCCCGGTCAACCGCGCCAGGCCCAGCGCACTGGGCACCACCGGCTGGCCCGGCCGCAGGAAAGCGAACAATTCCAGGACGTCAAAAAGCGGCTTGGTCGCGGGCGCTTTCAGCCGCCCGGCGACAAAGGCGGCATGGGCGACCAGCGCCCGGCCGGACTGAAAAAGCGCTTGCGCCTCCTCGCACGAAACGCGGCGGCAGAGGCCAGCCGCGTCACAGACGGCAGCGCCCGGCGGGGCAGGGACCAGCGCGATCAGTTGGCCAAGCGAGTCGGTTGCGGGAAGCATCCCGCATCATACACAATTGTCATGGCCCGCCGCACGACGCGCGGCCACGACGCTGCCGCTGGGCCGCCTAACGGCAGTGCAGGCCACCCAGGTAAAACAAACTCCATCGGCACCGGCAAAACGCGTTTTCTTACTTGACCGTCCGGTGCGGCGCCGCTGTTAGGAAATCCGCAAGCTGCTGTTTCCACAGCTTCGCCATCCCCACCGTGCCATGCCCCCGCGTCTCGCTGCTCGCCGGTATAAGGTAATAGCGCGCATTCCTGATCCGCTTGATCGCCGGCTCCATCAATCCCAGTTCGGCGGGATTGCGCTCATCATCGGCGGAATTGATCGCCAGCAGCGCTGCCTGAATCTTCTCCAGGCCCGGTGCGGGATTGAAGTCACTCGAGGCGCCCCACTGGTACAAGGTGTCGTTGGCGTCGCCGGTGGCGGGCGCCGCCAGGCGGCTCTCGACAATCTTGTCCGCCTGTTCGCGGGTCGGCGCCAGCTTGTAGTCGCCCTGCGTTCCGCCGCTGGTCGCGATCCCGAACCACACCGTGGCCAGTTTCAATCCTCGCGGCTGGGTGGTGTAATCGCCGTTGTTCCAATCGGGATCGCTGCGGATCGCGTCAATCAGCATCCGCCGCATCATCCAGTTGCGGCCGGACATTTCCGTCGGCAGCGACGCCATCGGCACCACCGCGTCCATGAAATCGGGATATTGCTCGGCCCACAGCCAGGTTTTCATCCCGCCCATCGACTCGCCGATGACGGCGCGCAAATGTTTTATACCCAACCCCTCGGTCAGCAGCCGGTATTCCGCATTGTTCATGTCGGCATAGTCGTAATTGGGAAATTTCATCCGCAATCCGTCCGAAGGCTTGGTGGATTTTCCCGTCCCCAGTGCGTCCGGCAGGATGATGAAATATTTTCTGGTATCCAGCGGCTGTCCGGGGCCAAACAGTTCGCCGGCGAATGCCGGATTGAGGAAATTGCCGCCCGCGCCCGCGGTGCCGTGCAAAATGAGCACCGGCTCGCCCGACGGCGCCCCGATGGTGGTGTAATGCAGCCGCAACTCCGGCATCACCTCGCCGGTGTGAAAATGAAAATCATGGGCGGTCCAGTCGCCTTCCGCGGGCGCGGGATAGTCCGCGGCGAAAGCGGGGGACGCCGCGCCCAACAGGCCCGCACAGGCAAGCACCAGCCAGGCTGACACTTTCATTGCGCCCTCGCTTTTCGGGGTTGCTCCCGGCATTGAGACACAGGCGATTGGCAGTGGCAACACGATCTCAAACCGGCTCAGGCCGGCACGCGGCCTCTGTGAAACGTCAGCAGGATATGGCGAAGCTCCGGCTCCATAATGCGCCGCGCCGCTTCGGGCACCGGCAGCCAGGCGATTTCGCGTGTGTCCTTTTCCGGCCATGTCCGCAGCAAACGCCGCACATGCAGGGCGAATACGTCCACAGTGCAGGGCACAGCGCGGCCTTTCTTTTCCTTCAGGTAATGATAGCGGCCGACCGGCGTGTCCGAGATGACGCCCGCCACGCCCGCTTCTTCGAGCGCTTCAAAGGCGGCCGACTGGGCCGAACTCAGGCCGGGCATCGGCCAGCCCTTGGGCAAAATCCAGCGGCGGGTGCGAAGACTGGTGACCAGCAGAACTTCCAGCACCGGGGACAGGCGCCAGCACAGGGCGGCCACCTGCCGGCCATGATTCCTGACGGGATGCGTCTGGATGTTCAGGGCTATTCTGCTCCGGAGAATTCTGTTCCGATCGATCCGACCATATATCTAAATCGAATGAGCAATCTACCTTCCCTGCGCCGGTGAAGGTCAAATCCGGATCAGCCGCAGCCTCAGGGCATTGGCGATAACCGACACTGAGCTGAGCGCCATCGCGGCGGCGGCGAAGATCGGCGACAGGAACAGGCCGAAGGCCGGGTATAGAAGTCCCGCAGCCATCGGCACGCCGGCGGCGTTGTAGGCAAAGGCAAAGAACAGGTTCTGCCGGATATTGCTCATCGTCGCCCGGGAAAGGCGCAGGGCGCGGACGATTCCCTCAAGGTCGCCCTTGAGCAGGGTGATGGAGGCGCTTTCCATGGCGATGTCGGTGCCCGTTCCCATCGCGATGCCGACATCGGCCGCCGCCAGCGCCGGTGCGTCGTTGACGCCGTCTCCCGCCATCGCAACGACGCGGCCCTCGGCGCGCAACTTCTTTATGACGGCGCTCTTGCGGTCCGGCAGCACCTCGGCCTCGACATCCTGGATGCCGAGCCGGCGGGCGATGGCAAGGGCGGTGATGCGGTTGTCGCCGGTCAGCATGACGACCCGGATTCCCTCCGCCATCAGGGCTTTCAGGGCAGGCGCGGTCGAATCCTTGAGCGGGTCGGCGATGGCGATCACGCCTGCGGTTTTTCCGTCTATCGCCACATAAATCGCGGTCGCCCCGTCCTGACGCAGGCGGTCCGCTTCACTGTCCAGCGTCCCGGTCGTGATACCCCGTTCGCCAAGGAATGCCGTATTGCCCAGGGCCACGGCGCGGCCCTCCACTTTTCCCAACACGCCCTTGCCGGTGGGAGAATCGAATTCCGTGACGGGGCCAAGCGCGATCTTGCGTTCGGCGGCGGCGGCGACAATCGCGCGGGCGAGGGGATGTTCGCTGGCATTTTCCAGGCTTGCCGCAAAACCGATCACCGTGTCTTCGGTAAACCCCGCCGCCGCGATCACCGCCACCAGCTTTGGCTTGCCCTCGGTCAGGGTGCCGGTCTTGTCCACGATCAGGGTATCCACCTTCTCCATGCGTTCCAGGGCTTCGGCATTCTTGATCAGGACGCCCATGCCGGCGCCGCGTCCGACGCCGACCATGATGGCCATCGGCGTGGCCAGTCCCAGCGCGCAGGGACAGGCGATGATCAGAACGCTGACGGCGGCGATGAAGCCATAGGCAAAACGCGGCTCGGGACCGAAACCCGCCCATGCCGCAAAGGCGGCAAGCGCGATCGCGATCACCGCGGGGACAAACCATGCCGCCACCTGGTCGGCGAGGCGCTGGATCGGCGCGCGCGAGCGCTGCGCCGTGGCGACCATCTCGACGATCTGGGCCAGCAAGGTATCGCCGCCGACCTTTGCCGCCCGCATGACAAAGCTTCCGGTCTGGTTGACGGTTCCGGCAATCAACCTGGCGCCGGGTTCCTTGGTGACGGGCATGGATTCGCCGGTGACCATGGATTCATCGGTGGAAGACCGGCCCTCGATCAGTTCGCCATCCACCGGAATCTTTTCGCCGGGACGCAGGCGCAGTCTGTCGCCCACTTTTATGACATCGATCGGCACCTCTTCCTCGCCGCCGTCAGCCTTGAGCCGCCGCGCCGATTTGGGCGCCAGGTTGAGCAGCGCGCGGATGGCGCCCGAAGTGTGTTCGCGGGCGCGCAGTTCCAGCACCTGGCCCAGCAGCACCAGCACGGTGATAACGGACGCCGCCTCGAAATAGACCGCCACCGCGCCGTCCATGCGAAACGCCACCGGAAAAAATTGCGGCGCAACTGTCGCGGCCACGCTGTAGAGCCAGGCCGCCCCCAGCCCCAGCGCGATCAGGGTGAACATGTTGAGATTGCGATTGACCAGCGATTGCCAGCCGCGCGTGAAGAACGGCCAGCCTGCCCACAACACGATGGGCGTGGACAGCGCGAATTGAATCCAGTTGGAAAGCGTTTCGCTGAGCGGCAAGCGCATCACATGGCCGCCCATTTCCAGCGCTACCACGGGCACCGCCAGCACCAGCCCGATCCAGAACCGGTGCGTCATGTCCGCCAGCTCGGTGTTGGCGCCGGCTTCGACCGGGGGCTTCACCGGCTCCAGCGTCATGCCGCAGATCGGACAATTGCCGGGCGCGTTCCTGCGTATCTGCGGATGCATCGGGCAGGTGTAGATCACGGTTGCGGCCATATTCTTTCTCCAGGGCCAAATTCCAGAAACACCCGCAAGGGCGGATTGACTGATACCCTATGGGGGTATATCATCTTAGTCAAACGGAGACGGCCATGAAGCACGACAGCAAGGCCAAGCTGCTAAGCCGCCTTGGCCGCATCGAAGGCCAGGTGCGCGGCGTTGCCCGAATGATTGATGAAGGGCGTTACTGTATCGACGTCTTGACCCAGATTCAGGCGCTGCGGGCGGCTCTGGTCCAGGTGGAGTCGCAGATGCTGAAAGACCATCTCGGCCATTGCATCGAAGGGGCGATTGTCAGCGGCAACGCGAACGAACAGCGCAAGAAAGCCGCCGAACTGATCGATCTCCTGGAAAGAGCCGCGCGATGAGGTTTATGCGATTCCTTCATGGCAGCATGGATGCCACGGGCCCGTCTCAAAGTCCCGTGGCCGGAACGCGCCATTTGGAAAAAGGCGAAGACTTCAAATGCGTCTATGCCGAATATGCCTGCGCGGTGTCCCACGCCAACGTGATGCTGCAACGGCATGGCATGGCGTCGGCGCAATTCTCCGAAGCCGATATCGCCAGCATGAGGCTTTTTCACCGGGTCAAGAAAATGCAGGGGTTGGGCAAACCCAAGATGGCGTAAGATTGGCCGTGCTCATCTAGCGGATGGCGGCGGCAATGTGCCCAGCCAGGCCACCAGGCCCAGCACCGCGAATGCAACCAGCGTTTCCACAATAAGACTGCGCCGCAGCGCGGACAGCGTATTATCGTAAGAAGCTCCCGCGCCCAGTGCATCCCCCAGCGCGGGCGTCAGGCGATAGCGGTTTGAGGCCGCGAGACCCAGCATTCCCGCAAATCCAAGCAGCTTGGCGAGCAGCACCTGCCCATAAAGCGTGGTCCAGAAATCCGTCAACCGGTCCGGCCCCACCAGGAACCAGCTGTTCACCAGCCCCGTCAGCACGATCAGCGCCACCGTGACGGAGCCGATCCCCGAAAAGCGTCGCAACGATTCATAAAGTGCTCGGTCGCTGGCGCTTGCGCGGCGGTCCGGCAGCAACAGAAAGGCAAAAGCAACCAATGCCCCGATCCACACCGCGGCGGCCAGCGAATGACCGATATCGCTCACAAGGTGCACTATCCCGGCTGGGCCTTCGGTGGCCGCGCCATGTCCCATCCAGGCAAAACTGGTACAGGCGATCGCGCCGCCTGCCGCACAGCCCAGCCACAGCGCCCTCGATGGCGTTACGGCGATCAGGCAGGCCAGCAGGATCGCGGCAACACCGGCCCGCGCAACGGCCGACAGGCCGAAATTCATTTGGCCGATCACGGCCACCAGATTGTCCGGCTTGAAGCCCTCGCCGAGAGAACCGGCCAATAATCCGGTCTGCGCGACCAGCCCGGCCATGGCGGCGGCCAGCAGCAGCGCGGCGCTGCCTGCCAGAAGCCGCCTCGGCCACGCAAAGCCGGCGGCGGCGCAGGGACCCTGCGCGGGCAAGCCATGGACGAAAAAAAGCGATGACCCGAAAAGGATCGTCGCGCCGGAATATTGCAGAAATCGGAAGGCGATGACCGCGGCGGCAAGCACGTCTTTATTTGATCTTGAACGAGAAAGTCCCGTCGGTGCGATGCCCGTCTTCGGCCGCCGCCGCGTGCCAGGTCACCTTGTAACCGCCCGCCATCAGCGATCCTTTCGGCGTCACGGTGATGATTTTCCCGTCCGGCGATATCGCCGTGGCAATGACATATTTCATGCCATCATCCATGGTCAGGGCAACGCCGGTAAAGGCGGGCGCCACTTTCTCGCTGAAGGTGAGAATGATGGTCTTGGGCCGCGCCACGGTGGAATCCGCCGCCGGAATGGATTTGATCAAATCGGTATGGGCAAATGCCGGTCCTGCCAGGCCCAATGCAATCCCGAATACGGCTACAGCCAGTGTGTTTTTCATGTTAGACCTTCTGCGGACGGCGGGCTGGTTTTAGCAAAACCGTGCACCGGCGGCAAAGGGCGGATTTTCGGCAAACTGGCAATTGTTGGGAGCAAGTTATGAAGCGCAACGCAAGGTTTTTCGCGGCAACCTTCCTGCTCCTGGCCTCGCCGGCTATGGCGCATGTGCGCGTATTGCCCTTTTCATCGAAAACCGGCGGCCAGCAGACCTACACCATGAAGGTCCCGACCGAAGTGAAAGTCCCCACCACCTCCGTCGAGCTGGAAATCCCCGCCGGCGTATCGATTATTTCCATCGCCGACCCGGCCGAGACCAGAAAACTGGATGGCCGCATCGTTTCCATCACCTGGAAGACCGACATCGCGCCGGACCAGTCCAGGGATTTCAACTTCGTGGCGATCAATCCCAAGACCGACCAGGACATGGCCTGGAAGGCGCACCAGCATTACGCCGACGGCACCAGCCGCGATTGGGTGGATGCGCCCAAGACCAAAAGCCCGGCCTCCATCACCAAACTCAGCGCCAATCCGGACTGAGGCCTTCGCTAGCGGACGTCCAGTTCCTGGCGCAGAAAGGCGATGGTGCGTTTCAGCGCATCGGCGCCGTTTTTGGTCGCGAGCCGCGATCCGAAGCCATGGCTCTCTCCCGGATAGATCACCAGATCCACTTTGGCGCCGCGCTCCTGGGCGAATTCCGCCAGCATATGGCCCTCCCGCACCGGGATGATCTGGTCGGCGTCGCCATGCAGGATCAGCAGCGGTGGAAAGCGGGTTACCGGTCCCAGCGTCGGCCAGGGCGCCCCACCGTAATAGATCACCGCCGCGGAAATTTTTGGATCGCGCGCCCCCGCGCCGCTGGCCAGGATGGCGCCGTTGGAAAATCCGACCAGTCCAACCTTGCCGTTGGAGTCTTTTTTCTTCTCCAGCGAATCGGCGAGGTCGTCCACCATTTTCGCCCAGGCGGCATAGCGCTTCTGGAAAACCTCGTCGCCCCGCTGCATGCCCGCCTTGTCGGCGGCGCTGTAATAATAAACCAGATAGGCGTCGATGCCGTTCTTCGCCAGCTCCGAGGCATAGCGATCATAATTCGCGATCTGGCCGTCAAAGCCTCCCGCGCCATGCAGAAGCAGGGCGGCGGGCCGCAGGCCGTCGCCAGGCGCGCGAAAATAGGTCACATCCACCGCGCGCTCCGGCGTCGGCAGCGAAAGTTTCTGGCCTTCGATGTCGGCAGCCAAGACGTTCGCCACGCCCAGCGTCCAGGCCAGTAATGCGCCGCGCGCCATCTTCTTCCAATGCAACTGGGCCTCCCAGGAATTGTGGCGGAACATCATACCGCAAATTGATGGCGCCCGGCCAAAGCCCTCCCGCCGATATCCGGTCCGGCTACGCCTTGCTCCAGCGGCCGGATTTGATGTCGAACTTCACCTTTCCCGCCGCCCGCATCCGCAGCAGCAATTCCTGCAGGGCGTCGGTGCTTTTGTTGCTGGGGTCGACCAGTTGCTGCACCGAATAAAGGGCGCGGGGTTTGTCCAGCGCGGCCAGCACATCCTCTTCCCTCGTCACGATTGATCTCCTCCATATGATCCTGGCCAGCCCTTAGCTGGAACGGCCGGCAATGCCAACGGCTTTGCGGCAACTAACCCGGCACCACCTTGGCAAGCTCAGCCCTGTCCGCCGCGCCGAGGTCCAGGACGGATGCCTTCTGGTATTGTACCCGCGCTTCGTCCTTGCGCCCAGCATAGGACAATGCCTCGCCCCATTTCAGATGCAACCGACCCCAGTTGGGCGCGTATTTTTCCGCTTCCTCGAATTTCGCCAGCGCCCGGTCGGAGCGGTTCTGCTTCATCAGCGCCTCGCCCCACGCTTCCAATGGATCGGCGAATTTCGGGCCTTTCTGGTTGGCGATGGCGAATTTGGCGATGGCCGCATCCGGCTGACCGCGTTCCAGCAGCACCTGGCCCCAATCGAAATAGGCGAAGGGAATGGACGGTGCGGCGGCGGCGGCCTCGGCGAACCACTGGTCGGCGCGGGCCTGATCGCCTTTCAGCTCCGCGATCTCAGCCCGCATCCGCAGGCAGAGATAGCAGTCCGCCGGCGTATCCCCGATCCGGGCTTCAGCATCCGCAAAGCGCCCCAACGCTGCCGCCGCAAGGGCGACCATGGGCTCCGTGCTGACGTGATACCCGGGGCGATAACCTGAGCGTTTCAGGAACAGCGGCTCCAGCGCCGCGTCCTGGCGCAGGACATCGCTCCAGTCCTTCATCGTAAAGGCGATGGAGATCCGGGCCAGTCCGTTGCTGAAGGTAGCCGTGTCAACGCCTCCCGGTGGTTCCGGCAATGCATTGGCCAGCGTGGCGCGCGCCGCATCGGGATCGTGTGCCTCCGCCTGAAACAGGGCGAGCAGCCCGGAAAGTCCGTATCCGGGTGTATCCCCGGATTGCAGATACTCGGCATAGGCGAGGGCGGCATCCCGATTGGCCCCCAAATACGAATCAAGCGAAGACTGGATGGTCAGACGCACCGCCGGAACATAGTCTTCCCGGACTTGGCCATGTTCGCTGCCCGACAGCAGCGCCAGTCCCTTTTTTTTGTCGCGCAGCGCCTGCTCGGCCCGGCCCAGGATATTTTCGCTGTTCGCGGCATTGCCTATGGCCAGGGCATTGCTCGGGTCCAGTTCGGCGGAGCGCTGCAGGAAACCAAGCCCCTGCCTGGCGTCGTCCGAGAAATTTCCCAGGCCGAAATAAGCCCAGGCGCGCTCGGAGGCGGGGCCACTCCTGGCCAGCGCCTGCAAGACGGGAATCCCCTCGCTGTGGCGGCCCTGACTTTCGAGATAGACGCCATAGCGGTAAGGCTGGGTCACGCGATACAGGCGTTCGGCCGCCTTCTGGACCAGCGCATCAAGATCGGATTCGGCGCCGGTGAAGGTGGTGCCGCTGTCAACGCCGACGCGGGCGGTGACGGCGATGCCGGCTTCGGTGTGGATGATCTCGCCGCTGATGCGGGTCTCGTGTCCCAGCCAGCCGCGCAGGAAACGCGAAGCTTCGCTGACGGAAATCCCGGTCTGCGGAATCTCCACCTTGATGTCGTCGCCCCAGTTGCTGGCAAAGGTCTTGGGCGAGCGCGCCGAGATGACGCCGCTCTGCATGGCGGTCAAGCGGTCCAGCATCTGGGTCGCCACCACTTGTCCGGTCAGGCCTTTGGCCGCCAGGTCGGGCGGCACGGAAAAGCTTTCGATCACCAGCCCATCGGCATGGGCGGCATCCCAGATCATCAAGGCCAGCCCCGCCGCGAAAGCGACGCCGACAATGCCTGTCAGTATCTTCAGCGTGATCGACAGGCGATCACTTATGACGCCCATCTTCAGCCGCTTGAATTGCTCGCGCAGGTGGTGGCGCAGGTCTTCGATCAACGCTTCCTGTTTTTTGAGGAAGGCATCTGCGCGTTCGCGGCTGGCGCCACCCAGCGCCAGGGCCATAGCCGCCGGATCAGCGCCTGCGCCGGACGCTTCCGCGCCAGAGACTTGAGCTTGCGTTTCCTCCGCCATGCTGGCCCCCCGGCCCGCTGTTCCGCGGCATTGAGGCATAGGCGGTCGCCACTGGCAACAATCCCGACGGCCATGGGCGGGCTTGCGCCAAAGATTGCGCTCTATCCCGGCCAGAACCGGGCCGGCGCAAGGTCGCCGGCCTTTCCCTAACGTCATCATTGGCTTGGCGGCGTCGTTTTCTGTCTGGCGCCTACAATATCGAAAACAGATACCGGCCGAGCAGTATCAAACCGGTCCACAGGGCAATACTGGAGGCAAAAGACACAAACATTGTCTTTCTCATGTCCCAGCGCCTGTCTTCCCAGCGTCTGTCTGCCGAAGGGGGCAATGTTTGCGCGCCTGTTGACATGGGGCAGTCCCGTGATCCGCCCCTTTTCGTAAATCCAATCGGGACCGACAGCGCGCGCGCGATGGTATGGGGGACCATATCCACACGTATGGGTCGCTGACAGTTTGGACCGGGATCGCTCAACGCGCGGCGCATACAATTCTCGTTCTGGTCGCGATAGGCCGCCGCTGGCGACTGTCGAAGGACGGGATCGAACCGCCGGCCACTTCAGTGTAAACGAGGCGCTCTACCGCTGAGCCAACTGCCCATGAGGCGTCTCGGCGGATTGGCCGCCGCAACGCCATTGTCGTCCGGGGACAGGTTTGGTTGGTTGGACATGACAGGCATATCCTTATGGGCGGGCAGATGGGCGCTCGGGTTGCTGGCCGCGGGCGCGGCGGGCGGCCTGGCCGCCTATGCCGCCTATCGCGCCATCAAGCTCGACACTTTGAAACCCCGGCAATTGACGCGGCAGCTGGATTGGTGCGGACCTGACGATGCGGGACGCAAGCTGCTTCTGCTGGGGGATTCCCGCATCGCCTATTGGCCGTTGACGCCGCGCCAGGGTTGGCGCATCGGGCGGCTGGGCTTTTCCGGCATCACCGCCGTGAATATCCAGACCGCCGCGGCTGGCCAGGTCGCCAAAGCCGCCGCCGACATTGTTGTGATCCAGGCGGGCGGCAACGACGCCACCGCCGCCGTTTTCCAAAAAGGCGCAGTACGCGCGGCCACGCTGGCGCGGGCGGCCGATGCCGTTATCGCCATGGGCGAACAGGCGCGCCGCGGCGGCGCCTCTCGGGTGATCGTGCTGACGCTGGTGCCGCCCATTGCGCCGGTGTTTTGGAAACGGCTGTTCCTGGGAGCGCGGCAGACCCGCCTGATGCTGGAACTGGGAGAGACCATTGCGCGCCAGGCGCGGGCCCGCCGCATGGAAGTGCTGGACGCCGACCGCCTGTTCCGTGATGACCATGGCGCCCTCAAGCAGGCCTTCCGCAAGGACGGTATTCACTGGTCGCCCGCCGCCTATCGCGATCTCGACCATGCCTTGTGGTCGCTGATCGGGCAGGGATGATAGGCGCGGTTCCATCATGGCCAGCGCGATGCCGAAGGGCTGTGAAGTTGACCATCTGAATTCCGGGGACACAATATGAATTCTTGAGAGAACAAGGTGACAGGAGCACTATTCCCATACCATCCAAGAACAAGGAAATGCTGCTCCTGTCACGGTATTTATGCGATCAATTGGAATTGTCGCCGGCAATGTTTGTTCGTTGGTATAGCCGTTATTTGTAATTGCTGAATGCGGGTCCGCGAGCGAGCTGCGACCCGCGTGCATGCGTAAGAGTTCCATTATGTGGAGACCGCCATGCCACAGATCGATCCAGTATCCGCGCCCGGTCAGGAAATCAAAATTCTTTCCATAGACGGCGGCGGCATTCGAGGCATTTTTCCGGCTCGCATTCTACAGGAGATAGAGCAGCGTACCAGCAAGCCCATAGCCGCGCTTTTTCATCTCGTAGCCGGGACATCCACGGGCGGCATTATTGCTTGCGGTCTGGCGAATAATATGAAGGCCGAGGCGCTTCTGAATTTGTATGTGCAAGATGGCGGCGAAATATTTTCGCGCTCGTTCTGGCAGCGGATTACAAATCTTGGCGGCTTGAACGGACCGAAATACAGCGCGGACAATCTGGAAAAAGTCTTGCTCCCCCTGTTGCAGGACGTGGCGCTGAAAGATGTCACAAGCACCGAGTTGCTCATTCCGACCTACGCGATTGAGCTGTCAAAACCGATAGACAGCGATGGCGTTCAATCCACCAGGATGCCCATGTTTTTCAAATCCTGGAAAGCCCGCGGCCAAGGTCTCAATCAAGGACAACAGGCCGACGATTACAATTTTAGACTGAGAGACATAGCGCGAGCGACCTCTGCCGCTCCGACCTATTTTCCGCCTGCACAGGTCTACAATTCTTCCGGCGATGCGTTTGGTGCGGTGGATGGAGGCGTCTTTGCCAATAATCCTTCTCTCTGTGCGCTTGCGGCCGCTTACCAGATGTATCCCGGGGCAAAATTCACTTTGGTTTCACTTGGCACCGGCTCGCTCGAACGGCCTGTTCCTTACGCGCATGCCAGGGGATGGGGCACATTGCAATGGTTGCACCCAATACTCTCCGTCCTGATGGACGGAAACGCGGACACGGTGACGTACCAGTGTGACCAGGTTTTGGGCGCCAGACACTTCAGATTTGAGACAACACTTGGGACCGATCCGTCCAGTCCAATAGCTGTGAACGAAGATTTCGATGATGCCTCGCCAGACAATATCGCGCGTCTTGAACGGCTCGCGGCCGCCTTTATTTCCGCCAACGATAAAAAGATCGATCAGGTTTGCGCGCTTCTTTAGCCGGTGGGGAGAATTGGGAATACAGTGACAGCAGCACCATTTCCCATGCCATCTAAGAACAGGGAAACGCTGCTCCGGTCACCCTATTCTTATACCTCTCCGGGGTTGGGGAGGGGATATTGCTATCTCAGATTTGAGCCACGCTTTGGGCACCGATCCATTTCCGGGAATGGATCAGTTTGAACAATTAATGCTGGGGCACAGATTCATGACAGCAAACGCAAAGCTTATTACCATCCAAATCGCGGAAATACGCCCCGTAAAAGTCAGGGTGATAGTGGGGTCTTAGCCCCGGGGCACCATCCGACCGACCGCCGTTCGCCATGGCAAGCTCATAACATTTTTCAACAGCATCCCGGCTTGAAGCGAGTAGCGCAATCATCTGGCCGTTGCCAGGAGTTGCAGGCGCGCCGTTGTAAGGTTGCCCGATAAGAAAAAGCGGTCGTTCTGCATTTGCGGGCTTCCAAGCTGCCCACCGCTTTTCTTGTTCCGAAAACTTCAGCGGGAAGCCGAGCGCATCCATCAGGGCCGAATAGAACTCAAATGCACGCTGAAAGTCAGTTACCCCGATATGAACGTGCGACAGCATAGAATTCCCGCTCTCCATCCCCTCTACAATATCACGATTCCCCAAAAGGCGGGATACCCCTGCCACGGCGGTGAGTACAGTGACAGGAGCAACGTTTCGAAACAGTACTCCTGTCACCGTGTTTCTCGCATCATTTCTGTCCTTCCAGCGGCGCGGTGGTGATTGTGAGCGTTCCCGCTGGGGTCAGGACAAGATTTTTGGTCACGTCAAGCCCAGTATAGACATTCACAAAGGCTGTTCCCGCCGAGTACATCTGGCCGCTGAAGCTTTGGTCTATACGCGCCACCGCTTGGCCCAGCGCTGCAGGGTCCGATGCCACGATTAGATATGTCTCATCGGGATGGCTCCGAAGCGCTGCCGATAAGGCATCCCCGCGGAAGATGAAATCGGTGCGGTTGCTTTGGCGTTTCACCGCGCCCGCGTCATTCAGGAATATTGCTTGGGGCGCCAGCAGTGTGCTGCCCCACGGTGGCGCCGACAGCAAAAGCAGATAGGGCGCGCCGGTATGCGGCAGTGTGAAGACGCGATACAGACTACGCCCGCCATGGCCATCGTCCATGCAGCCTGCATGGCCGTCCAGAATGGCAATGGTCTCTTTCGGTTTTTGAGGATCGAATGCCAGCGGTGCGGCATCCCCCAGCTTAGGTGTGGTCGGACAGGTCAAGCTTGCAAGATCAACTGCCGGCGGTGGTGGTGGCGTGGCGCAGGCGCAAAGACACAGCGCACACAGAAGCGCGGCGGCACGGGCCTTCATTTCGCAAGGTCGGCGATAGCGGCGGCCGATTGCGCCGCCGCGGCGGCCACCCCGTCCGCCGTTTTCTTGGCATCGGCATTGGCGTCGGTCCAGGCTGGAAAAGCGTAGGCTGGATCGGGCGAAAGGGTCACCACATTCTTGATGGTGAAAAGCGAGTTATAGGAAATCATGTCTTCCATCAGCACGCTGCCGGTGGAGGCCTTGATCAGTTTCACCTTAGCCTGAAGCCAGGGGCGATAAGGCGCCGCGTTGCCCATACCCGCGGCGGCATAGCCATAATTCGTCACAACAATGTCGAGATAGGAATCCACCGGATTGGCGGAGGCCACGGGATAGCCCTTGAGGAAATCGCTGCGTTTGACATTTGCAGCCACGGGCGTCACCGCATAGCCTTCCTTCTGTAATTCGGCCGTGAGGGACGAGACGAATATCGCATTCGCGTCCACCTGCTGTTCGGTCAGCATGTGGGTGAGATCATTTTCGCGGTTCTGTTCGATGGCGCCATTCACTAACGCGCCGACGAGGCCGAAGCTTTGGCCCACATTGGCAGCCAGCACCGAGGACGGCCCCGAAGGCCAGGCCACGGTCAAAAGCCCTATGTTCTTGTTGTCCTGCTCGACCGAGCGGTCATACGGCACCAGCGGCACCTGAGTGCAAGCACCCAAGCAAAAAAGCGCCGCTAAGGCGGCGCTTGCGTACATTTTCATAAATTCCCCCGGCCTAACGGCTCCTATCTAACCAGAAGTCGCGCGGTCTGAAGAGATGAAATTGTAATGATTTGTCTTCTGGTTAATAGGTGGCGTTACAAAAGGGATTCCTACAACGGCGCCGCGGCTCCCCCATTATAACCGCCGCAGAAAGAATTGGGGTCAGAGTGGATTTATTTTCCAACGCGGCCCTCAATCGCTGCGCTTGTGTCATTACGCCTCTGCTCGCTGGCGCTGGCTTAGCTTTTCTTGGCGAGCAGTAGCGAGCTTAGAAAAGCTTGCCCTAGCCGAGCGCAGCGAGGATGCGCCTGGACGGCCGCTCGCTTTAGGCTCGCGGCGTTCGCCGCTCGAAATGATCCACTGGATCATTTCGCCCGGCCTTCGGCCGGTCGCGGCTCACCTAAGCAACATTCGGATAAAGATTGCTCAGCGCCCGGCGCGCCCGGATATGCTCGCCCACCACCATTTGCGCCGCGTTGCGCAGGTCATGGCCATTCTGGCCTTCGCGCGTCTTCTGGGCGAATTGGCGCGCCGCCTGGGTCACGGCGGCAAGCCCCAGCCCGCCTGCCGCTCCTACAATATCCTGGGCAATACGCGCCGCCTCGTCCCATTTGTCTTCGGCTGAGGCCGCCGCCAGGGCGTTGGTCAATTCCTCGGCGGTGACGATGTAGCATTGCAGGATTTCGACCAGGGTGGTCACGCCGACCGATTTTTCCAAACTCGAGAACGCCACCGCGTCGATCGCCGGCGGCAACTCGCCGTCCTGCTGCTGCCCTTCCGGCACGATGCAGGCGGCGTCGATGGCGCGGTACAGCGCGTCGCCTGAAACCGGCCAACGTACCACGATATCGCTCAAGGCGGGTGTGCGGTCGCCGCTCAGAAGCACCGCGATCAAAGGCGCCTTCACCCCCGGCGCGGCGGCGAGATGATCGGTCTCGGCCGCCGAAGCAAGGATCACGTCGAACTGGCCCTGGCTGGCAAGACGGGCGGCCTCGGCGGCGCTGGCGGCGATCACCACGCGATTGCCGAAGGGCTCCAGCAGGTTGGCAAGCTGGGCCGCCACATGGGGCGCCGGCGCGAAAACCAGGACCGAGATGCCGTGCGGCGCCACCTGCGGAGTTTCCGCCCGGGCGCCCCCGGCCGCGCCGAAACTGGCCTGGCCCGATACCGGCAGGGAAAACCAGAATTGCGCGCCTTCGCCGGCATTGCTTTCAAAGCCGATGCGTCCGCCGGCCTGCTCGATGATGCGCTTGGCCACCGCCAGGCCCAGACCCGCACCTTGCTGGCGGCGGGCGTACGAGGAATCGCCGGGCGAAAACGGCTTGAACAGCAGCTTGGCCGTTTCCGGCGCCACGCCCAATCCCGTATCGGAGACGGCGAAGCGCACAAAAGCGTGGCCGGTTGCGTCGCGTTCAGAATCCAGGCGGATGTCCACCAGCCCGCGGTCGGTGAATTTGAGGGCATTGTCCGTGATCTTGAGCAGGACCTGGCGCACCCGGCGCGGATCGGCGGCGACGCGCGGCAGGTCGGGCGCGGCGGTCAGGGTCAGGCGCAGGCGCTTTTCCCAGGCCCGCGGCTGCAACAGCCGCGCCACGGCGCGGGTGGTCTGCAGCGGATCGCAATCCTCTTCTTCCAATCGCTCGTCATCGTCGCGGGTCAGCGCGATAACGTCATCCAGCAGGGTCAAGAGGCCGCGCCCCGCTTCCAGCATCACTTTCACATGATCGGCCTGCTGCTTGGGCAGTTCGGCGCGCTCCAGAAGCTGCGCCATGCCGAGCAGGGCGTTCATCGGCGTGCGCAGTTCATGGGAGATATTGGCCAGGAAAGCGGACTTGGCCAGCGCGCTGGCCTCCGCCTCGTCGCGCGCCTGGAGGGCCTCGCTCTTTTCGCGCGACAGGCGTACCACCAGCGCGGCATTCTCGCTGCGCAGGACGATGCCTTCGTCGATCAGCCGCCCCATGCCATGGCAGTAGGAAATCAGCACCGCGCCGAAAAAGCCGACCAGGATGGCGGCCATGATGGCGAACAGCCCGCCATGCCAAAGCAGCAGCGCGATCAGGGGACCCAGCGACAACACAGTGTGGGCAACATAGGCCGGGCGGTGGGCCGAGCGGGCGATGAATTCGGTGGCGGTCATGCCCAGATAGGCCAGCGCCAGATAGGCCTGGGCGGGGAAGGAATCCCAGGCAAACCAGAACACGGCGCCCAGGCCCCAGGTGGCGCCCGCGATGGCCGAGACAAAGGTATAACGCCACGCCCAGAAATGGGGATCGTTGCAATGGATGCCGTCTTTTTCGCAGCGCGCCTTGTAGGCGGTGGTGAGCTGTTCGGCGGCGATCACCACGATCATCTGCAACAGCAGCGGCGTCACCGGCAGCAGGCCCATTGTATTGCCGGCCAAAATAGTGGCGGGCACGCACAACACCGCGAAGGGAAGGGAAAGATAGTGGCGTCCGAGCGCATACAGGACTTCGATGCGGCCGGCGAAGATTTGCTCCGCCGCCGCCTTCTTGTCCGGCTGGGCTATGATTTCCACGGTCATTGACGCTATCCCTCGGCAAAGCCTAGCTTTCCGCCCTTTCCAAACGCTTAAGAACATCCCTAATCAAAAATGAACAATTCCGTGAAAAAGCAAAGAGAACAGGCCCTTGCCGCAAAGGCCTGGCCCTTCGAGGAAGCGCGTAAATTGCTGGCGCGGGTGGAAAAGCGCGGGCGGGAGGGCAAAAGCGTCGACCGGGTGTTGTTCGAAACCGGTTACGGCCCTTCGGGATTGCCGCATATCGGCACCTTCGGCGAGGTCGCGCGCACCTCCTGGGTGCGGCATGCCTTCGAGACATTGTCCGACATTCCCACCCATCTCATCGCGTTTTCCGACGATATGGATGGCCTGCGCAAAGTGCCCGACAATCTGCCCCGGCCCGAAATGCTGGCCGCCAATCTGGGCAAGCCGCTGACCGCGATTCCCGATCCTTTCGGCACCCATGCCAGCTTCGGCGATCACATGAATGCGCGGCTGCGCGCCTTCCTGGATCATTTCGGTTTCCGCTATGAATTCTATTCTTCGACCGCGACCTACAAATCCGGCCGCTTTGACGAAGCCCTGCTGCGCCTCTTGGCCCAATACGAAAAAGTGATGGCGGTGATGCTGCCCACCCTGGGCGAGGAGCGGCAGGAAACCTATTCGCCTTTTCTTCCCGTCTCTCCGCGCTCCGGCAAGGTGCTGCTGGCCAAGGTCGTGCGCCACGATGCCGCCCAAGGCACCATCACCTATGTCGAAGAGGATGGCAGCGAACAAACCGTTCCGGTGACCGGCGGGCATTGCAAGCTGCAATGGAAGCCCGACATGGGCATGCGCTGGGCGGCGCTGGGCGTGGACTATGAAATGTACGGCAAGGACCATCTCACCTCGGCCAGGCTTTACGACGCGATCTGCCGCATTGCCGGCGGGGTGCCGCCGGACCAGTTCATGTTCGAACTTTTTCTCGATGACCAGGGCCAGAAGATTTCCAAATCCAAGGGCAACGGCATCTCGGTCGAGGAATGGCTCAGCTATGGCCCGGCGGAAAGCTTGGCGCTGTTCATGTTCCAGAAGCCGCGCACCGCCAAGCGTCTTTACTTCGACGTGATCCCCAAGGCGGTCGACGAGTATATCGCTCTGCTCGACGCCTATCATGCGCCGGAGACGACGGACGAACAGCGCCTGGAAAATCCGGTCTGGCACATTCACGCCGGCAAGGTGCCGTTGGAACGCTATCCCGTCAGCTTTGCGCTGCTGCTCAACCTGGTCTCGGCCTCCAACGCCCATAATCGCGACGTGTTGTGGGGTTTCATCCGCGCCCATTCGCCGGAGCAGGCCTCGCCCGAAAAAAACCCCGGCCTCGACCGGCTGGTGGGCTATGCGCTGCGCTATTACGAGGATTTCGTGAAGCCGGCGAAAGTCTATCGTGCCCCCGACGCCCGCGAACGCGCCGCTCTCGAGGACTTGGCCAATCAACTCGAGAAGCTGGGCGATGAGCGCGACGGCCAAAAGGTCCAAAATGCGGTCTATGAGGTTGGAAAGGCTCACGGTTTCGACCCCCTCCGCGCCTGGTTCGCCGCCCTCTACGAAGTGCTGCTGGGCCAGACCCAAGGCCCCCGCTTCGGCTCCTTCGCCGCCCTGTTCGGCTGCGCCCAAACCGCCGCGATGATCCGCCAGGCCCTGGCTGGCAACTTCCTGAAATGAAGCGGCTGGCTTTCGCATTTTTGCTGATGGTGACGCCCGCCTCGGCCGACGAACTTTATTCGCTCTATGCCGGCGGCAATTATGAAGAGGCGATGCGCGCCGGCGCCGCCGCCGGAACCTCCGAAGGATTTGCCATCGCCGCCCGCGCCGCGCTGGCGGATGCCGCGATACGCCCGCAGCCCTGCCTCGCCTGTCTCCGGCGCGCCGAGGATTTCGCGCGCCGTGCCGTCGCGACGGATACGCATGAGGCTGACGGCCATGTCTGGCTGGCGGCGGCGCTGGGACTGGAAGGCCGTATCATCGGCATGATCCGCGCCCGCCTGGCGAACAGCCCGGGGGAGGCGAAGGACGAGCTGGATGCGGCCTTGAAAGACGATCCCCGCAACGCCTATGCGCTGGCGGCGGCGGGCGGCTGGAATATCGAGATCGTGCGGGCGGGAGGCGGATTTCTGGCGCGCACACTCTACGGCGCGCGGGAAACGGACGGGATCGCGCTGTTCGACCGTGCCGTCGAAGCCGCGCCCGGCAATGTCGCGGTGCGCTACCAGATCGGGCTGTCGCTGGCCGGCTACAAGCCGGAACTGTTCCGCGGCCGCATCGCTCAGGAGCTGGAGGCGGCGATCGCCGACACGCCGCAAACCAGCTATGAGAAATTCATACAGGCCCGGGCGGCGGAATTGCTGGCGCTGCAAAGGAAGAACGATCCAGATGCCTTTGCAGTGAAGGTGCGAAAATTCCAGGGCTATCCGGACTAACTCTCGACTCGCCCGGATGCGGCGATGTACCTAGGGACCATGATCCTGGATACGGCCGCCCGGTTGCTGCGCCTCCTGCCTACCGAACCTGCGCATCGCACCACGCTTTTGCTCGCCGGTGCCGCCGGGCCGTTCCTGCCGCCGCCGAAAGCCGATGACGCCCGTCTGGCGGTGACGGCGCTGGGGCTTCATTTTCCTAACCCGATTGGCCTGGCGGCAGGCTTCGACAAGAATGCCGCTGTGCCCGATGCCATGGGCAAGCTGGGATTTGGCTTTGTCGAATGCGGCACCGTCACGCCCAGGCCACAGGCCGGCAATCCCAAACCGCGCCTGTTCCGGCTCCGCCAGGACCATGCCGTCATCAATCGCCTGGGGTTCAACAATGACGGCATGGCGGCGGCGGCGCGCAATCTGGCGGCGCGGCGCGGCAAGGGCATCACTGGCATCAATATCGGCGCCAACAAGGACAGCGAAGACCGCACCCTCGACTATGTCCGTGCCTTCGCGGCACTTACTCCTCTGGCGGATTATGTGACGGTGAATGTTTCTTCGCCCAACACCCCCGGCCTGCGCGGCTTGCAGAACAGGGAAGAACTGACGCGCCTGTTGGGGGCGCTAACGCAAGCGCGCAAGACTTCCATCCCGCTTCTTCTTAAAATCGCGCCGGACCTGGACGGTCATGCCCTGGACGACATCGCCGATGTGGTGCGCGCCAGCGGCATCGAGGGGCTGATCGTTTCCAACACGACGATGGCGCGGCCGCCGCTCAAATCCTTTCACGCGCAAGAAGCGGGTGGGCTTTCCGGCGCTCCCCTTTTCGCGCCTTCCACCGAGATCCTGCGCCAGATGCACCTGAGGCTGGGCACCGCCGTGACGCTGATCGGGGTGGGCGGAATTTCCTCGGGCGCCGACGCCTATGCCAAGATTCGCGCCGGGGCATCGCTGGTGCAGCTTTACACCAGCCTGGTCTATGAAGGCCCGGGCCTGGTCACCCGCATCAAGCGTGAATTGGTGGATTTGCTGAAGCGGGACGGATTCGCCCATGTCGCCGACGCCGTGGGCGCGCCATGATTTTGTTAGCGAGCATGGCGAGCTTACAAAATCAGGCGCCCGGGCGAGCGTAGCGAGCAGGGCGGACGTCACCCCATCGTCTCGTTAGCGTCCAGCGTGTCGTGGAAATGCGTCAAATCCACCACGCGATGGCCGGTCGGCGCCACCGATATCACGTCGGCAAAACGCTGGCGCCACCTTATCTCGTCATTCCAATAGGCATGACGGGCATAGATATGGTCGGAAATGGTTTCATCCATGCCCGACAGCATGATGACGATTTCCATGTCCTGTTCCGCCATCTGGCTGGGCGTCAGGCCGAACAGCGGGCTGGCCGCGTCAATCGGATGCATCACCGTCCAGCTCAGGGCGAAAAGCGGATTGCTGGAGCGAAGCAGTTTCAGTTCCTGAAAGCGGCGCATCTCCACCCCCTCCAGGGTGATATATTGGCGCGCCAGCGACACCGTCACCGCGGCGTCCAGGATCGAATTGCCGCGCTGGTTGGCGGCGCGGAACATCAGGGTGGGCACGCCGTCGAAGGGCGCCACCACCGCGACATTGGAAAACAATACCCGCGACAGCGGCCGCGAGAAGCGGGCGAACATGATGCCCGCGAACAGGGCGATGGTGAGAATTCCGAAAAAACTCTCTACCGTCACCAATATGTTGGCGTATAGCGATTGCGGCGCCATGTCGCCGCCGCCCGCGCCCAGCGTCTGCACGCTGAAAAAGAAGGCATCGGCAAAATTGCCCGGCCGGGCATGGGAGATGCCGCCCTGGTCGAACAGGTAGAGCAGGGCGAATATCAGATTGACCGCGACGAACAGCGTCGCCAGCTGCAGCACGAATACCAGCCAGCTTGCCGTCAGCACGCCATGATAGAAATCGGTGAAGCGGCCGGAATCCTGGCCCTTGATGATGGCGTGCTTCTTGTTGCGCGGCGCCTTGGCCAAGCTGAGGGGGCGGATTTTTCGCGGCCCCTCGCCCGATGGCGGCGGTTTCTGGCTCATGCGTGGCGGCCCAGTTGCACCAGATAGTCCCAGCTATAGAGCCCGCTGTCATGGCCGTCATCGAACACGATGCGCACCGCGTAATTGCCGACCGGCTCCAGCCGCGCGATCTTCACCCTCTCCTTGCCTGTGACGGGAGGCGGCCGCGAGGCGCCGCCATGGCCGCGGGTTTCGGCGGATGGCGATTCCACTCTCAGATATTGGGCGCTGAGGGCATAGCGCGCGCCATCCTCGAAACTGACGGTGAGGAGATTTTTTTCCGGATTGAGTCTCAGCTCGGTGGGCCAGGTGGTCATTTGCGGCCGGTCGCTTCGCAACTTAAGGCCATCAGCTTCGCTCGTCGTCGGAAAGCTCGCGCGCTTCGTCCGGCAGCATGATCGGCACGCCGCTGCGGATGGGATAAGCCAGGCCCGCGGCCTTGGAAATAAGTTCCTGACGTTCGCGGTCATAATGCAGCGTTGTGCGCGTCACCGGGCAGATCAGTATCTCAAGCAGCCTGGGATCGGTTTCCATCAGTGCAAGGCCTCAAGGTGCGAGCGATAGGCCATTAGTTAAGCGTCCCCGGACCCTGTCCGGCGGTGGAGATTTCCAAAAGCGCCACCAGGGTGGACACCCGTTCCATCCAGTTTGGGGCTTCCAGCAGCGCCTGTTTTTCGGCGGGCTCGAAGGGGCACATCATCGCCAGGGCATTGACCAGGGATTCGGCCGGCGCGCTCATCACGCTTTTCCAATCCGCCTTCATGTCGCGGCGGAAAAGATAATCCTTCAGCGCCGTGAGCAGCCGTTCGCGGGGAAAATTGTCGTCACTCTCTTCCTGGGCCAGGTCGCCGGCGAAAGGCGCGAAATCGCAGGCCACCTGGCGATAGGCTGAGAGTGCGGAAATCTCCTCCTTCAACCGGAAGCGGCACAGCCCAACCAGGGTGATGAGATAACGGTTATCCTCGGTCTCGCGCCACGAGATAATGCGTCCGGCGCAGCCGACCTGGGATAGTTTGGGCCTGAGCACGGTCTCCTCGCTCTCGGTGGGCTGGATCATGCCGATCAGACGGTTGCCCTTGAGCGCATCGTCCACCAGTTCCAGATAGCGCGGTTCAAAGACATTGAGCGGCAGGGCGGCGCGGGGCAGGAGCAGCACGCCGGTCAGGGGAAACACCGGCATGGTGCCGGGCAAGTCGGCAAAGCTGTGATAGCCCCGCAGCATCAGGAGAACAAAAGACCGGAGAGGATTCGCCGCGCCTCGACGGTTCGCGGATCGGCGGGGCCCATGGCCTCGAACATGATGAGAAGCTGTTTGCGGGCGGCATCCTCGTTCCATTTGCGGTTCCGGCGCACCAGTTCCAGGAGCGCGGCGATGGCGCCCTCGCGATCGCCGCCCGCGTCCAGCGCCAGCGCCAGCTCGTAGCGTGCCTGGTGATCATTCTCGTCCGCCGCCAGCCTTGCCCTGAGCACTTCCAGTTCGCCGCGGGGCGCCGGATTGTCCCGCAGCTTTAACTCGGCTTCCACGGCGCGAATCGCCTCATCATTGGCCCCATCGGGGCGTACCAGCTGCAAGGTGGCGCGGGCGCGCTCGATATCGCCGCTTTTGAGATAACAGGCGGCCAGCCCCGCCACCGCCTTGGGCTGGCCGGGAAAATCCTGCAGCACATGGCCGAAGGCCTGGGCCGCGGTCGCGATATCGCCCGCTGCCAGCGCCTCGTTGGCGATGGTGAGGACTTCGACGGCATGTTCGGCGCCGCCATGGGCATGGCCTTCGGCACCGCCCGAGAGCGCGCTGACGAAGGCCTGGACCTGGCTGTCGGGCAGCGCGCCCATGAAGCCGTCTACCGGCTGGCCATCCTTGAAGGCATAGACGGTGGGGATGGACTGGATCCGGAGCTGCTGGGCGATCTCCGGATTTTCGTCGATATTAACCTTGACCAGCTTCACCGCGCCCTTGGCGTCGTTGACGGCCTTTTCCAGCGCCGGGCCCAGCTGCTTGCAGGGGCCGCACCAGGGCGCCCAGAAATCCACAATCACCGGGGTCTGGCGGCTGGCCTCCAGCACATCGGCGGCAAAGCTGGCCAAGCCGGAATCCTTGATGTGAGGACTGGCTCCGCCTGAAGCGCTCTGGGCAGGTTCAGAAGAGACAGGACGTCCGCCGGGACCGATAAGCGCCATGGCAATAATAATCCGGAATTTCCAACCGCAAAGATGGGATGTCGGGCCACGAAAGGAAAGGGGCTAAAGTCGTGACAGGCGCCGCTGCCGTCGCCAGGCGGGTGCCGGTTCCACAGCCAGGAAGCCGGCAACCAAGGGCCAGGCTCCGGGCCGGGAAGCGGACCAGGCCTCCCAGGATCAGGATGGCCGGCGGGTTAAATCAGGGCACCAGCTTCTTGATCCATTCCGGCAGGGCGAAGGCCGCCTCATGGACGGCCGGATTGTAATAATCGCATTTGAGCCTGGCCTTTTTATAGGCCTTGGCGGCGCGCTTGATACCGGCCTTTGTGCCGAGGGCCTCGCCGCCCTTGCTCGCCCAGCTGAGCGCCATGAAGCCGCCGATATAGGTTGGCACCACGGTCAGGTAGAGCCCCGAACGCGGAAAGAATTCGGACAGCTCCTTAAGGGCCTCGGTAATTTCCCAGGGCTGATAGAAGGGTACGCCGGTCTGAAAGGTGGCATAGCCGCCGGGCTTGAGCGCGCGCTTGACCCGGTCATAGAAAGTCTCGCCGAACAGCGCCTTACCCGGGCCGACCGGATCGGGACGGTCGGCGATGATCAGATCAAAACGGTTCTTGCTGGATTTGCGGCCCAGATATTCGAAGGCGTCGGCGACCTCGATGGTCATCCGCTTGTCCTTGAAAGCCTTGGCATTGATACCGCTGAAAAACCTTTTGCACAGTTCGATCACCCGCCCATCAATGTCCACCAGCACCACTTCCTTGACGTGCTTGTGCTTCAAGGCCTCGTCGGCGATGGAAAGATCGCCGCCGCCCACGATCATCACGCGTTCCACCTTGCCATGCTCCAGCATGGGCGGATGGGTGAGCATGTCGGCATAGGCGCTCTCATCCCGGCTGGTGATCTGGACGATATCGTCCAGGGTCATGACCCGGCCATTGGCGACCGTGTCGAAGATGCGGATGTGCTGGAATTGGCTCCGCTCGTTGGCCAGAACCTCGGTCACCTCCATCGTCTGGGCGTAGCCCTTGTGGAGACGTTCTTTGACGCTGGAGAGCTTGGCCATAAACACTTCCTTAGCAATTGTGACAGCCGCGGTGGCTGCGATGACGGAAATTGATGTGGATGGTCCTAATAGGCTGCGCGCCGGCGTCTGTCTAGCGCGCCTGAGATGCGTTTGATGCCGCATTGATAGGCCTTTCCCGCACATCGTGCCTGCGCCGTGGGTGCCGGCAAATTGCTGCCGTAGTGTCTCCGGGAGGCGCGCGGACCATGTCGTACCGGACACGCCGCAAAAAAAAATTGCCCCCGGGGGAAATTTTTTCTTGCATAGGCGGGCGGTTGGCCCTATTTGCAATCGACCCCGCGAGAAAAAAAGCGGGACAAAGCGGCGACCGGGTGACCCCGAGCGTCGCTTTCTTCTTTAGGCGCGTCCGGAAGTCCGTAAGGCCAAGGCGCAGGTGTCAACTCCAAGACGGGTAGGTGCTTGAATGGCTCGACTTAATCTGGTGGCGGCGAACAAAGAAGCAAGGGCGCCTCGCGTCCGCGC
>DATMNL010000035.1:0-77529 GCA_035568995.1 Rhizomicrobium sp. | reverse complement strand
GGCTCGCTGGAAAGCTTCGGCGGGCGGCTGAGCCAGGACGCGCTGCGCGCCAAGGGATTCGGCGATACCGAGATCGGTGCCATCGAGGCGGCGCTGGAATCCGCCTTTGACATCCGTTTTGTCTTCAACAAATGGACGCTGGGCGAGAAATTCTGCCGCGAGGTTCTGAAACTGGATGCGGCGGTGATGGATGCGCCCGAATTCGACCTGCTCAAGGCGATCGGCTTTACCAAATCCGATGTCGATGCCGCCAATCTCTATGTCTGCGGCGCCATGAGTCTGGAAGGCGCGCCGTACCTGAAGGAAGCGCACCTGCCGGTATTCGACTGCGCCAATCCCTGCGGGCGGATCGGCAAACGTTCGCTTTCCGTGGATTCGCATATCCGCATGATGGCGGCGGTGCAGCCTTTCATATCGGGCGCCATCTCCAAGACCATCAACATGCCGGCCGGCGCCGAAATCAAGGAATGCGGCGAGGCCTATATGCTGTCCTGGAAACTGGGGCTGAAGGCCAATGCGCTGTACCGCGACGGCTCCAAGCTCAGCCAGCCGCTGGCAAGCCAGATATTCGCCGCCGTCGATAGCGACGACGACGAGGAACGGGTGGAAGCGCCGCGCGCGCCGGCCCAGACCGTGGTAACCGAACGCATCGTCGAAAAAGTGATCGAAAGAATGCGCAAATCGGAGCGCGAACGCCTGCCCCACCGCCGCAAATCCTATACCCAGAAGGCGATCGTGGGCGGCCATAAGGTCTATCTGCATACCGGCGAATATGAAGACGGGCGGCTGGGCGAGATCTTCATCGACATGCACAAGGAAGGCGCCGCCTTTCGCAGCCTGATGAACAATTTCGCCATCGCGATCTCGGTCGGCCTGCAATATGGCGTGCCGCTGGAGGAATTCGTTGAAGCCTTCACTTTCACCCGCTTTGAACCGGCGGGCCTGGTGATCGGCAATGATTCCATCAAGAATGCCACCAGCGTGCTCGATTATATTTTCCGAGAATTGGGAGTTTCCTATCTGGGGCGCAATGATTTGGCCCATGTCCCGCCAGCCGCGGACGAGGATATCGGCCAGGGCGATCCGGGCGGCGGGACCGAAGTGGCCATCGCCAGGGTGGCGTCCAGCGGATATTTGCGCGGGCGGGGCCGGGTCGCGGTGATCAAGGGCGGCGCCGCGCCGCAGATGCTGGCGCATGACGACCATGACCATTTCCATGTCGAGGAAGAGGCCTTCCAGGCCCACAACGACACCGTGGATCTTTCCGAGATCCGTGCCGGGATCGAGATGGTGCTGACGCCAAGTCCCGCCTCCTTGAATCCCGTAGGAGCGCAGGTCGCCAGCATCGAGGCGGTGCTGTCGTCTCGCACTGTGCGTGACGCCCATGCCAGGCGCGTGGCGGAAGCGCGGATGAAGGGTTTTGAGGGCGACAATTGCGGCGCCTGCGGCAACTTCACCCTGGTGCGCAACGGCACCTGCATGAAATGCAACACCTGCGGCTCAACGTCGGGCTGCTCATAAGCTTTCCCTAAAACATGTGACAGGAGCGCGGCGGAAGCCGCGCTCTTGTCATTTGAGGGAGCCAATATCTCCCTTGGCCGTTTCATAAAAAGCCATGCATTTTCAATCCCACGCCATCGAATCCATCGCCTATGACGAGAATTCCCATTTGCTGCGCGCCCGGTTCCGCCATAGCGGCGAAACGGTGGTTTATGAAAACGTGCCGCCGGAACTTTATGACTCGCTGATTTTCGCCGATTCCATCAGCGGTTTTTTCCGTGAGCATATCGAGGGTCATTTCCCGCGGCGCATGCATTAGGCGTCCGCGCGAAACGTCCAGCCCAGCGACCATCCTGATCCGGCGGCTCTCCGGTCTGGGCCGCAAAACCTTGGAACTGCGCCGTAAGCGCATGCCGTCGGGCATGCCCCGTTCCATGCGGCAAGCCGCCTTATATTCCAGCCCGGCACGGCAATTGAGGCAAAAAACGTCAAAAGGGTTTGCGGGATGTTAACCCGCCGGTTCCACAATGTTCCCGTGCACCACATCATGCAATGCATCGCCTGGCTTTGCCTTTTGGGCACCACCCTGCCGCTGGCAGGCGCCGCCATGGCCTCGCCGGCACGATATGACGCCGCGGCGGTTGCGAAGATTCACGGCGGCATCGTGGACTGCGTTGGCTGCAATCTTCAGGGCGCCGACCTCGCCAATACATGCGTCAAGGAACACGACCTTCACGGCGCCAATTTTGACGGCGCCAACGCCAGCTTGATGTGCATGTCCTTCGCCAATTTCACCAATGCCAGTTTCCGCGGCACCGAATTGTCGGGCGCCAATCTGGCGGGCGCCAAGATGGACGGCGCCGATCTGACCGGGGCCAGGACTTCCATCACCTCGTTCCTGGGCACCGACCTGACCAAGGTGAAGGGTCTCACCCAGGCGCAGCTCAATATGGCCTGCAGCGATTCCAAAACCAGATTACCGGCTGGCTTGAAAATTCATACTTGCAGCTAGCTCTCGCTTCCCCTGAGAGCTTCAACTGACCCCGTGCGCTCCGGCTCGCGGGGTTTTTTTTGGGTCGGCGTTTTCGCCCGGCCGCTCGCCCAAACTCGCGGCGTTGGCTTAGCTTTTCTTAGTGAGCGTGGCGAACTTAGAAAAGCTTGCCCCTCGGGAGCGAAGCGAGCGAGGCGGCGCGCTTCTGCGTCGGTACGCTGTCGCTACCGCTTCCCCGGAGCGTTACGTAGGCCTTCGGCCTACCGCTCCTCACCCCTGTTGCTGCTGCACCGCGTGGCGGAAGGCCAAGGGATCATCAATCATCTGGAAGGGTTCCTTGGTGCCGCCGGTCCCGATCACGGTGATGGTGCCATAGTTGAGCAGCCGGCCGACAATATTCTGGTCCACCTGGATGGATTCGACCTTCGACATGTTGAGCTCGATGGTCCGGCGGGAGACAAATCCGGTCTTGATGATGACGCGCCGGTCTGTCACCGCAAATTCGCTGCTGATCTGGCGGATCCATGCCGCCAGCAATCCGACAAGACCAACCACCAAAATCGCAAGCCCCGCATAGCTTCCGCCGGGCAACCGGCCCGGCAGCGCGAACGCGATGCCGGCGCCCAGCATAACCACGGGGCCGAGATAGACGATCCAGTGCAGGCTGGCCTGGTAGACCACAGTCTCGCCGGGGTCCAAATGCTGATTGACATAGCTGGCCATGATCACTCCGCCACCGTATCCACGGCCCGTCGCTTTTGCTCCGGGCGTTCGTCACCCGAAATGGTTCGCTGAACCATTTCGTTCGCCGACGCGAACCGTTCCTCACTCCAGCGCAGCACCGGCTTTCGCGCCGCCGCCGTTTCATCCAGCCTGCGCCGGGGCGCCAGGCGCGGCGCGCCTTCGAAGCGGGCGGTTATCCCGGCCTTCGCCTCCAGCGCCAATTCTCGCAAGACGTGGATGAAGCGGTCAAGCGATTCCCTGGATTCGGACTCGGTGGGTTCGATCAGCATGGCGCCATGCACCACCAGCGGGAAATACATGGTCATGGGATGATAGCCTTCATCGATCATCGCCTTGGCAAAATCGAGCGTGGTGACGCCGCTGCCTTCCAGGAAGGAATCGTCGAACAGCGCTTCATGCATGCAGGGACCTTCGCCAAAAGGCGCGCTCATCACGTCCTTCAGGGAAGCCAGAATGTAATTGGCCGACAGAACGGCGTCTTCCGAGGCCTGGCGCACCCCGTCGCGGCCATGCGACAGCATGTAAGCCAACGCCCGCACGAACATGCCCATCTGGCCGTGGAAAGCGCACATGCGGCCGAAGGGTTTTGCGCCCCCCACTTCAGGAAATAAGCGGAGTTCGTCGCGGTCCTCGATCAGCTTGAAGCCGTCGCCATCCACCACCAGCAACGGCAGCGGCGCGAAAGGCGCCAAGGCCGCCGACAGCACCACCGGCCCCGCGCCCGGCCCGCCGCCGCCGTGCGGCGTGGAAAAGGTCTTGTGCAGGTTGATATGCATGGCATCGATGCCGAGATCGCCTGGGCGGACGCGCCCCGCGATGGCGTTGAAATTGGCGCCGTCGCAATAGAAATAGGCGCCCGCCGCATGCACGGCCTTGGCGATCTCGATCACCTCACCCTCGAACAGGCCGCAGGTGTTGGGATTGGTGAGCATGATCGCCGCCACATCGGGTCCCAGCTTGGCCTTGAGCGCCTCGGCATCGACATGACCGTTGGGCTTGGCGGGCACTTCATCCACCGTGAAGCCGGCAAAGGCAGCAGTGGCCGGATTGGTGCCGTGGGCGGATTCCGGCACCAGGATGCGGGGGCGCGTCTCGCCCCGCGCCGCAATAGCGGCCCGGATGGCCAGAAGGCCGCAAAGCTCGCCATGCGCGCCCGCCTTGGGCGACATGGCCACCGCCGGCATGCCGGTGAGCGTGGTCAGCCAGTGCATCAATTCGGATATCAGCGCCAGCGCGCCCTGGGTGGTGGAACGCGGCGCCATGGGATGCAGGTCGCCGAAGCCGGGCAGCCGTGCCATTTTCTCATTCAGGCGCGGATTGTGCTTCATGGTGCAGGAGCCGAGCGGATACAGTCCCGCGTCAATGGCGTAATTCATGCGGGAAAGCCGCACATAATGGCGGATCACTTCCGGCTCGCTGAGACCGGGCAGCCCGATGGCGGATTTGCGCCTGAGGCCCGCCAAGCGCGCATCCGAAATCTGCACCTGGGGCAGGTCCACGCCGGTGACGCCCTGGCGGCCGATCTCGAAAATCAGCTTTTCCTCATGATCCAGGCCTCGGTCGCCCGAAATGGTGCGCAATGTCTCCGGCGGCATGGGACCGGGGGCGGTGACGCGGCGGCGATTGGGATCCAGTTCCATTACAGAATCTCCTTTAAGGCGCGTTCCAGGGCGGCGAAATCCCCGTCGGTTGAGGTTTCGGTGGCGGCCACGATCAGAAGATTGGCGGCGGATTTTTCATGCGGCATCAGGCGCGATGCGGGCACGCCCGCGATCACCCCTTTCTTCGCCAGCATGTCCACCAGCGGCGCGGCCGGCTTGGAGAGTTTCAGGGTGAACTCATTGAAGAAGGCCGGCGTCACCAATTGGGCACCGGCAATGGCGGAAAGGCGATCTGCCAGGGCGCAGGCCTTGGCGTGATTGAGCCGCGCCAGACCCGTAAAGCCTTCCTCACCCAGGAGGGACAGGTGAATGGTGAAAGCCAGGGTGCAGAGGCCGGAATTGGTGCAGATATTGCTGGTGGCCTTTTCGCGGCGGATATGCTGTTCGCGGGTGGACAGCGTCAGCACATAGCCGCGCCGCCCTTCCACATCCACGGTCTCACCGGTAAGGCGGCCGGGCATCTGACGCAGGAATTTTTCACGCGTGGCGAAGAGGCCGACATAGGGCCCGCCGAAATTGAGGCCATTGCCAAGCGATTGGCCTTCGGCGGCGACGATGTCGGCGCCTTGCGCGCCCGGCGATTCCAGAAGACCCAGCGAGACGATCTCGGTCACCACTGCGATCAGCAGAGCGCCTTTGGCATGTGCCGCCTCGGCGATGGGACGCAGGTTGCGGATCAGCCCGAACACATCGGGGCTTTGCACGACCACACAGGCCGTCTGGTCGTCAATCAGGGAAATAATGTCTTCGGCGTTGCCGGGAGTGACCGGGGCGCGGGTGATGACGCCGGAAAGGCCCGCCACCGTTTCCACCGTTTCGGCGTAATGAGGGTGCAAGCCTCCCGACAGGATGGCCTTGCCGCGCCGCGTGATGCGCTGGGCCATCATCACCGCCTCTGCGGTAGCGGTCGAGCCGTCATAGAGCGAGGCGTTGGCAACCTCCATGCCGGTGAGCAGCGCAACCTGGGTCTGGAATTCGAACAGATATTGCAGGGTTCCCTGCGCGATCTCCGGCTGATAGGGCGTGTAGGAGGTAAGGAATTCCGAGCGCTGGATCAGATGATCCACCGCACTGGGAACATGATGCCGGTAAGCCCCCGCGCCGCAGAAAAACGGCGCCGCTCCCGCCGCGATGTTTTTCGCCGCCAGCTTCGACAGCGCGCGCTCCACTTCCAGTTCTCCTTGCGTATCGGGCAGGTCGAAGGCCGACAACGGCACCACCGCGGCGCGCGGCACGTCGCGGAACAGCGCATCCATGTCAGGCGCGCCGATCTTTTTCAGCATTAGGGCGCGGTCATCGGGCGTCAGAGGAAGGTAACGCATCTCACAAACCTTTCACGAACTCGGCGTAGGCGGCTGCGGTCATCAGCTTGGCGAAATCCCCGGCCGCAACGTCCTTCAATTTGAAAAACCAGCCGGCGCCTTCGGGATCATCATTGACGCCGCCGGGGGCGGCTTCCAGGGCGGCATTGGCCTCGCTTACCTCGCCGCCCACCGGAGAATAGACTTCCGAGGCGGCCTTGACGCTTTCCACCACGGCGGCTTCGGCGCCCGCCCCCACCTTGCGGCCCTTTTGCGGCAGTTCCACGAACACCACATCGCCCAGCGCTTCGGCGGCGTATTTTGTGATGCCCACGGTGGCGGTGTCGCCTTCCAGGCGAACCCATTCATGCTGGTCGGTAAAACGTGTTTCGCTCATGTCATGCTCCCGAAATTCATTGGCGCCAAAATTCATTTACGTCTGTAGCGATGCGGCACGAAAGGCATCGGCGCGACAACCGCCGGCAGCGCCTTGCCCCGCACCATCAGTTCGAGCCTGGTGCCCTCACCTGCGAATTCGGACTGGACGTAGCCCATCGCCAGCGGTCCGTTCAGGCTGGGACCGAAGCCGCCCGACGTCACCTTGCCGACGATTGTGCCACTGACCGCGATCTCGGTGCCTTCACGCGCGGGGGCGCGGCCCTCGGGCAGGATGCCAACGCGTTTCTTCGCCACGCCATTCAATAGCTTGTCCAGCACGGTATCGGCGCCGGCAAAACCGCCTTCGCTTTTGCGCCGCTTGCCGATGGCCCAGACCAGATTGGCCTCGACCGGGTCCACCGTTTCGTCCATGTCATGGCCGTAAAGGCAGAGTCCCGCTTCCAGCCTGAGGGAGTCGCGAGCGCCAAGCCCGATCGGCATCACCTCGGCTTCGCCGAGCAAGGCGCGGGCGACGCGTTCGGCATCGGCGCCCTCCAGGGAAATCTCAAATCCGTCTTCGCCGGTATAACCGGTGCGGCTGACGATGGCGGGCGCGCCCGCGACAGTGGCGCGCGTCACCTGCATGAAAATGAGATTGGAGATGCCGGGGCTGAGGCGCTCCAGCACGGCGGCGGCGGCGGGTCCCTGCAAGGCCAGAAGGGCGCGGTCGAAGCGCGGCGTCAGGCTGGCACTGCTTTTCAACTCCGCCCCGATATAGTCGAAATCGCCTTGCTTGGTGCCGGCATTGACCACCAGGTAAAGCGGCGCCTCCCCGGCCAGGCGGGAAAACATGAAATCGTCCTTGATCGTGCCCTGGTGGGTCAGCAGCAAACCGTAACGCTGCATGCCTTCCTTCAGGCCGGTGACATCGGCGGGGGTCACTTTTTCCAGCGCGGCGGTATCACCGCCAAGAAACGCCTGGCCCATATGCGAGACATCGAACAGGCCGGCCTTGTCCCTGGTATGAAGATGCTCCTTCAGGATGCCGGCGGGATACTGCACCGGCATTTCATAGCCGGCGAAGGGCACCATCTTGCCGCCCAGTTCAAGATGCAGGGCGTAAAGCGGGGTACGGCGAAGGCTGACTGATGTAAGGGAGGCAGGCGTATCCATGTCGGTCCCATCAGATTCGAGAATCCACGCCGTGAAGCGTGAACCCGTCTGTCATGGGACCTGAGAGTTTTCCCCAGCCATCTTCCAAAGGAAGATGGCGGGTTACCCCTTCGGTGGGCATCGCCCCTCTTCAAATATTGAAGGACGACGCCGCTTTCCAGAAGTTCATCTCTTTCGCGGTCCTTTTGCCTGAGAGTTTCCCGGGTGGTTGCTCCTTCGGCGCCGAATCCTCTTTTTTTTTGGAAGAGGAACGATCTCTCCCGCGAAAGATCATATGCTGGCCAGGACCGCGCGCCTCCCGGCGGACTGTTCTGTTGGGGGTATTCTAGGTGGGGGGTATCAGGAGTCAACGCAAGCCGCCAAGTCCCCAGAGTTACTCACATTCTTTGAGGAACTTCGATGCCCAGAAGGCCCAGAATTCCGGTTAACGCGGCCAAAGTCCGGGCGCAAAGACCAAGCCGCTGGCCCCGCAGGACCAGATCGGTTTCGGACATGATGTGATGGGCGCCGTAAAAACGGCTGAAAATCTGGGCTAGTTCGAAGGCGTAATCGCACAGAATGTTGGGGGCGCGTTTTTCCTCGGCGGCGCGCATCGCATCCCCCATGGAGAGAAGCTGCAGCATCAGCGCCCGGTCCTCCAGCGAATGAATGGCGGGAACGCCGATGGCATGACCCTCGGCCTGCGCCTTGCGCAGGATGGACTGGATGCGCACCGCCGCATATTGCAGGTAAGGCCCGGTCCTGCCCTCGAATTTCGAAAACCGCTCCAGGTCGAATATGTAATCGGTGGTGCGGTGATTGGAGAGGTCGGCGAATTTGATCGTGGCGATGCCGACTTGGCGCGCGATCTCGGCTTTTTCCGCCGCCGTATAATCGCCGCCCAGACCCTGCTCGGCCAGCCGGCTGTTGGCCTCCACAATCGCCACGGCGATCAGGTCGTATAATTTCATCGCGCCGCCGGCGCGGGTCTTGAACGGCTTGCCGTCAGACCCGTTCATGGTGCCGTAACCGACATGCTCCAGTTCCGCGCGGCCGTTCAGATTCGCCTTGTGCGCGGCGCGAAACACCTGTTCGAAATGGCCGTGCTGGCGATGATCCACCACATAGAGAATGAGGTCGGGGTCGTAATCCCGCACCCGCTCGATCACGGTGGCAAGATCGGTGGTACCGTAAAGCACGCCGCCATCCGACTTGACCAGGAGCAGCGGCGGCATGGGTTTCTTGTCGCCCTCTTCGGCGACATTCACCACCAGCGCGCCTTCGCTCATTTCGGCAAAGCCGCGCTTTTGGAGGTCTTCGAGCATGGGCGCGATCAGGCCATGGACGCTGGATTCGCCGTTCCACAGATCGAACGTCACGCCAAGGCTGGCGAATTCGCGGGTCAGGCCCGCTTCCGTCACTTTCACAAAGTGCCGCCACAGGGCGCGATAACCAGGGCGGCCGTCCTGCAACTCCACCGTGGCACGACGCGCCTTTTCAAGCCGCGCCGGATCCCCTTTGCAGGCGGCGGAGGCAGTGGGATAGATTTCCTCCAGTTCCTCCATGGTGACCGGCGAAACGTCCGGATAAGGCCCGGTGAAAGCCGCGTCGAAATAGACCGGCGCAATCCCGCGCAACTCGATCTCGGAAATCAGCTGGCCCATCTGCAGGCCCCAATCGCCCAGATGCACGTCGCTGATCACGCGCCAGCCATTGGCGCGGTATAGCCGCTGCAGGCAGTCGCCGATGATGGAGGAGCGCAGATGGTGAACCGCCATCGGCTTGGCGATGTTGGGCCCGCCAAAATCTATCACCAGAGTCTTGCCGTTCAATTCGGCAGCCGCAGCGGGCGGCGCCGGGAGGGCGGCCAGCGCCGCGTCGCTCAGATCCAGATTGATGAAGCCGGGACCGGCGATTTCGACTTTCGCGAAACGCGGATCCTGTTTGAGCCTGGCGGCAATGCGGCCGGCGATTTCGCGCGGATTGGCTTTTGCGATCTTGGCCGCTGCCAGCGCGCCGTTGCACTGGAACTGGCACAGATCGGGCCGGTCGGACCGGCTCACCTGTCCGAGATTTTCGCCAAGGCCTTCCGCCGCGAAGGCGCGGCCCACGGCCTTCGACAACTCCCCAGTTAAAGAGGTCATAAGATCAAGGATTTCATGGGGTGTAGCGGCCGCGCTTCTGGTTATAGGCGCGCTCGGCGTCACTGAGCTGGAAGCCCACCAGCAGCTGATAATCCGTAGGCGGATGACCTGGCTCCAGGGTGATGGTGGCGTCGGCCAGGTTTTCGTCATCGTTGGCGTCGGCGCTGCCCGGCGCGAACATGATCTTGAGGCTGGCATTCTTCTTTTCCAGGATGCGGTCGCCCTGGGTGACGGCGAAATAATAGGGCAGCGTGTAGGTGGCGCCGTCGGTGCTGGGGGCGCGGGTGGCGCGCACCGAGAAGCTGAAGGTGGCGACGGCGGTAGGGGCCGCCTTGGCATAGGTGCAGGAGCTTTTCACGCCGACGATCACGGCGGTATAGGCCTCGCCCGAGGGATCGGCCGGCGCGCCGGCGCGGAACACCGTCAGCGTGGCGGTGTCGCTGAGCACCGACGCGCTGGGGCATTGCGGCCCGTTCTGGTCGGTGGAGCAGCCCGCCAAGATGAGGGCCGGCAGGAGAATCACAAAACGCTTCATGGGATCGGTATCCAGTTTGCTGCTTGACTTTTAACGGTGGCCGGTCGAACTCAGGAAGCCTGTTTTGGCGCGGGCGGCGGACTTTAGCCAGCCCCCGCCGCGAAGCCAAGCAGAGGGAATTTCAGGGGCGTCATGGCGGTTTACACCGATGTCAGTTTCGAGGACCTGGAAGCGCTGCTGGCCGGTTACGACATCGGCGTACCCTTGACGTTCAAGGGCATCGCCGAAGGGGTGGAGAATTCCAATTTCTATCTCCAGACCGACCGGGGCGCCTTCATTCTCACTTTGTATGAGAAACGGGTGAAGCGGGACGACCTGCCCTTCTTCCTGGGCCTGATGGAGCATCTGGCGGCGCATGGTCTTTCCTGTCCCCAGCCGGTGCGGGACAAAGATGGCCGACACTCGACCATGCTCAAGGGCCGGGCGGCGGCAATACTCTCTTTCCTCACCGGCATTTCGCTGCGCCGGCCGGACGCCGGGCATTGCCATGCGGCGGGCGAGGCGCTGGCGCAGCTGCATGGGGCGGGCGCCGGCTTCGCCCTCACCCGGCCCAATGCGCTGTCGGTGACGGGCTGGCACGAACTGGCCGCCGCCACCATGCGCGAGGCCGATGCGGTCCAGGCGGGACTGGGCGCACTGATCGGGGACAATCTGGCGGCGCTGGAGAAGAACTGGCCCAAGGGGCTGCCGTCGGGCGTGATCCATGCCGATCTTTTTCCCGACAATGTGCTGTTCATGGGCGACCGGGTTTCGGGCGTGATCGATTTCTATTTTGCCTGCAACGATATGTTTGCCTATGACCTGGCGGTGCTGCTCAACAGCTGGTGTTTTGAAAATGATGGCGCCTACAACATCACCAAGGGCAAGGCGGCAATTGCCGGCTATCGCGCGCAGCGGGCGATGAGCGAAGCCGAGGTCTCTGCGATGCCGTTATTGATGCGGGGCGCAGCCTTGCGATTTCTTCTCACAAGGCTGTACGACTGGCTCAATCCCGATCCCAATGCGCTGGTGCGGCCCAAGGACCCACGGGAATATTCCCGCAAGCTGCGCTTTCACGCGGCGGTTACCCATGCCGGGGAATATGGGTTTTGAGCGTTTCTTCCAAAATCGAAATTTTCACCGACGGCGCCTGTTCCGGCAACCCGGGACCGGGCGGCTGGGGCGCGATCCTGAGGAGCGGCGGCCATGAAAAGGAATTGTCCGGCGGCGAAGCGGCCACCACCAACAATCGCATGGAGCTGACCGCGGCGATTGAGGGTCTTCGCGCGGTGAAGAAACCGTCCGCCGTCACGCTTTATACCGACTCCCGCTATGTGATGGACGGAGCGATGAAATGGCTTGCGGGCTGGAAAACCAAGGGCTGGAAAACCGCCGACAAGAAGCCGGTCAAGAATGAAGATCTTTGGCGCGCGCTGGACGAACAGATCGCCCGCCACCAGGTCACCTGGAAATGGGTGCGCGGCCATGACGGGCATGTCGAAAACGAACGCGCGGATGCACTGGCACGTGGGGCAATTCCATAGAGTAGCCGGAATTAAAATGCGCGTTTACTTCTTCTCTCCGCAATAGGGAGTTTTGGTTTCACCGTTGCTGATAGAGGGCAGTGTTATTGGAGTGCCGTCCTTCGTGCCCCGTAAGCTCTGGGTGTCTACGACTCCTTCAATCCGTGTCACCACTTTCCCTTCGTCTGTTACCGCAAAGTGTATAGCACCCGACTTCTCCCAAAAATCCACAATGCCCAGAAGTGGAGCTTCATCGTCAATATAAGTAACTGCCCATGGGCCGCCGCCGGGATGACGAAGAAGTGTAATCCGAAGGCCATACAAATCGCCGCTGCCACGACTGAAGCATTGGTTTGAATAAGTGAAAGCACCTGCTTGTGGCAGCGGTGCCGCACTTACTGTACCAAATGGGAGAAGCATCAAGGCTGCGCAGAGAATTTTTCCTAGGCTACGGATCATTGCTGTCCTATCCGGTCGCGTCGGCTTAATTATCGTAACTAATTCTCCAGATGCGGCCCTTGTTGGAATCGGCGATGTACAGCGACCCATCCGGCGCCACCGCCGCGCCGACCGGGCGATAGGCCGCCTTGCCGTTATTCTTGCTGGCCGCGGTGGGACCGGCGAAGCCGTCGGCGAAGACTTTCATATCGCCCGCCTTGCCGCTCTTGTCGAAGGGAATGAAGACCACGTCATAGCCATTCTTGCCGGTGGGCGATTGCGCCCCGCCGACGCCGTGGCGGACGACGAAGGCGCCGCCCCGGTACTCGGCCGGGAACTGCTTGCCGGTATAGAAGATCAGGTCCAGCGGCGCGGAACGCGTGTTCTGAAAAGTCGCCACCGGGGTGTCGTAGTTGCCCGAGGCCGCCGTCTTGCCGTCGCCGCCATATTCCGGTGCCACCAGCCGCTGTTTCTTCACGCCGTCATAATAGGTGTAGGGCCAGCCGACGTCCGTGCCCTTGACGATCTTGTGCATTTCGTCGGCGATGGCGTCGTCATCGGCCTGGCTGATGGAAGGCCAGGCGGTGTGGACGCCGTCGCGGCCATGCACGACAAGGTACAACGCGCTGTCGGCGGGCGACCAGTCCAGCGAGGACAGATCGCGCAAGCCGGTGGCAATTTGCTCGCCGCCATCAGGGAATTTCTGGTTCAGCTTGGCGGCGGAAAAGCGCCAGACGCCGGCGCGCTTGCCCATATCGGGACAGGGCTTGAGGCCAACAGGCGTCGCGCCCTTGGGCGTCGAAGGATCGGGGCAGAAATTTCCCGAACCGCTGACCGCGACATAGAGATTGCCCTTGTCGTCAAAGGCGATCTGCCGGTTGGTGCTGCCATTGATCGCCGGCATGCCGTCCACCACCACCTGCGGCTCGTCCTTGGGCACCAGCCCGGCCTTGGGCAGGGCGATGCGGTAGATGCGGGACGGCGAAGTGGCATAGAGCGCGCCGCGATAGAAGCGAATGCCGGTGCCGCCATCGACCACCCCGAAATGCTCGCTCTGGCCCGCGGTGTGATCGGGGTTCAGGTGGATCGCCAGGATGCCGCCGCCGATGCCGGTGCGGGCGCGCGGGGTGGAGACATAAAGATCGCCATTGTCGCGGAACGCCATGTGACGGATCGGCCCCAGGCCTTCCGCCACCACGCTGGCGTGAAAGCCGGATGGCAGTTTCAGGCCGTCTGGCTCGTCGGCAAGGGCCGGCGCCGCCGCCATAACCAAGGCGATCGCTGCAAAGCGTATCTTCATGTCCCATCCCCCAATTTTATGACCCCGCCCTTCGACAGCCGATAGCGACAGCGTGTCGGCGGGTGAGGATTCAATATAAGTCCTCATGGTGAGCCTGTCGAACCATGAGAGCCGCGCCCCTATGGCGCGACCAGCTCGCCGGACGACAGCATATGCTCGGCGCTGGAGACATCGAACGCCCCCGGCTCCTCGACATTCAGGGATTTGACCACCCCGTTCTTGACCAGCATGGAATAACGCTGGCTGCGCTTGCCCATGCCGAATTTGCTGGCGTCGAATTCCAGGCCCACCGCGCGGGTGAATTCGCCATTGCCGTCGGCCAGCATCAGCACCAGTTCGCCGGCGCCCTGGTCCTTGCCCCAGGCCCCCATTACAAAAGCGTCATTGACCGAGACGCAGGCGATGGTGTCCACGCCCTTGGCCTTGAAGGCGGCGGCGTTCTGCACATAGCCCGGCACATGCTTGGCCGAACAGGTGGGGGTGAAGGCGCCGGGCAGCGCGAACAGCGCCACCTTCTTGCCCGCGAACAGCTCATCGCTGCTGACCGGCGTGGGCTTGCCGTCCTTCATCTGCATGAATGTGGCGGAAGGAATTTTGTCGCCGACCTTGATCGTCATATCATTCTCCGTTGGGGTTTCAGGAAGACGCCGCCGCCGTGACGTCATAGGTGCGCGCAATGAAGGACAAGGCCTCCGCCGGGGCAAGCGGGGGTGAGAAATAATAGCCCTGACCGAAAGCACAGCCCAGCGAATTCAGCCAGGCGGCATCGCTTTGACTTTCCACCCCCTCGACCACCACGGCGCGGCCAAGCTCATGCGCCATTGCGACAATCGAACTCACCACCACCGCGCTGTCATTGCCCAGCACGCTGCCGGCATGGCGGGCCAGGAAGCTCTTGTCGATCTTGATTGTATCGAAAGGCAGGTTGCGGAAGCGGCTGAGGGTGGAGGCGCCGGTGCCAAAATCGTCCATCGCCAGCCCCGCCCCCAGATCCCGCAAGCGGCCCAGCATCTCCGCCAGCTCGCTGTCGCTGCCCACCGCGCTTTCGGTGATTTCCAGCTTGAGGCTGCCAGGCGCGATCTGGCTTTGCTTCAGCACCTGGCCCAGCAAGTCCTCGAAACCGCCGCCTTGCAATTGCCGCCGCGAGAGATTGACGCTGACGAACAAGGGCGGCTCCAGCGGGAAATAGCGCTGCCAGTGGGCGAGGTCGCTGGCCGCCTGCTCCAGCGCCAGGCGGCCCAGCGACACGATCAGGCCGCTCTCCTCGGAATGGCCGATGAAGTCGCCGGGCACGATGACACCGCGCTCGGGGTGATGCCAGCGCAAGAGCGCCTCGAAACCCGCCACGGTGCCGCCTTCCAGCCGCATGATGGGCTGGTAAAAAACGCTGATCTCGCCTCGTTCCAGGGCGCGGCGCAAATCGGCCTCCAGCACCACCGAATCCTGGGGCGCTTCGGCTTTCTGAGCGGGATCGTAAATCCGGGCGCAGCCGCCGCCGCGCCGCTTGGCTGCTCCCAGCGCCAGCTCGGCATGGGCGATCAGGACCAGCGGGTCTTCGGTGGCCGGGGCGATCCCGGCGCTGGCGGGTGCATAGATGTCGCGGCCCTGGCAGGGATGCGGCGGCGCGCAGAGCGCCACCAGCTCGTCACCCAGCACTTCGGGCGTCAGGCTGGGGTGCGCGAACAGGAGCGCGAAGGCGTCGCCGCCGACGCGGAATATCTGCGCCTCCTTGCCGAAACGCTGGCTGAGCCGTTCCGCTGTGCCGCGCAGCACCAGATCGCCGCCTCCATCGCCCAGGCTGGCATGAATGGCCTTGAAACGGTCGAGATCGAGCAAGGCGAGAAGGCCGCCGGGGAAAGGCGGTCCGTCGCCGAACTGCTCCAGGGCCGCCATCAGCGCCATCCGATTGCCCAGCCCGGTGAGCGGGTCGGCAGGCGGGCGCGCTTCGTCTTCCTTGCGGGCGGTGATGTCGGCGATCAGGCCCAGAATGTCCGCCGCATCGTCCAGCTGGTTGACCCCGGCGCTGAGTTCCAGCCAGCGCGTCGCCGGTCCGTTGATGGCGCGAAATTCCAGCCGCAGCTTCTGGCCGGGTCTGGCATGGACCAGCGCATCGCGAAACACGCCGCGATCCTCGGGATGAACCTTGGCCAGCCAGTCGGCCTCGGAAAGCGTGGTCTCATGCGCGCCAAGACCCAGCATGGCGGTGGCTTCCGGTGACAGGGTCAGCATCTGGGCCCGCAGGTCGAGCGCGAAAACACCCTGATGCGCCGAACCGATGGCGGCCAGCGCCAGATTGGCGAAGGGCGTGACCGGCTCGTCCTCGCCCTGCGCCTCCAGCAGCTTTGCCGCATGGGAACCGTGCAGGAAAGGCAGCACCGCGATTTCCTCACTGGCGATCACTGCCAGCGCCAGCAATATCGCTCCCGCCGCCGCGAAGCCTCCGGTGGCTGCCGGGCCGGTGAGGCTCTCGCCCAGCCCGCCCCCGAGGCTGGTCAGGCTTGTCAGGCTGGTGAGGGAAGCTGCCAGCGCCACCAATGCAAATGCCGTGGCGGCCGGAAGAATGACCTGCGCCGCCTTCATGCCGCGCTTGCCGCAGAGGAAAAGATAGGCCGCAACTGCCGTGCTGCCCGCGACAATAAGGACATCGGTCAGAAGCGTGGCGCCCGGCACGCCCAACCAGGCCAGCCCGCCCAGCCCGCATAGTCCGTAAAGCGCAATGCGGAACTTCTTTTCCCGCCGCGGCCAGGTTTCGGCCACGGGAATGATGGCGTCGGCCAGCCTTGCGCCCGCCGCCAATGTCAGCGCGGTGAGGAAAGCGGTCAGGCCGAAGGGACCGCCGATATGGGTGGCGAGGCTGGCGTCGAACATTCCGGTGCCGGCCAGCCAGCTCCACAGCAGCAGGGCGAGGGTCAGCGCCACCCAGCGTGGCGCGGAATGGCGGATCATCACCGCAAGCCCGCCGGTGATCAGCGCCGCCGCTCCGATCAGGGCGCCCACCGCGGTGACGAAGATGGCGAGGCTGCGGTTATGGCCGGCCAGCGCCGGTTCGGTCCAGGCGAACAGCGCGGGCGGCGTCTGCGCGTTGACCACCTGCAACGCCAGGCCGACCTGAGTCACCGGCGGAATGATCACCCGCCAGGCCCTGTGTCCATAATCGGGTGCCGGTTCCACCACGACGCCGGAATCAGAACTCGCCACCGCCAAAATCTGGGGCCGGGTGGAAAGCGGCAGGATGGAGAGCGCCATGCTGGGCGGCTGGCCCGCCAGGATGACGCGGCTGACCGGGCGCACCTGGTCGTTGGTGAGCGCCAGCATGTACCAGAGCGAGCCGTCTTTCTCGGCACCGCCCGGCGCATGGTACGGCGTGAGCGACGAGCGCAGCACGATGACGTTGTCGGTGGCGGCGAAATTGACCTGATGCGGCGTCATCACCGGCAGTGAAGCTGGTGGGGCGGCGGGCGGAGCAGCAGGCGGCGCGACAGACTGGGCGATGCAGAGACCGGTTCCGGCCAGCATGCAGAACACAAATGCGCCTATGGCCGCTCTCATCGATCTCTTTCAGGGGCCGGCTAGCCGGCGGCGCCCAGTTTGGGGCGGGCTTCGTCTTCCAGGAGGGCGTAAAGAATGTGATCGCTCCATTGGCCGTTGATCAGCAGGTATCGCCTGGCTAGCCCTTCCTCGCGGAAGCCGAGCTTGCCCAGGAGATTGCGCGATGGCTGGTTTTCCGGCACGCAAGCGGCCTCGATCCGATGCATGCCCAAGGTTTTGAACACAAAAGGGATCAAGGCTGCCAAGGCGTCGTTCATGAACCCCTGGCGGGCAAAGCGCGCTCCGATCCAGTATCCCAGGGCGCAGCATTGGGTCACGCCGCGCCGCACATTGGAAAGAGTGCAACCGCCCATCAGCCGGTCGTCCGCCTTGCGAAAAACGAAAAACACATAGGCGGAGTCGAGCCGCGTTTCCTTGTGATAGCGCTTGATGCGGCGGCGGAAGGCGCCGCGGGTCAGTTCATCCTCGGCCCAGACCGGTTCCCACTTGGTGAGAAATTCGCGGCTCTCGCCCCTGAGCGCCGCCCAATTGTGAAAATCGGCGATGCGCGGATAGCGCAGATAGACCCCCTGCCCCTGAATGACAGGCTGCTGGCCGCCGGGAAAGGTCAGCCCGCGCATGAAAGCCATGGGGCGTGACTGCATCATCGCGCCGATGGCCTTTTTTGACCGGGTCGGGCGCTGGGCAATGCGCGGAAAGGTGGCGTCATTCGGCGGCATGCATTTTATCGCGCGGTGAGAAGCGGGCGGAAAATTTGGCGTGGGATTCCAGCCGGCCCACAGGGCCGAGGGCGGCGATGGAAGGCGCCTGCATGGTGAAGCGGGCAAAGCGCTTGACGTTTTCCACGTCAACCGCCTCGATCCTTTCCACGATTTCGGTCACGGGCTGGACGCGGCCCAGGGCGAATATCTGCCCGGCGATGCTTTCGCTGCGGGTGCCAGGCCGCTCCAGACCCATCAGCAGGCTGGATTTGAACTGCGCCTTGGCGCGCGCCAGTTCGGCGTCACTGATCGCGGCGGTCATCGCCTCCATTTCGCCCGCGATCACCGCGGAAACCTCGCCCGCGTCCTTCTCGCTGGTGCCGACATAGATGCCGGTGAAGCCGCCATCCTGGAAATTGTTGGTGAAGGCATAGATGGAATAGCAGAGGCCGCGCTTCTCGCGCACTTCCTGGAAAAGCCTGGACGACATGCCGCCGCCCAGCACCATGGCGTAAAGCTGGGAGGTGTAGAAATCCGGATCGCGCGCCGAGATGCCGGGAAAGGCATAAGCGATGTGCGCCTGCTCCAGGTCCTCGTCCACCCGCATGTCGCCGCCGATATAGCGTGCCTTTTCGAATGCCCCGGCGCCGCCGGTCGGCAGGGCGGCGAATTTCTCGGACGCCAGCGCCACGATCTCGTCATGGGCGACGGCGCCGGAACTCACCAGAGTCATGCCTTCGGCGCGGTAGCGCTGACCGGCATAAAGGCGCAGGTCGTCAGGCCTGAAGGCCAACACTGTCGCCGCCTCGCCCAGGATGGGCCAGCCCAGCGCCTGGCCGCGATAAATCACGCTCTGCAAATGATCGAAAATAATGTCATCGGGCGTGTCATGCGCCTGGCCGATCTCCTGCAACACCACCTGGCGTTCGCGCTCCAGTTCCGCCGCGTCATAGACCGAGGCGGTGAGAATATCGGCGATCAGCGTCAGGCCCAGTGCCACGTCGGATTTCAGCACCCGGGCGTGGAAGGCGGTCTGTTCGCGGCTGGTATAGGCGTTGAGGTAGCCGCCCACCGCTTCGATCTCTTCGGCGATCTGGCGGGCGCTGCGCGTGGAGGTGCCCTTGAACGCCATGTGTTCGAGCATGTGGGAGATGCCCATCTGAGCCGGGGTTTCGTTGCGCGAACCGGTACCCACCCAGACCCCGAGGGCGGCGCTTTCCAGCCCGGCCATCGGATCCGTGATGATTGTCAAACCATTGGAAAGACTTGATATTTCTAGCTTCATCCCGGCAGTCTAGAAGATATGAACTGGGCAAGCAAAGGAAGCTTGCTTTCCAAAACATCCAGCTTTTCCGGCAGTTTTTCCAAGGCGGCCAGGGCGGGGGGGACTGGGGGCGCCTGCCCGATGGCCTGCCGCACCGCATCGGGAAATTTGGCGGGGTGAGCGGTGGCGAGGACCACTTTGGGACCGCCTTCAAACCGCGCCGCGGCGGCGGCGGCAACCGCGGTGTGGGGATCGAGGATGCGTCCGGTTTCGGCATGGACGCGCCTGATGGTGGCGAGCGTTTCGGCATCGTTGCTGGCGAAGGCGCTGTAGCGGGAGCGCAGCTCGTTCAGCACCATAGCCGGCAATGCGAGTTTGCGGTCGCGGGCAAAGTCGCTCATCGCCGCCGCTGTCCAGTCGCTGTCGCGATCGGACGCCTCGAACAGTGCCCGCTCGAAATTGGAGGCAACCTGGATGTCCATGGAGGGACTAAAGGTGTGATACGCCGCGCCCGCCGCATAGACGCCTTCATTCAGAGCGCGGGCCATGATGTCGTTCTGGTTGGTAGCGATGACCAGCCGCCCGATGCCAAGACCCATGCGGGTGGCGGCTTCGCCCGCGAAAATGTCGCCAAAATTTCCGGTCGGCACCACGAAATTCACCGGGCGACCCAGCTGGGCGGTGGCAGTGAAGTAATAAATCGCCTGGGCCGCGATGCGGACGAAGTTGATCGAATTGACGGCGGTGAGGCCGATCTCTTTGGCGAATTCACTTTGCGCGAACAGGCCCTTCACCAGCGCCTGGGCGTCGTCGAAACTGCCTTCCAGCGCGATATTGTGCACATTGGCGTGGGGGCTGGTGGTCATCTGGCGGCGCTGGACGTCGCTAATGCGGCCCTTGGGATGCAGGACAAAGACTTCGATATTGGCAAGGCCGCCCAAGGCCGCGATGGCCGCAGAGCCGGTGTCGCCGGAGGTGGCGGCGACGATGGTGGCGCGGCCGCTGCCAGTGGCGCTGTCACCGCGCGCTTTGAGGGCGCGGGCAAAGAGCCGGCCCAGCACCTGCAGGGCGATATCCTTGAAGGCAAAGGTGGGGCCGTGAAACAATTCCAGCAGCCAGGTGTCTTTTCCAATTTCCGAAAGCGGCGCAATGACGGGAGAATCAAAGCCCACATAGGCGGATTCAATATCGGCCCTGAGATCGGCGGCGGCAAAAGCCTTGCCGGTGAAACGCCTGAGAATCTCGAAGGCTACATCCTGATAGCGCTGGCCGGAAAAAGCGGCGATCTCGCTTTGGCTCAGCTGCGGCCACTCCACGGGCATATAGAGCCCGCCGTCCGGCGCCAGGCCGGCCAGCAACACTTCGGCGAAGTTGGCGCGCGGCGCGCCGCCACGGGTCGAGATGAAATCCAAATTCGCCTCGTTCTACAGCAGACCCAGCCTGCCTCTTTATGTCAGGGCCAAACGCCCTTTGGAGATATGGTAGGCGAAATAGACGCCGATCAGCCCCGCCGCAAGTCCAAACCAGGTGACGGCATAGGAGAGGTGGTTGTTGGGGAAATCCACAACCGTCTGTCCGCCCCGGGGCCAGCCGCCGGGATTGGGCTGGCTATCGGCCTCGATCACCACCGGGGCAGCCAGTTTGACGCGGTCCGCTGCCGCGATTCCGGCCAGGTCGCGCGCATACCAGACATGCCGCGCGGGCTCGGGTTTGGGGGTGAAGAAGCCGGGTGAATCCGGCACGCGCCACACGCCCACCACCTGCGTGGCGCCGTCCACGGCGGTACGGCTTTGCGGCGGGAGCTTGTCTTGCGGAATCTCGCCCCGGTCCACCATCAGGGTGCGTCCATCACCGGTGATGAAGGGCGTCAGGACATGATAAACCGGTTCGCCGCCCGCGCCCGTGGTGAAGACGTAAGCTTCCTTTGAATTGTCAAAGCGCCCATTGAGCGCGACATTGCGGTACTGAACGTCGTCAGCGCTCATATGCAGCGCTTCGTCCAGCGATACAGGCGGCGCCCTCATATGACCGCCGACCGTGGCGATCAGCGCCTCTTTCCAGGTTAGCCGCTGCATCTGCCACACACCCAGGCCGCACAGGATCGCCACCAGGATCAACGTCGCGATGGTGAGGCCAGGGTAAGGCCGGAAGCGAATCAGGACCGCCTCCCCTCGCCCGCCTTGTGCTTGAATTGCAGCACCAGCAGGGTGGATTTTGTCAGGCGCAGGAATCCCAGAGTAAGAATGAGGATCAGCGGAGCCCACAGCACCAAATGGACCCACATGGGCGGGTGGAAATGAAATTCCACATACAGCGCCAGGGCACAGACGATTGCGCCGACGATCAAGATGCCGAACACCGCAGGACCGTCGCCGGCGTCGAACACGGCATAGTCCAGCCCGCAGGACGGACAGTTTTTCCTGATCTCGATATAGCCGTTGAACAGCGGTCCCTGGCCGCATTGCGGACAGAGGCCGAGGAGGCATTCTTTGGCGGTGGAGGACGAAATTGCCATCAAGATGGTCTCGGTCGTGGCGAGGAAAAATGCACGAATGGCAGGAGAAAGGCGATGGCCATACAGGAAGTACGGTCGAGCCTTTCGACGCCCCAGTCGGGTATTTTAACCGCTACGACTAGCCGACCGTAACGGGGCCCGCGCCCCATACATATATGCAGGCGAACAGAAACAGCCACACCACGTCGACGAAGTGCCAGTACCAGGCCGCCGCCTCAAAGCCGAAATGGCGGGTGGGGGTGAACTGGCCGGCCATGGCGCGGAACAGGCAGACGATCAGGAAGGTGGTGCCGATCAGCACATGGGCGCCGTGGAAGCCCGTCGCCATAAAGAAGGTCGAACCGTAAATCGCCTGCAGATTGCCCGCGCCGACCGCGAGGCTGGCATGCGCCGCATCGGTGAAGGGCACCAGCGCCAGGTGGTTAAAGCCGAAGGTAAAAGGGGCATGGGCATACTCATAGGCCTGCACGCCGGTGAAGGAGGCGCCCAGGAGGATGGTGATGATCAGCGCCAGCACGGCATCCTTGCGCGGGCCGCCGCTCTGGATCACGTGATGCGCCCAGGTCACCGAGGTGCCCGAGGTGAGCAGCAGCATGGTGTTGAGCAGCGGGAAGTGCCAGGGGCTCAAGGTGACGACGCCGGCGGGCGGCCAGGAGCCGATGCCGACATCGTTGAAGAACAGCGCCGAATTGAAGAAGGCCCAGAACCAGGCGACGAAGAACATCACTTCCGAGGCGATGAACAGCAGCATGCCGTAGCGCAAATGCAGCTTGACCACCGGGGTGTGGAGGCCCTGCACCACCGATTCATTGATCACGTCGCGCCACCAGCCGACCATGGTGTAGAGCACCAGGCCCAGGCCGATGAGGAAGATATAAGGCTGGCCGTTCACCGGCAGGTGAAAGAAGCCGCCATAATCCTTGTTCATCCAGAACACGGCGCCGCCGAGCATGGTCATGGCGCCCAGCGAGCCCACGATCGGCCAGGCGCTGGGGTCCACCAGATGATAATCGTGCTTCGCGTCACCGCTCATGAAAGAACCCTCTCTACTGACATTTCCTAGTGGCCGAAATGCTCATGCCATTGCACGATCGACATCAGGTAAAACAAAATTGCGAATGCGCCCAGCACCAGCGCCAGGACAATGTTGCGTTTGCGGCGTTCCTTTGCTGCTCTCTTGTCATCTCTCATGTCCACAGGGGTGCGAGATGCAGAAGGCGCTCAACGATCAGCGCGGCAAAGGGAACGAACACATACAAAAGCGAAACCCCGAATAGCCGCCGCGCCGAAGGCTCGCGCGCCGTATCGCGCTCACGCCAGGTGGCGAAGGCGCCCGCAAGCATCCAGAAGCCCATGCTGGCCGAGGCAATCAGATAGAACATGCCGCCCAGGCCGATAAAGGCGGGCACGACGCCCAGCGGCGCCAGAAGGATGGTGTAGATCAGAATCATGCGGCGGGTGGCAGGTTTGCCCTTGACCACCGGCATCATCGGGATTCCGGCGCGGGCATAATCCTCGGAGCGCCACAGTGACAGAGCCCAGAAATGGGGCGGCGTCCATAGGAAGATGATCGCCACCAGCACCAGTGGCTGGAGCGAAAGCGATCCCGTCACAGAAGCCCAGCCAATGGCGGGCGGCAGCGCCCCCGCCAATCCGCCAATCACGATATTCTGCGGCGTACGGCGCTTGAGCCAGAGGGTATAGACCACGACATAGAAGAAGACGGTGAAGGCCAGCAGCGACGCCGCCAGGACATTCACGTATAGCCACATGGTGGCCACCGCCATCGCCGCCAGCGCCCAGCCGAACGCCATGGCGTCTTCGCGGGCGATATGTCCCATGGGAATGGGGCGGGTGGCGGTGCGGCTCATCAACCCGTCAATGTCGCTGTCATAGGCCATATTGAGCGCGCCCGAGGCGCCCGCCGCAACGGCGATGCAGAGCAGCGCCGTGAAGGCGGTGAGCGGATGGACATGCCCCGGCGCCACAATGATCCCGGCCAGCCCCGTGAACACGACCAGCGACATCACGCGCGGCTTCAGGAGCGCGAAAAAATCTCCGACCGTGGTGACCCTGGGATAGGCAAAGGATTCGGCAATCGCCATTCTCACGGATTCCTAATGGATGTGCGGCAGTTCGTTGAACTGGTGGAAAGGCGGCGGTGACGGCAGCGTCCATTCCAATGTCGTCGCGCCCACGCCCCAGGGATTGTCTCCCGCCAAGCGCTTCTTGGCGAAGGCTTCCGCCAGCATGACCAGGAAGATCAGCACCCCGAAACCGGCGATAAAGGCGCCGATGGAGGCGACGAAGTTCCAGCCCGCGAAGGCGTCGGGATAGTCGGCATAGCGGCGCGGCATGCCCGCCAACCCCAGGAAATGCATGGGGAAGAAGGCGATATTGACGCCGACAAAGGTGACCCAGAAATGCAGCTTGCCCAGCATTTCATTGTACATATAGCCGGTAATTTTCGGGAACCAGAAATAGAAACCGCCGAAGATCGCGAACACCGCGCCCAGGCTCAGTACGTAATGGAAGTGCGCCACCACGTAATAGGTGTCCTGCAGCACAACATCCACGCCGGCATTGGCCAGCACCACGCCGGTGACGCCGCCGACCGTGAACAGGAAAATAAAGCCGGTGGCCCACAGCATCGGGGTTTTGAACTCGATGGAGCCGCCCCACATGGTGGCGATCCAGCTGAACACCTTGATGCCGGTGGGCACCGCGATGACCATGGTGGCGAAGACGAAATAGGCCTTGGTGTCGACCGACAGGCCCACCGTGTACATGTGATGCGCCCAGACCAAAAAGCCGATAAAGCCGATGGCGACCATGGCGTAGGCCATACCCAGATAGCCGAACACCGGCCGTTTGGAGAAGGTGGCGACGATCTGGCTGACCATGCCAAAGCCGGGAAGAATGAGAATATAAACTTCCGGATGGCCGAAGAACCAGAAGAGATGCTGGTAAAGGATCGGATCGCCGCCGCCCGCCGCGTTGAAGAAGGAGGTGCCGAAATGGCGGTCGGTCAGCAGCATGGTGATGGCGCCCGCAAGCACCGGCAGCGACAGCAAGAGTAGCCACACCGTCACCAGAATGGACCAGACGAACAGCGGCATCTTGTGCAGGGTCATGCCCGGCGCGCGCATGTTGAAAATGGTGGTGATGAAGTTGATCGCGCCCAGGATCGAGGAGGCACCGGCCAGATGCAGCGAGAAGATGGCAAAGTCCATCGCCGGGCCGGGCGAACCATAGGTGGAAAGCGGCGCATAGAGCGTCCAGCCGCCGCCCACGCCGATGCCGCCCGAGTCACCCTCGACGAACATGGAGAGAACCAGGAACAGAAAAGAGATCGGCAGCAGCCAGAAGGAAATATTGTTCATGCGCGGGAAGGCCATGTCTGGCGCGCCGATCATCAGCGGCACCAGCCAGTTGCCGAAGCCGCCGATCATGGCGGGCATGATCATGAAGAACACCATGATCAGGCCATGGCCGGTGACGAAGACGTTGAAGGTGTGCGGCTCCTTGAATATCTGCAGGCCCGGATACATCAGCTCGGCCCGCATCATCATCGAGAAGAATCCGCCGAGCAGCCCCGCGATGACCGCGAACACCAGATACATGGTGCCGATGTCCTTGTGGTTGGTGGAATAGACAAATCGCCGCCAGCCGGTAGGGGTGTGGGCATGCTCGCCGCCGCCATGATGGTGGTGTTCGTGAGGCGCGTCGAAGGCTACATCGGTCATGGCGGTCTGTCCTATTTCGCGGCGACGCGGGTGGGTACGTCGAGAGCGGCGAATTTCTTTTTCGAGGCGGCAAGCCAGTCGGCGTAATCGGCGTCACTCACCACTTTGACTTCAATCGGCATATAGGCGTGGCGGGCGCCGCACAGCTCTGAGCATTGGCCGTAGAAGACGCCGAGCTGGGTGGCCTTGAACCAGGTATGGTTGAGACGGCCGGGAACCGCGTCCATCTTCACGCCGAACTGGGGGATGGTCCAGCTATGGATCACGTCGGCGCCGGTGGTCTCGATCTCGACCACCTTGTTGATCGGCACTTCCAGGATATTGTCCACGCCCAGAAGGCGCGGCTCGCCTTTCTTGGCGGCGTCGGCGTCCGACAGTCCCAGACTGTCATAGCTGAAGCCGGCATCGGCGCCGGGATATTCATAGGTCCAGAACCACTGCTTGCCGATGGCGCGGATATGCACATCGGGATTGGGAATTTCCGCTTCGTAATAGAGCAGCTTGAAGGACGGAATGGCGATCACCACCAGGATGATCACCGGGATCAGGGTCCAGGCCACTTCCAGGAGGGTGTTGTGATGAACCTTGGACGGGACGGAATTCACGCTGGCGCGGAACTTGATCACGATCCAGACCAAAAGGGCCAGCACGAACAGCGAAACCGCGGTGATGATATAGAACAGCTCGTGATGGAAACTCTCGATCTGGTCCATCACCGGCGAGGCGGATGGCTGAAAGCCCGTCTGCCAGTCGACCGGCAGCGCCACCGCGGCCGTGGCGGCGCCCGCCAAGACGAGGGTGAGTAAAGCGCCGATCCCGGATTTCCTGCCCGTCATAGTTTTCCCAAATGGCATAAGGCGACCTCGCAAAAAGCCCGCGCCGGGGAACCGAAACCCCGCGCGTTTCAAAGATTCTGGCGGGGATTTAGAGGGGTTAAGCCCTTAAAGTCATTGCGACCTTATGGCACGGTCCTGTTTATAACCGATACGGCACAGCGTGGCACGAGCGGAAAAGCCCGCCCCGGCTTGTTTGCCGGTCCGGTTGGCACGATATCTAGGGCCGTCGCGGGGCTTTTTGCCGCGTTTTTCCGGAAGATCCCCGGAGCAGATCAGGAGCCGTCATGTCCGATACCGACCTGTTTTTCTCCCGCACCGGCATGGACCGGTCCAAGGTCCAGGACACGCTGGACCAGGCTCTTGCCGGCGCCGATGACGGCGAACTGTTCCTGGAATACAGCCAGAGCGAATCATTCTCCTTCGACGATGGCCGCCTGAAGGCCGCCACCTTCGACACCAGCCAGGGCTTCGGCCTTCGGGCGGTGGCGGGGGAAGCCACCGGTTATGCCCATGCCACCGAACTCTCGGAAGACGCCATCGCGCGCGCTGCCCGCACGGTGCGGGCCGTGTCCGGCGGCTATTCCGGCATGGCGGCGGCCGGGCCTGCCCGCAGCAATGTGAAGCTCTATACCGATCTCGATCCGCTCCAGACCGCGGGCTTCGAGAAAAAAGTAAAGCTGCTGGAAGAGATGAACGAATATGCGCGGGGGCGTGACGGCCGCGTGCGCCAGGTTTCCGCGTCGCTTTCGGGCGAATGGCAACGCATCGAGATCATGCGGGCGGGCGGGGAGCATTATTCCGATATCCGCCCGCTGGTCAGGATCAATGTCTCGGTGGTGGTGGAACAGGATGGCCGCCAGGAAACCGGCGGCTTCGGCGGCGGCGGCCGCGGCGGCTATGAAACCTATATCGATCCCGCCTATTGGCGCGCCGCGGTGGACGAGGCCCTGCGCATCGCGCTGGCCAATCTGGACTCGGTTCCCGCCCCCGCCGGCGAGATGACGGTGGTGCTGGGGCCGGGCTGGCCGGGCATCCTTCTGCACGAAGCCATCGGCCATGGGCTGGAAGGCGATTTCAACCGCAAGAAGACCAGCGCATTTGCCGGGCTGTTGGGTGAGCGCGTCGCGGCGCCGGGCGTGACGGTTGTGGATGACGGCACCATGGACGGGCGGCGCGGCTCACTCTCGATCGACGATGAAGGCACGCCGACATCGCGCACCGTGCTGATCGAGGACGGCATCCTCAAAGGCTATATGCAGGACCGGCAGAATGCCCGGCTGATGGGCATGGCGCCCACCGGCAATGGGCGGCGGCAGAGTTATTCCTCCACCATCATGCCGCGCATGACCAACACCTATATGCTGGGCGGCGACAGGGACCCGAAGGAAATCCTGGAAAGCGTCAAGAACGGCATCTATGCGGTGAATTTCGGCGGCGGCCAGGTGGACATCACCAACGGCAAATTCGTTTTCAGCTGCACCGAGGCTTATAAGATCGAGAATGGCAAGCTGGGTGCGGCGATCAAGGGCGCGACCTTGATCGGCTCCGGTCCGGAATGCCTCACCCGCGTTTCCATGATCGGCAACGACATGAAGCTGGATACCGGCATCGGCACCTGCGGCAAGAACGGCCAGAGCGTGCCGGTGGGCGTGGGCCAGCCGACATTACGGCTGGACGGGCTGACAGTGGGCGGCACGGCGGCTGCAGCCTGAAGATGCCCAAATACTGGTTCCGGCAAAAAACCTTCGGCTATGGCGCCACGCCCAATACCTGGCAGGGCTGGCTGTTGACCCTGGTTGCCGTGGCGCTGGTCTTCGCGGTGGTGATTGAAGCGCAACAGATTCCCGACAAACATGCCGGCATGCTGGTGGCGCTGTCGGGCGCGGCGATCATCCTGGTCGCCTTCTCGGTGATCACCTATCTCAAGACGGAAGGCGGTTGGCGCTGGCGCAGCGGCAAAACCGATGACTGAGTTGATCTACAAGATCATCAAGCCGGAGGAGTGGGAGGAAGCCGAAAAAGCGGGCATCTATTACGGCTCGGAGCATGACAATCGCGACGGCTTCCTGCATTTTTCCACGGCAGCGCAATTGCCGGAAACCTTGCGCCTCCATTATTGGGGAGCCTGGGCGGTGGTGATTGTCGCGGTCAGGGCGGCGAGCCTCGGTAGCGCGCTCAAATATGAACATTCGGCCACCCGCAATGACGATTTTCCTCATCTCTACGCGCCGCTTGACATCGTCATCGAGCCGGCGGAGGGCGCCACAGTGGTAGCCGCCTTCGTCAATGTTCCTTCGACCGAACAGGATTTCCTGCAGCATTGGTTGGAAGAGTTGACGGCCAAGCACAAAAATCCCCTGTAACCGGCAAAGTCCAGGCGCTAGGCTCATCCCATGATCGCACTCGAAGGCAAGACCCATTATCTGGGCGACGGATTCTTCGTCACCCGCCTGCTGCCCGACGCCAGGCGCCGCAGCGTGGGACCTTTCCTGTTCTTCGATTATTTCGGACCGGTGGCCTTCGCGCCCGGCAAGGGGATCGATGTGCGGCCGCATCCCCATGTCGGGCTTGCCACCGTCACCTATCTGTTCGAGGGCGCCCAGATGCACCGCGACACGCTGGGCTCGGCGCAGGAGATCAGGCCCGGCGACGTCAATTGGATGACCGCCGGACGCGGCATCGCCCATTCCGAGCGCACCGGCCCGGAGACGCGCGCCGCCGGCCATCGCCTGCACGGCATCCAGACCTGGGTCGGCCTTCCCACCGCCGACGAGGAGGCCGAACCCCATTTCCAGCATTTCAAGGCGGAGCAATTGCCTGAGATGGAGCGGCAGGACGTGAAGCTGCGGCTGATCGCAGGCAACGGTTTCGGCCTCAGCGCCCCGGTCAAAGTTTTCTCGCCGATCTTCTATGCCGATGCGCGCTTCGATACCGGCGGCGCCCTTACTTATCCCGGCGAACATGAAGAGCGCGCCATCTTCATCACCGAAGGCCAGGTCCAGGTCAACGGCGACATCCACAGCGCGGGCATGATGCTGGTGCTGGAGAAGGACGAGCAGGTTTCCATGTTCGCCGACGCGCCCGCCCGGGTGATGCTGTTCGGCGGCGCGCCGCTGGACGGGCCGCGCCATCTCTGGTGGAACTTTGTTTCCTCATCCCGGGAGCGCATAGAGCGCGCCAAGCAGGAGTGGAAAGAGGGCAAGTTCGGCCTGATCCCCGGCGACGACAAGGAATTCATCCCCTTACCTGAGGATAAGAGGGGGACCGAGGACAAGAAATGAAACCCGCGCTCATTCTTCTGGCCGGAATTGCGGTTTTTGCTTTCGGGGCGCTCTTCACCCTGCAGGGCGCGGGCGTGGTCCATTGGCCGCGGGAGAGCTTCATGATCGACCAGCGCGACTGGGTCGAGCGCGGCATCGTGGTGGCGCTGATCGGATTGGCGCTGATGCTGACGGCGTGGCGGATTCGCCGGAAGTAATTACAGGAAATTGTACTCGATAAACAACTGCGCCAAATCCTTGCCCCAGACGCCGTAGTAATTCTTCAGCATCTCCTCCGACCGCGTATAGCCGCGCGACACCAGCTCCCGCACCGGATTGAGGAAGCCGTCCTCGCTCATGCCGCCCCCGTCCATCGCGGCGCGGCGCTTGAGGCCGGCGGTGGAAATCTCCAGCATGCGGTGCGCCAGCTCATGCACCGTGGCCTTGCGGAACGGCGTCTTGAATCCCAACCGCGGCACCGCATCGCGCATCGCCTGGCGTTCCTCGGCCGTCCAGTCCTTGACCAGGTCCCAGGCAGCGTCCAGCGCCACGCTGTCGTATAGCAATCCCACCCACAGCGCGGGCATGCCGCAGATGCGCCGCCACTGGCCGCCATCGGTGCCGCGCATTTCCAGGAACTGCTTCAGCCGCACTTCCGGGAAGATGGTGGTGAGGTGATCGGCCCAGTCGCTCATCGAGGGTTCGATATGCGCCACCTCGGAAATCTTCCGGCCTAAGAAATCGCGGAAGCTCCTGCCCGCCACATCGATATATTTTCCGTCGCGATAGACGAAATACATCGGCACATCCAACGCGTAATCCACATAGCGCTCGAAGCCCATGCCGGCCTCGAACACCCATGGCAGCATTCCGGCGCGGGCATTGTCCACATCGCTCCACACCTGGGCGCGATAGGACAGAAAGCCGCTGGGCCGGCCTTCGCGGAAGGGCGAGTTGGCGAACAGGGCAGTGGTGACGGGCTGCAGCGCCAGGCCGACGCGGAATTTCTTCACCATGTCGGCTTCGGATTCGAAATCCAGATTCACCTGCACGGTGCAGGTGCGGAACATCATGTCCAGGCCATAGCCGCCGACGCGTGGCATATAGCGGCGCATGATGCCATAGCGTCCCTTGGGCATGACCGGCACTTCGTCCAGCCGCCAGGTCGGCGCGAAACCGAAGCCCAGCACGCCGGCGCCGATCTCGGCCGCCACTTCGCGGGTCTGCAGCAGATGGGTATCCACTTCGGCGCAGGTTTCATGGATGGTCCTCAGCGGCGCGCCGGAAAGCTCGAACTGCCCGCCCGGCTCCAGGCTCAGCGAGGCGCCGTCCTGGGTGAGGCCGATAATATTGCCGCCTTCCAAAATCGGCTTCCAGCCAAAGCGCGCCATTCCTTCCAGCAGCTGGCGGATGCCGGGCTTGCTGTCATAGGCGAGCGGCTTGTGGGTCTTGAGGTCGTAGACGAATTTCTCGTGCTCGGTTCCGATGCGCCATGCCTCACGCGGCTTGGACCCCTGGGAGAGGTGCCGCACCAGATCGTCGCGGCTCTGGATCGGGCCGCCGGCGGACTGCGGGATGGACATGCGGGACAATTCTCAAGGAGAGCAGCGGCGTACTTAGGCATCGCCCGGGAACCACGCAAGATGAGGTGGTCATTATTTGCTTATTGACTTAATTAAGTAAATACGCAAATATTGTCCAATGAACGGTCTGGCCGCCAATTCCCTGTCAGCTTTGGCCGATCCCACCCGGCAGCGCATCGTTGTGATGCTGGCCGGCGGCGCGCTGTCGTCGGGAGAGATTGCCAGCCGTTTCAAGCTCAGCCCTCCGGCGGTGTCCCAGCATTTGAAAACCCTGAAAGGGGCGCGGCTGGTCAGCGTACGCGCCGACAAGCAGCGGCGGATCTACCAACTGAACCCGGAGGGCGTGGACGAGTTGTCGGAGTGGATCGCCCGCATCCGCGCCTTCTGGAACCCCAAGCTGGATGCGCTGGAGGAAGCGCTGAAGAGAGACAAGTCGTGAATGGCGCCCACTTCAAGGGTGAAGTCATTCCCGAAAGCGCGGTGCGCTTCGTGCGGCATTTTCATTCCCCCTTCGGCCTTCGCAGCGAGGGCGCTGCTACGGCCGCCTCCCCCGCCAGCCCTGACGGGCGCGGGAGAGGCGGGTCGGTGGCCCGCGTCTGGCAATTTCTCACCGATGCCGCGCTACTGCCCGAATGGTATGGCGATGGCAGCATCGAGCCGCGTGAAGGCGGCAGAGTCACGTTGATGGGCGGACATATCCGGGGCGTGGTGACGGCATGGCGGCCGGAAAAACTGCTGGGCTACACCTGGAACGTGTTTGCGCCGGGCGAGACAGTTTCGCAATGGCCGATATCCTATATCGAGCTTGCGCTGGAGCCGGCTGATGGCGGCACCAGCCTCACCCTCACCCACCGCCCCATTCCCGAAGCGATGCAGAAACAGACCACGATGGGCTGGCACACCATGCTGGACCTGATCGAAGCGGGTCTGAGAGGCGAATTCCCCAAACGCAGTGATCTGTTTCAAAAAAATGCCGCGCTTTATGGCGTGGACCTGCAAAAACTGCCAAAAAAATGAAAGGGTGATGTGATGGACGCGTTCGCAAGGAAATTTGACGACCATACGATTCAGTTCGTGCGGATTCTGCCGGGACCGATCGAGAAGATCTGGGATTATGTCGCCGACGGCAAGAAGCGGGGCGAATGGTTCGCTTCCGGCGATCTGCCCGCAAAAGTGGGCGAGACATTCCATATGCGCTTCAAGCACAGCGAATTGTCGCCGCACAGCACCGAGCCGCCCGAGCGCATGAAGGAGATGGACAAGAACGGTCACGGCTCAACCAACACCCTGCTGGCGCTGGAACCGCCGCACCGGCTCGCCTTCACCTTCGGAGGAGAAAAAAACCCGAACGAGGTCTCGGAAGTGGAATTCAAGCTGACGCAGGAGGGCGACCCCAGGGACAACAAGGTCCGCCTCACCCTCACCCACAGCAAGATTCCCAACCGCGGCATCATGCTGGGGGTGTCGGGCGGCTGGCACAGCCATCTCGACGTTCTGGAATACCGGGCCAAAGGCGAAACCCCGCCGGCTTTCTGGGATATCTGGCGGCGCTATGACGGCGTCTACGACAAGCGGTATGCGTAACTTGTCTTCACTCTTGGACAAGCTCAGGGTGAGGATGAAATATTGTCCTCATGGTGAGCCTGACGAACCATGAGGATGCTCACGGTCAATTTGAATTCTGCCGTTGGTCCAGTTCCTGGCCCAATTTGGTCAGCGTCTCGCCGCGCGACTGCAGCGCGGCGGTACAGCGCACCGCCTCGGCTTTTTCATCGACCGGCCGCATGTCAAAAGCGCCGGCTTGCATTTGTTTCTCCAGATCCGGCCTGGGCACGATGCCGTCCAGCCTGCCCAGCCAATACATGGTCGAGAGCATGCCCGCCGACTGGTTGTCCGGATCATCGGAGGCGCTGAGCTTCAGGCTCACCGCCAGGCATTTGATGTCGTCGGAGGTTTCATCCGCCCATGCCGCGCTGGTCCAGAAGCCACAGGCCAATGCCAGCGCCGCCGCGAATTTCAGGACCATGTCGCATCTCCATTTACCCAAAGCTTATACCCAATCGCCAGCTACCGCCTGCCAGATTGCCAGCGCCGCCAGCGCGGCGGTATCGGCGCGAAGAATTCGCGGCCCAAGTGTCACGGGAGTGACGAAGGACTGCGCGCGCAACATGTCGCGCTCCGCCGGATCGAAGCCGCCTTCCGGTCCGGTGAAAATGGCGGCGGGCGCGGCGCGCGCCGCTTTCGCCAGCGGCACGGCGTCACCGGCCGTCGCTGTTGCACCGACCTCATCACAGAAGAAGACGCGCCGCTCTTTCGGCCAGGCCGCCAATAATTTCTCAAGACTCACCGCTTCACGTATTTCCGGCACGCTTAGCCGTCCCGATTGTTCCGCCGCTTCCACCGCATTGGCCGTCATGCGCTCTGCGTTGACCCGCGCGACGATGGTGCGCCTTGTGAAGATCGGCTGAAGCACCGATACCCCAAGTTCCGTCGCTTTCTGGGCCAGATAATCGCTGGGCGTCTTCTTGATGGGCGCGAAAGCCAGCCACAGGTCCGGTACGCCCGCCTGGCCCAGCGTCTGTTTCAGGCAGGTCAAGCTGAGGCCGCGCTTGGAGGCCGCTTTTATTTCGGCCAGCCATTCGCCATCGCGGCCATTGAACAGCGACACGCGCTGGCCCGCTTTGGCCCGCATCACATGCAGAAGATAATGTGTCTGCGCCTCCGACGGCGGGACGGTCAGGGACGGCCCCAGGTCCGTGGCCACATACAGCCGCAGCCTGCCGCCCGCTTCTGTAATGTCTTCAGTCATGCCACACTTGATCCCGCATGCCCCATTCCGCGCAAGCCCCCGCCGACGCCGTAACGTCCCACTGGTTCGCTCACCTGCCGCCAGGGATCAAGCCTTGGGCGCAGTTGATGAGGCTGGACCGGCCAATCGGCGCCTGGCTGTTGTTCTGGCCCTGTATCTTCGGCCTTATCCTGGGAGCCATCGCGGACGAGCGCAATTTCACCGACTGGCGCGACTTTTATTATGTGCTGCTGTTCGGGCTGGGCACCATTGTGATGCGGGGCGCGGGCTGCGCCTTCAACGACATCATCGACCGGGATTTTGACGCCTCTGTGGCGCGCACCCGCGGCCGGCCCATTCCCTCCGGCGCGATCAGCGTGACGGCGGCCGCGATCTTCACCATCGCGCTGTGCCTGATCGGGCTGGTGATCCTGCTGCAATTCAACTGGCTGGCGGTGGGGCTTGGCGCGGCCTCACTACTGCTGGTCATCGCCTATCCCTTCATGAAGCGCATCACCTGGTGGCCCCAGGCCTGGCTGGGCCTTACTTTCAACTGGGGCGCGCTGCTGGGATTTGCGGCACAAACCGGGCGGCTCGACCTGGCCGATGTCTATCTTTATGCCGGGCTGTTCTTCTGGACTCTTGGCTACGACACCATCTATGCCCATCAGGACAAGGAGGACGACGCCCTGATCGGCGTCAAATCCACCGCGCTTCTCCTGGGCGGGCAAAGCGGCAAATGGATCCTGCGCTTTTATGCGGTCGCCTTCACCCTGATCCTGGCATCCGGCTTCACCGATCATGCCGGCTGGCCGTTCGGCGTGGTGATGCTGGCGCCGGGCGTGCACATGCTGTGGCAGGTCAAGCGCCTAGATATCAACAATGCCGATAATTGCCTGATGCTGTTCCGCTCCAATCGCGCCACCGGGGCCCTGATCGCAGCGGCCTTCTCCGCGGCCGCCTGGTTTGGGTGAGGAGCGGTTTGCTGTAAGCAAACGAAATGGTCCGGCGGACCATTTCGAGCGACGAACGCCGCGAGCTTGGGTGAGCGACGGGAAGGCAGCAATCACAGGTATCATGACTCCAGACCAATTTATCCGCGCCAACGCCGTGTTGATGTCTCCGCCGCTGACGCCGGAGCTGCGGCTTCATCTCGCCACCGAGATCGTGCCCTTGTGGCGCAGGACCGAGGAAGAGCTGGAAGCGATGGGCGTTCCTCCCCCCTATTGGGCATTCGCCTGGGCTGGCGGCCAGGCCCTGGCGCGTTATGTGCTGGACAATCCCGAACTCGTCGCCGGCAAGCGGGTGCTGGATTTCGGCGCGGGCAGCGGCGTTGTCGCCCTGGCGGCGGCGAAAGCGGGGGCCGCTTCGGTGCTGGCCGCCGATATCGACAAGTTTTCCGTCGCCGCCATCCAGGCGAATGCGCTGGCCAACGGATTGACGGTCGCCACCACCAGCGACGACCTGATCGGCGGCAGCGAGGACTTCGACATTATCCTGGTGGGCGACATGTGCTACGAGCGCCCGCTGGCGGAACGCCTGATGGCCTGGCTCAAATCCAGCGCCGCGGAGATTCTTTTGGGCGATCCCGGCCGCGCTTATTTCCCCAAGGAGGGACTTGTCCGGCTGGCCCAATATAATGTGGCCACCACGCGCGAACTGGAGGATCGGGAGATACGGGAAACCGGTGTCTGGAAATTGATCCGGGGCTAGGCGGAAGGCGGCGGCTCTGCCAGAGTGTCAGCGACGATGGGGGTCCCAGAATGGCTGGAAACGTTCCGCTAAATCCCGACGACGAAGGCGACCTCAAGCGCGCGCTCGGTCCGCTTCACCTGATCACGCTGGGCATCGGCGCCATCATCGGCGCGGGCATTTTCGTGCTCACCGGCCATGCTGCCGCCGGCTTCGCCGGTCCCGCCGTGGTGCTCAGCTTCATCGTTGCCGGCCTGGGCTGTGTCTTCGCCGGCCTTTGTTATTCGGAATATGCCAGCATCATTCCCCTGGCGGGCAGCGCCTATACCTATACCGACGCCACGCTGGGGCGCAGATGGGCCTGGTTCGTGGGCTGGAACCTGGTGCTGGAATATCTGGCGGCGTCCTCCACCGTGGCGGTGGGCTGGTCAGGCTATTTCAACAATTTCATGACCAATATCGGTCTTCCCATTCCCGTCGCTTTCGCCAGCGCGCCCATCGCCGGCACAGGCTTTGGCAGCATGGTGGCGACCGGCACCTGGTTCAATCTTCCCGCCGTGGCGCTGGTCGCCCTTGTGTCGCTGTTCTTGATCATCGGGGTGAAGACTTCGGCCAACTTCAACAATGTGATGGTGGCGATCAAGCTCAGCATCGTGCTGGTGGTGATCTTTGTCGGCTTCGGCCACATGGTGCCCGCCAATCACGTGCCCTTCATTCCGCCCAATACCGGCACCTTCGGCCAGTTTGGCTGGAGCGGCGTGTTCCGTGCCTCGGGCGTGATCTTCTTTGCCTATATCGGATTCGACGCCGTGTCCGTGGCGGCGCAGGAAGCGAAAAATCCCCAGCGCGATATTCCCATCGGCATCCTGGGTTCGCTGGTCCTCTGCACTATTCTTTATGTGCTGATGAGCTGGGTGGAAACCGGCATCGCCCATTACACCACCCTCAATGTGCCCCATCCCGTCAGCGCGGCGCTGGAAGCCCTGCCTGACACGGCCTGGCTGGCGCCCTTCGTCAATGTCGGCGCCATCGTGGGCCTGGCCTCGGTGGTGCTGGTGCTGCTGCTCGGCCAGTCGCGCATCTTCTATGCCATGTCGCGCGACGGCATGATCCCGCCCGCCTTCAAATCCATCCATCCGCGCTTCGCCACGCCCTGGAAAGGCAACATCATCACCGGCATCGTCTGCGGCATCATGGCGGGGGTGTTGCCGCTGGACCTGCTGGGCGAGCTGGTCAGCATCGGCACCCTGGTCGCCTTCATCGTGGTTTGCGTCGGGGTGATGATCCTGAGGAAGCGGGTGCCGAACGTGCACCGCCCCTTCCGCACCCCCTTTGTCTGGTTCACCGCGCCGGCCGGCATCTTCATGTGCGGCGTGATGATCGGCTTCCTGCCGATGGACACCTGGATACGCTTTGCGGTCTGGACCGTCATCGGCGCGCTTATCTATCTCTTCTACAGCCGCCATCACTCCAAACCATCGCGCCATACCATCCGGGCGCAACCGGCAGAATGAGTTACCGTTCCCTACGCAATTTTATCGCCCGTCTCGAAAAGGACGGCGCGCTGGTCCGGGTGCGCGAACCGGTCTCCACCGTGCTGGAGATGACCGAGATCCAGACTCGCCTGATCGCCGAGGGCGGACCCGCCGTCCTGTTCGAAAAACCCATCCGGGCCGACGGCACGCCAAGCCCCATCCCGGTTCTGGTCAACCTGTTCGGCACCATCCGGCGCGTGGCGATGGGCGTGACCATGGGCGGCAAGGAACGGACAAACGCACTCGACCTGCGCGAAGTTGGCGAACTTCTGGCCCAGCTTCGCCAGCCCCAGCCGCCGCGCAGTTTTGGCGAGGCGGCGGAATTGCTCCCGCTGGTCAAGACCGTGCTGGCGATGAAACCCAAGACTGTCGGCAAGCCGCCCTGCCAGGAGATCGTGCTGACTGGGGGCGACATCGACCTGAACGCCCTTCCCATCCAGTCCTGCTGGCCGGGCGAGCCCGCGCCGCTGATCACCTGGCCGCTGGTGGTGACCAAGGGGCCAACCGACGCGCGCGAGGACAATTACAATCTCGGCATCTATCGCATGCAGGTGCTGAACAGGAACCAGACCATCATGCGCTGGCTGAAACATCGCGGCGGGGCGCAGCATCACCAGCGCTGGGGAAAGGAAAAACCCGGCCCCCTGCCCGCCGCCATCGTGCTGGGCGCGGACCCCGGGATCATTCTGGCGGCGGTAACGCCGGTGCCCGAGACCCTGTCGGAATACCAGTTTGCGGGATTGCTGCGCGGAGAGCGGATGGTGCTGGCGGATTGCGTGTCGCAGCCGCTGAAAGTCCCCGCCGAGGCCGAGATCGTGATCGAGGGCACGGTGTCGCTCACCGATTACAGCGATGAAGGGCCGTATGGCGATCACACCGGCTATTACAATTCGGTGGAGCAATTTCCCGTCTTCACCGTCAGCGCCATCACCATGCGCAGGGACCCTATCTATCTTTCCACCTATACCGGGCGGCCGCCGGATGAGCCTTCCATTTTGGGCGAAGCGCTGAACGAAGTGTTCGTGCCGCTGATCCGCCAGCAATTTCCCGAGATCGTGGATTTCTGGCTGCCGCCGGAAGGTTGCTCATACCGCATCGCCGTGGTTTCGATGAAGAAGGCGTTTCCAGGCCATGCCAAGCGGGTTATGATGGCGGTGTGGTCGTATCTGCGCCAGTTCATGTACACCAAATGGGTGATCGTGGTGGATGACGACATCAATGCGCGCGACTGGAAGGACGTGATGTGGGCGCTTTCCACTCGCATGGACCCGGCCCGCGACATCACCATCATCGAGAATACGCCGATTGATTATCTCGACTTCGCTTCGCCGGAAAGCGGCCTCGGCTCCAAGATCGGGCTGGACGCCACCAACAAGCTGCCGCCCGAAACCCACCGCGAATGGGGCCGCAAGATCGCCATGAGTGAGGACGTTATCCATACCGTTACGGAAAAATGGCCCAGGCTCGGCCTGCCCGGTTCGGGCAGGCCTGTTTGGAAATAAAGCCGCGCATACGCGCGCCGGTGGCCTGTCCGGTAGCGGCAAGCCGATCTGGTAAGGTTTTGCTCCGCAGTTTATAGTTGCGCAGATCAATAAAAGGCGGGGGCCTTTTCATGCGCATACTCATGTCTGCCGTACTGCTGGCGGCGCTGCTGCCGTCGGCTGCCCAGGCGGCCGACTGCAAATTGCAGATCATCGATATTATTCACATGGACCCGGCATTTGAGGGACTGGAGGAACGCATTCCGGTCAAAATCAATGGCGTGCAAAAGAGCTTCATTTTCGACACCGGCGGTTCCCTGACCCAGGTGGCGCGGGCGATGGCGGAAGACCTCAAGCTGCCCGTGCGTCAGGGCAACATTCAGATGTATGATGTTGCGGGAAATATTTCACGCGACCAGGCCGCCATCCACGAATTCATGATCGGTCATATGCGCGGCACGGATGTGAATTTGCCGGTCAACCCAGGCGGCTTGCCGGCAGACGGGATTGTGGCGCTGGATTACCTGCACACATTTGATGCCGATGTGGATTTCACCAGCAATACGCTCAGGATATTTTCCCAGGATCACTGTCCGGGCCAGGTGGTGTATTGGACCTCGCCGGCCAATGTCGGCATCGTTCCCATCACCATGAACGGTTACCACATGATCGTGCCGGTGACGCTGGACGGCAAACCGGAAAGGGCGGTAATCGACACAGGCGCAACCTTTTCCACAATCACGATCCCGGAAGCGCACAGGCTTTTCGACCTGACCCCGGGAACCGCCGACGTGCCCGAATATGGAAAGTTCAACAACGATCCCACCCTGAAAACCTACAGCCATGACTTCAAAAGCCTATCCATCGGGGATATCGCGGTCACCAATCCAAAACTCATCCTCATTCCCAATGCCATGGGCCGGAATGCGGACAGGTCTCAATATGTCGGCGATCGCACCAAATCAGACAAGACCGAGATCAATGTCGATGACATGATCATCGGCATGGACGTGCTGCGCAAGCTTCACATCTATATCGCCTTCGGCGAACGCAAAATGTATGTCTCAGGAACATCCGCGCCGCCGGTCTCGACAGCGCCGGCCGCTCCCGCCACAGCGCAATGACTTTGCGCGCTTGAGGGGCCTGCGCTAGAATTGCGTAATGGCGATCAGACGTATCACACCGATCATCGCGCTCTACATCACATTCCTGTATGCGCCTGCCGCCCGCGCACAGGAGTCCTGCGGCCCGCTCAAGATCGTCGACATCGTTCACATGATCCCCACCCTCACCGGCGACGCCGATATCGTGCCCATCGTGATCGGCGGCAAGCCCCGCAACTTCCTGCTCGATACAGGCGGCTATCTTTCCCAGATCAGCCGGCCCCTGGCGCGGGAACTGAACCTCTCCATCCGGCAGGGCAACAGTCAGCTCTATGACGCGGTGGGAAATATCTCCCGCGACCAGGCCAATGTGGCGGATTTCGGTCTGGGCGAAATCACCGACAAGGATGTTTCCCTGATCGTGTCGTCCAGCCTTGGCAGCGCCGAAACCAGGGGCATTGAGGGCCTCCTGGCGCCGGACCGGCTGACCCGATACGACGCCGAACTGGATTTCAGCACCGACACACTCAATCTTTTCTCGCCCGATCACTGCCCCGGCCACGTCGTCTATTGGTCCGCGCCTGCCGTGGCGGCAGTGCCGGTCACTCTGGAGCAAATGCGCTTCACCCGGGACGGACGCGAAACCAATATCCTGAGGGAAACACCCATTGCGCCTTCCGCCCTCACCGCGCTGCAATCCCAGGGCTTCCATATTTTCGTGCCCGTCACCCTGGACGGGCAGGAGATCAAGGCCCTGATCGACACCGGCGCCACAAACACCGCGCTGAGGATGGATATCGCCCAGCGGCGATATGGCCTGGTCATGGGAAGCGAAGGCACGCCCGGCATTGGCAATCTCAACGGCGAGGCGGGTTTAAAAATCTACAGCCATCTGTTCAAGAGCCTGTCCTTCGGCGATGTCATCGTGTCAAATCCGCACCTCACCATCATTCCCAACGCTATGGGCCGCAACGGCGATCTCACGCCGCTGGCCGCCGACCGCACCAAGACGGAACGGGACCTGGTCAACGCGCCCGAACTGATCATCGGCATGGATGTGCTGAGGCGCTTGCGCATCTATTTCGCCTTCCAGGAAGGCAAGATGTATGTCTCGCCCTCTTCCGCGCCCCAGCTCGGCGCTGTTCAGCCCTATGGTCCGGAATTCCAGGCGGCCATGCTGAAGCGGCTGGATACCATCATCGCGGCAAGTCCCGACGATGCTTCGGCGCTGAATGACCGCTGCTTCTGGCGCGGCATTGCCAAAAGCGATCTGGACGGCGCGCTGGCCGATTGCGACAAGAGCCTGAAACTGGAACCCGGCGTGCCCGCCACGCTCGACAGCCGGGCCTTTGTCCTGTTCCAGCAGGAAAAATATCAGGACGCCGTGAAAGGGTATGACGCGGCGCTCCAGGCCGATGCCCATCAGGCGCCTTCGCTGTTCATGCGCGGCCTGGCCAAGGGAAAGCTGGGCGATACATCCGGCAAAGACGCCGATATTGCCGCCGCCACGAAAGATGATCCATCCGTCCCGGCGGAATTCAAGCGGATCGGGATAGAGGATTAGCCGGGATCGCAGGTATCGAAATCAAGAAACGCCAGCGACAGGCCTTCATGGGAATCCGAAGGCGCCCCGTATAAAAGCACATCCTGGAGCCTTGGTATCAGAATGTGGGCGGGAGCTTTGGCGCCCTGATGAAACCAGAAGTCCGGCACCGGACGGCCATCATCATCTGTCACGGCATAGTCGAGATCGCCGAGCGACTTCGGCCCGTCAGGGCGCCAGCCCGGCGCGGTGATATCCGTGGTGGATGCCAGATGCGTCGTGATGCCGGGCCCGCTGGCGCGATAGGGTAGAAACCAGGCGGTCTTGTTCCGGCTTTCCGAACGCACAAAGAAAAATATATCGGGTTCAGCACCGGCTTGTCCTGAGCGAAAGCCAGCCGTCATGCCCTGCTCGTCCCGGATCACATAGTGGGCCTTCTCAAGCGGGCAATCCGGCGGGGCAGCGGATACCCGTGTGATGGACGGCAGGCCGAAGAAAACCACAAGCCATGCGGCCAGACTGACTGCCATGATCCGCAAGAATCTCTCCGCCACCAATGCAGGCCTGTTTACCGGTCGACCCGCAGTCTATCAGACACAATCCGTAACCGCCGGGCAGGTACAAGCTCTCTTTTTCGGGCGGCTTGACGGACCCGCTCCTTTGCGGCATCGGAATGGCCATGGCTTACAATTCCCAGGATATTCTCGCCGCCCTGCTCGGCGCCGCCCGGCGCGCCGGGGCCGACGCCGCCGATGCCCTGTTCGTGGAAAATGTCTCGGCCAGCGTTTCCTACCGGCTGGGCAAGCTGGAAGACGTCGAACGCAGCGAGAGCGCCGATCTGGGCCTGCGCGTGTTCCTGGGTAACCGCGTCGCCTTCGTCTCCTCCACCGATTTTTCCAAGGACGCGCTGTCCGGCCTGCCCGAGCGCGCCATCGCCATGGCCAGACTGGCGCCGGAGGACAAATATGCCGGCCTGGCGCCGCAAGACCGGCTGGCGAAAGATATTCCCGCTCTCGACCTGGAGGATTCCGAAGAACCCGCGCCCGAAGTGCTGGTCGAACGCGCCCGCGCCGCCGAAGACGCCGGCATGGCGGTCAAAGGCGTGACGAATTCCGAAGGTGGCGGCGCGTCCTTCTCCCGCGCCGCGGTAGCGCTCGCCACCAGCAACGGTTTTTACGGCCGCTATGCCGGCACCAGCCACAGCATCGGCGTTTCGATGCTGGCGGGCGAAGGCGTGGGCATGGAACGCGATTACGACCAGGCCAGCGCCCGGCATGCGGGTGACCTGCGTTCGGCTGAGGATATCGGCCGGCGGGCGGGCGAGCTTGCGGTCCGGCGGCTGAACCCGCGCAAGGTTAAATCCCAAAGCGTGCCGGTGGTGTTCGACGAGCGCGAATCCGCCGGGTTGCTGGGCCATTTCGCCGGCGCGATTTCCGGCGCCGCCATCGCCCGGGGCGTCAGTTTCCTGAAAGACAAGATGGGCGAGGAGATTTTCGCGCCCGGCATTTCCATCATTGACGATCCGCACAGGCTGCGCGGCCTGCGCTCCAAGCCGTTTGACGGTGAAGGCGTCGCCAACCAGCGCCGCGCGTTGATCGAAAATGGCCGCCTGACCAGCTGGCTGCTGGATTGCGCCAGCGCCCGGCAGCTGGGGCTTCAGACCACCGGCCATGCCGCACGCGGCACCGGCGGGCCGCCCCATCCCCAGACCACCAATCTCTACATGGCGCCGGGCAGGCTTTCGCCCGAAGCCCTGATCGCCGATATCGAGCGGGGATTTTATGTCACCGAATTGATGGGCATGGGCGTCAATGGCGTGACCGGCGATTACAGCCGGGGCGCCGCCGGATTCTGGATCGAGAAAGGCAAAATCGTCTTTCCGGTCTCGGAAGTCACCATCGCGGGCAATCTGAAAGACATGTTCCGCCATCTCACCCCCGCCAGCGACCTGGTTTTCCGCTATGGTTCCAACGCGCCGACGTTACGCATCGAGGGCATGACGATTGCCGGAGCATGACCGACCGGACGCCGAAGATTATGGCCTAGCGAAAGCGGCCCGGTCGGGTCATGCGACCCAGCGGAATAATGATCCTGACGACCTCGCGCTGCTGGAAAGCGCCGTACATGCGGCGGGCACTATCGCGCGCAGCTATTATGGTGGCGATTACAAGCGCTGGAACAAGGCGGGCGGCAGCCCGGTCACCGAGGCCGACCTGGCGGTGGACGCTTTTCTCAAACAGACACTGCTGGCGGCACGGCCCGCTTATGGCTGGCTGTCGGAAGAGAGCGCCGACAATCAGGCGCGGCTGTCCGCTCCCAACGTCTTCGTCGTGGACCCGATCGACGGCACCGTCGCTTTCCTGAAGAACCGCCCCCATTTCACCATCTGCGCCGCGGTGGTCGAGGCAGGGCGGCCGCGCGCGGGCGTTGTCTACAATCCCATCACCGAGGAATGCTTCGCCGCCCGCGAAGGCGGCGGCGCGACCCTCAATGGCAATCCCATCCATGTTTCGGATCGCGGCCGGATTGAGGGCACGCGCATGCTGGGACCCAAAAACACCTTCGCCGAAGGATGGCCGCAAATGGAGCTTACCGCCTTGAGTTCCATCGCTTATCGCGTCGCGCTGGTGGCGGCGGGACGGCATGATGCGATGGTCAGCCTGTCGGTCAAGCGCGACTGGGACCTCGCCGCCGCTGACTTGATCGTGCAGGAAGCGGGCGGATTGCTTACTGATGAGGCAGGCCAGAAGCTGATCTACAACCGGCCCTCGGCCACCCAGCGCGCCTCCATCGCGGCGGGGCCGCATCTGCACGCATTGTTGCTCGCCCATTTGGCCTCAAGGTGCAAAGGGCCATAAAGATGTGCGACAAAGTGAAGGATTAGAATCACAGCCCGGATCGGAATAGAAAAGCCCATGGCCAAGGCAAAACCAAAACCCAAACCGCAACTGCTGCACCTGGTTTTCGGCGGCGAGCTCAAGCACACCCAGGGTGTCGAGTTCAAGGACCTGTCCAAGCTCGATATCGTGGGCATGTATCCCAATTTTGCGTTGGCCAAGGCGGCCTGGCTGGGCAAGGCGCAGGCCACCGTGGACAATGCCCAGATGCGCTATTTCGTGGCCCATATCCACCGGCTGTTCGAAGAAGACGAAGAGCCGAAGGAAGACGAGCACGACCACGATTAGTGAGGAACGATTCGCCGGAGGCGAACGAAATGGTCCGGTGGACCATTTCGAGTGACGAACGCCCGTAGCGCAAGCGAAGGGCTTTTCCGGCCAAGGGTTTGACGGCCCTCGCCCATCCCGCCCTCGGTCCCTTCCAGCTAGTCACGCCGCGCTCGCTCACCTCGGGCGCCCATGCTAAACGGACCCCGGCATGACCATTCCGGCCCCGAAAGACCTCGCCACCACCGCCGTGATCCGCCGCCTGGCGCGCGACTATCTGCCCGGCCATTGGGCCGTTCTGGTGCTGGGCATCCTGTGCATGCTGATCACCGACGCCATGAGCTGGCTGCTCGCCTATGGCCTGGGCCAGGCGACGCAATTGATTTTCGTGGATCGCCGCGCCGATCTGATTGCGCTGATCGCGGCAGCGGCCTTCGCCATCATGCTCGGACGGGCGCTCTCCTTCTTCGGCGGCAAGGCGCTGATCGATTCCCTGGCCGAGCGCATCGTGGCGGCCTGCCAGCGCGACATGTTCAAGAGCCTGATTCGCTGCGACCTGGCGGCGCTGAACGCCATTCATTCCGGTCAGTTCGTTTCCAATTTTCTCTATGACGCCACCTTGATGCGCGACGCCATCGGCCAGGGCATCGCGGCGGGCGCCATCGAGTTTGTCTCCCTCTTTGGCTATGCCGGACTGATGCTATATGCCGACTGGCAGCTTGGCCTTATCGCCATGCTGGTGCTGCCGCTGGTGGCCTGGGTGATGGGCCGGCTGGGCCGGGCTATGCGCCGGGCCGCCACCCGCGGCATGACCGAGACCGGCGATCTGTCGGTGGTGCTGTCCGAGGCGATGGACGGGCGGCGCATCATCAAGGCCTATGGCCTGGAAAACCACAGCGCCGAACGAGTCAACGCGCGGCTGGGCGCGCGGCTGAAGACCCTGCTCAAGGCGGTCAGGGCGCGCTCCGCCGCCGCGCCCTCGACCGACATTTTCGCCGGGCTGGTGGTGGCGCTGGTGGTGTTCTTCGCCGGGTATCAATCCGTGCACGGAGAATTGTCGCTGGCGCAATTCACCACTTTCACCAGCGCGCTGCTGCTGGCGCAGCAGCCGGTGAGAAATCTCAGCCAATTGTGGCCCACCGCCTCGGTCGGCATCGCCGCGGCCGAGCGGGTCTTTTTCCTGATAGACGCCAAGCCCGAGATCGCCGACCGGCCCGGCGCCAAACCGCTCAGGCTCGGAGCGGGCGCGGTGCGCCTTTCCAGGGTGAGCTTTGCCTATCACGCCGATGCCGGTCCCGCGCTGGAAGAGGCCGACATCGAAATTCCGGCGGGGAAAAAAATCGCGCTGGTGGGGCCGTCAGGCGCAGGCAAGAGCACGCTATTCAATCTGCTGCTGCGTTTCTACGATCCCGACAGCGGCAGCATTTCCATCGACGGCCAGGACATCCATGGCGTCACCCTGGCGTCGCTGCGCGGCGCCATCGGCCTGGTCACCCAGGACGCCATCCTGTTCGACGAGAGCGTGGCCGACAATATCGCCCTGGGCAGGCCAGGCGCGACGCGCGTCCAGATCGAACAGGCGGCGCGCGATGCCGCCGCGCATGAATTCATCACTGAACTGCCGCTGGGCTATGACACCAGCGTGGGTGAAGGCGGCCTCAAGCTGTCGGGCGGCCAGCGCCAGCGCATCGCCATCGCCCGCGCCATGTTGCGCGGCGCCCCGATCCTGCTGCTGGACGAAGCCACCAGCGCGCTCGACACCGAGAGCGAAGCGCGGGTGCAGGAAGCCCTGACGCGCCTGATGCGGGGACGAACCACCATCGTGATCGCCCACCGTCTTTCCACCGTGCTGGATGCCGACCATATCTATGTGCTGGATCGCGGCCGGGTGGTGGAGCATGGAACCCATGATGCGCTGATCGCCAAAGGCGGGCTCTACGCCAAGCTCTATCGTCACAATTTGACCGAGCCGGAGCCGGCCTGATGGCCGCCCGCACGAGTCTTCCGCTTGGCCTTTGGCTCTGGCGCGCTTTCACCATCTTCGCTTCGCTATTCGCGGTCCCCTATCTTTCCCAGCGCGCCGCGCGCGGCAAGGAAGACCGCGCCCGCCTGCAAGAAAGACTGGGCATTGCTTCCGTTCCGCGCCCCGCCGGCCGCCTGGTATGGGTGCATGGGGCGAGCGTGGGCGAAAGCCTGGCCGCCCTGCCGCTGATCGAAAAGCTGCTGGCCAGCGGCAGCGTGCTGGTGACCAGCGGCACCGTGACCAGCGCCAGGATCATGGAAAAGCGCCTGCCCAGGGGTGCGATCCATCAATTCGTGCCGCTGGACATGCCGAGCGCGGTGGCGCGCTTCCTGGATCATTGGAAGCCGGAAGCGGGCCTGTTTGTGGAATCCGATCTGTGGCCGAATCTGGTGCTGGAAGCGGCGGCGCGCGATGTGCGGCTGGCGCTGGTCAATGCGCGGATTTCGGAAAAATCGGCGCAGGGCTGGGGCCGCGCGCCCAAATCCGGCCGGATGCTGATCGAAGCCTTCGACTCCGTGCTGGCGCAGGATGAGGAAATCGCCACGCGTTTTCGCGGCATGGGCGCGCGCCATGTGCAGGTGGTGGGAAGCCTGAAAGCGGATGCGCCGCCGCTGGCGTATGACGCCCAGGCACTGGTTGCGCTGAAGACCCAGATCGGGGCGCGGCCGCTGTTGATCGCGGCCCAGACCCATCCAGGCGAAGATGAGACCGTGCTGCCGGCGCATGACATTCTCCGGCAGCGATTCAAGGACCTTCTCACCATCATCGTTCCGCGTCATCCCGAACGGGGGCCGGACATCGCCACCTTGTGCGGGGCGAGAAAACCCGCCCGCCGCGCCGCCGGGGATGAGATCAAAGGAGATACCGAAATCTATATCGCCGACACGATGGGCGAGTTGGGCCTCTTCTACCGGCTGGCGCATTTCTGCTTCATCGGCGGCACGCTGGTGCCGATGGGCGGGCACAACCCGCTTGAGCCCGCCTTGCTCAATTGCGCCATCCTGACGGGGCCGCACCGCGCCAGCGCGGCCAAGGCCTATGAGGCCATCCTGGCGGCGCAGGGCTTTGGCCTGGTGGCGTCGGCCACCGGCATTGCACGCGAAGCGGCAAAGCTGATCGAGAATCCGCAGATCGCGGCAATAGCGGGGGCGGCGGCGGCGCGTGGCGCGGCCACCCAGGCCGGCGCGGTGGCGCGCACCGTCATGGTGCTGGAAAGCCTGATCCATGCGCGCGCCTGACTTCTGGAACCGGCGCGGACCGCTGGCGCTGCTGCTGGCCCCGCTGGGCACGCTGTATGGCATGAGCGTGGCGCGCAAAGCGCGCCGTGCAAAACCCTACCGGTCGACCGCACGGGTCATCTGTGTCGGCAATCTCACCGCCGGGGGCAGCGGCAAGACGCCGGCGGCGCTGGCGGTGGCGCAAATGCTGATCGGCCGGGGAAAGAAAGTGTTTTTCCTCACCCGCGGCTATGGCGGCAGCGAAACCGGCCCCCTGCTGGTGAGCGGCCAGGATGCAACGAGCGTGGGCGATGAAGCCCTTCTGTTGGCGCGGGTGGCGCCGACCATCGTGGCGCGTGACCGCGCCGCGGGCGCCCGGCTGGCCGCCGCAAACGGCGCGGAAGTGATTGTGATGGATGACGGCCATCAGAATTTCTCTCTGGCCAAGGATGTCTCGCTGGTGGTGGCGGACGGCTTCGGCAACGGATTGATGATTCCAGCGGGGCCCTTGCGCGAGCCGCTGAGCCAAGGGCTGGCCCGTGCCGATGCGGTGATTGCAATGAACGACGCCAGGATCGATGGATTCACCGGGCCGGTGTTGCGGACGTGGCTGGAGGCGGAGGGCGCGAGCTTTACCGGCAGGCGAGTCTTTGCCTTTGCCGGCATCGGCCAGCCCGGGAAATTCGTTAAATCCCTGCAAGGGGCAGGTGCGATCGTCACCGGTAACCGGTTTTTCGCCGACCATCACCCCTATACGGCCTCCGAGATTGCAGGCTTGCGCAAGGAGGCCGGCGACGCGGCCCTGGTCACCACCGAAAAGGATTTCGTCCGCCTGGCGCCGGAGCAGCGAAAGGGAATCGAAACCCTGGCGGTGTGCGCCCGGTTCGATGAGCCGCATTTGCTTGACAGGCTGATTGGCGCAGTTTAGCGCCAAGGCCATGGCCGTGCCCGCCCTCACTTTTTCCCGCAAGCTGCGCTATGGCGCCGAAGCGGGTTTTTTCTTTTTCCTGATGGGCCTGTTCCGGCTTTTGCCCCTGGACACCGCGTCGCACCTGGGCGGCTGGATGGGACGCACTATTTTTTCTGGCCTGCCGCCGGACAGGATCGCGCGCGCCAATCTCAAGGCTGCTTTTCCCGAAAAAAGCCAGGATGAGATCGAAGGCATTCTGTTGGGGATGTGGGACAATCTGGGCCGCACCGTCGCGGAATATCCCCATCTGGAGAAATTCGTACTGGACGGGATCGATCCGCGCCTCAAGCTGATCGGTTCAGAACATATCGACGCTGGCCTCGCCGAAGGCAAGGGCGTGATGTTTGTCTCGGCCCATCTGGCTAATTGGGAAATGATGCCGATCACCGCCGAGCAATATGGCATCGAGGGCGCCACCGTGGTGCGCCATCCCAACAATCCCTATGTCGCGCGCTGGCTGGAGCGGCAGCGGGGATTGAAAGGCGCCAAGGACCAGATCGGCAAGCATAGCGGGGCGCGGCGCATCCTCGCCCAGCTCAAGGCGGGCAAGGCGATTTATATCCTGGTGGACCAAAACAATGACGAAGGCATCGCCGTGCCGTTTTTTGGCCGCAACGCCATGACCACGCCGATACCAGCGGCGCTGTCCCTGAAGTTGGGTTCGCGGGTCCTCTATGCCCAGAACCGCAGGCTGGGGCGTTCGGCGCGCTTTGAGGTGACCGTGACGCCGGCGCCGGATTTTTCGCCCAGCGGCGATGAGACAGCCGACACGCGCCTGCTCACGGAAAAATTCACCGCCGAGGTGGAAAAGATGATCCGCGCCGAGCCGTCGCAATGGCTGTGGATACATCGAAGGTGGAGGTAATATTCAACCCCCTCTGCCTTCGCTGGCTCTAGAGCCGTCCATGCGCTGTCGCTATGGACCGGCATCTCCCCCTTCCATGCGCTTCGCGCAGAAGGGGGAGTAGGGCCGGTGTTCGCGGCGCTCTACAACTTCTCTAAAGCGGATCGGGCTTGGGCTTGCGGGCGGAACGTGACGGGTCAAGTCTCACCTGAAACCAGTTCATCGCCCAATGCAGATGCGGCCCCGTGGCGCGGCCGGTCTGGCCGATCAGCCCCATCAATTGCCCGCGCTTGACCGTGTCGCCGACTTTCACCATCCGTTTGGACTGATGCAGGTAGCTGGTGGAAACGCCCTGGCCGTGATCGATCAGGGTAAAGCCGCCATCCAGATAATAATCGTCGCTGATCAGAACCGTGCCCGAGGCCGGGGCATGGATCGGCGTGCCCACGGGGGCGGCCATATCCACGCCGAAATGCGGCGCCATCGGCACGCCATTGTCGATCCGCTGGCTGCCGAAAGTGCCGCTGAGGATTCCCGGCGCGGGCCAGTCGAAGCCGGAAAGAAAATCCATGCCTGCGCTTTGGGTCAGGCGCGCCAGATAAATATTTTCCGCCTCTTGGTTGATGCGGGCTTCGACCTCCGGCGGCGGCGTCACCGTGTTCTGCGGCAAGCCGTTGACCCGCTGGATTTCATACTGCCGCGCTTTGGGCTTGAAGGAGCGGCTGTCGCCGCCACTGTCGGGGTAGCGCACCGTCACCAGCGAGGGCTTGGTCTGGTCATAGCCGAAACCGAAAACGAAATGCCCGTCGGGCGTGATGGTCAGCGGGCGGCCGTCCAGCGCGGCCAGCGAACCCGGCGGCGCGCTGCCGAAAGCCAGGCTGCCCTGCTCCATCGCGCCGGTGATGGAGAAGCGCACCGTGTCGGCTGCCTTGAGCGGTGTGGCGGCAAGGGCAAAGCCGGCGGCAAGAAATTCGCGCCGCCTGATTGCGCTCATTGGGGAACCAGGCCCTTGTCCTGCATGCGCTTGGTGGCGATGGCGGGGGTGGCGTAAGCCTCCTGCAGATCCACGCTCCAATAGCGCAGAGCGTCAAGCGGGATGTGCGTGCCGGTGACGGCGCAGACCACATAAGAGCCGGGCTGCAGCACTTCGTAATCGCCATCCAGAAAGCGCAGTCTGGCTTCGCCCTGGTCGCGTTCCATCTTGTTCATAGAGTTATTCTAGAACAAAGAACCCTGGTCGGTGGGAGTTTTTTTGCCCTTGCTTTTGGCGGTCCCGCCTGCAGTTGCAGGGGTTTCGCCATCGGCGAATGTCAGCGTGAGAGATTCGCCCGGCTTGAGGGCCGTGGCCCGGCGGCGCACCTGGCCGTCCTCGCCCCGTACCAGTGCAAAGCCCCGCTCCAGCACTGCGCGGTAGGAAATGCCGTCCAGCACCCGCATCAGGCCCTGCAGCATGTCGCGGGCGCGGGCGACACGCTGGCGTATCATGGCGGGACGCAATAGCGCGGCGATTTTGAGCAGACGGGTGCGATGCTGCTGAAGATTGTGACGCAGGCCCAGGATGAGTTTTTCTCCGGCGATATCCAGACGCTGACGGGGGGCGGCGAAAAGCTGCTCGGCCCGGGGCAGCACACGCACCAGCTGGGCGAGATGGCGGCGGCGTTGCTCGACGCCCCTGGAAAATGTGTTCAGCATGCGGCGCTGGAAATCCAGCATCTGGGCCAGAAGTTCGGCCCTGACCGGCACCGCCATCTCGGCGGCGGCGCTGGGCGTGGGCGCGCGCCGGTCGGCGGCGAAATCGATCAGAGTGGTGTCGGTCTCATGCCCCACCGCCGAAATCAATGGAATGGCGCTGGCGGCCGCGGCGCGGACCACTGCCTCGTCGTTGAAGGCCATCAGGTCTTCCACCGAACCGCCGCCCCGCGCCACGATGATCAGATCGGGCCTGGGGAATTTGGAGGATGGGTCTCCCATGGCATTGAATCCGGCAATGGCGGCGGCAATTTCGGCGGCAGCATTCTCGCCTTGCACCGCCACCGGCCAGAGCAAAACCCGGCGCGGGAATCGGGCATCGAGGCGATGCATGATGTCGCGGATCACCGCCCCGGTCGGCGAGGTTATCACCCCGATTACATCCGGCAGGAATGGCAGCGTCTTCTTGCGGGCGGCATCGAACAATCCCTCGGCGGTCAGCCGCTTCTTGCGCTCCTCCAGCAGCGCCATCAGCGCTCCCAGCCCCGCCAGCTCCAACTGATCGACAATGATCTGGTAGCGCGACGAGCCGGCATAGGTGGAGAGCTTGCCGGTGACCACCACCTCCATGCCCGATTCGGGACGGACTTTCAGGCGCGCCACTATGGGCCGCCAGATCACGGCATTGAGGACGGATTTGTCGTCCTTAAGGTCGAAATAGACATGGCCAGACGAATGGAATTTGAGGCCGGAAATCTCGCCCCGCACCCGCACAAAGGCGAAATTCTCCTCCACCAGGCGCTTGAGGGCGCCCGACAGCTCGCTGACCGAGAATTCAGGCAAATTGGAAAGAGGCGCGGCTTCGCTCATGCTGCGAGTAATGATACAGACTTTGCGTCAAGAATAGGGGCCGGTTTTGAAACTTCTGCTGGTGGGATCGGGTGGCCGCGAACATGCGCTGGCCTGGGCGCTGGCCAAAAGCCCAATGCTGACCAAATTGTATGTCGCGCCGGGAAATGCCGGAATCGCAGGGCTGGCCGAATGCGTGCCGATCCCGGCCACGGATTTCAATACCCTCCGGGATTTCGCAGTCCGCGCGAAAATCGATTTCGCGGTGATCGCGGCGGATGCCCAACTGGTGGGCGGGCTGTGGGATGTGTTCGAGGCGGCTGGCATCCGCGCCCTGGGGCCGAGCAAGGCCGCTGCCGTGCTGGAAGGCTCCAAGGGTTTTGTCAAAGACCTCTGCGTCGAAAAGGGCATTCCGACCGCCGCCTTTAAGCGCTTTCACCATGCGGCCAACGCCAAGGCGTTTGCGGACACTCTCGGTTTTCCCGTGGTGATCAAGGCCGACGGGCTGGCGGCGGGCAAAGGCGTGATCATCGCGGGCAGCAAAGCCGAGAGCGACAAGGCTATCGATTTCATGCTGGAGGGCGGCTTTGGCGGCAATGAAATCGTGATCGAGGAATTCATGGAGGGCGAGGAAGCCAGTTTCTTCGCCCTGTCAGATGGTGTGCACGTCATCCCGCTGGCGGGGGCGCAGGATCACAAGCGGGTTGGCGATGGCGATACCGGGCCGAATACGGGCGGCATGGGGGCCTATTCGCCCGCGCCTGTTCTGACGCCCGCGCTGGAACAGGTGGCGATGGAACAATTCATCAAGCCCACCGTGGCGGCGTTCCGGGAGCGCGGGCTGACCTATATGGGCGTGCTGTACCTCGGCCTGATGATCACCAAGAGCGGCCTCAAACTGGTAGAGTATAATTGCCGCTTCGGCGATCCGGAGGCGCAGGTGCTGCTGCCGCGTTTGAAAAGCGACCTGCTGGCGGTGCTGCTGGCGGCGCGGGAGGGAAGGCTGGGCCATGGTTCCCTGTTGTGGCGCGATGAGTTTGCGCTGACGGTGGTGATGGCGTCAGGCGGCTATCCCGGCACGTATGAGAAAGGCCATGAGATTTTCGGGCTGGCTGAGGCGGCGAAGCTGCCGGGTGTGACCGTGTTTCATGCCGGCACCGAAAAACGCGACGGAAAGATTTTTGCCGTGGGAGGACGGGTGCTGGATGTGACCGCCACTGGCCATGACGTGACCGAGGCGCGGGCGCGGGCCTATGCGGCGGTGGAGAAGATTTCCTGGAAGGGAAGCTTTTATCGGCGGGATATAGGTTGGAGAGCACTCAGACCGAGCGGACAAGGTTTTGCCTGATAATTTCTGTAAAGCGTTTCGCATTGAAGCAACGAAAGGTGAAGCACTCGGTGCCATAAACCACATCGACAATTCCGGTCACTACACCAAACCGCCGCGCAACGGAGGCGATGGCGGACAAAGGAACCGCAACATTTACCAGCGGTTCATGCACCGACCGGTTCAAATCATTGGGTACAAATTCAAGCCGGTCGGTGTAGAGCGAAATCGTCCCACCCACCCACAGGCCATTATATTTTCTTCGAATCCAGTTGAAAGACCCGTCCTGCAGGCCAAAAGTCAGGTATCTCATAAGCGAGACGAAGGTTGGATTGGATCTAGCATTCCTATAGAGCGCATTTGCCAGCTTGCTTTCAATCAGTTGGCCGTCAGGCTGCGAATTCACGGCTTTAATCCAATCTCATTCATGTCGTCACCGGCATGGAGATCGAGTTTCAGCGCCGCGGCGATATCGGCTTTGCCATTCTCGCCCTTATTGTTTTGGGTTTGGCGGTTTTTCGCCAGCCCGCGCTTGTAAAGCGTCTCCGCCATCCTGGGCGCCAGCGCCAATGCCGCGTCGTAGTCAGCGATGGCTTTTGCCATGTCGCCCTTGCGGAACCAGACAAAGCCCAGGCTGTCGCGCACGGCGGCGACCGCCGGCTTGCCCCTGATCGATCGCAGGGCGGCGGTGCAATCGGCCAGCGCGGCGTCCAGCTCCACATTCAGGAAGGCCCGGTCCCAGCAGCGCGCATTCAGCGCGTCGGGATTTTGCGGCTGCGCCTTGAGGATGGCGCCGTAATCGGCAATGGCGCGGGCAAGATCGCGCCTGGCATCGTAAGTCGTGGCCCGATTGCCCAGGGCTTCGAGATAATCCGGATTGAGCCGGACAGCGTCGTTGAAATCGGCCAGGGCGCGATCGTAATCCCTGCGGCCCAAATAGACGGCGCCCCGGTTGTTGTGCGCCATGGCGTCGCCGGGCTTCAGCCTGATCGCTTCGGTGAAATCGGCGATGGCGTGGGTAAAGTCCTTCTTATCGTCATAGGCATTGCCCCGGTCCACCAGGATGGGTTCGTCATCGGGCCTGAGTTTCAGGATCTGGCTATAGGCCCGGATGGCGCCATCAGGATTGTTCTTCTCCTCGGCGGTTCCGGCCTGGAGCAGCAGGGCGTTGATGGCCCTGGAATCATCCGCAGCCCCGGCGAGGCCGGGCAGGAGAAGGCAAAACGCCAGAATCCCGATTCTCAAGTGATTCCACTGCATGTCCGCCAGTTTGCCGGGAAGCGCCGGGCCTGACCACCCCTGTTGACTAAAGACGCCGGGCGCGGCAACCAAAGACCATGTTGTTCTGGGCCGGACTGATCCTGATCGCGCTGGGGCTTGGCGCCCTGACGATTGACCGCGCCGCGGCTCATTTCATCTATGACCATGTCAGCCAGCGGACCCACACATTCCTGGACCGCATCACCCATTATGCCAAGGCGGGGCATTGGCTGGCGGTCGCGATCGTGGCGCTGTGCGGCGCGGCCATTGCGCGGCATTTCGGGGAACGGGGGCATGACCTGCCGCTGCTGATCAATTACTCCCTGGCCTTCATCGCCAGCCTGACCCTGGGCAGCGCCGTGCTGCATGCGATCAAGCTGGTCCTGGGACGGCGGCGGCCGCGCGACGACATGGAGATGGGGCTTTACGGCTTCAAGCCGCTGGCCTTCAACCTGGAATATAATTCCTTTCCTTCCGGCCATGCCCTGACCATCAGCTGCGTGGCGGTGATCTTCACTTGTGTCTGGCCCTGGCTGTGGCCGCTGTGGTTTTCCATCGCCTTTGTGCTGGCGGTGACAAGGGCGCTGCTGACGGCGCATTTCCTCAGCGACGTGCTGATCGGCGCGGGGATCGGATTGCTGGCGGCGCGGGAAGTGCTGCTGCTGGGCTTTCACGGTTTCGCGCCGCCTTGGTTCTGATGAACCAAGGCTATTATTTGGATCGCGCGGCCGGACGAAGTTGCCTAGCGTCAGCGTAGTGGCAACCGCTTCGCACTTTTGCTGGCCGACGCTCGCGTTGTTATTTTTGGTCGCGCGGCCGGACGAAGTTGCCTAGCGTCAGCGTAGTGGCAACCGCTTCGCACTTTTTCTGGCCGACGCTCGCGATGGTTCTGACGAACCAAGATTATTTTTCCGGAGCGACCACGCTCTGGGACGCGCCATCCACTATGCCGATATCTGGCAGCGCAAACGGGTCCACGCCTTCCAGGCAAGCGACGTTGAAGCCATATTGCGACGTGTTCATGCGTCTTTGATGATGGGTATAAATTCCGCACACTTTGCAGAAGTAATGCCGGGCGATTTTGGCGTTCCATTGATAGAGGGTGAGCATGTCCGCGCCCTTCACAACGCGCAGGCGTTCCACGGCAACGAACGCCATGATCGCGCCCTTGCGGCGGCATAGCGAGCAATTGCATCGCCGCGTTTCTCCCAACCCATTTTCGAGTTCGACTTCAAATTCGACGGCGCCGCAATGACACTTGCCGCTTTTGATCATGGGTTCAGCGCCTCTAAGACCGTTATCGACCCAATTATTACATCATGTTCATCAATTTCCGCTTGGGTTGGCTGGGTAAAAGGAAAAGACGTTGATTGAAGGCACAGACAGATAGTGGTGTTTCCATTCTTAAACCACCAATCAATCCATGTACGAGGCGGTCCATAATTTCCGTACATGACGCCCGCAATTCCATTGATTTGGATTTGCCGCACAATCACATCGCTTTTTGTTGTGTAGTCAATAAACTCCTTGAGTTTTGACAAATCCTCTCCGCTGAGATGAATGAAAATTTGAAAACGATTCAATCCGAAAGTCCATCGCGTGAAACCACGACCGAAGCCTTCTTGCGAGGGCATTATCACGTCCGCCGCGACATGGGCATGACCAGGTAATCTGATTTGATAAGGGCCTAAACCGAACCAGAAAGATTCTTTCATAATTCTGTCCCAATGGGCCCCGACTACCGACGCGCCCTGAAAAACTCTTTCAGCACTTCGCCAGCGCCCGCCGCATCGCCCGCCCGCGCGATGACGGGCTTGTGGTGACAGGTGGGTTGCTCGAAAAAGCACGGCCCGTGCAGCACCGCGCCGCTCTTGGGGTCTTCCGCCGCGAAGACCAGCCGCGTCACTCGCGCCAGCGATATCGCGCCGGCACACATGGCGCAGGGTTCAAGGGAGACGAACAATTGCGTACCGCTGAGGCGTTCGTTGCCAAGTGCCAGTCCCCCTGCCCGCAGCACCAGCATCTCGGCATGGGCGGTGGGATCGTGCTGTTCCAGGATGCGGTTGCCGTCCCGGGCCAGAAGCGCGCCATCCGCCGCCAGCAGCACCGCGCCCACCGGCACTTCGCCGCGTGTGCCTGCGCTTTTGGCTTCTTCCAGCGCCAGTGCTATGGCTTCCTCGTCCTTCATGGAGGCCATTGTGGCCGAAGATACAGCCCAAGGCGAGCGCATAGCACCGAACCCGGAGGGCGAGCGGATCGCAAAGGTCATCGCCCGGGCGGGCGTTTGCTCGCGCCGCGACGCTGAAAAGCTGATCGCCGAAGGCCGGGTGATGCTGGATGGCGCGCTTGTCACCACCCCGGCCATCAAGGTCACGGAAAACAACCTCATCCAGATCGACGGCAAGCCGCTGGCCGAACCCGAGCCGGCGCGGCTGTGGCGCTATCACAAGCCATCGGGCCTGGTCACCACCCACAAGGACGAGAAGGGCCGGGCCACCGTGTTCGGCGCGCTGCCAAAATCTCTCGGCCGGGTGGTGTCGGTGGGACGGCTGGATTTCAATTCCGAAGGCCTGCTGCTCCTGACCAATGACGGCGATATCGCCCGGCGGCTGGAGATTCCCACTGCCGGCTGGGTGCGCAAATACCGCGCCCGGCTGTTCGGCAAGGTGACGCAGGCCGATCTCGACAAGCTGGCCACCGGCGCCACCATCGCGGGTGTCGCCTATGGCCCCATCGTGGCGGATATCGAGCGCAGCAAAGGCAATTATTCCTGGGCCACGGTGTCGCTCAAGGAAGGCAAGAACCGGGAGGTCAAGCGGGTGATGGAGTCGCTGGGCCTGAAAGTGGCGCGGCTGATCCGCATTTCCTATGGCCCGTTCCAGCTGGGCCATCTGGCTGAAGGCGCGGTGGAGGAGATTCCGGCGCGGCTGTGGCGCGAACAGCTTGGCATCGGGCGCAAAAAGCGGCTAGAAGCCGCGAACGAGGCGCCATGGTCTGCACCGGCAGCCCATAAGAAGCCCGATCCCAAAAAGGCGGCGGCGGGCAAAGGAAAAAAGAAATGAAGAAGAAAGAACGCAGATTGCCGCCGGCCTATGCCGCCCCGACCAAGGACGCCCGCCAGGAAGGCACTTTCGAGGTGCTGGTGCCGGTGCCGGAGCGCAACAAGCCGCACAAGGTGCCGCTGTCCTTCCCGACCCTCCAGGCCGCGGAAGCCTGGCTACACAGCCCGGAAGGCAAGGACGCCATCGCCGATATCCTCAGCGAAGCCCAGAAGAAGTAAAATTGCTGGGAAATTCCGGAGCGGGATGTAACCTTGCTGCGATGCGCGCGAATACCCATGGATAAGGCGTGATAGAGGCGGAAGCCCAATATCGCGACTGGATGCTGGCGGGACTGGCGGGGGATGCCGCGGCCTATCGCCGGCTGCTGGCGGCGCTGTCGGGTCACTTGCGCAGCTTTTTCGCGCGGCGGGTAGGGCCGAACGCCGCGGAGGACATGGTGCAGGAGACGTTGATCGCCATTCACACCAAGCGGGAAACGTATGATCCCGGCCTGCCCCTGACGGCCTGGGTCTATGGCATCGCGCGCTACAAGCTAATTGACGAATATCGCCGCGAAAAGCGCAGGCCCAGCGTGCCGCTGGACGAAGCCCCCGAACTTTTTGCCCATGACGAGGTGGAATCGGCGGGGGCGCGGCGCGACGTGGAAAAGCTGCTGGCGAAATTGCCCGCCGCCAAACGCGCGTTGGTCAGGGCGATCAGGCTGGAGGGGCAGTCGGTGGCCGAGACCGCCGCCAGGACCGGCCTGTCGGAAAGCGCGGTGAAAGTGGGCGTGCACCGGGCGATAAAATCCCTTCAGGACGATGTGAGCGGCGATGAAAACCGATGAGCTGATCGCCTTTTTGTCGCAAGATCTTGAACCGGCGCGGCGCGGCATGGTGCTGCGCTGGCTGATGCTGGGGCTTACCCTTGGCATGGCGGTTTCAGCGCTGGCGATGATGACCATGCTGGGGCCGCGCCCCGACCTTCACGCCGCGATGCGCGGCGGGGCCTTCTGGATGAAGTTCTGCTACACGCTGGCGCTGGCGCTGCTGGGATTTATCATTGTGCAGCGCCAGGCCAGCGCGGGCGCGGATTCGCGCGGGGCCATTGCGGCCCTGGCCGCGCCGGTGGTGGCGCTGACCTTGCTGGCGGGCAGCCAGCTTTCCGCGCCCACCGCCAACAGCGCGAAATTGCTGATGGGCGATACCTGGATCGTGTGCCCCTGGCTGATCCTGGCTTTGTCGCTGCCGATTTTCGCCGGCCTGTTCATGGCGCTGCGGCGGTTGGCGCCGACGCGGCTGGCGACGGCGGGGGCATCGGCAGGTCTTCTGGCGGGCGCCAGCGCCGCCACGCTGTACGGATTTCACTGCCCGGAATTGGCCGCGCCCTTCGTGCTCATCTGGTACACGCTGGGGATCGCGGCGGCGGCGGGATTGGGCGCGGTCCTCGGGCGCTGGATGCTGGCCTGGTAACCTTCCATTAGCGCGGGTTTGTTAACCTGCTGTTTGCAATTGGAACGGCGGTGGTCCGATGCGTAAAGTCGTTATCCTTGCGGCGATGCTTGCCCTTTCGACGGGCGCGGCCCTGGCGGACGCGTTCGAAGACGGCGCAACCGCCTGGCGGAACGGCGACTATCGCACGGCGATGAATGCGTGGAAGCCGCTGGCGGACAAGGACGCCACCATCCAGAACAATTACGGCGTCATGTACATGGACGGCAAAGGCGTCACCCGCAACTATGACACCGCGAGACTGTGGTTCGCGCGCTCGGCGGCGAACGGCAATCCGCTGGGCCAGAACAATATGGGCGGCCTTTATCGCGACGGCAAAGGCGTGCCGCGCGACTATGGCAAGGCGTTGATCTTCTTCAAGGCGTCGGCGTCGCAGGGCAATGCCGCGGCCCAGGTCAATCTGGGCCTGATGCTGATGAACGGCCAGGGCATAGCGGTCGATACCGTGCATGCCTATATGTGGTTCGACCTGGCGGCGCAGCAGAACCTGCCCCAGGCGGTGACCAACCGCACCAATTTGCGCCAGCACATGACCAGCCGCGATGTGGACCAGGCCAGCCAGCTTTCAAAAGCCTGCAAGTCGCAGGATTTCAAGGGCTGCGCTTAACACTGCGCGGATGGGCGAAGAGGCGCGGATACAGCCCGCGCCTTTTTCATTTGTGCCGGTGCGTCTTGCGCCTATCATCTTGAGCCATGCACACCCAGAGTCTCACCGCCATAGCCCTATTGCTCGCCGCCGCCGTGATATGCGGGCTGGTGATGACGCGCCTCAGGCTTCCCGCCGTCGCCGGCTTCATCCTGGTGGGGGTCGGGCTGGGGCCGAGCGGCGTGGGGCTGATCCAGCCCTCGAATTCCATCGAGACCCTGGCCGATCTGGGCGTGCTGATGCTGCTGTTCATCATCGGCATGGAGCTGCGGCTGCAATCCTTCCGCAAATTGCTGCCGCTGGCGCTGGGCATCACCCTGGCCAACATCCTGGTGATCGCCTCGTCGGTGGCGGTCTTTGCTTTTTATGTGCATGGCGAAGTGATGGGCGGGCTGGTGATCGGATACATGCTCTCCATCTCCTCCACCGCCGTGGCGATGAAGATGATCACCGACGCGGACGAGAAGAACTCGCCCGCGGGGCGGCTGGCGGTGGCCATCCTGGTGGCGCAGGATTTGGCGGTGGTGCCGCTGCTGCTGATCACCAACGGGCTGGGGTCGCAATCCGGCGAGAGCCTATTCGGCATTCTCTGGCGGCTGGCCCTGGCGCTGGGCCTCTTGGTCGGATTCATCGGCCTGCTCACCCGGATCAAGAGCTTCCGCTTTCCCTTCGACCGCTATTTGCTCAAGGATTTCGATGTCGGCACCCTGGGCATACTGGGATTGTGCTTCCTGTCGGCGGCGCTATCCGGGCTGATGGGCCTGTCGCCCGCGCTGGGAGCATTTTTGTGCGGCTTGCTGGTGGGCCATTCCACCTTGCGCCGCGCCGCCGAGGGCATGGCCGCGCCGCTGCAATCGATCCTCCTGTTCGTATTCTTCCTGTCGGTGGGGCTTTTGATCGACCTGCAATATCTGCGCGACCAGATGTGGGTGATCCTGGCGGCGCTGGTGGTGGTGACCGGCGGCAAGACCTTCCTCAACTGGCTTCTGCTGATGATCGCGGGCGAGCCGTTCGACCTGGCGGTTCAGGCCTCGCTGTTCCTGTCGCCGGTGGGGGAATTTTCCTTTGTGCTGGCCAGCGCAGGCCTGGCCGTCGGCGCGCTCAGCGAAGCGGGCCACAAGCTGGCCATCGCGGTGATCGCGATGTCGCTGCTGGCCAGCCCGATCTGGTTCCTGATGGCGCGGCTGATGCACACGCTCATATTGAGCCACGCCAAGGTGCTGGGCTTCGACCTGGCCGGCCTCAGGCTGTGGTCGCCCGCGCCCCGCCGCCTGGGCGTGAACCCAGATCCGGCTCTGGCTCAAACCCGGCCGGGTCTTGATGAATTATGACCTCGGCATGGGGATAGGCGGCGCAGAGGGCGCGTTCCACCTCATCGCTGACAGTGTGGGCCCGGGATAAGGGCATGGACGCGTCCAACTCGATATGCACCTGCATGAAGATGGCGACGCCGGCCTTGCGCGTTTTGAGTTCATGCAGGGCGCGCACCTCGGGATGGCGGCGGACAATCGCGACGATTTTCCGCCGTTCTTCTTCGGGAAGTTCATGGTCCATCAACTGGTCCAGGCTGGCGCGGAACACCGACCAGGCGCTGACCACCAGCACCAGCGCCACAAAAAGCGCGATAATGGGATCGGCGCGGAGCCAGCCCGCCCATGACACCAGAAGGATGGCCACCACCACCCCGATATTGCTGACCAGGTCGCCGAAATAATGCGTGGCGTCGGCGGTGACGGCGACCGAGCCGGTATGCGCGACCACGCGGCGCTGATAGAGAACCAGGATGATAGCCGCCAGGATCGAGATGAACATCACAGCCAGGGCCTGCAGCGAATTTTCGATCGGCACGGGCGTGATCAGGCGCTGCACCGCCTGCACCACCAGGAACACCGCCGAAGCGCAGATGAAAGCGCCTTGGGCCAGCCCGGCCAGGGGTTCGGCCTTGCCATGGCCGAAGCGATGCTCTTCATCGGCGGGGGTGAGCGATTCATGGATCGCCAGGATGTTGAGGCCGGCGGTGAACAGGTCGAGCGCGGAATCCGCCAGGCTGGCCAGCATCGCCACCGAGTTGGAGGCGAAATAGGCATAGGCCTTGATCGACACCAGCAGCACCGACACGAACAGCGAGGCTTTCGCCGCCCGGCGCATGTGAAAGCCGCGATGCTCATGCGGCGCGCTCATGGAAACAGTCTTTCGCTGGTCCAGGGCGCGCCCGCATCCGCGCGGCGATAGACCAGACGGTCATGCAGCCGGAACGGCCGGTCGCGCCAGAATTCGATCTCCAGGGGCGCAACGCGAAAACCGGTCCAATAGGCCGGGCGCGGCACCTTGCCGAAGGCGAATTTGGCGGCGTAGCGGGCGATCTCCTTTTCAAAAGCGAAGCGGGTTTGCATTGGCCTTGACTGGGCCGAGGCCCAGGCGCCGATCTGGCTGTCTTTGGCTCTTGTGGCGAAATAGGCGTCGGCCTCATCATGGCTCACCTCGGCCACGCTCCCGCGCACCCGGACCTGCCGGCGCAGCGATTTCCAGTGCAGGCAGAGCGCCACATGGGGATGGGCGAATATCTCGGAACCCTTGGCGCTTTCCTTGTTGGAGTAAAAGACAAAGCCGTCTTTGTCCCAGCCCTTGAGCAGCACCATGCGGATATTGGGCCGGCCGCCAGCGTCCACCGTGGCCAGGGACATGGCGTTGGCGTCGTTCACTTCGCTTTTTTCGGCCTCCGCCATCCAGCGCGCGAACAGGCCAAGGGGATCGCCCTCGGCCGCGATGCCGCCATCGTCCATCGGTCCGCCAATGTCGCTCATGATCGAGGGGAGGCGTAGCATGCCGGGAAAAGACAGGGTAGCGTCCTGCCCTGGGAGATGCCATGCACAAAAGGATTTGCGCCGCGGGCCTGTTCCTCTTGACCGGCTGTGCGACGCCGGAAAGCGGTGAAGCGCTCAAATCCACATTCGACACCGGCGTGGCCGCCTATGACGCGGGCGACTACGCAAAAGCCTATAAAATCTGGAGCGGGATCGACGATATCGACCTGGCCGCCATGCGCAATGTGGCGATGATGCTGCGCAAGGGCGAAGGGGTGGCGAAGAATCCCAAGAAAGCCGAGGAACTCTACGAGACCGCCGCCGAGGCAGGCCTGCCCACCGCCCAGGCCGACCTGGCGGACATGCTGCTCAAGGGCGAAGCCGGCTCCCCCAATCCCAAGGCCGCCCTGCCCCTTCTGGAAGCGGCGGCCGCGGCCAACCATCCCGTCGCCCAGTTTGAGCTGGGCCAGATGTATGAGACCGGCCAGGACGGCCTGGTGGCCAAGGATATTGCCGTGGCCCGCCAGCTTTATATCTCTGCCGCCAGTCACGGCATGAAGGAGGCGCAGGACAGGCTGGACCAGCTTGGCAAGGACGGCGACACGAGCGGAGCCGTCCGCCTGATGCAGCCCGCGCCTGCTTCTCCCGCCACGACAATGTCCGCCAGCAGCGATACGCTGCAGCCCGCGCGACCTTAGTAAAATCGCCGGCGCACCTTATATTGACCCTGCTGCCTGAGATTCGAGTGTGAATGAACGATCCCTACAAGACTTTGGGCGTGGCCAAGAGCGCCAGCGAGGCCGAGATCAAAAAGGCCTTCCGCAACCTGGCCAAGAAACATCATCCCGACGCCCATCCGGGCGACGAGAAAGCCAAGCAGCGCTTCCAGGAAATTTCCTCCGCCTATGACGTGATCGGCGACAAGGACAAGCGCGCCAAATTCGATGCGGGCGAGATTGACGCCTCCGGCAATCCGCGCGGCTTCGATCCACGCGCCTATGGCCAGCAGGGCGGATTTCGCGGCAATCCTTTCGGCGGCGGCGGTGGTGATCGCGATTTTCATTTCAGCTGGGGCCAGGGCGAAGAACAGCCCGGATTTTCCGCCGAGGATATTTTCGCCGAGATTCTGGGTGGGCGGCGTCCGGGCGGCGGCGCCCGCGCGTCCCGCACCGGACGTGGCGAGGATTTTCCGGTCGCGGTGACGGTCAGCTTCGCCGAAGCGATCCTGGGCGGCACGCGCCGGGTCATTCTTCAGAATGGCGAGCAGATCGACGTGAAGATTCCGCCGGGCCTGCGCGAAGGCCAGAGCATCCGGGTGAAGGGGCGCGGCGGCGCCGGGCGGGGCGGCGGGCCCAGCGGCGATGTGCTGATCCAGATGCATGTCGCGCCGCATCCCTTCATCACCCGCGACGGCAATGATTTGCGCATGGACCTGCCGGTGAGTTTGAAGGAAGCGGTGCTGGGCGGAAAAGTGCCGGTCCCGGCCCTGAGCGGTACAGTCAATCTTTCCATACCGCCGGGCTCCAACACCGGGGCGGTGCTGCGCCTGAAGGGCAAGGGCGTGCCCGCGACCAAGGACCAGGGTGCGGGCGATCTCTATGTCCGGCTGGTGGTCACCCTGCCCGACAAGGACGATGCCGAACTCAAGGCCTTCGCGGAAGGCTGGAAGACCCAGTACGACCCCCGCACCCGGATGCGCTGAGCTGCCAAGCTATGGGTTGGCTTTGCGGCGCAGGGTATTTTGTGATCTGAGCAGAGTTGCCTAGCGACAGCGTAGCGGCAACGTGCGGAGCGTACGGACGTATGTGAGTGCGCGCGACGAACTCAGAGCGCAAAAGACCCGCGCCCTTAGGGGGTCTGGTCATTTCAAGGTAAATGGCTAAAGTCCGGCAAATTTTCGGGAGCTTTTGTATGGCGTTCGAGGGTCTGATGAAGGGCAAGCGCGGGCTCATCATGGGTGTGGCCAATGACCGCTCGATTGCCTGGGGGGTGGCCAAGGTGCTCGGCGAGGCGGGGGCGTCACTGGCCTTCACCTATCAGGGCGACGTGTTCAAGAAACGCGTCCTGCCGCTGGTCGAACCCTTGAAGCCGGCGGCGCTGATCGATTGCGATGTTTCCAGCCAGTCGTCGATCGATGCCGCGTTCCTGGAAATTGGCAAAGTGTGGGACGGCCTGGATTTCGTGGTCCACGCCATCGGCTTTTCCGACAAGGAGCAGCTCAAGGGCCGTTATGTCGACACCACGGCGGAAAATTTCCGCATGACCATGGATATCAGCTGCTATTCCTTCACCGCCGTGGCGCAGCGCGCCGAGAAAATGATGCACCATGGCGGCAGCCTGGTCACCCTGACCTATTACGGCAGCGAGAAAGTGATGCCGCATTATAACGTGATGGGCGTGGCCAAGGCGGCGCTGGAAGCATCCGTGCGCTACATGGCCGAAGACCTGGGCAAGAAGGCCATCCGGGTCAATGCCATCTCGGCGGGGCCGATCAAGACGCTGGCCGCCAGCGGGGTTGGCGATTTCCGCTATATCCTGAAATGGAATGAGTTGAACGCGCCCCTGCGCCGCACCGTGACGATCGATGAGGTAGGCCATTCGGCGCTTTATCTGGTTTCGGACCTGGGCCGCGCCGTGACCGGCGAATGCCTGCATGTGGATGCGGGCTATCATGTGGTGGGCATGAAGGCGGAAGACGCGCCAGACATTTCGGTCGTCAAGAACGGCGCATGAACCTGTGTCTTCGCGCCGGCGTCACTCTTTTCCTGGCGCGGCATGGCCAAACTGAGGCCAATCGCGCCGATCGTTTCTCCGGCAGGTTGGATACGCCCATGACCGAAAAAGGCCTTGTCCAGGCCCATGCCGTCGGCGAGATCCTGAAACGCGAAGTGGGGATGCGCCCCGAGCTGGCGTTCGTCTCCTCTCCGCTGGCGCGGGCACGACGGACCATGGAAATCGTGCGCCGCGTGCTGGGCCTGCCCGAGGATGGTTTCACCACCGATCCCCGCATCCAGGAAATTGACCTTGGGGAATGGGACCTATTGACCGACGCCGAGGCCCGCGCCCGCGATCCCGTCCTGTTCGACGCCCGCATCGCCGACAAATGGAATGTGCATGTGCCCGGAGGAGAGAATTACCGGGATGTTGCGGCAAGGGCGGCGGATTGGGCGGCAGGCATAAAAGCCGATACTTTCGCGGTCAGCCATGGCGCCCTGAGCCGGATTCTCAGGGGCCTGCTTCTGGGCCTTTCCTGGCAGGCGATGACCAATCTGGACGAGCCCCAGGGCGTGGTTTTCCGCATACGAGGCAGCGAAGTCGTCCGGCTGGACCCGTGAGGCCGAAGAGCAAAGGTCCAGTGGACCTTGCCGGCCGAACGCCGAGCAGGCCGCAGGCCCGCAAAGGCCCGATTTCGCGTTCTGGACCGCAGAGCCAAAACGGTCTAATTCCAGCATATTATGTCCTACAACACCTTCGGCCTTATGTTTCGCGTCACCACCTTTGGCGAAAGCCATGGGCCGGCGCTGGGCTGCGTGGTGGATGGCTGCCCGCCCGGCATCCCGCTGACCGAAGCGGACATCCAGGGCGACCTGGACCGCCGCCGGCCGGGCCAGAGCAAATTCGTCAGCCAACGCAAGGAACCCGACACGGTGCGGATTCTATCCGGCGTCTTCCAGGACGAGCGGATGAAGCGCCAGGTGACCACCGGCACGCCCATCGCGCTCCTGATCGAGAATGTGGACCAGCGTTCCAAGGACTATTCGGAGATCCGCGACAAATTCCGTCCCGGCCATGCTGATTACACCTATCAGGCCAAGTATGGCGTGCGCGACTATCGCGGCGGGGGACGACAGAGCGCGCGCGAAACCGCATCACGGGTGGCAGCGGGCGCGATTGCGCGCAAGATCCTGAATGCGCTTTACGGCAAGGTCGCGGTGCGCGGCGCGCTGGTGGCGATGGGAACCGAAGAAATCAACCGCAGGCGGTTCGACTGGGCCGAGGTGGCGAAAAATGATTTCTTCTGCCCCGATGCCAAGGCGGTGCCCGGCTGGACCAAATATCTGGAAAGCCTGCGCAAGAAAGGCTCGTCCTGCGGCGCCTTGATCGAGGTGGTGGCCGAAGGCATTCCCGCCGGGCTGGGCGCGCCGATCTATGGCAAGCTGGACGGTGAACTGGCCTCCGCCCTGATGTCCATAAATGCGGTCAAAGGCGTTGAAATTGGTGACGGATTTGCCGCCGCCCGCCTCTCGGGAGAAGAAAATTCCGACGAGATGCGCAAAGGCCCCCCGGGAAAGTTAAATAAGGGCAAACCAAAATTCCTCTCCAATCATGCCGGCGGTATATTGGGCGGCATTTCCACCGGCCAGGAAATCGTCGCGCGTTTTGCGGTCAAGCCGACCTCTTCCATTCTCAGCCCGCGCAAGACCATCGACATGGCGGGCAACGACACCGAGATCGTCACCAAGGGACGGCATGATCCCTGCGTCGGCATTCGCGCCGTGCCTGTCGGAGAAGCCATGATGGCCTGCGTGCTGGCCGACGCGGCGCTGAGGCATCGCGGACAGGTCGGATAAACCCCGCGACTATTTTTTCAGGTCCAGAAAGGGCAGCGTTCCCCCGGGCACCATGGTGGTCGGAAGTGCGCCATTCCATTTTTGTGCCGCGGTCAAGGCAACGATTTCGGGATTGTTCCGCAAGGCTTCACCCTTGGCCTGGATGGCGGAGGCTTCGGCCTTGCCCGCATAGGCCGCGGCATCGGCCTGCGCTTCAATCTCGTATTTCGCCGCATCGGCCCGCGTCATGCGCTGGGTTTTCTCGGCGATGGCCTGCTGTTCACGAACCTGTGCTTCCATGCGGTCTTCGACGGCCTTTTCATATTGGGCCGAGAAGCTGATGTCCTGGATCTGGACGCTGTCGATGACGATGGGGCCCTTGACCGCGCCGGTCAGCGCCCTGGCAAATTCCCCGTTCAGCACGGCGCGCTTCTGGATGCTGTCCACCGCATCAAACTGACCGAAGACATTCTTCAACTGCTCATAGACTTTGGGGGTCAGGATGGTATCGGCGGCCTGTTCGATGGAGCCGAAAGAACCGTACAAGACCAGCGGGTCGGTGACATGAAAATTCACCGAGACCTGGATTTTCGCCGGCTGCTGGTCCTTGGAATAGGCCTCCAGCGGGGCAGAACCTGTGCCGGCGCCATAGGACAGGACCTGAGGCTGGATGGAAATGTTATGGATGCCCGTCACGAAGGGTATCTTGAAACCAAGACCGGGTTCGGCCTCGCCGACGACCGCGCCATAATGGGTGACGACGCCGCGTTCGCCCTGGGCCACGGTATAAAAGGAGCCGAGGGCAACCGCGAAAAACACCAGGCCGCCGACGATGGCAGCGCCCAGCAGGGCAATATGGGTCGCGCCTGCCCGCGGAAGTGCGTAGCTGGTATTAACCATCGCGGTCGTTCCGTTGCAGCAGCGTCGGCCGATTGCGCTTGGCGCGAATGCCGATGATTGCCAGTTCGGCCATTTTATAAAATCCCCAGGCCACGGCGACGGCGAGCACAAGGGCCCCCAAAAAATCCAGCCATTTCATAGCGGTCAAGCCTCCCGTAAACAGCTATACCCTATATCTAAGGTGGGTATGGATGATTCCCAAGCCCACCCGGAGCAATAAATGTGCGCCCTACCGCCAGCGCAATGCGGGAGCGATGGCGTTGCCGACGACGATTTGAGGCTCGGAGGGATAATCCACCCCCAGCGCCTGTTCCTGGTGCGAGACGCAGTCCTTGGTCTTGTCCGCCAGTTCGGGGAAATTGCCGCTGGTGGGAAGCGACTGCAGGAAACAGCCGTCGAAGAACGTGTAGTGATCGCTCTCACCGCAGCCGAAACTGGTGCGGTCGGGCCGCGCCGCCGCAATCACCATGCGATTGTCGCCTTCCAGCACCGGCACAAACTGACCCGAAAAACAGGCCGACATCACGATCACGGCGGGACGCTTGCCGCAGGCATTGTTGACGATCTTGGCAAAGGTGTCGGGGGCCAGCATGGCGTTGCCCGTCACGATGCCCTCATTGTAAGCGCCATGAGAGGTAAAATAGATCAGGCAGCCGCCGGTGGCCCGGTTGCTCAAATCCCAAAGGCCATTGGCGATATGGGGTATGGTGGTTTCTTCCGAATCCTTGTCGGGATCGAGCGAGAATTGCACCATGTTCTGCGGCGAAAATCCGATTCCCGCAAAAGCACGGGCGAGATCGCGGCGGGCATTGTCGAACACCTGGCTGGACGCACCGGAATGGGCGTGATCGTCGCCCGCCACCAGCAGAACCGCCCAGTCGGAAAAGCCCGCGGCCTGGGCCGCGCCGGCGTACAACATCAGCGGCAACAGCCAGAGGAACAGCTTTCTCATCGTCTGGTCTTCCGTTCAAAACCGGCAACCAGTTCAATATGCCCCGAGTAAAGAAATTGGTCTATCGGGGTCACCGGGCCGGGCCGGAAACCCGCTATTTTGAGGATGGCGGCATCGCGGGCGAAGCTGGCCGCGTCGCAGGAAACATAGGCAATTCGGGCAATGGCGGAATCTGCCAGGGCGCGGACCTGCGCTTCGGCCCCGGCGCGGGGCGGGTCCAGCAGCACGGCATCGAATGGTTTGAGTTCCGGAGCGGTCAGCGGCTGCTTGAACAGATCGCGCCTTTCGGTGGTGATGGGTTTCAGTCCTTTCGCCCCGCTACCCACAGGGGCGAAAGCGTTTTTTGCCGCCGAGGCCAGAGCGGCAAGGGCATCGGCGTCCTGCTCCACGGCATGAACCCTGGCATGGCGCGCCAACGCGAACGTGAAGGTGCCCAGCCCGGCGAACAGGTCGGCGACATGGCGGGCCCCTTGCGTCATTGCGAGGACATGGTTCACGAGCGCCGCCTCACCCTCCCGCGTCGCCTGCAGGAAGGCATGGGGCGGCAGGGTGACCCTCACGCCGCCGAGGACAATGGCAGGCGCGGCATTCTCCATCATCACGTCCCTGTTGAAGAAGATGCGGGCGATATTTCTCCCGGAAAATGCCGCGGCGAATTGCGCCGTCAGGGCAGGCGTCAATTTGCGGGGCGAGCGGAAGGCCAGGTCAAGGCCGGTGTCGCTCTCGGTGACATGAAGCTCGGCCTTTTCACCCTGGTTCAGGATCGGCGCCAGCGCCACCCGTGCCATCTCGGCCAGCGCGAACAAGGCCGGCGTCAGCACAAGGCACTCGGCCATATTCACGATGGAATGACTTCTGGCGGCGTGAAAGCCCACCTCCACGGCGCTCCCGTGTTTTGCGAGCTTGAACACCGCGCGGCGGCGCGAATGCTCCGGCACAATCACCGGGGCGGCCACTTCCATGTCGCCGAGGCCCGCCCGCGCCAGCGCCTGGACCACGATGTCACGCTTTCGAGCGCGATATTCTTCCGACGGGAGGTTTTGCAGGCTGCAGCCGCCGCACAGACCGAAATGCTTGCAGGTCATCCGGCTTTTTGCGCAGCGAGGAGAAACTCGCGATTGCCCTCGCCGCCCTGAATCGGACTCTCCATATGGCCGATCACATTCCAGCGCGACTGGCCGGCGATGAACTGCTTGATGTCGGCAACCGCCGCCGCCTGCATCCCGGCATCGCGGACAATGCCGCCCTTGCCGACCCAGAGCCGTCCCACCTCGAATTGCGGCTTGACCAGCGCCACCAGCCAGGCGCCCGGCGCGGCCATGTCGAGGGCGGGCGGCAGCGCCAGTTTCAGCCCGATAAAGCTTACATCCGCGACAATGGCCTGGGGCGCCTGCGGTACATGCGTGAGGGAAAGATCACGGGCATTGACGCCGTCGCGCGGCACCACGCGCGGATCGCGCCGAAGGCGGGCGTGCATCTGGCCATGGCCGACATCGACCGCATAGACCGTGACGGCACCGCCCGCCAGCAGCACGTCGGTGAAGCCGCCGGTGGAGGCGCCGATGTCGAGGCAGATCAAGCCGTCGGGCGAGAGGTTGAAATGATCCAGCGCCGCCGCCAGCTTGACGCCGCCGCGCGACACAAAGGGATGGGGCTTGGCGTATTCGATTGCCGGGCTGTCTTCGATATTCTTCGACGGCTTGACCAGCTTTTCGCCGTCCACCTTGACCAGCCCGGCACGAATGGCGGCCTGCGCCTCGGTGCGGCTGGCCGCATGGCCCTTTTCGACCAGATACTGGTCCGCCCTCTTCATGAGCGCGTCTTTAGCGGGAATCCGCCAGAGACGCAAAAGAACCATGCCTTTTTTAAGCCGTTCTGCCTATCGCAGCCGGCGCCTCGTTGGAACGCCCCAGGGCGTTGAGCGCCGTCAGCACGATGCCGTCGGCATCCAGGCCCGCCGCGGCATACATCTTTTCCGGCGTGTCATGGTCCTGGAAAACATCCGGCAGGGTCATGGGCCGGATCTTGAGGCCCTTGTCGAGCAGGCCTTCCCAGGCAAGGAACTGCATCACATGGGCGCCGAAGCCACCGGCAGCGCCTTCCTCGATGGTGATCAGCACTTCATGCTCGCGCGCCAGCCTGGCGATCAGGGCGGTGTCCAGCGGCTTGGCGAAACGGGCATCGGCGATGGTGGGAAAAAGTCCGTAGGCGGACAGTTTCTCGGCCGCCGCGATCACTTCGGTGAGGCGGGTGCCGAAATTGAGGATGGCTATGCCCGATCCTTCGCGGATCATGCGGCCCTTGCCGATGGGAAGCGCCACGCCTTCGGCCGGGCGGGTGACGCCGGTGCCCTCGCCGCGCGGATAACGCACCGCGCTCGGCCGGTCGTTGATCGCCACCTGGGTGGCGATCATGTGGGTAAGCTCAGCCTCATCCGCCGCCGCCATCACCACGAAATTGGGCAGGGTGGCGAGATAGGCGATGTCGAAAGATCCCGCATGGGTGGCGCCGTCAGCCCCCACCAGGCCGGCGCGGTCCATGGCAAAACGCACCGGCAGGCACTGAATGGCCACGTCATGCACCACCTGATCATAGGCGCGTTGCAGGAAGGTGGAATAAATGGCGCAGAAGGGCTTCATGCCTTCGGCGGCGAGGCCGGCGGCGAAGGTGACGGCATGCTGTTCGGCAATGCCGACATCGAAGGTGCGCTCGGGAAATGCTTTCTCGAACAGGTCGACGCCGGTGCCGGACGGCATGGCGGCGGTGATGGCGACGATGCGCGAATCCTTTTTTGCTTCCGCGATCAGGGCCTCGCCGAATACTTTCTGGTAGGCGGGATTCTTGGGAGTGGACTTTTTCTGCTCGCCGGTCAGCACCACGAACTTGTTGACGGCATGATATTTGTCGGGCGCGGCTTCGGCCGGAGCGTAGCCATGGCCCTTCTTGGTCACCACATGCACCAGGACCGGGCCGGTGATGGTGTCGCGGACATTCTCAAGCACCGGGATCAGGTGGTCGAGATTGTGGCCGTCGATCGGGCCGACATAATAAAAGCCCATCTCCTCGAACAGCGTGCCGCCCATCGCCATGCCGCGGGCATATTCCTCGGTCCGCTGCGCCACCTTGAACAACCCGCGCGGCAACAGCCGCCGTGCCAGCCGTTTGACGAAGTTGCGAAAGCCGGTATAGGGCCGCGACGAGACCAGCCGCGCCAGATAGGCGCTCATCGCGCCAACCGGCGGGGCGATAGACATGTCATTGTCGTTGAGGATCACGATCAACCGGTTCTTGTTGGCGCCGGCGTTGTTCATCGCCTCATAGGCCATGCCCGCGCTCATCGAGCCGTCGCCGATCACGGCGATGACGTTGTTCTTTTCGCCCTTGAGGTCGCGCGCCACCGCCATGCCCAGGCCGGCGGAGATGGAGGTGGAGGAATGGGCGGCGCCGAAGGGATCGTATTCACTTTCGCTGCGCCTGGTGAAACCGGACAGCCCGCCCCCCTGGCGCAGGGAACGCATGCGGTGGCGGCGGCCGGTGATGATCTTGTGGGGATAGGCCTGGTGGCCGACATCCCAGATCAGCCGGTCGGCCGGGGTATTGAAAACATAATGCAGGGCGGTGGTCAGCTCGACCACGCCCAACCCGGCGCCAAAGTGGCCACCCGTCACCGAAACAATGTCGATCAGGTCGGTGCGCAACTCCGCGGCGAAGGCCCGGAGCTTGGACCTGGGCAGTTTGCGCAGGTCTGCGGGAGAATTCACGTCGTCCAGGAGCGGGGTCTTGCTGGGAGGATTCATCATCTACACCGTCTCGACCAGTTCGCTGGCCACCGGGCCAGTTGTTCCGAGGACGAGTTTTTCCAGCCGGCCTTCTGCCGCCTTCAGCTTGGCTTCGCAATGACTTTTCAGGGCCTGGCCGCGTTCGTAAAGCGCGATGGAATCTTCCAGATCCACCTCGCCCTGCTCCAACCGCGCCACAATGCCCTCCAGTTCCCTCAAGCCTGACTCAAAGCTCATCACACCGACGTCAGTTGCGGGTTTTTTCTGAGATGCCGAATTCGTCAATTGCTCCACCATGCTTTTGAGGTATCGCCCCCCGACGCACCTCTGTCACAATCTCGCAGGTTTGCTGCGGTTGCGCTATAAGAAACTATATATCCTACGGTGCGTCTGACAAGATTTTTAATTTCCAAGAAACCGGGCAACATTGGGTGCGCGAAGTTCCACCCGATGCCGGGGGGCATCGTGGATGGCTTCGGTCACCGTGTGAACCGCGGGCAAATCCATCACGGTTTGAATATTTTCGAGCGTCTTTACGCTGTCGCCGGCGCCGCCGAAAAATCGGACCGCCTCGTCCCAGAAACCCCTGGGCTTGGGATAGACCCGGAAGACCAGCTGGTCGGGCGCCAGCTTGCCCAGACTCGCCGCAAGGCCCGCCGCCGTCCAGAAGCCTCCCAGGCCATTGACCAGCCCGTGAGTCGCGGCGTCCGCGCCTGTCCACACCCGGCCCCTGGCCACGTCCTGGACCTGGGAGAGCGGCAGATGGCGGCCGCTGGCCACCTTGTTCAGGAAATCGTTATAGATCACGTCGGCTTCCCGATTGACCGCAGCCAGCTGGTCTTGCGTGTAAGGCGCGACAGGTGAATCCATCAGGGTGTTTTTGCCGATGGAGACTTCGCTCAGCTTTGCCCCGATCATGTCGGCGGTGCCGGCAAAGGTGACCTTGCCGGTCAGAACGCCGATCGAACCGGTCAGCGTGCCGGGTTCAGCGACAATGCGGTCGGCGCTGGCCGAAATATAATAGCCGCCGGAAGCCGCCAGGCCGGCCATGCTCACCACCACCGGCTTGCCCTTGGCCTGCGCTTTCTTGACGGCATCCAGAATCTGATCCGAGGCGGTGACCGATCCCCCCGGCGAATCCACCCTCAGCAGGATCACCTTGATATCGCTGTCGCGCGTCGCCTGGCGGATGGCCGCGGACAGGTCGTCGCTGGCGATGCCGGCACTGGAACCAATGAGGCTGGTGCCGGCGGTGCCGTCGGCGATCTCACCCGCCGCCTCTATGACCGCGACATTGGCCGCTGTCATCCCGGATGCGCCTTCGCGGGACTTGATATAATCGCTCATCTTGAGGGGCTTGGCGCCCGCCCCCGCCCGGCCCAGCGCCGCGCCAAAAGCGTCATCGTCATAACCGATGCGGTCCACCAGGCCCTTGGCCCTGGCGTCCTCGCCGAATTGCGGGCTGGCTTCGAATGCGGCCTGGACCTGCTCCCTAGTCAGATGCCGCGCGCGGGCGGATTCATCCAGCGCCGCGTCATACCAGGACCGCACCACCTGACCCAGCTGTTCGCGGTCCGGCGCGGTCATATCTTTTTCCATGAACATGTCGGCGGCGCTTTTGAATTCCGCGCGCTTGACCATCTGCGGCACGGCATGGACCTTGTCGATCAGCCCGCGCAGGAACAATTCGCCCACACCCGCGCCCGAAACCGCGAAATCGCTTCTGGGCTGCACCCAGATTTCATTGGCCGCGGAAGCTGCCACATAATCGCCAAGGCCTGGTCCCTGAAAGCCGGTTGTCTGGGCGATGACAAATTTGCCATGTTGCTTGAAGCGGGCCAGCGCCTGGGTCAGTTCTTCCGCCTGGGCCAGCGGCATGCCGGCGCCCAGCCGCATGATCATGCCCTTGATGCGCTTGTCCCGCCCGGCATCGTCCAGCGCGAATATCAGGCCCATCATGGTCACCGGCCTTACCGCCAGCGGAAAGGGCGGCCGGCTGGCGGAATCAGCGATGGTCTGGCGCAGGTCGAGCGTCAGCACGCTGTTTGCCGGCAGGCCGTCGCCCCGCGCCAGTCCGATCACGACAAGGACCGCGGCAACCATCACCAATAAGGCCACGAATTTGGCGATGCCATTCAGGACCGAAGCCAGGATGGAACGCAGCCAGCTGAGCAGGGCGATCATGGAGAATCCTTTGTCTGTTCCCCATTATGGCATGAAAAACCCAGCATCCGGTGAGCCGGATGCCGGGCTTTTGAGGCGAATTGGCCTTAATGCTTGGAAGCCTGGCGGATTGCGTCCTTGGCCCCGCCCACGGCGTTCTGCAACTTGCCTGCGGCCTTGTCCGCGGCGCCCTCGGCCTGAAGCTTGGTGTCGCCGGTGATCTTTCCGGCAGCCTGTTTCACGGCACCCTTGGCCTGCTTTGCGGAACCGGCGATTCTGTCCTTGTCCATAAACTCTCCTTTTTTTGGTATCGTGGCAATAACGGCAGTCTGCCGGTGGGGTTCCCGTAACTTTTTTGCCGGCTCAAACGAAGTTATGCTTGGTAGGTTGAGTGCACGGAGAATCCGATGAACCGGCGTGGATTGTTGAACGCAATGTTGATGGGCGGCGCGGGACTGGCCCTGGTTGGGCGGACACCGTCATTCGCCTATGAAGTGACCAAGAGCGACGCGGAATGGAAGAAGCTGCTCTCGCCCCAGGCCTATGATGTGCTGCGGCATGCGGGCACCGAAATGCCATTCTCCAGTCCGCTCGATCATGTCACCGCAAAAGGTACCTATTCCTGCGCCGGCTGCGACCTGCCGAATTATTCCTCGGATACCAAATATGACAGCCACACCGGCTGGCCCAGCTTCTGGCGGCCGCTGCCCGATGCGGTTCTGACCCAGAGGGACACCAGCGATGGCGATGTGCGGACCGAAGTGCATTGCCGCCGCTGCGGCGGGCATCTGGGGCATGTCTTTGAGGACGGACCCAGGCCCACGGGTCTGCGCTACTGCATGAATGGCGTGGCGCTGAAATTCAAACCGGCATAGCATCTGGCCGAACTGGCGAAAAAAAAGCCGCTCTCGCGAGCGGCTTTTTTCCTTTTGGCCGAAGCCGGTGTCACTTTTTCTTCGGCGCCGCCGCCGCGGCATCGGTATTCTTGGCCTTTTCCTTGGCCATCTGGGCCATGGCGTCGTGCGCGCCGGCAAAGCCGTTGAGCGAGAGGCGTATCGAAAAAGGCTTGCCGTCGTCGGCCATGATATTCACAGAGGCATTTGGACCGGACTTGGCGATGGCAGCGACCATGTCGTTGGGCATCAGGCCTTCGACATAGCAGCCCGCCTGGTCGCAGCGGCGAAAGCCCAGCTTGGGCGAGGTATAGGAATCGGTCTTGATGACCACGCCGGCGGCGATGGATATGCCCAGGGGCACCGCGATATCCACCACATGGCGGTCGTCCTTGGGAACATAGGCGATGGAGACGCTGAGCACGCGCTGTTGCGAGGTGTCTTGATGATACTCGGCGTACATATCGCAGGGCGAAGCCGAGGCCACCGCGAAGCAACGCACGGTCCAGTCGCCGACCGGTTTGGTGTCGGTCACGGCGGGGGGAGCGGCCGGCGCCGGGGCAGCCTGCGGCGCCGGGGCGGTATCTTGCGCCATAACCGTGGTGGACGTAGCGGCGCCCAAAGCGATCAGGCCAGCCAGAAGGCGGGAAATCCTCATGATACCAATCTCCAGACCCAGGATGCGCGCCTGACTTCGGCGCCGTGATAAGCGCTTATCGCGTCAGAATAGCCTTTGAAGGATATCGGGATCGCCACCACTTTGCCGTCCAGCCCCGCAACCAGGACTTTTCCATCCTTGGCGGCGTTTAAGGCAACCTGTGTCGGGGCATCCAGCGGCATGACCGCGATGCAGCCCACGTCTTTGCAGGTACGGAATGAGAAGACCTTCGGCTTGTCGGTGCCCAGGACCAGGCCGACGCCGGGCGGCAGCGCCACGCCCAGAGGCAAGGTCAGGCCCAGTTCCGGCTTGCCCTTTTCGCTGGTGATGCCGACGCGCACCACAATGGAGCCGCTCTTGCCGTCGAGCACGTCTTCCTGCATCTCGCAAGACAGTTCCTTGGCGGAGGCCGGCGGACAGGCGACGCGCCAGTCCTGGTAGGCGGTCACGTTCTCGGAGGCAGGGTTGTAGGAGACAAGTCCGCGCACCGCCCAACCCAGCCCGAGGCCAATCACCAGCGCGGCAGCGCCCAGCACCAGACGTTCGATCAATATGTTCATCGTTCGGATCGCTTTTCGTGGAGGGGGCCGCATGGCCGCCCGAAACCGGCGTGTGGTTAGCAGATCACGAATCCAAAGGAAACGGCCCTTTTGCCTTTTTGGGGCAGAAGGTTAGCGCCGGGCAGGCCTAAAAACCCGGTAATTCGCGGAATTACCGGCTGGCGAGGAGGACAGGCTGGTCGCGGTAATATTCCGGCCAGACCTTCTTCAATGCCGCCAGCTTGGGCAGGTCGTTATAGACGATGTAGGCCTGGGTCGGATTGTGAACCAGGAAATCCTGGTGATAGCCCTCGGCCGGGTAAAAACCCTTCAGCGCCTCGATCCTGGTCACGATCGGGCCGGTGAAGATATGGGCCACGCCAAGCTGGGCGACATAGGCGCGGGCGGTCTTTTCCTGATCTGGCGTGGCGGCGAAGATTTCCGAACGATAGCTGGTGCCTTCGTCTGGTCCCTGGCGGTTCAATTCGGTGGGGTCATGCGCCACCGA
>DATMNL010000034.1:0-24243 GCA_035568995.1 Rhizomicrobium sp. | reverse complement strand
GCACCGAATTGCGATCTCTGTAACGGCTCGTTTCCGAGCACAACTGGCAATTCGGTGTTTTTTGACGCCGGCGTCGGCTATGGGCTGACCCCTCTTTTTCGCACCGATTTCACTCTCGACTATCTGACCCCGACGGCCGTTGACGGCCACACCGTCAATATCGCGCCGTCGATGGGGTCCGCGCATCTCGATTCAGTGTTCGGTCTCGTGAATGGCTATCTCGACCTAGATGGCGCTTTTCCGCGGCAATTTGGACCTTTCCAACCCTATCTTTCGGCGAGCATCGGAGTATCGCGCAATCATCTTGGCGCCACGAGCGGCACCTCCTCCCTGATCGGACCGTTCACGCTTGGCGCCGCCGATACGACGCGTTTTGCTTGGTCTCTGGGCGCTGGCTTGGGATACCCGCTGAATTCGTTTGTGACGCTGGATCTCGCATACAGATTCATGGATCTGGGCGAAATTCGCGATGGCTCGACACTTGCGTTTGGCGGAGCTTCCTATTTGGTGACGCAATCAAAAAGCAACGACTTCACCGCAAACGCGGTGACCCTTGGTCTTCGGTTTGGATTTTAAAAGTTTGCCTTCGCCTTCATACCCTGCGAACGAGTTGGATCACCTAGTTTCATGGAACAAATGCCGCCAGGAACGCGTGGTCTATCGTTGGGCCGTGTCGCAATAATCCTGATTGTGATCGGCGGGCTCATATGGCTGTTCCTCGCGCTGTATGCTGGATAATTGCGAAATGACCGGCATTGCGGAGTTTCATGGACGCCCGCGCCCTGAAGCCGGGTCCGTGTGGCCCCTGTAAGTTTGTTGACAAAACCACGGTTCAATCCGGGTTGGCTTATTCCCATCCCTCAAAGGGAGGATCGCATCTACCGCACCTCCAGCGTCAGCCCCTGACTCTTTCGCCGTATCGCTTCCGGCAGCGGCACCAGCTCCACGCCGTGATTTTCCGCCAGCCAGGCCGCCACCACCTTCAAGGTCGCGTCATGAGGATGCCCGATGGCGATGGCGACGCCGTTGCGCTTGGCCTCCGCGGCCAGCGCGTCCAGCTGCCGGCGCACCGCCTCTTCGCTCACGACATTGTCCAGAAAAATGTCGCGACTCGCGCTCATCACGCCATATTGGCGCGCCACGCTGACGACTTTTGAATCCGGCACGGTGCGGGAATCGAAGAAAAACAGTTTCTTCTCCGCCAGCACCCGCGCCACCAGGGCGACAGACGCGGCGTCCTCGGTGAAACGGCTGCCTTCATGATTGTTGATCCCCACCAGCCCCGGCACACGAAAAATATTCCAGGCGAGACGTTCGCTATTGTCGGGCGCTCCTACCTGCAGCGCCATCGCGCCGGGATTCGTGCGGGAAAGCGCCTCCATCGGCACATGCGCCAGCACGGCATGGCCTTTGCTCTCCGCTTCCTGGGCCAGGAACGGCGTCGCCTCGGCATAAGGCAGAAAGGACATCGCCACCTCCCGCGGCAGCGCGATCGCTTTGTCGGTACCGGCCAAATCCTCGCCCAGATCGTCGATGCAGATGGCGATGCCGGGTCTGGGGATGGGAAGCGTGCTGGCGGTTACGGTCATCGCCGCGGCAACCGGCATGGATGCAAGGCGTGACCCGCGCCCGACGGTCATCCAGGCCGGAAAGAAATGGCCGGTCACGGGAAACAATATCTGCGGCGAGTAGCGCGGCACCGCCGAAAAACCGGTCAGCGGCAGCGACGCCCCCGCCACAACCGGTTCATCCGACGCCTCGGCTGCCATGCCGGGCGTCAGCGCGCCGGCGAAGCTGACCGCGCCCGACAGCACCGAGCCATAGCCGGCCACCATGGCGGCGCCGAACAACAGAAACGCCGCGCCCTCCCAGGCACGGCGGCGCACGCCTTCCATCAACCGGCGAATCAGGGAGCCCCAGTCCATGCCCAAATAGCCCGCTGGCCTGCGATTCTGTCAATCTTGAGACTCATTTTGAGGCTTGCACTAAATCTCTTCCCGTGAGGCCGCTTCACGAAAGCTCCGGTGGAGCTTTCGCCGGCCGAACGCCCGCGTAGCGGGCAGCCGGCAGACATCAGTCCGCCGCTACCGGCGCGCCCCCGCCCGACTTGGCCTTGCGGCACATCCACACCATCGCGATCAGCACCAGGCATATCCAGCCCGAGGCATAGAAAATGTCGTCCGCTGCCAAGAGATAGGCCTGCCCCACCATGGTGCGGGTGATCGAGGCCTGCGCGCCCAGTTCGGGCAACCCCAGCCGGTGCAAATTCGCCACCGCCCCGCGCAGCCAGGGGCTGAAGGCGGTGGTCTGGTCGGCCAGCCGGCTCTGGTGCAGCGCCTCGCGCCGGTCCCACAGGGTGGTGACAATGGAGGCCGCGAAACCGCCCGCGGTGATGCGGACGAAATTGCTGACGCCGGACGCGGAGGGAATGCGCTGCGGCGGTATGCCGTCCAGCAGCAGGGTGATCATCGAAAGGAAAAATGTCGCCATGGCGATGCCCTGCACCAGCAGCGGCAGCACGAAATTGAAGAACGCGGCATCGGCGGTGAGACCGGCACGCATGAAGTAAGAAGCGCCAAAGGCCAGGAACGCCACCGTGGCAATGATGCGGGCATCGACTCGCGCCATCATCCGCGCCGTCAGCGGCGTCAGCATCACCGCGATGGCCCCGGTCGGCGCCGCCACCAGCCCCGCCCAGGTCGCGGTGTAGCCGATCTGGGTCTGCAGCCATAACGGCATCAGCAGCGTGTTGGCGAAGAACACGGCATAGCCGAGGCAGAACGCTAGGCAGCCCAGCGCGAAATTGCGGCTCTTGAACAGCGTCAAATCCACGATCGGGTATTTTTCCGTCAGCTCCCAGATCAGGAACGCTACAAAGCCAATGGCGGTGATCAGGGCCAGGACCACGATGCGGGTGGATTCGAACCAGCCGGCATCCTTGCCGGTGTCCAGCATCACCTGCAGCGCTCCCACCCAGAGGATCAAAAGCCCCAGCCCCACCATATCGATGGGCAATTGCCGTGTGGGGGTTTCGCGGCTCTTGAGCGCCTGCCAGCACAGGAACGTCACGATCAGGCCGACCGGCACATTGATCAGGAAAATCCAGCCCCAATGGATATTGTCCGAGATGTAGCCGCCCAGGATCGGCCCGCAGATCGGCGCCACCAGGGTGGTGATGGACCAGATGCCCAGCGCGGTGGCCCGCTTGTCGGCGGGGAAAATGGAAATCAGCAGCGCCTGCGAACCCGGAATCATCGGTCCCGAGACGCCGCCCTGCAGCACCCGGAAGAAGATCAGCGACGGCAGGCTCCAGGCGATGCCGCAGAGGAAAGACGCGATGGTGAAAGCCAGCACGGAGAGAACAAAAATACGCACCACGCCATAGCGCCCCATCAGCCAGCCAGTCAGCGGCACCCCGATGCCGTTCGACACGGCAAAGGCCGTGATCACCCAGGTGCCCTGGTCGGTGCTGGCGCCCAGATTGCCCGCGATGGTGGGAAGCGAAACATTGGCGATGGTGGAATCCAGCACCTGCATGAAGGTGCCCATCGCCAGCGCCAGCGCCGTGACGGCCAGCGCCACGCCCACCATGGGCGGCGGCCCCGCGGCTTGAGCGCCTGCGCCGCTCATTTGCGCGCGCCTTGCTGGCCGGCTCCATTGTCGGCCAGGATTTTGGCGATCAGGGCGTCGGTGGCGGCGTCGGTATTCTCGCCGGTGTCCGCCGTCATGCTGCCGCCGCTCATCATGGAAGTGACCAGCGGGCCTGACGTGTCCCGCACATCGGCGTTCACCGCAACCGAAAGCCCCACCCTGAGCGGATGATCGGCCAGCTCCTTGGGGTCCAGCGCGATGCGCACCGGCACCCGCTGCACGATCTTGATCCAGTTGCCGGAGGCATTCTGTGGCGGCAGCAGCGCGAAGGCGCTGCCCGAACCGGCGCCCAGGCCTTCGATATGGCCGTGATAGGTCACGCCGCCGCCATAGAGATCGGCCGTGATCGTGACCGGCTGGCCGATGCGCATGTCGGACAATTGCACTTCCTTGAAATTCGCGTCGATCCACACATCCGACAGCGGCACCACCGCCATCAGCGGGGTTCCCGCGGCGACCTGCTGGCCCACCTGCACGGTGCGCTGGGCGATCACCCCGTCCACGGGCGCCACCAGCCGCATATGGCCCAGCGCGATGGCGGTATTGCGCAGTTGCGCCTCCGCCGCCATCACATCGGGATTGCCCGCGACGTTGGTGCCCTCGACCTGCGACCGGGCGTGCGCCAGCCCGCCCTCGGCGGCAGTGACCTGCGTCTCGGCCGCCGCGACCGCCGATTTGGCATGCGCCAGCTCCTCGCCCGATACCGCACCGGCCGACGCCGATTGGCGGCGCTGGTAATCATTTTGCGCCTGGGCGAGCGCAACCTCGGCCTCAGCCAGTTGCGCGGAAAAGGAATCGGCGCTGGAAAATTCGCCGCGCACCGCGCGCACGGCGCGGGCCAGGTTGGCCTCCGCCGCCGCCATGTTCACCTGGGCCACCGCCGGATCCATCTCGATCAGGAGCTGGCCGCGCTTGACCGTCTGGGTGTTGTCAGCATGCAGCGACATCACCGTGGCATTCTCGCGCGATGTCACCGCCACCACATTGCCCGCGACATAGGCGTCATCGGTGCTTTCGAAAAAGCGCGCGTCCAGGAACCAGTAAAGCCCGTATCCGATGGCGGCGATCAGGATCACTGCGCCCAGGATGAGAAGCCCGTTGCGCCGCTTGTTGTTGACCACCTCTGCCGGTGCGGAGGTTTTGGTGAAGGCTGCACTGCTCATGGCATTATTCCTGTCTGGCAATAGTGGAAATACTGGAAGTATTGAATCCCCCGCCCACCGAAAGCAGCAGGGTGACGCGCTCGGTCGCGGTCTCGGCCACCAGCGCCGCCATCTGCTGGCGCGCCGAAAGCAGGGTGGCTTCGGCATTCAGCATGGGAATCTGGTCGGACAAGCCATCTTTGTAGCGTTCTTCGGCCAGCGCAAAGGAACGTGTGGCGCTGTCCAGCGCCGCCTGCTGGTCGGCGCGCCGGGCGGTAAGGCTTGCGACCTCGGTCATGGCATCGGCGGTCTGCTTGATCGCACTCACCACCGCGCCATTGTAATCCGCCACGGCGATATCCAGCCCGGCGGTGGCCCCGGCATATTGGGCGCGGATTTTTCCGGCATCAAAAATCGGCAGATGCAGCGCCGGCCCGACCCCCATGGTGAAGGCATTGCCGCTCAAGAGATTGGAAAGGCCCACCGCCTGGAAGCCCGCGAACGCCGCCAGATCGATGTTGGGATAGAATTCGGCATGCGCCGCTTGCCGTCCCTTGGCCGCCGCATCCACCCGCGCCCGCGCTGCCAGGATATCGGGTCGCCGGCTGATGAGATCGGCGGGCAAATTTTCGGGAAGCGGCAACGCGGCATCCAGGTCCGGCGTCGGCCGGACAATGCTGGAATAAAGCGCGGCGCCCTCGCCTGCCAGCGCCGCGATGGCGTGCACATCCAGGTCACGCTGGGCCTCAGTACTTCGCTGGTCCACCTTTGCCAGTGCCAGCAGCGCCTTGGCCTGTTCCACCGATGAGGCATTCTCCAAACCCGCATTGAAGCGGTTCTGGGTGAGATCGAGAATTTCCTGGCGCTCGGCCACCGTGGCGTCGGCGATGTCGCCATCGACATAGGCCAGATAGAGATTGATATAGGTCTGGGCGAAAGCGCCGGACAGCGCCAGCCGCGCCCCTTGCGCATCCAGCATCGCGGCATTGGCGCTGTCGCGCGCCTGCCCGATCAGGGCCGCCTGCTTGCCCCAGAAATCCAGATTCCAGGTCAGGTTGGCTTGGGTCTGCCCGAACCAGCGATAGGTGCCGCCATAAGGCGGCGGAATGATGTAATCCTTGCTGAGAAGCTCGCGTTGCTCCTGCCCGTCCAGGGTGACTTGCGGCAGGTCCTCTGCGCCCGCCACCGCCGCTTGCGCCCCGGCAGCACGAATGCGCGCGATAGCCCCGGCCAGGGTGGGATTATGCTCCACCAGCAGCCCCGCCAGCCGGTCCACTTGCGGGTCATGGAAACTTTTCCACCATTCATCGGGGAATTGCGGCGCATCGGCCGCGCCAAGACCCAGCGTCTCTGGCGCGATCTCTTTGACCTGCGGCGTGGTCGGCGGCGCGGCGACGCAGGCAGATAGCAGCAGGGCGGGAATGAGGCTGAATATCTGTTTCATGGCGACGATCTGTCCAGACGGGGATCTGTCCAGGCGGGACTGTCCCTGAAAATAAGACGATTGGCACCTGCCAAAAGTGACAGGGCTGCGCGGATTCGCGCGCAAGGCTGAAAACAGGCCAGGGAACTTTTTCATGACGATTTCTTCCTGGGCGCGGAAATGGGCGCGGCGGAAAGATGCAATTTCGACGATCCCCGCTTGGTGCCTTCCGCCGCGATGACCAGCCGGGTCAGAAGCGCGATCAGCGTGTCGATTTCCTCATGGGAAAAGCCGGAAAGCAGCTTGTTCCAGAAATTCATCACCCGGGGTGCCAGCACTTCCACCATCGCCCGCCCGCGCGGCGTCAGCGCCAGGGTAACGACGCGCCGGTCGCTTTCGCTGCGCTGGCGGGTGACAAATCCGCGCTTTTCCATCTGGTCGATCAGCCGGGTCAGGGAACCCGCGTCATGGCAGATATTCAAGGCCAGATCGCCCGCGGTCGAAATTCGCCCGTCATGCAGCGCCACCAGCGTCGTCCACTGCGAAAAGGTCAGCTCCTCGTCCTCAAACAGCGCTTCCATCTGCGGCAGCACGCGGTTGATCGACATCCGCATCAGGTAACCGACAGAATTCTTCATTGCGTAATTGCCGGGTCGGTAATAGGGGCGCATCGCGATTATCCGTGTAGGGACAAATATTGTCCAGGCAACACTTGCTTGGGCAAATATATAGACCTCTCCCCGCCCCTCCGCAAGCCCTTGCCAAAAACCCCCGAAATAGGGATTAAGTGTCTATGGCGGCTTATGTTTATGTAATCGCGGCGGAAGGCCCCCGGGGCGCCCTTACCTATGTCGGCTGGACCCTCGACCTCGACCGCCGCCTCGCCGAACATAACGGCGCGGGAAAGCGCGGCGCCAAAGCCACCCGCGCCCGCAAATGGCTTCTGGTCTATGCCGAGCGCCACCGCACCCGCAAAGGCGCGATGAAGCGCGAATATGTGCTAAAGAAGAACCGCGAATTTCGCGCCATGCTGCGGGGGTAACAGCGCAATGATTTTCGAGCAGATCGCTACCGGCGGATGCCAATCCTATCTGGTCGGTTGCCAGGAAACCCATGCCGCAATCCTGATCGATCCCCATTTGCAGCAGGCCGATTATTATCTGGGACTGGCGGCGAAGGAAGGCCTACGCATTCGCTATGTGCTGGACACCCACACTCATGCCGATCATTTCTCGGCGGCAAAGGAGCTGGGAAAAAGATTGAACGCGCCGGTGGTGACCAACCGCCTGTCCCCTGCCCCTTACGCCGGCTTTCGCCTGTCGGATGGCGAGATATTGCGCGTGGGCAATATGCGGTTTCGGGCGCTGCACACGCCCGGCCACACAAGCGATTCCCTATGCGTATTGGCCGAAGACCGCCTCTTCACCGGCGACACGCTGCTGATCGGCGCCACCGGGCGCACCGATCTTCCCACCGGCGATCCCGACGCGCTGTACGACAGCCTTTTCAACATCGTGCTGAAACTCGATCCCGCGCTCAAAGTCTATCCGGCGCATGACTATAAAGGCCGCAGCCATTCCACCATCGGTGCCGAAATCGACTCCAATCCGCGCCTGGCCAAACGCGGCCGCGCCGAATTCGTCGAGATGATGCAGAAGCTCAATCTCGACGCCCCCACCCATCTCACCGAGGCGCTGCGCACCAATATGAGCGGCGGCAAGACAGTGGCGCAGCTTCTCAGCGACGCATCGGCGACCGTGCCCTTCGTCTCCATGGCCGATCTGGCGGAACGGGTGGGCAAAAATGATCTCGGCCTGGTGCTGCTGGATGTGCGGGAAAAAGACGCCTATGCCGACGGCCATATTCCCGGCGCCCAGCATCTGCCGCGTGGGCAGTTGGAATTGCGGGTCAACAAGGAGCTGCCCGATCCCACAAGGCGCATTTTGGTGTGCTGCGAATTCGGCCAGATCTCCACCCTGGCCGCCGCGACCTTGCGCGAACTCGGCTTCACCCAGGCCGCGGCGCTGGACGGCGGCATGAAAGCCTGGCGCGAAAGCGGCCTGCCGCTCAATAGGCTCTGAGCGCCTCGACCACTGTCACACGTGACGCCTTGATCGCCGGCGACAACGCGCCGATGAATGCAATAGCTAGGGCCGAGCCTATACCTACCAGCAGCAGATGCAGATCGACTGTTACTCGAAACACACCGTCCGCGCCATTGTAGGCGTAGCCATCAACCAGCAACCATGCGATGGCGGTGCCGATCACCGCCCCTGATGAAGCCAGCAGCATGGCCTCCAGCACCACCGAAACGGCAACAGCAAATCCGCCGAATCCTATGGCCCGCAATATCGCGATTTCGTTTGTACGAGAATCCACCACGGCGTACATGGCGTGAAGCGTCCCAATCATCGCTCCCATGAGAACGAAAAAACTCACCGTCCAAAAAATGACATAGAATCCGGCTTTTGGCAGACTGTCAAAAAGATGTTTCCAATAATCAGTTTGACGCTCCACCATCACGGACAATGCCGGATTGCCAGTGAGGGACCTCTCAAAAGCTTCGAAGGATTCAGGGGAGACAAGACGGGCAATCACGGAATTGTATGTGGTCTGCTTTAAGCCAACCATTAACGTTTCGCTATCCGCCACCAAATCGCCATCGAGAAAATTTCCGGTTAAAAAGACCCCCACAACTGACCATCTGCCATCAGGCAAGGCAACTTGGTCACCGGGATCCAGGCCAACGAATTTTTGTTGAGCCATCGCGCCCACGATGATCTCGCGCTTTCCTGGGTGAAACATGCGCCCAGAAATTATTTTCAATTCCGGACGTATCGCAATTCCTTCCGGTCCAACGCCACGCAAGCCGGTGGGTCCAGTTCTGTGATTTGATTTCTTGGTCAGATGTATGAAGGTGTATATCTCGGCATCAGCCGACGGTAAGCCATCACTTGCTTTTCGAACGCCTGGCGCATTCTCTATGAGATTGACCCAGGCACGGGGAAGTGCACTGCCTCTCTCGATAAATAATCCTTCTTGCAAGCCGCCGGTCTTTTTTGACAGGACCATCACATTGTTCGGGTCACCGGCATCGGCATAGGCAAGCGCAAGCCCCTCAACAAGCGCCAGCAAAGATATCATAACGCCGAGGACGCAGGTCAGACTCGCCACAATAACCAATGCCGACTTGAATCGGGTGTGAATACTTCTCAATCCTAGCGCGGTAACGGCGATGATTTGGCGAAGATTGTTCATCTCAGCGCCTCGCCAGCGCGGTGGCAACATCCAGCCGCGCGATGCGCAAAGCCGGAAGCGCGGTGCTGCAAAAGGCGATCAGCCCCGCCGCCAGGAAAGCCGACGCCAGGACCGGAACGGGCATATAGGTGGGAAATTGCGCCACCGCCGGTACAAAGCGGGGCAGAAGCAAGGAGATAATTTTCGCAAACGCCAGCCCTACTGCCGCGCCAGAGAGGCAGGGGATCGCCGCCTCCGCGAACACCAGCGCGATGATGCCGCGCGCGGTAAAGCCGATGGTTTTCAGTACCGCGAATTCGCCAAGGCGCTCGCGCACCGACTGGGCAATGGCGTTGCCGGTGAGAAAGGCGATCATCAGCATCCCGATGGCCGCTACGCTCTCCGTGCCGATGGCGATAGTGCTGTCCGGCCCGCCGATATTCTCCATGATGGCTTTTTCAGAATCGCTTTGGGTCGGGTCAGGCGAGTTGGCAAACAGCCGGTCAATGGCGTTGCTGGTTTCTTCGGCGCGGGCGCTGTCCCTGATCAAGAGCCAGAACTGGCTGGCCTTGCCGCGATCCGCCATGGGCCGGGCTTGATCGAGATAGGCATAATTGCCCACCGCGAAGCCAGCGGGAAAATAGGCGATATCGTCCACGATGCCGAGAATCGCGAAATTCCAGACTGTCGAGCCGTCGGCCTTTGGCTGCGACGCGATTATGGGAAAATCATCGCCGATCTTCACCTGGTAGTGCGCCGCGAGGGTGCGGCTGAGAATGAGGCCATTCTGGCCGGCGTCCATCTGGCGCCATTGCGCCCTACTGACCGGCAATTCCGAAAAGACGGTGCGCATTTCTTCGTCCAGCATCATCACAGCAACGCTGTTCGTCGGGGCCTGGTGATAGCCGCCGACCGCACCGAAAACCCCGACATGGGTGACGCCAGACAGGCGGGCGACCTGATCGCGCTGCGCCAGCGCCAGAGAACCGGCATAGCGGCTACTGACATAGAGGCGATCCATCCGCGCGCTATCGGCCAGATGCCGGAAGCCGGCGCCCACGCCGATAGTCAGGCCGAACAGGGTGAAGCCGATAGTCACCGAGACCAGCGTCAGGATGGTGCGCGCGGGCTTGCGCGTCAGCGCTGCCCAGATCAGAGGCAGGAATTTCATGGCGAATTCCGCTGCCGTCAGATCAGGCTGTGGAGCAAAAGTCCCAGCCGCCCGATCACCGCGGGCGCGCCTTCATGCTGCCCGGCGGTCATCACCATCGCGACTCCCGTCAGCGCCACGATAATAAAGCCAACCTGCGCGATCAGGCCTGCCCGGAAAAAGCCGATCGGAAAGTCTCCACCGGCTTCCTCATTGCCCTGTCCCCGGATGCGCCGGACTGCCAGCGCGGTGGCGACGGCATTGCGCAGCCGCCTGCCCTGCCCGCTGCGGCGCGCCACCTCGGCCTGGAGCATGCCCCAATTGGCAAAGCCATATTCCCGCGCCAGGATCAGCTGCACATCGGTCAGCCTGACGGACGGCATGCGCCCTTTCAGGCTGGCCAGCCTGGCCTTGGCTTCCTTGCGCAGATGATCCGGGTGCGGGGTGAGGGGAAGCGGACGCTTCCCGGACTTATCGGTCATGCAAAGCCTTCCTTCCTTGCGCCCGGTGTCCGCATCATTCGGGCTGGAAGTCAGGTGAAACCGAAAACATCAGCGAGTGGGCTAAGCCCTTTGCGCGGACGGCATGCCTCTCGATAGGCCGGCAAGGATAGGCATAGCCACAACCGACACGCAAGTAGGATTCTCCGCGCCGGTAGGCGCTAGGGATTTTGGCCGATGAGCAGGAGCGTCGTGCGGAGCGTACGGACGTACGTGAGCACGCGCGACGCACTCAGCGGGCAAAAGACCAGCGCCTACTCGGCCGCGATTTGATTGCGCTTGTCGAAATTGGCCCAAACGCCTTCGTCGCCATCCCAGGAACCGCTGGTAGCCCCCTTGGAATATTCGGTGGCGCGCTGCTCGAAGAAATTGGCGTGTTCGACGCCGTTGAGGATTTCCACCAGCCAGGGCAAGGGATGGGCCTTGATCTGCTTATAGCCGCTTTCGGTCTCCTCGAAATTGCCGAATACCGGCGCCAGCTTCAGCTGGGTCAGCCGCCAGTCGGCGATATAGCGGACATAGGATTTGATATGCGCCGGGGTCATGCCCTGGATTTCGCCCAGGCTGAAGGCCAGGTCCACAAAGCGCTCTTCCAGTCCCACCATGGTCTTGGCGACGTCGATAATGTCGTCACGCACGGATTTGGTCACCGCGCCGGTCTCGTCATTCCAGGCGTGATAAAGCCTGGTGATGCCCTCGCAATGCAGGCTCTCATCGCGCACCGACCAACTGACGATCTGGCCCATGCCGTTCATCTTGTTGTGGCGCGGGAAATTCAGCAGCATGGCGAAACTGGCGAACAGCGACATGCCTTCGGTGAAGGAACCGAACATCGCCAGGGTGCGGGCGACATCGGCGCAGCTGCCCACCCCGAAGGTATGCATGTAATCGGCCTTGGCGCGCATTTCGTCATAATCGCGGAAGGCCTCAAACTCGGCCTGGGGCATGCCCAGGGTCTTCAATAAAAGCGCATAGGCGTCGATATGCACCGTCTCCATATTGGTGAAGGCGGCCATCATCATCTGCACTTCCAGAGGCTGGAAAAGCGGGATGTAGCGTTTCAGGTAATTGTCGCCGACTTCGACATCGCTCTGGGTGAAGAAGCGGAAAATCTGCGTGAGCAGGCCTTTCTCGGCATCGGCCAGGCGGCCGGACTGCCAGTCCTTGATATCGGCGCCCAGCGGCACTTCCTCGCCCATCCAATGGGTCTGCTGCTGGCGCTTCCAGCAGTCATAGGCCCAGGGATAACGCGTGATGTCATAGGTGCCGGTGGAATGGAGCAGACCCACACGACCCGTTCCGATCAGCGACCGCGGATCAACTTTTCCAAAATCTACTGACATGCCAGGCATTCCTCATAATCGGTCTTGGCGACAGCAGCGACCTTGCTGTCTTTTTTCTCCAACTGGCCGGCAAAACCGGCGCGGCTGATGGATTTGGAGCGGCAATAATAAAGGCTCTTGATGCCGCGCTCCCACGCCGTCCAATGCAGCATGTGCAGGTCCCATTTATCGATATCGGCAGGCAGGAACAGGTTGAGCGACTGGCTCTGGCAGATGAAAGGGGTGCGGTCGGCCGCCAGCTCGATGATCCAGCGCTGGTCGATCTCAAAGGCGGTGCGATAGACCGATTTCTCGTCGTCGCTGAGGCAATGCAGGTGCTGGACCGAGCCTTCCTGTTCGACGATCGAGGCCCAGGTCTCCGGGGTGTCGGCGCCCTTGGCCGCCAGCAATTCCTGCAGGTAGGGATTGCGGACCGAGAAGGCCCCCGACAGGGTCTTGTGGGTATAGACATTGGCCGGGATCGGCTCGACGCAGGCCGAGGTGCCGCCGCAGATGATGGAGATGCTGGCGGTGGGGGCGATGGCGATCTTGTGGCTGAAGCGCGCCTTCATGCCCTTCTCGGCGGCGTCAGGGCACGGCCCGCGTTCCTCGGCCAATATATAAGACGCCGCATCCGCTTCCCGCCGTATCTTCTTGAAGATGCGCAGATTCCAGGACTTGGCCATGGCGCTTTCCATGGGAATTCCCTTGGACTGGAGGAAGGAGTGAAAGCCCATCACGCCCAGGCCCACCGAACGCTCGCGGCTGGCCGAATAGACCGCACGCTTCATGCCGGGCGGGGCATTGGCGATGAAATCGCTGAGCACATTGTCGAGCATGCGCAGCACGTCTTCGACAAAGAAGGGGGCGTCGGCCCATTGGTCCCAGGTCTCGATATTGAGGGAGGAAAGGCAGCAGACCGCGGTGCGGTCCTCGCCCCTATGATCAATGCCGGTGGGAAGCGTGATCTCGCTGCAGAGGTTTGAGGTGTTGACCTTCAGGCCCAGCTCGCGCTGATGCTTGGGCAGGGCGCGGTTCACCGCGTCGATATTCAGGATATAGGGCTCGCCGGTCTGCAGGCGCGTTTCCAAAATGCGCTGCCAGAGTTGCCGGGCGTTGATTTCGCGCAAGACCTCGCCGGTCTTGGGACTCTTGAGGCCGAACATCTTGCCGTCCCGGACCGCTGCCATGAATTCATCGGTGATGTTGATGCCGTGATGCAGATTGAGGCCCTTGCGGTTGAAATCGCCGCTGGCCTTGCGGATCTCAAGAAACTCCTCGATTTCCGGATGGGTGATGTCGAGATAGACCGCCGCCGAACCCCGGCGGAGGGACCCTTGCGAAATCGCCAGCGTCAGCCCGTCCATCACATGAATGAAGGGAATGATGCCGCTGGTCTGCCCGGTTTTCACCTTTTCGCCGATGGAGCGCACCTTGCCCCAATAGGTGCCGATGCCGCCGCCATTGGAGGCAAGCCAGACATTCTCGTTCCAGGTGCCTACAATGCCGTCTAGGGAATCGGACACATCATTGAGGAAGCAGGAGATGGGAAGCCCGCGCTTGGTGCCGCCATTGGAAAGAATCGGCGTGGCGGGCATGAACCAGAGCTGGCTCATAGCGTCATACAGGCGCTGAGCATGGGCCACATCGTCGGCATAGGCGCAGGAGACACGGGCAAACATGTCCTGGAAGCTTTCGCCCGGCATCAGATAGCGGTCGGAGAGCGTCGCCTTGCCGAAGGAGGTGAGCATGGCATCGCGCGCATGGTCGAGCTTGAGGTCGGCGGGCAGCGGCTTTTTGGCCAGTGGCGCGGGCATCGGCGGCTGCGCCACCGGTTTGGCGCGATCCGGGGCCGGCATGGGCCTGCGCAAAGCGGCGGCTTTGCGTTCCGCGATGCTGGGGCGATACGGCGTCTCGACCAGCTGACCGTTTTCGTCGAAATCGCCGCTGAAATCGAATTTGCCGACTGCCGACATGCAACGCCCCCAAATGCAACGCGGGCGAACCCGCTGAAATCGAAGGCTCTCTGGAGGGGGCAGAAAGGCGCTGGCTGAATCGTGTTTCGACCCACCAATCGCCTGTTAGCCCCTACAATTATGACAAATCAGAGAACCCAGCCCCATATCTAGTGCGCCAATCCCAGGCTCCGTCAAGGCGTTTTGGCTGTGGATAAGCGATTGTGACGCAAAAATTTGGCGATATTACCGTTCCCAAAACCACCGCCAGCCCTTGCGTTCTAAGTCGACTTATCCACAGGGCCGATTCGGATGTAAGTTTGGCGACGAGTCGAACGTAGCTTCGAGACGTTCCGGGCGTATTCTGGAACGATCAAAGGCGTCCCTGGTTAGAAACTTAAACAGGAGAAGCACATGAACATCCGGATTTTCTCCACCGTAATGATTTGTGCTGCGTTCTTTGCGCTTCCCGCTGCCGCCACCCTACGACCGGAAGTCGCGCAAGCCCTGCAAGACGCGCATCGGATGGTACAGGGCACGCCCTCTCCCCCTAATACTTTTGCCGCCATGAAAAAAATAAAGACTGCGGAAGCCGTGCCCAATCAGACCGCCGAGGAAAAACAGGCAGTCGCCCGGATGAAGGCTTTCGTTATCGGGAATTCTGGGGACTGGAGTGGCGACCCCAATTTTAGCACCCCTCCCTAGACACCGCCCTACCTTGTTTGGGGTTTGGTGCCGCTTTTTGGTTTCGGCTTGGCGATCTTTTTCAACTGCGCTCAAACCGCCCGTTGTCCTCATCACATCCGGGTCGGCGCGCAACTGACTTGACGTCGTCCGAAGGAAACGGGCGGAGCAGCTTCAAAAGCTGGCGGACAGACTGGGCTAGCCGTGGTAGGCTCCCCAAACGCCGGGAGGTGTCTTATGAAAGTCTTTCTCTTGATTGCAACAGCGACGTTGGCCGCGCCCGCCTTCGCAGAAACGCCTGCGCCACCGACCAGAACCCTAGCAAGCAAAGACGGCAAGACAGATTTCACCAAGCCGTTTATCGATGACAGGTTGGGGCGGCAGGTACCGCCGCCGCATCAGGATCGCCCCTCTGTCGAGCTGAAGGCCGGCCCTGGAGCTAAATAGCCGATTGATTGGTATGGGTTTGTAAAAGGTAATATCGCCAAAAATTTGGCGATATTATACTTCGCAGACCCACTGCCAGATCTTGCGTTCTACGCCGACTTATCCACAAGGCCGATTCGGGTGTAAGTTTGGCGACGAGTCGAGCATAGCCCCGAGACGTTCCGGGCATATTCTGGAACGATCAGAAGCATCCCTGGTTAGAACCTTTAAGCAGGAGAAGCGCCATGAAAGCACTCATAGCTCTCACAGTCCTGGCGGCGTCGGCGCTCCCGGCAGCAGCCGCGTCCGATCCTAGCTCTCCGATGGAGGCTCTCAGTACGAGCATATGCCGCCCAGCGATTATAGGCACGGTGGTAAGTGTGCATACCGATCCCATGTACTTTGGTACTGATGTTGTGCTGGACAGCAACGGTGTGGGATTTATCGCTATGGACCACGAAAAATATTTTCCCACTATCGGTAGTTATGTTGGGCAGAAGGTCGTCATCTGGGGCAGCATCGCCAGGAATCGTTGCGGCGTAACGCGCGGGGTAGAAATGACGGGGTCGGCCCAATTGATGCTGTTATCTACTGCGTTAGCAGAGCCGAAAAAAACCAACTGTTTCGCTTCTAGACCTGATTAGGGTTTCGCGCCACTTTTCGGCTTCGCCTTCGCGATCTTCCCCAGCTTCGCCTCAAACGCCGCCTTGTCCTCATCACAGCCGAGGCGCTTGGCGGCATCTTTAAATGAATTTACTGGGCGATATTACCCTTCACAGACCTGATAGCCCTTGTGTTTTGTCATGACTTATCCACAAGCAGCCAAAAAGAGATGCTTCGTGACATTTGATGCATCCCATCGATATGGCGGTTCCATTTCGGAAGGCGTTAAATCACCAGACTAGGAAGGAGTTCATCGTGAAGCTCTTGTCCGGCATGGCACCTATTGCTCCGAAGAATTTTCCGCTGATAGCACTTGCCATTACCACCCTCGGGATCGGCTCATCGCCAGCCGCGTTCGCGCAGGCCAGAAATGCGCCAAGTCCAAAAACCGAAGCGGCTCTGGAGTGCCGGATCGGCCTGGGGCCGGAGGGGTGCGAGACGGCCTTTGAGGTGTCGGCCAGGCACTATCACAACCGTTGCAACAACCAGTACGTCTTCGACCGTTTAGACGGTTGCCCTGATGGACCGCTTGAAGCGGTCGAATATCTGGGTACCAACGCTGCCGGGGATGATATCTATACGGTAAAATACATGAACGCAGTAATGACCGTTGTCATTTTTTCGCCTGCTCCAGATGGCAAGAGATATGGATTCAGGTTCTTTGATAGTCCTCCGAATATGGCCATCGGAAGCAGCAAGCACTCCGTTACGGTAACCTCGCCAGCGGACCCCGTGCAAATTCTATATAGTCGCCCCCGGCAGGAAAGCCAGGCCGGTTAAAACGCTAACCCGCCAGGTGCAATCCTGATGCTAGGAAGGAGTCCTTCATGAAACCCTGGTCTAACACGGCGCCCAACGATCTGAAGAAATTCCTGCTCGCGACATTGGCCGGCATCGCGGTTTGCCTTTCACCCCCGGCGTTTGCGCAGAGCGGGGCAAGTCCACGCTCCGGGACCGAAGCGGCTGTGCAATGCCTGCTCGGCCAGGGGCCGAAAAGGTGCGAACGGATGTTTGTGGGAAGAGCGATGACGGCGGCGCAGCCCTGGGTATGGCCGAATCTGACACGGGATGTCGACCGAGGCCCTTTGGAATGGAGCAAATATTGGGGTCAGGCTTCGTCAAAGAATGTTTTCGATGAAAGGGTGCTGCAGAGCCAGATGACGGACGAATTCGATATCTTCGACGTAAAATTCGCCCATCAAGAATGGACCATTTATATCGCCCCAGCCGATGCAGACGGCAAGATCCATTATCTGGTGCCTCGATTCTATGCGCCCCATGATTTGAATCAGCTCTGATGTCGTCCTTGTCCTCACTGCCGCTCACGGCGTGATGTGATACTTCACCCTGATCGCGCGATCGACCCGGCCGGTGGGAATCGCCGAGCAGCCCAGATCGTGAAAGGTGACCGTCACCGCCCAATCGCCGGCCTGGGTCGGGGTTCCGGCGATGACGCTGGAAAAGGAATTGGAAATGTCCAGGCCCGGCGGCAGGGTGCCGGTGATGACAATATCCTTCCAATCCACCGCGCACTGATCGGGCGTGTCGGTGACGCCGAAGGCGGCGTCGGATTCCAGGTGCTGGCCGACCTTGCCGGTGGTCGGCGTGTAATAGCCGTTAAGAAAATAATCGGCCCGGGCGATGCCGGCCGAAGCCGCCAGCGCCAGTGCGGCGAATAAAAAGCTGCGGCCACGAATGGACATGGTGTTCTCCCTGTCGTTGATACTAGAGCGGTTCCAGGAAAAGTGTGAAGCGGTTTTCCGTCCGGAACCGCGACCAAACAAAGAGATAGAGCATTTTCGCGATTCAACGAAGCGTGAAAATGCTCTAGCGCAAAACCGTTACGCTCGCATGCTCACCCTCGCCCCGGATTTCGGCCTCAACGTCAAAGACCCTGCCGATCAATGCGGCGGTCAGCGCCCCCTGGCCCGCCACCTTTCCGTCCTTGAGCGCCACAATGCGGCCGGCATGGCGCACCGCCAGCGTCAGGTCATGCAGGGCGGCGATCACCAGCTTGCCCCCGGCGGCATAGTCGGACAGGCGCCGGGCGCAATCCATGGCATGGCGGGGATCAAGGCCGGTGACCGGCTCGTCGACGATCAGGATCTCCGGCTCTCCCACCAACGCCCGCGCCAGCATGGCGCGGGAAAACTCCCCGCCCGAAAGCGTCGTCACCGGCTGATTGCGGCGGCTGGTGAGATCGCAGGCCTCCAGCGCCTTGCCGATGGCGGGGGCAAACTGCAGCGGCAAGCCGCCAAACGCAGGCAGATGCGGCGTCAGGCCCAGCGCCACCAGGCGCTCCACCGACAGCGGCCATTCGCAGAGGGGATTTTGCGGCAGGTAGGCGCGGCGCGCCGCCAGGATCTTGCGCGGGATTTCGGAGAAGAATTTTCCATCCAGGCTGACTTCACCGCTTTTCGGCCGGGTAAGTCCCGCCAGCACCGACAACAAAGTGGATTTGCCCGCGCCATTGGGCCCGATCACGGCGATAAATTCGCCGGAGCCTGCTTCCAGCGAAACATCGTCCAGTATGGCGCGGCCGCCTTTTGTGACGCGGAGATGTTCGGCCAGCAGGAAACTCATGGCGCCACCTTCCGAAGCCGCAGCACCAGCCAGAAGAAAAACGGCGCGCCGATCAGGGCGGTGAAAACCCCCAGCTTGATTTCGGGGCCCAGATGAATCTCCCGCACCGCGATATCGGCGAGGATCAGGAGCAGCGCGCCGCCCAACGCCGCGGGCGCCATGATGCGCCCCGGCAGATAGCCGACAAAGGGCCGCGCCAGATGCGGCGCCACCAAGCCGATAAAGCCGATCGCTCCGGTGACCGAGGTGGCCGCGCCCACCGCCAGCGCGGTACCAGCGACGACGGTCAGGCGCAGCCGGTTCAAGTCAATGCCCAGGCTTTCCGCCTGCGCCTCGCCCAGCGACAAGGCGTCCAGCGCGCGGCCGGTGGTGGCCAGCAACGCGCCGCCCAGAATCACAAAGGGCGCTACCAAAAAAACCTGGGTCCAGCTTTTGTCGGCCAGCGATCCCAACAGCCAATTCATAATCTCGTAAGCAGCGTAAGGATTGGGCGCGAAGTTGAGCGCCAGCGCGATGCCCGCGGCGGTCAGGCTGGAGACGGCGGCGCCCGCCAATATCAGCGCGATGGTTCCTCCCTGGCCCAATGCAAATGTGAGCGCACAAGCGGCCAAGGCGCCGATCAGGCCGAACAGCGGTCCGGCCAGCACCGAGATGGCGGTGACGCCGAAATAGATCGCGATCACCGCACCCAGCGCCGCGCCGGTGGAGACGCCAAGCAGGCCGGGCTCGGCCAGGGGATTGCGGGTGAGGCCCTGCAGCACCGCACCGGCGAGGCCCAGCGAAGCGCCCATCATCAATGCCAGCAAGGTACGCGGCAGGCGGATATCCAGCACGATCAGCGAGGCCAGGTTTCTGCCGGAGAAAATGTCGCCCGAAAAAAGATCGTGAGGCGCGATCCACACCCGGCCCGCCAGCAGGGACGCGGCAAAGGCCAGCACCAGCAGGATCGTCAGTATAAAGACCAGTATCCTCATGGCGCGGCCATGGCGCGCAGCATGGTGGCGCGCAACGCCGCCGCCGCCTCGGCGCTTTGCGGCAAGCCGCAGGCGTAAAAGGCGGTGGGATAGACGATACGCCTGCCGGCGAAGAGTTTCAGCAACAGGGGATGGGCGTTCTGGTCCATCCGCAGGGACGGCGTGTCGATATAATCATCGCCATAGGCCAGGATATCGGGCTTTGCCGCGATCAGGCTTTCGACATCGTAATAGCCGGTATCTTCACCAGCGATATTGCTGCCGCCCGCCGCCGCCAGCACGCTGTTGAACAAGGTGCGGCGGCCCGGCACGAAGCCGCCGCCGCCCCAGCCAGCGACACGGATCACCTGTTTCGGCGCGCCGGCCGACAATTGGCGCAGACTTTCGTCCATGCGGGTGATCAGCGCCTCGGCTTTGGCGCGCGCGCCAACCGCCTCGCCCACTTGGCGCGTCACGTTACGAATTTGTTCGAAATTCTCCGCCGCCCGAACCTCGACCACCCTGGCGCCGCTGCGGGCCAGGATGGCGCGCATGGCGGGGCTGGTGAATTCATCGGTGAGGACCAGATCGGGGTGGACCGCCAGCACTTCCTCGGGGGTGTTGTGATTGACGGGAAGCGCCGCTGCTTCAGGCCAGATTTTCAGCGCCGCTTTTTCCCGGGACAAAAAACTGAGCGAAGCAATCTGTCCCGGCTCTGCCAAATCCATCAGCAATTCGTCGGTACAGAGCTTCAGCGACATGATGTGCCCAGGCTTGGCAACCGATAACGGCGGCGCGGCGATCACCGGCCTGCCCAAGGCAAGCAAGACGACCGCCGCGCCAACCAGTTTCTTCATTTACAAATTCGCCTTGACGCCCGCGTAAAATGCCAGACCGGGCTGCCGGAAGCCGCTGGGATTCTGATAACGCTCATCGAACAGATTATCCGCCCGGCCGTAAAGGCTGAACATATCCGTTAACGCGTAATTGACCGAGATATTGGCGGTCACATAGCTGGGCAGTTTCAGCGGCAGAAAATTCTCCCGCCCGATATCGGCCGTGGAACCCACATACAGAACCGTCAGATCGGCGGAAAGACCGGGCCAGGCCTGCCAGGCGATATCGCCGCTGAGCTTGTTTTTGGGCCGCCGCAGCAACGGGGTGTGGAAAACCGCATCCGCAGCCTCGGTGTAGGTGTAGTCGGCACGCAGCTTCAACGTGTCCATCGGCGCCCAGGCAAGATAGGCTTCCACCCCCTGGGTGCGGGCCTTGCCGACATTGACCGGCGCGAAGCTGGGCGGCGGGCCGGATTCAATCAGGTTCCTGATGTCGTTGTGAAACCAGGTGACGCCGCCCGAAAAATCCGTGCCCAGTTGCTGGTCCAGGCCCATGTCGTAACCGATGCTGGTTTCCGGCTTGAGATTGGGATTATGGCCGAAGGGGCCGAACAGATCCTCCAGCGAGGGCGCCTTGAAGCCGCTGCCGATGCTGGCTTTCAGCCGCGTGCCGCCGACCTTGTAGACCGGGGCCAGGCGCCAGGTGACTTTATTGCCGAAGCGGCTGTTGTCGTCATAACGAACACTGACGCTGTTGTCGAAATCCCCCAGCGCGGATTGAAGTTCGGCATAACCGGCATTGGTGGTGATGCCCGCCGACAGCGGCAGATGGATGGCATCGCGTGCCGTCTCCGCCCCTAAGACCAGGGTTTCGTCATTGGCGAGAGCGATGTTGCCCTGCCAGTCCAGCTTCACCCGGGCGCCGGAATTGCGTGAATTGCCGTTGTTGGGATCGGCATTGGCGGTCGCCGACGAGCTGTAGGCCAGGCCAATCGTCTGGTCGAGAAGGCCCAGCACCAGATGGGCCGTGCCGCGCGCGTCATATTGCACGGCCGCGATGCGCGACTGAGTCGGAGACGGAAATCCGGTGAAGGTCTTGAAATTGAAACCATCGCCGGTGATTTTTTCCAGAATATTGCTGGCGCGGCCGACGAAGCCCAGATTGAAGTAATCCGTGACGTCATAACCCAGCTTGGTCGAGCCCGAGACGCTGTCGTAGAAATCGCCATTGGCTTTTTCCCCCGGCAGCAGCAGGGAGGACGGCGTCACCGGCGTATCGCCGGCATGTTGGTGCGCGAGGGTGAAGCGGTAATGAAAGCCATCGTCCGAACCGCCCGCTGTCGCATCCTGGTTGAAGGTGTCGAAACTGCCGCCTTCCAGATGGGCGGTGGCGGCAAGCGGCCCCTCGCCCGCCTTGGTAATCACATTGATCACGCCGCCGATGGCGTCGGAGCCATAGAGTCCGGAGCCCGGTCCCCGCAACACTTCGACGCGGGCGATGTCGGCGGCATTGAGCTTGCCGAAATCAAACACATTGGTGGGGGTGGAAGGATCGGCGACATCAATCCCGTCCACCAGGATCTTGGTGTGGTTGGAATTGGTGCCGCGGGAGAAGATGGAGGTCTGGCCGCCCTCCCCGCCGGTCTGCACGATATTCAGGCCCGGCACGTCACGCAGCACATCGGGCAGCGAGACTTGCTGGCGGCTTTCGATGTCGGCCGCGGTCACCACACTGACGGAGCTGGCGATTTGGCTTTGCGGCGTGGCGATGCGGGTGGCGGTGACGATTACGTTTTCGGAATTGTCCTCAGCGAATGCAGGCGACACCGCCGCGATGGCGGCGGTGGTCAACAAGATGAACTTCAACATGACTTCTCCTGACAGGGTTCAGGAGCCGGCACGGCTGCATTTCGGATGGTGTTCAAGAACGCCCCGCAACGACTCCAACATTGTCGCCGCGACGGTTCACCCCGCGAGTTTTCGGCGCACCCCGGCCGGAAACTGGACGACAGTGCGAGGCAGGTTTCCTGGCTTCCGGGTTCCTGCTTTCGCCCGCCTTCCCAAACATCGCAAAATGTTCAGTGGCTTAATGGACGATCACTCGCCGGTTACAGTTGCGGGGGCAGCCTGGGTCTTTCACCCACGTTCCCTAGACCTTGCACCTGACGCAAGGTTTGCGCGCGATCGGTCCCCGCGTCAACCGCAAATTCTCCCCTGCTGGCATGTGAAAACCGGCGGAGCGCTACCTTGCGCGCGGCATTTGGGATAAGGTCCGCGCCCCAATTGCAAAAGACATATGCGAGGATATTGCCATGCCGCTTTCGATCAACGATATCGCCCCGGATTTTACCGCCGCCTCGACGGAAGGAAAACTGCACTTCTACGAATGGGCTGGCGACAATTGGGTGCTGTTCTTCTCGCATCCCAAGGATTTCACCCCGGTCTGCACCACCGAACTGGGCGCGGTGGCCAAACTGAAGCCGGCATTCGACAAGCGCGGCGTCAAGGTGCTTGGGCTTTCGGTGGACCCGGTGGAGAACCACACCAAATGGTCTGCCGACATCAAGGAGACGCAGGGCGCGGCGCCCAACTATCCCATGATCGGCGACACCGACCTGAAAGTCTCCAAGCTCTACGGCATGCTGCCCGCCGACACCGAGGGCACATCGGAAGGCCGCACCCCCGCCAACAACGCCACGGTTCGCAATGTCTTCATCATCGGGCCGGACAAGCGCATCAAGCTGGTGCTGGTCTATCCCATGACCACCGGGCGCAATTTCGACGAGATATTGCGGGTGATCGATTCCATGCAGCTCACCGCCAAGCACAAGGTGGCGACGCCGGCCGACTGGAAACAGGGCGGCGACGTGATCATCACCGGCGCGGTCAGCGACGAGGAAGCCAAGTCGCTATTCCCAGGCTATAAGACAGTGAAGCCTTATCTGCGGACGACGCAGCAACCGAAGTAGCCGTTACTTCCAAGGCGTGACCGAGGGCACCTTGTCGGTCGGCGCAGGAGCGTCGACCGTGCCAAAATCGGCGGGTGAGACGATCTCCAGATATTCCATGTCGGGCGAGTAGTCGAACAGGTAATGCACGATGCCCGGGCGCTGATGCACCACATCGCCGGCCTCGACCAGGGTCTCCTTGTCTTCATACATGAAGCGGGCCCAGCCCTTGGTCATCACCACAATCTGGAAATTGCAGACATGATAATGCCAGCCGGTGCCTTCCACCGGCGGCTTGGCAGCCTTCACCAGATGGGCGATCACTTTTCCGTTGGTGGCGCCGGCGACGCCCAGATCGCGATAGAGAAAAAAGCCACGCAGGCCGCCCGGCAGAAACTTGGTATCGCCAGGCTTCACATGCGAGAATTTCAGACCCGGTTCCTGACCCATGGGACTCTCCTCATGTTGCAACGCAACAATAGAGGCAGAAAGTTAAGGGTTTGAAAAGGGTGCGGTGCAGAAAAAAGCCGCCTAAACCTTGGGCATCATGGCCAGGAACAGGGCTTCCCAATGGGCCATGAAGCGGGGAATGTCGAACAAAGGCGTGGAAAAACGTGTTGATCCCAGCCGGCCCCGCAAACCCTGGAGCCGCTCGGGATCGCGCGCCAGCGCCAGGGCCAGCGCCTCATAATTTTCCAGATCCCCGGCGATCAGTTCGCAAAGCCCGGCAGCGCGGAGCAGACTGGCGCCCACCCGCGACGAAAAACTCC
>DATMNL010000033.1:0-26419 GCA_035568995.1 Rhizomicrobium sp. | reverse complement strand
ACCGTGGGCCTGCTATTGCCCGAAGGGTTCGCCAATCTCAGCTTCGCGCCGCTCGCCGTGTTCGAAGCAGCGAACATGATTCTGGACAAGCCTATCTACGAACTGCATGTGATATCCGTCGCGGGTGGGCGTGTCGTCAATTCCTTCGGCATGGCCGCGGAAACGGAACGGGCAGAGGGCGTCGCGCTCGACACGTTGTTGGTGGGCGCCCCGCCAGACACCCGTCCGCCTTCCACCGCGCTCCTGGAATTTCTCAAGCAAGCACCCGGCCGGTATCGCCGAATCGCTTCCATCTGTGTCGGTGCTTTCATGCTGGGTGAGGCCGGTCTGCTTGATGGGCGCCGGGCCACAACCCATTGGATGTTCGCCCAGGAACTGCAGGCGCGCTATCCCAATGCTCGCGTTGAGGTGGACCGCATCTTCATCGCCGACGGCCAGATCTGGACCTCGGCCGGGATGACGGCGGGGATCGACCTCGCTCTCAGTTTGGTGGAGCGCGATCTCGGCCCGGCCAGGGCACGGGAGATTGCACGCGTGATGGTCGTGCATCATCGCCGCGCCGGCGGCCAGTCGCAGCATTCTGTGCTTCTGGAGATGGACGCGAAATCGGACCGGGTGCAGGACGCGCTCTCTCATGCTCGCCGTCACCTTGCCGAAGAGCTTTCGGTCGATCAGTTGGCGGCGGTGGCCCGCCTCAGCCCGCGCCAGTTCAGCCGGGTCTTCCACAAGGAGACGGGCCTGTCGCCGGCCAAGGCCATCGAGAATCTGCGCCTGGAAGCAGCGCGCCTGATGCTGGAGCAGGGACGGCTGCCCGTCGAAACGGTCGCGCGGGAAACGGGGTTCGGGGACCGCGAACGCATGCGCCGCAGCTTCCTGAGAAGCTTCGGCCGGACGCCCCAGGCGATCCGCAATACCGCCGAGCCGCTGGCCGCGATCTGAGCCTCGTGTCTGAAAAGGTGGCTTTTTTGACATAGGTCCTGGCCCTTCCGCACATCTAGATTTGGGCAGGCAACCTTCCTTGCAAGGAGTGGACTATGACCAGAGAAATCAAACCGAGCATCGTATTCGCCCACGGGCTTTGGGCCGATGGCTCGTGCTTCCAGAAGCTGATTCCCGCGCTGCAGGCGGAGGGGCATCAGGTGATCTGCTCCCAGCACGGCCTGGACTCCCTGAAAAGCGACGTGGACTGCGTCACCCGTTGCTTCGGGCGGGTCAGCGGCCCCGTGGTCCTTGTCGGCCACTCTTACGGCGGTACTCTGATCACCCATGCCGGAGTGGATAACAGAGTGGGCGCGTTGGTGTATCTGTGCGCACTTGCACCGGACGAGACCGAGACCTCTCAGGGCCAGCTGGACAAATTCCCTAAAACCGAAGTTTTTTCTCACATCGAGGTCGCTGACGGGCGCATTTGGTTGCGGCCAGACGGGACGCCGCATTTCTGTGGTGACCTGTCCGAAACGGATCAGAAGCTTGTTTGGGCGACCCAAAGCGTCCCCGTCCCCGATCTCTTCGATCAGAAGCATGGGGGTGTCGCGTGGAAGACAAAACCAAGCTGGTATGTCATCGGTGCAAAAGACCATACGGTTCACCCCGAGCTTCAGCGAGCAGCCTCCAAGCGCATGGGCGCGACAATCGTGGAAACCAGTTCAAGCCATGTTCCAATGCTTTCGCAACCCGACAAGGTGCTTGACGCGATCCGCGAGGCCGCGAGCGCTGTAAGAACGTCTGAGCGCGCCGCGTAACCGCCGAGGTCGCACCCGAACGAGACACCTTCTCGAATTTGTGCATCACCGAACCTGCGCGCGCGAATGCGTTCTGATGGAGAGAGAACACGCCGCCGCGCCCTGTCCTGGCCGAAGCAAGGAGTATGAATCATGACGGAATCGGCGGCGCCCCTGCGGGTCATAGAGGAAACGCCTGCATACTGGAGGCTTCTCTTCGATTACCCGCCTTTCAATGTCGCCGACTCCATCATGTTCGAAGCATTACAGAATGTGCTCGCGCGGATGGAAGCGAGCCAAACTCTGCGCGTCATTATGTTCGAAAGCGCGCTTCCTGATTTCTATCTTTCCCATTTTGATTTGACGGGAAAGTTGGGCAACGTCATGACGGCTGTTGGTCCTTCTGGCCTCCCGATTCTTTTGGACACATTTGTTCGCCTTACCAAGTGTCAAATTGTCAGCATCGCTAAAATTCGTGGTTGTGTCCGCGGCGCCTGTAGTGAGTTCGTCCTCGCCTGCGACATGCGTTTTGCGTCTCGCGAGAATACCCGGCTGGGGCAACCCGAAGTCGGAGTTGGTTTGCATCCGGGTGGTGGTGGCGCGGAACGTCTGGCAGCGTTGGTCGGCCGCGGCCGTGCGCTCGAGATCATACTGGGCGCAAACAATTTCGATGGCGAAACGGCTGAGCGATATGGCTATGTCAATCGCTCTCTTCCCGATCAAGAGCTGGATGCCTTCGTCGATACGCTCGCGCGGCGAATATCAACCTTCGACCGGCGCGCTATCGCGGCGGCGAAATCGTTGGTTAACCAGGCGTCGTTGCCTCCGGCAGACGGACTTCTTGACGCCTTGACGAGCTTTGAGGCGGCCCTCGGCTGGCCGGAAGCGCAGCGGCGCGTGGGCGCCTTGTTGAAGCGTGGATTGCAAAATGACCGGGAGTTTGAGCTTCGGTGGCCTGAAACGCTGGAAACGCTGCTGGATTCCCAATTGGACTTCTAGCCGAAAAGTTTCAAAATGCGTCAAACTTCTATTACACAGACACCCGGACACCGAAGTGCGCGTGGTCGAGTAAATCGGGGTCAGAATAGAATTAATTGATCCAACGCGTGCCGGCGTTTTTGAGGTTCTACAGCAGACCCGACGCCTTGAAACTGGCATGCCCGCCGCGTCCAATCATCCCTTTGCAAGATTCCAATCTCTTGCCATATATCGCGCTCTGCCGCCGGCAAGCACATGAAGGGCTCTTCGAACATTGCGCGCCCGGGCTTCAGGAGATTTCAGTCCTGCCAGGTAGCGCAGGATTTCCTTCTGGCGGCCGGGCGTAAGATTGGCCCATCCCTTCTTTGCGTCCCGATTGCGATTTAATTCGTCACCAAACCAGGGTGGCATGGGATGGGCCGGGCCACTTTTATATTCGTCATCAAACACGAGAGTGATTCTTACCAGGTCACCAACGCCCGTGCCCGAGGCCTTCCGGACATGCCCGTGCAAATAGAGAAAGAAACTTCCGTCGCCGACCGGCATCAGATTGATGCGCCATGGCGTATCGGGCTTTCCGTTCACTTGAACGCGCACCGGCATCGGCCTGCGCCAATTGCTTTTCAGCCTTGCGGCCTGATCCGGGCGTATGAGGACGTACGGATTTATTTTGTTGAGCTCTATCGTGGCGCGAAAGCGGAGCTTCGGAGTCGGCACGCCTAAAGCAACCCCAGCGATTTGAAACTCGCATGCCCGCCCCGGCCGATCACCAGATGGTCATGCACCGCGATCTTGAGCGCCTTGGCGGCGGCGGCAATCTCGCGGGTGAGTTCGATATCGGCGCGCGACGGCGTGGGATCGCCGGAAGGATGATTGTGCACCAGGATAATGGCACTGGCGCCATGCTCCAGGGCGCGCCGCACGATCTCGCGCGGATAGACCGGCGTATGATCCACCGTGCCCTTGCTCTGCACCTCGTCGGCCACCAGCACATTCTTGCGGTCCAGGAACAGCACGCGGAATTCCTCGGTCTGGCTGCGCGCCATCGCCGCCATGCAATAATCCAAAAGCGCCTGCCAGGATGACAGAGCCGGCCGGCCGATCACCTTGCCTTTGGCCAGGCGCTGGGCGGCGGCCTCCACGATCTTGAGTTGGTTCACCACCGCCTCGCCCACCCCGGGAATTTCCATCAGGCGTTCGCGCTTGGCCGCGATCACTTCGGCGAAGGACCCGAAGCGGGCAATCAGCGCCTTGGCCAGCGGCTTGGTGTCCCGGCGCGGCACGGCGGCGAATAGCACCAGCTCCAGCATTTCATAATCGGGCATCGCCTCGGCGCCGCCCTTCAGGAAACGCTCGCGCAAACGTTCTCTATGGCCGTCATGGACGCGGTGGCCGGCATGGGACGGCGTCTCCTTCATAGCTTTGCTACCCAGGGAAAGCCGCCGGGATAATCCTGGCGCATGCGAGCCCCGCCCTTGATGAAAAATTCGTGGCCCTTCTCGTCGCGCAGCCGGTAATTGACGGTATGGCGGCCGGTGCAGGCGTATTTGGGATAGTTTTCGATTAGGGCCTCGGTCACGCGGCGGTCCTGCCCCCAATTGCCGAACCACACCGCGGCGATGCCGATGGCGGTCTGCAGCTTCAGGCAATAGCAGTTGGTGTCGATCAGCCGATAGCCGCCCAGCGACGGCCAGGTGCCCAGGCTTTCGGAATCGTCCCGGGCGACGAAATTGCCGCTCAGGTCGCAGACTTTGCGCAGGGAATAGGACCAGTCCAGGCCGTTCTTCTCGATATTCTCCACCTGCGACGACACATGGTCCGGGTCGAAAAAATTGTCCTGGTCCAGGAACAACAAATAATGCGCGTTCACCAGATGGGAGAAGCCGCCATAGATACGATGGCCGTAATAATTCTCCGCCCCGACATTTTCCGGCAGCACCACGCTCTCATACCGCGCATCGCTCAATCCTTTGGTGCTGGCCGCGAACGCTTCGCGGTGCTGGCTGCCATCCACCACCGCCAGCACTTGAAGATCGCCATAGCTCTGCGCCAGGCAGGATTCGATGGCCTGGCGCACCACCGGCGCGCCCGTGGTCGGAATAAGGATGGTTGCCCGGTTCACACCCCAAACTCCCCAGGGATAATGCGGCTGTCAGAGATAAGGCGGCTTGTCCCAGCCCTTGGGCGAGCGGGTGAAAATTTCAACGCCATTCGCCGTCACGCCCACCGAATGTTCGAACTGCGCCGACAGCGACCGGTCGCGCGTCACCGCCGTCCAGCCATCGTTCAGGACTTTTACGCCATAAGCGCCCAGATTGATCATCGGCTCGATGGTGAAGAACATGCCGGGCTTAAGCTCGATGCCGTGCCCCGGCTTGCCGTAATGCACCACATTGGGCAGGGCATGGAAAATCCGCCCCAGCCCGTGGCCGCAGAAATCCCGCACCACAGCGCAGCGTTCCTGCCCCTCGGCATAGGACTGGATGGCATGGCCGATATCGCCGGTGGTGGCGCCGGGCTTCACCGCCGCGATGCCGCGCATCATGGATTCATAGGTGATGTCCATCAGCCGCTGGGGTTTCAGCTTCACCTCGCCCACCGGATACATGCGCGAGGTATCGCCGTGCCAGCCATCCACGATCACGGTGACGTCGATGTTCACAATGTCGCCCTCGCGCAGCGGCTTGTCGCCGGGGATGCCGTGGCACACCACATGATTGATCGAGGTGCAAAGCGTGTGGCGATAGCCGCGATAGCCCAGGCAGGCGGGCGTGGCGCCATGGCTGACGGTATAATCATACGCCACCTTGTCCAGCGCGGCGGTGGTGACGCCGGGCCTCACCAGCGGCACCAGCAGGTCCAGCACTTCGGCGGCCAGCCGGCCGGCCTTGCGCATGCCTTCAAAGGCGGCGGCGTCATGCACCGTGACGGCAAGATGGGCCTTGCGCGCGGCTTCAAACAGATGGGGGTCGGGAGCAAGGGACATCGAGGGCCTAATTTAGGTGAAATACGGTGATTTTCCAGCCCCGTATAATATGGGACACTTAACATCAGGGATGGGCCAGGATCAAAGCTTAATGCTCGAAACCGACAATAAAACCGCGGCAATCCTGATCATCGGGGATGAAATCCTCTCCGGCCGCACCCCGGACAGCAACTCCAACTATATTGCCCGTTTCCTGTCGGTGCTGGGGATAGACCTGAAGGAAATCCGCGTCGTGCCGGATGTGGAGGACGAGATCGTGGCGGGGCTCAACGGCCTGCGCGGGCGTTTCGACTTCATCTTCACCACCGGTGGCATCGGCCCCACCCATGACGACATCACCGCCGATGCCGTGGCCAGGGCCTTTGGGGTGGGCATCGGCTATCACCCGGAGGCTTATGCGGCCCTGGAAGCCCGCTATCCGCCGGGCCAGTTCAACGACATGCGCAAGCGCATGGCCCGCATTCCCCATGGCGCGGCGCTGGTCAAGAATTCCGTCTCCGTCGCGCCGGGGTTCCATATCGGCAATGTCTATGTGATGGCCGGGGTGCCGATGGTGATGCGCGCCATGCTGGAAACCATCGAACGGGATTTGCCGCGCGGCACGCCCGTGACATCGCTGACGGTTTCCGCCCAGATTCCCGAAGGCACCATCGCCCCCGGCTTGGCCGCTATCCAGAACGCCAATCCCCAGGTGGCGATCGGCTCTTATCCCTTCTACACCGACAAGGGTCCGGGGGCGCAGCTTGTCACCCGTGGCCGCGACCCCAAGGCCGTCGAAATCGCGGCGCAGGCGATTGAAGCGCTGGTGAAGGAATTGGGTGCCGCGCCGGAGCGTGTCTAGTTCAGCTTAAGTTCGGTTGCTTCAGCGTCGAGCCCGGTCATCACATTCTTGTCCTGGGCAAATGTCTTGCGCGCCGTGGCCAGCGCGGTCTTGGCGTCGGCGGGCTGGCCCAGCACCGCATAGGCGCGGATCAGCCGCTGCCAGCCGCCCGCGTCGTTGGGATCGGCTTTCAGACGCGCCGCCAGCCCCGCCACCATTTGTCTGGGATCAGGCGCGCCGCCCTGCACCGCGCCGCCCTGCGCCGTCAGAAGCGCAATGCGGTCGATCAGCGTCTGATGCAGCGGCACATTGGCGGGGGTATCGGCCAGCAAGGATTGCAACAGCGCCAGCGCGCCATCCCGGTCGCCCCGTTCGGCGCGGGCCTGGGCCAGGAAAAAGCGCGCCGCCGCGTCCTTCGGATTCAGCGCCAGCGCCGATTGGAATGCGGCCTCGGCCTCGGCGGTGACCGCGCCATTGGCCGCCACTTCCGCCTCGCCATAGGCCGAATCCAGCTCGGCGTCTTCGCTGTGATTGAGCCGCGCCACCGTCACCGCCCTGCCATAGGCCTTGGCGGCGTCTCTGCCATCGCCCACCGTCATGTAAGCGCGCCCCAGATAGACCCAGGCCTGAAGATCGCCCGGCGCCTTGCGCACCCGCGCGATCAGGAAAGGAATAAGGCCGTTGATGTCGCGGGTGGCAAGGCCCTGGGCGTCGCGCGCGGCCAGGCCCGGCCGTCCCACCATCCAATAGGTGCCGCCGCCCACCCCGAGCAGGAAAAGCGCGATGGCGCCGGCCAGCAGAACGATGCCCCTGGTCTTGTTTCGCCACAGCGCAAAGGTGGCGAAGCCCACCGCCAAGAGCGCGATCAACGCAAAACCGATGACAGGAACCAGCGTCACGCCTTATTCTCTCCGCGATATTTGTTCTTCACCAGCGCCACGATCATGCCGCGGATGGTGCGGGTTTCCTGGTCGCTGAGGCCCGCCCGCAATATCATCGCTCTTATATTGCGCACCATGGTTTCTTTCTTGGCGGCAGGAAAGAAGAATCCGCCCGCGTCCAGCTCGCGCTCCAGATGATCGAACATATCGACCAGTTCCTGGCGTGTGGCGGGCACCGCGATGGTCTTGCGGGTACGGCTGGCGGGGGTGGCGTCGGCGGCTTTCAGCCATTCATAGCCGATCAAAAGCACCGCCTGGCCCAGATTGAGCGAGGAGAATTCCGCCGTGGGAATGGTGATCACCGCCTCGGCCAGCGACAATTCGTCGTTGGTCAGGCCCGCCCGCTCGCCACCGAACAGGATGGCGCTGGTAACGCCCTCCCGCGACACCGCCCTTAGCCGTTGGGCCGCCGCCTGGGGCGTGAGGATTTCGCGCACCACGTCCCGGTCCCGCGCCGTGGTGGCCAGGACCAGGCGGATGTCGGACAGCGCCGCCCGGACGTCGGAATAAACCCTTGCCGCTTCGAGAATGTCGCCGGCGCCCGCAGCCAGGGCTTTGGCCCGCTCATTGGGCCAGCGGCATTGGGGTGCGATCAGGCGCAGCTCCGTCAGGCCGAAATTCTTCATCGCCCGGGCCGCGGCGCCGATATTTTCCCCGATCTGGGGGTAGGAAAGGATCACGGCCGGGGCGGTCACGCCGCGCGCCTTCGCCGGAATATCGGCCGCAGTCCGACAAACATGGCTGTCAGCAAGAGCAAAATTGGCGCGATCATTCCAACCAAAATCGCCAGGGTTCTAGGCACATTTTCTCGCGGATAAAAGCCCCAGAGCTGAAACTCGGTGCAATTCCTGCAACCATTTCTGGAGATACCCGTCGCAATGATCGGGGGATCGACCCGCTTTTCAATATACGGGCCATACAAATACCGATTATCGCCCGAACCCCGATATTCCACCCATTCGGCGTCAAAGCTTATGAGGATGCCAAACGAAAATAATGCGGCGAACATCAATGAAGCCATCAGCGCCCAACGTCGACGAAAAACAGCGGCAAAAAAAACAGCTAGAAGCAAGCCAGGTATCAGAATACCTCCCAATATCGCTGCCAACGGGGCCACACTCCCACGCGCGAAAAGGCCCTCGGTTGTGCTAAAGCCCACCCCGCAGGCCGATCCGAAAGTGTCAATTATAGTCCGCCAAAAAATAAGAAGAGGCTCGCCTGAAGCGCCGACAATTTTCTCCTTCGGGCCGTCACAAGATAAGCGCTGGGTACCCCATTCTGTCAGTATGAAATGAAGGCCGACGGCGACAACTGGGCATACTGCTAAGGCGCGGCTCAAGAAGGTCTTTTTTTCCATTTTTGTCCGCCTTTGACGCCTAGCTAGTCCCCCTGTATATCCCCGCTATCCACCAATTCCGAGGTCAATTTCCATGGACAAGATCAAGGTCGCCAATCCGGTCGTTGAACTCGATGGCGACGAGATGACACGCATCATCTGGGACCTCATCAAGAAAAAGCTGATCCTGCCCTATCTCGATATCGACCTGCATTATTACGACCTCTCGGTGGAGTACCGCGACAAGACCGACGACCAGGTCACCATCGACAGCGCCGAGGCGATCAAGAAATACGGCGTCGGCGTCAAATGCGCCACCATCACGCCGGACGAAGCCCGGGTCGAGGAATTCCATCTCAAGAAAATGTGGAAGTCGCCCAACGGCACCATCCGCAACATATTGGGCGGGGTGATCTTCCGCGAGCCCATCATCTGCTCCAATGTGCCGCGCCTGGTGCCGGGCTGGACCCAGCCCATCGTGATCGGCCGCCATGCCTTTGGCGACCAGTATCGCGCCACCGATTTCCGTTTTCCCTCCGCCGGCACGCTCACCATAAAATTCGTCGGCAGCGACGGCAAAGTGATCGAGCATGAAGTGTACAAGGCGCCGGGTTCGGGCGTCGCCATGGCGATGTACAACCTCGATGACTCGATCCGCGACTTTGCCCGCGCCTCGATGAATTACGGCCTCAACCGCAGATACCCGGTCTATCTTTCGACCAAGAACACGATTCTGAAAGCCTATGACGGCCGCTTCAAGGATCTGTTCCAGGAGGTGTTCGACGCGGAATTCGCCGATCAATTCAAGGCGGCGGGCATCACCTATGAACATCGCCTGATCGATGACATGGTGGCCAGCGCCATGAAATGGAGCGGCGGCTATGTCTGGGCCTGCAAGAATTATGACGGCGACGTCCAGTCCGACACCGTGGCCCAGGGTTTCGGCTCGCTCGGCCTGATGACTTCGGTCCTGATGACGCCGGACGGCAAGATCGTGGAAGCCGAAGCCGCGCATGGCACGGTGACGCGCCATTACCGCGAGCATCAGAAAGGCAAATCCACCTCGACCAATTCCATCGCCTCGGTCTTTGCCTGGACGCGGGGCTTGGCCCATCGCGCCAAGCTCGACGGCAATGATAAGCTCAAGAAATTCGCCGACACGCTGGAAAAGGTCTGCGTCGACACGGTGGAGGCCGGCTACATGACCAAGGATTTGGCCCTTCTTGTCGGCCCCGACCAGAAATGGCTGACCACCGAAGGTTATCTCGACAAGGTTGACCAAAATCTTCAGCGCGCCATGGCGTAGGGGCGCGGTTCTTTTGCGTCTTGGGTTCGTCGCGCGTGCTCACGTACGTCCGTACGCTCCGCGCGACGCTCCTGCCCAAGCCGCAAAATTCCTCGCGCCGAGTAGGTAGAAAAAGGCCGGACGCAAAGTCCGGCCTTTTTCTTTGCCCACAACTCTCATTCCCCTGCTAATATCCGGGAAAAAGGGGCTGGGATTGCGATCAGGAAAATCCACGCAACAAATTGCCTTGCTGGCGGCGCTGACGCTGTTCGCGGTCCTTCCGGCCGTTGTGCAAGCGGCCGGCCCGGCCAAACCCATTCCCAAGGCCGGGAACTGGATGCTAACCGACGAGCTGCCGACCGCCCGGGGATGCGCCGCCACGGTGGACGGCGACAATGTGGATGTGCATCTGCTTGAGACCAATGACGGTCACATGCTCCTGGTGGCCGCGCGGCCGGACTGGAACTTCAAGCCTGGCCCGGTCAAATTTCGCTTCCAGGTGGATGCAGGTCCCGACAAGCCGATGGACGGCGATGGCGTCGCCAACCTGCTTGTGACGCCTGTCGATGCGCCGCTGGAAACGGCCCTGCTGTCCGCCAAGGAAGTGACATGGCGGGTTCCAGGCGCCGAATATCATGCCAAGGTAACCGGACTGAAAATCGCTTTCGCCGCGCTCAAGGCATGCAACATCCGCAAAGGCGTGAAGCACTAGCGGCGCCTACCCGCGCCCCCGAATTTGCGTTCGGCTACTCCGCCGCCCGCCCAGCCTTCTTTTGCGTATACATCGCTTCATCGGCCCGCGCCATGGCGATCTCGGCATTGTCGCCCGCCTTCAGCTCAAAGGCGCCGTAGGAAAAGCTGACGGGAATTTCCTGGCCGTTCCACACGGTCGGCGCGGCATGCAGCGCCTCGGCCAGCACATCGGCTTTCTTGAGCGCCTGGTCCTGGCCCGCATGAGTCAGAAGCACGCCGAATTCGTCGCCGCCCAGCCGGCCCACGCAATCGGTGTCGCGCACATGGCTCAGCAGGGTTTCGGCAAAATGCCTCAGCGCCGCGTCGCCCGCGGCATGGCCGTGGGTGTCATTGATCTTTTTCAAATGGTTCATGTCGAAATAGATCAGCGAGGCGGGCGTGTTGTAGCGGCCGGTAAAGGCGATATAGCGCGTCAGCTCGCGCACAAAGGCCCGGCGGTTGAGCAGCGGCAGAAGATGATCCTGGTCGGCGGTTTTCTCGACCTCGTCCAGCCGGGCGCGGGTCTGGGAAAGTTCGCGGCGTAAACTGTCCACCTCGCCCATCAGGCTCATGATGGCGTCGCGCACCCTGGGGGTGAATTCGCTTTCCGGAATGCCCATCACCGTGGCGGGAAGCACGGCATCTGCCGTATCCGCCGCGGCGGCGGGTTCGACCCGGCGGGCATAGGCGGCGGTACCGATCGCGCGGGTGGCCCGTGTGGCGCTGTTGCGTTCGATCTTCATGCCGGCGTTCTGCCTTTAATCGGTCCCGCCATTGTGACGGAGGGGGTTTAAACTTGCGTTTATCTCTACAAATAAATGGTTAACGGCCCATAAACCAGCGAAAACGCCTCTTTCCATTGGGTTTTTGCCCCCTATACTGCGCCGCTTCCTGAACGGCCCGAAAAGGCGATTCGAAGCATGTCTCCCCCCAAATCCAGCAAGGCGGCTAGGCCCGGCAGCGTCAGGGTTGGGATCATTATGGGCAGCCAGTCCGACTGGCCGACCCTGAAGGCCGCCGCCGACATGCTGGACGCGCTGGGGGTGGCTTATGAAAGCCGTATCGTCTCGGCCCACCGGACCCCCGACCGCATGGCGGCTTACGCCAAGGGCGCCTCGGAACGCGGCCTCAACGTCATCATCGCGGGCGCGGGCGGGGCGGCGCATTTGCCGGGCATGGTGGCCAGCATGACGACATTGCCGGTGCTGGGGATTCCGGTCGAAAGCCGCGCCCTCAGGGGGCTGGATTCGCTTTTGTCCATCGCCCAGATGCCGGCCGGCATACCGGTGGCGACCTTTGCGATTGGCGAAGCGGGGGCCAGGAACGCGGCCCTCCACGCCGCCGCCATCCTGGCGCTGTCGGACGGCGCCTTAAAAAAACGCCTGAATGCTTGGCGCGCCCGGCAGACAAAGTCCGTCGCCAAAAAGCCGAAATGAAGACGTTGGACAAACCCATAAGGCCGGGCGGCGTGATCGGTATACTCGGCGGCGGCCAGTTGGGGCGCATGCTGGCCATGGCGGCGGCACGGCTGGGGCTCAAGACCTGCATCTACAACGACGAGAACCATGCCCCCGCCTTCCAGGTGACGCCACTGCAGGTGGCGGCGGGCTATGACGACCGCGCCATGCTGCAGGGCTTTGCCGAGATCTGCGACGCCATCACCTTTGAATTTGAAAATATTCCGGCGGACTCCATCGAATTTCTGGCGGGCCTGAAACCGGTCCGGCCCGGCGTCAAGGCGCTCATCACCACCCAGGACCGCTTCCGCGAAAAATCCTTTGTCACATCGTTGGGATTGGCCAGCGCGAATTTTTTCGATGTCGCCAGCACCCACGACGCGCGCAAGGCTTTCGCCGCTCTGGGTGGCGCGGGCATTCTGAAAACCCGCCGTCTCGGCTATGACGGCAAGGGCCAGGCGAAAGTGACCAGCGCCGAAGCCGCCGCAAAGGCGTTTGAAGGCTTCAAGGGCGCGCCCTGCATTCTGGAAGGTTTTGTCGATTTCGCCTTTGAAGCTTCTGTGGTGGCGGCGCGGGGCGCGGACGGCGCCTTCGCCGCTTACGATCCGCCCGAGAATGAACATGAAAATCACATCCTGCGCCGCTCCACCGTGCCGGGACGGCTTTCTTCCGAGCAGACAGCGGAAGCCAAACGCATTGCCAAAAAAATTGCAGATGCGCTGGACTATGTCGGGGTTTTCGCCGTGGAACTGTTCGTGGCCCGCGACGGCGCGCTGCTGGTCAATGAAATCGCGCCCCGCGTGCATAACAGCGGCCACTGGACCATCGAGGCCTGCGCTTGTTCTCAGTTCGAGCAGCATATCCGCGCCGTGGCGGGCTGGCCCTTGGGCGATCCCACCCGCCATGCCGATGCGGTGATGGAGAATATCATCGGCGCCGAAGCCGATGCCTGGGAAACGCTGGCGAAAAGCGGGGCGCTGCATCTTTACGGCAAGCGGCACGCCAAGCCCGGCCGCAAGATGGGTCACGTGACCCGACTAAAGCCAAAGAGTTAAGTCGGGTCACGTGACCCATCCCCGGCGAGCGCGCAACCGAGTTGCGCGCGAGGGAGTTCATAGCGGCAGCGTATGAACGATCGAGCTACTTCTCTTTCGGTTTCGCCCAGCTGCCGAATGAAGGAAAATTCGCCAGCGCTTTTTTCGCCTCGGCCTTGAACTTCTCGAACTGCATCACATTCTCGATCCGCGCGGCAAGGAATTCATGTGTCGCCGCGTCATTCTCGCTGGTGTCGTTGAACCAGCGCAGCAAAGTGGCGCCATAGACACCGGCCAGAATCCCGCGCTTGGTATAGAAATTGAAATCGGTCGAGGTGTCGCCCACCGCCCGCCACATCGTATCCACGCTGCGATAGAGCAGCCGCGCCGCCAGCCCGGCATGCATCGGCAGCGACAATGTCGCCCCCGCCCGCCGCGCCGCTTCCTTGTGGGCCGCCAGGATCGAAATCCGCGCCAGCACAGCGGCGGCGATGCGCTCGCGGATTTTCATCTTGGGCAGGTCCATCGCGGCCAGCCGCTTTTGCATTTCGCCATCCGCCCAGACGGAATAGAATTCTATCAGCGACAACGGCCCGTCGGGGAACAGGCGCGCCAGGCCGTCCTTGTCCAGCCCCACAGCCTTGCCCGCCTTGGCGAGCACGCTTTCGGTGAAGCCGTCGAAGGCGGCATCCGACAAGACGGCACCCAGCACCGCCTCCTTCACGGCCTCGTCATCCTGCGCTGGCTTGGGCGCATCCGTGCTTATTTTATGCGCGTCTGCGGGCGCATCCGCGGGGGCGGCGATCTTCTTCTTTTTCCGGGGCGGTTTGTCGTTCATCAGCTGCCCCTTTCTACAGGGAAGGCGTGAAGTGGCGGATTTCGGTTTCGAAGATCAGCTTTGAAAGATCACTCATGCGGCTGGGATAAAGCCGCCCATACAGGTGATCCACTTCATGCTGCACCACCCTTGCGTGAAAGCCGCGCGCGGTGCGTTCGATCATAGTGCCGTCCAGGCCGAAGCCTTTGTAGCGGATAAGGCCTGGGCGCTCGACATAACCGCGCAGGCCCGGCACCGACAGGCAGCCTTCCCAGCCGCCTTCCGGGGTGGGGTCCAGCACCGTGATTTCGGGATTGATCAGGCAGGTAAGGGGCGCGGTGCGGTCGAACCGTTCCGCTTCGCTGAGGCCTCCGTCTTCCTGGGATTCAGGGCCGCTGCGTTCCCCCGGCGCCTGGAAGATCACCACCCGCAATGGAACATGCACCTGGGGGGCGGCCAGCCCGGCCCCGTTGGCGTCCATCATGGTTTCCACCATGTCATTGACCAGATGGCGGATTTCCGGGGCGGTGGGGTCCGCCACGGGGCGGGTGGGTTGTGCCAGGACGGGATGGCCCATGCGGGCGATTTTGAGGATAGCCATGGGGGGAATATGGCGTCGGGGAGGGAACGAGGAAAGACCCAAAGCGCTTAATACCCGCAGGTAGACAGGGGATATGCCTTCTGTTATCTACCCCGGCCTTCCCAAAACGCCAGGAGCCTTTCTTTGCAGATCATCGTCCGCGACAACAATATCGACCAGGCGCTCAAAGCGCTGAAGAAAAAGATGCAGCGTGAAGGCATTTTCCGGGAGATGAAACTGCGCGGCGCCTACGAGAAGCCCAGCGAAAAGCGCGCCCGCGAACGGGCCGAAGCGGTCCGCCGCTATCGCAAGCTCCAGCGCAAACGCGCCCAGCGCGAAGGCCTGATCCCGCGCTAACCCACTCCGTTGTCATTCCGTGAGCCTCTGGCGCGCTCTTGCGCGTGAGCATGTCCTGTGGACATGCGAAAGGAGGCGAACGCCGCGAGCTTGGGCGAGCGGCAGCCTCCGCCAACTTCTTGTCATTCCGGCGAAAGCGGGAATCCAGCAAATCAAAAAAGCCGCCCCTCATCGGGCGGCTTTTTTGTTTGCCCTGCCAAGTGTAATTTGCGGCCGGCCAAACGGGGGCGGCAATGGAACCAACGGCAAACGAAGCAGACTCCAACTGGCGGGTGGTCGGCCCTTCTTGGTCCAGCGTCCGCGCCGCATTCCTCAGCATGAAGTCGCTGTTTCTTAGCGCCGCGTTTGCGTCCTTATTACTTAGCGCCTTCGCTGTATTCGGACCGGATTGGATAGGCAGCCAGCCCCGATTGACGGCGACGTTGGTTCAAATCGCGATTGCTGTGCTTGTGCTGTTTCTTCGTATGTTGATCCTCGCGCCCGTCGCGGTTGCAGTGCATCGTTTCGTCCTGCTTGGTGAACGTACGCCGGGAATCATTTCCTTGCGGCCTTCCTACACAAGGCGCTTTGCGCTGTGGTTATGCGCGATCTCTTTGGCCTTTTTTGCGGTCGCTGCTTTGGGGGCGGCGCTATCCCTCAGCTTTGTTCTGGGGGCGCGTGGCAAACTGTTCTTCTTTGTTTCTCTGATCGCCGCAATTGTCTGTTCGGTTTTCTCCGTTCTGGTTTTTCCCTCCATTGCGATAGATGAATCCAGCTCGGGCTGGCGGGGCAGGCTGGGCGCGAGCTGGCGGCGAATGGATGGTCATTTTTGGTTGTTTGTTGGGCTTTCTCTCGTAGCCATTTTGCCCATTGTGCTTGTCGTCACTGTGTTTGCAGGAATATTAGGCGCTGTCGAAATCTTCGTTTTTCGTGATTCAGGCAAAAGCCTGTTTGGTTTCGGCATGCAGGCGGGCCCAGATCTAGCAAATATTTTAACAGCCATGTTGGGCGCTGCCATCGCATCGCGGTTCTACGCCCGGTTTCGCGATCAGACCATTACGCCTGCCGCTTAGGTCTTATTCGGGCTTATTGGGCGGTTTTTTTGCTTTTGCGCTTTTGGCTGATGACATAGGCGGCGACGCCCACCACTGCCACCGCACCCAGCACCAGCAGCAACGTTCCGGCGCCGGGCGCGATCTGCTCGCCGGCGACTTCGGTCACCGCCTTGAGCTCGTCCGTGATTTTTTTCTTGCGCCAGAACATTGTGGAACGGCCTCTGGGGCTCGCTTTTAAAGTAGCCGGGGGTGGTTAAGAAAGCTTAGGCGTCTTCGTCGCGCAAGTGTCTCGGAATGGGCTAGGCACCTCCCTCGTGCTGACGCACTCGGGGAGGCGCAAGGTTTTCTAGCCTCGCTTCGCTCCGCAAGAAAACCTAAGCGCAATCCGCGCACACCGCGACTTCGACAGTGACATGGGAAAGGTCGGGATAGCGCTGGCGCAGCGCCGCCTTGATCTGCTCCGCGCTGATGACGTCGGGGGACACCAGCGCCACGATCAAGCCTTCATGCCCCGGCCCCAGTCGCCACAGATGCAGGTCGGCCACCCGCGCCCCCATTTCCTCTTCGATCATCGTCTTGATCGCGCCCGAGCGTTTGGGATTGGAATCGGCATCCAACAGCACCATGGCGCTGTCGCGGATGAGCCCATAAGACCAGGAGCCGATCACGAACGCGCCGATCACGCCGCACAGAGGATCGAGAAAGCCCAACCCGAAAAAATAGCCGCAGGCCAGCGCGGTGATGGCCAGCACACTGGTCGCCGCATCCGCCAGCACATGCACATAGGCGGCGCGCATATTGTTGTCGGTGCCATGCCCGTGATCATGAGCATGATCGTGCGCATGGTCATGTGCAGCATCGTGATCGTGAGAATCATCATGGGAATGGCCATGAGAATGCCCATGGGAATGATCATCATCCTTCAGGATCAGCGCGCTGATCAGGTTGACGCACAGCCCGATGGACGCGATCAGGAGCGCATCGCCATAGCGAACCGAGGCCGGATTGAGCAGCCGCTGCACGGATTCCACCGCCACCGCCAGCGCCGTGAGGCCCAGGACGATGGCGCTGGAAAAAGCCGCCAGGTCGCCGAACTTGCCGGAGCCGAAAGTGAAGCGCGCATTGGCGGCATGGCGGCGCGCCAGCCAATAGGCTCCTGCCGCCAGGCCCAGCGCCCCCACATGGGTCGCCATGTGCACGCCATCGGCGAGCAGCGCCATGGAATGATAGAGAAAGCCGCAAATAATCTCGACCGTCATGAAGACGGCAGTCACCAGGGCGGCCAGCTTGGCCCGGCTTTCCGAGCGACCATGGCCGGCGCCCAGAAAGACATGGCCCTTGGTCCACATGCCATGGTCGTGCGGGGAGTCGTGAACGTGATCTTGCACCATGCGGCCCATCTTAAAGCAAAGCAGAGGCCGGCGCACGCATCGAGTTTTGTGAAATTTGCCTAATCCGGCGGCGGGCCAGTGAGCGGCGGTCGGCGAAGCCGGGCGAATTGATCCAGTGGATCAATTCGAGCCGCGAACGCCGCGAGCTTGGGCGAGCGGCTGCCTAGTTTGGAGGGGGACCGTGCAAATAAGACTCAACCAGCGACCCGGCAATCAGTCGCCAGCCATCCACCAGCACGAAAAAGATCAGCTTGAAGGGCAGCGAAATGATCACAGGCGGCAGCATCATCATGCCCATGCTCATCAGGATCGAGGCCACCGCCATGTCGATGATCAGGAACGGCACGAAAATCAGGAACCCGATTTCGAAGGCGCGCTTGAGCTCGGACAGCATGAAGGCGGGCGCCAGCGTGGTCAACGCCACATCGGTGGCCGTGGCCGGCGGCTTCACATGGCTCATGTCCAGGAACAGCTTGAGGTCGGACTGTCGCACATGGCCGATCATGAATTTCTTCATCGGCACCATGGCCGCGTTAAAGCCCTGCTCGGTGGTCACCTGATTGGCCATCATCGGCTTGATGCCCTGGTTATAGGCATCGGTCAAAGTGGGGGTCATCACAAACAAGGTGAGAAACATGGCCAGCGAAACCAGCACACTGTTGGGCGGGCTCTGCTGCAGGCCCAGCGCGGTGCGCAAAAGCGACAGAACCACAACAATGCGCACGAAACTGGTCATCATGATCAGGATCGAAGGTGCGATGGAAAGCACCGTGATCAGGGCGATGATCTGCACCATGCGGTCGGTGAACAGGCCCGAGCCGGACAGGTCGATCGAAAATCCGCCATCGGTGGGCGCGGCCGTGGTCACCCCGGCCGGGGCGGCGGCCAGATGCGGCGCGGTGGCGGCAAAGGCATGCGCCGGCGCCAGCACGGTCGCCAGCACAATCAGCAGCGGCGCGATCAGTCGGATGAATTTCACGAGGCGGCCACCCCTTCGCCCGCAGGCATGGAGCTTGGCAGGGCCGTAACGATATTGGCCTCGATCACCGAAGCGCCGTCCGGGCCGGAAAGAACCAGATGCTCGACGCTGTCGCGGCGCACGATGAAAAGCCGCTGGCGCGGACCCACCATCAATGTCTCGACAATGTGAAGGCGCTTGTCAGGGAAGGCCTTCGTAACGCCGGGGACGCCGAACTTGCGCGCCGCCAGCGCCGCCGCGCCGATCAGAGCCAGCACCAGCAGTAGCGCGCCGAGATAACGGAAGATATCTAGAAACTCCATGACGCGATTAACGCACCGTCAACCTTAATCCCGGGTTAAGCCGGGGAAGATTTTGCCCGGCAATTTTGTCCGCTGTTAAGCGGTGCTTAAGCACAACGGGATCACCATGGCCTCATGTTTCAAGGCTAACAAAAGGTTACCGCCGATGGACCTGACCGATATTCCGCTTCTGTCGATGTTGCGCGAACGCATGGGCTGGCTCAATCAGCGCCAGGATGTGCTCACTCAGAATGTCGCCAATGTCGACACGCCCGGCTTTGTCGCGCGCGATCTGAGGCCCCAGGATTTTTCTCACGAATTGCAGCAGGCGCAAAGCCCCTTGCGAACCGCCGGCCAGCTTACCGTCACCGACCCGCGCCATATTTCCCTCACCTCCACCACCAGCGGTCCCTTCCAGAATTATGAAGTGCGCGATGCCGAAGCCAATCCCAACGGCAATTCGGTGTCGCTGGAGCAGGAAATGATCAAGGTCTCCGACACCCAGGCCCAATTCCAGGCGGCGACCAATCTTTACGCCAAGACCATCACCATGATGAAGACCGCAATCGGACATTGAGAGGGATAAAAGATGGACTTTTCAACTTCCATGACCGTCGCCGCCAGCGGATTGCGCGCCCAGTCGGAGCGCATGAAGATCATCGCGGAAAATATCGCCAACGCCAATTCCACCTCACCGGTGCCGGGCGGCGATCCCTATCGCCGAAAGATCGCCACCCAGAAAAGCACCTTCGATACCGAGCTCGACGCCAATATGGTCACCTCCGGCAAGCCGATCGAAGACAAGAGCGATTTCCGCGCCCAATATGATCCGGGCAATCCCAACGCCGACAAGCAGGGCTATGTGAAGCTGCCCAATGTCGATCCCCTGATCGAAATCATGGACATGAAGGAAGCGCAGCGCTCCTACGAAGCCAATCTCACCGTGATGGATGCGACCAAGCAGATGCTGGCGCGCACTGTCGATTTGTTGAACAAATGATTTCCCCCTCCGCCCTGTTTATTCTTGACCCCCATCTGTCCGCCACGCGGGCAAGCCCGCTAGCGGACATCTTCCCCCGCCAGTCCTTCGGACGCGGGGGAAGAAAGCCAGGGCGCGCTTCATCCATTAAAAGGAGTATGTAATGGCACTTCCCGCCGCCGCCGCCGCCGCCTACCAGTCCATCGCCAATATGGCCGGTGCCTCTGCTACCGCGTCTCCCGCCGCGGCTGCCGCGCCGGGCGGCAGTTTTTCGGATTTTCTTTCCGGCGCGGTGAAGGACACCATCAATACCATCGGCCAGGGCGAACAGGCCGCCACCGCCCAGGTGACCGGCAAGTCCAATATCGTCGATGTGGTCAATTCGGTGAATGCCGCGGAACTGAGCCTCGATACCGTGGTGGCGGTGCGCGACAAGGTTGTCGCGGCCTATCAGGCCATCATGAGCATGCCGATTTAGGAGCGACGGCCAGGAAAAGTGCAGAGCGGTTTTCCGTAGGCCGCGCGACCAAAAAAAGAGACCAGACATGAACGCCGTTGACACGATTGATTTCGCCCGCACTGCCATCATCACCCTGCTCGAGATCATCGCGCCCTGCATGGTGACCGCGCTGGTGGTGGGTCTTGCCATCGGCCTGCTCCAGGCCCTGACCCAGATTCAGGAACAGACGCTGGTATTCGTGCCCAAGATCGTTGCCGTCTTTGTCGTGCTCTTGATCGCGCTGCCCTTCGCCGGCGCGGCCATGAGCGGCTTGATGAACGACATCGTGGCCCGCATCGCCGCTTACTAGATGCATATCCACCTGCCCGCCCTGGCCGGCATTGTCCTCACCTATATGCTGGTGTTCTGCCGGGTTGGCGCCATGATCATGCTGCTGCCCGGCATCGGCACCATGGGCGTGCCGGCGCGGGTACGGCTGGTTCTGGCGCTGGCCATCGCCTTCGCCCTGACACCGACGGTGCAAAGCGCCTATCCGGCCGTGGCTCCTGCCACCATCGTCCAGCTCGTCATCCTGATCGTCCAGGAAATCGTCTGCGGCATTCTGGTCGGCGGCATGGCCAGCATCATCATGAGTTCGCTGCAGGTGGCGGGATTTCTGATCGCCTCCCAGATCGGGCTTTCCTATGCCCAGACCATAGATCCCACCCAGAACACCCAGGGCGCCGTCGTCGGCAATTTCATGTCGTTGCTGGGGATAGTGGCGATCTTCGCCACCGACATGCATCATCTTGCCATCGGCGCCATTTCCGGCAGCTACCGGCTCTTGCCGCCCGGCGGCCGCCTGCCCACCGGCGACATGCTTCAGCTGGTGGTTCAACTGGTCTCCGGCTCTTTCGCGCTGGGCTTCCAGCTCGCCGCCCCGTTCCTGGTGTTCGGCTTCGCCGTTTACGCGGGGCTGGGTGTGCTGGCGCGTCTGATGCCGCAGCTGCAGATTTTCTTTGTCGCCGTGCCGATCAACATTCTGGCCGGCTTCGTCATCATGCTGGCATTGCTGGGATCGATGATCACGGTCTTCCTTAATTACTATTCTACCTCCATGGCGATATTTCTGTGAGCGCTTGCAGGAAAAGTGTGCAGCGGTTTTCCGTCCGCAAGCGCGACCAAGGATAAGTGATGGCTGACGATCGCGACCAGTCCCAGGCCACAGAACAGCCGACAGCCAAGCGTCTGGAACAGGCGCGCGAAGCCGGCGATATCGTCAAATCGACCGAAGTCTCCGCCTTCATTCTTCTGGCGGGTGGTACCCTTGCCATCGTGATGTTCGGCCATTCCACCGCTATCGGCATCGCCCAGCTGCTCACCGTTTTTATCGAACAGCCTGAGCAAATGAGCGTGGACGGCGCGGGCCTTGCCGCCATGCTGCGCGGCACGCTATCGCGTCTGGCCATCGTCATGGCGCCTTTCGCCGGCGTGATGATGGCCGCGGCGCTGGGCGCCCATGTGCTGCAGAGCCGCCCGACTTTCACGGCCGCCAAACTCATTCCGGATTTGTCCAAGCTTTCGCCGCTGGCGGGATTCAAGCGCCTGTTCGGCCTGGAAGGCTGGCTGAACCTTCTCAAGGGCCTGGCCAAGATCGTGATTGTCGGCCTGGCGATCTGGACCCAGCTCTGGCCTGAGCGCGGCATTCTGGAAGGCATCATGGTCCAGTCTCCCGCCGCCGTGGTCGGCGATATGAGCCATCTGCTGTTCAAGGTTCTGACCGCGGCGCTGGCCGCGCTGCTGGTGATCGCGGGCCTGGATTATTTCCTGCAATATAACCGCTTCATGCAGCGCAATCGCATGTCCAAGCAGGAGATCAAGGAAGAGTACCGCCAGAATGAAGGCGACCCCGTGATCAAGGCCAAGGTGCGCCAGATCCGCCAGGAGCGGGCAAGGAAGCGCATGATGGCGGCGGTGCCCGATGCCACGGTGGTGATCATGAACCCCACCCACTATGCCGTGGCGCTGAAATATGAGAGCGGCAAGACCGAAGCGCCGGTCTGCGTCGCCAAGGGCATCGACGCTCTGGCGCTGCGCATCCGCGCCGTCGCCGAGGAAAATGATGTGCCGGTGGTGGAAAATCCGCCGCTCGCCCGCGCCCTTCACGCCGCGGTCGAACTGGATGAGCCGGTGCCGCCCGAGCATTACAAGGCGGTTGCCCAGATCATCGGCTATGTCATGCGGCTGAACGGCCAACTGACGGCTCGGCGCTAGCGGCCAAAATCCCTCGCGCCTGAATCGTGGTCCGCATTAACGAATCAGTCTGGCCGCGCCAACGGTTTTTTTCTGGCGTTGGAAATTCAATAATAATTACAATATCTTATTGCTGGAAAGGATTGGTTAACCGAATCCTGTACAGTGCGGTTAATGAATGCTGCTCCATCCCTTTCCAGCCTGACTTTCGGCGTCCCCGCCGGGGCTTGGCGCTGGGCGGCCTTGGCCTTCGCCGTCCTTGCCTTGGGCTCGGCGGGCCTTGCCGTCATCGCACCCAACGCGGCGGGCTGGACCGGCTATGCTCTGCTGGGCGGCATCGGCGCGGTGGCCTCGCTTCTGCTTTATGCGGTGTGGCCGCGCCAGGGCGCCGCGGCCGCTGATGCGCGCCGTGTCGCCGAAGCCGCCGGCACCGCCAATATCGCCTGGGCGATCACCGACGAAGGCGGCGCGGTCATTGACTGCAATCATGTTTACCGCCGCATGGCCGGCGTCAGGGATGGCGAAGGCGCGCCGCCGCCCGAACTGGCGCTGGCGGGCGAGCCGTCTTCCGCCGTGCTCTATCGCCTGTCGCGCGACGCCGCCGAAGGAAAGGCGCGGGAAGAAACTTTTATCGTGGTCCCGGGGCTCGAGATTGTCGCGGCGGTGCGCCCGATGCAGGACAAACAGACCGCCTGGTGGTTTACCCCACGCCTGGCGGCATCCACTTCGCCGCAACCGGTGCTGACGCGCGCCGCCGCCCAGGCGCCGCAGCCCGCCAGCGAAGCTGCTCCGCCACAGGTCCCCGCCGCGTCCTCCGTCGCCACCGATTTCGCCGGACTGTTCCGCGATGCGCCGATGGGCGTCGCCCTTGCCGATGCGAACGGCGTCATTACCGAAGCCAATGCCGCCTTCGCGCAATTCTTCAGCGTCTCCGTGGCGGGAAAAAACTGCGCCGATCTGGTCGACAGTCACGACCAGCCTGGTGTCCGCGCCCTGATCGCCAGAGCGGTGGCGGGGCAGGCCGGCAAGCAGGCCATCGAACTGCGCGCGCCCTCGGAACGCACGGCCGAACTTTTCGCCAGTCCCATGCATGCTCCAGGCGGGGCGGGCGGCGCGGTGCTCTATCTGGTGGACGTCTCCGAACAAAAGGCGCTGGAGACCAAATTCGCCCAGTCGCAGAAGATGCAGGCGGTCGGCCAGTTGGCGGGCGGCGTGGCGCATGACTTCAACAATCTTCTCACCGTCATTATCGGCAATTGCGAATTCCTTCTGATGCGCCACCCGGCGGGCGATCCCTCGTTCAAGGAAATCAACGAGGTGCATCAGAATGCCCTGCGCGCCGCGGCCCTGGTCGGCCAGCTTCTTGCCTTCAGCCGCAAACAGACCATGCAGCCAAAGACCCTGGCGCTGGGCGAGGTGATCGGCGAACTCGCCCAGATGCTGCGCCGTCTGCTCGGCGAAGGCATCACCCTGGCGGTGGAGAAAGAGTCCGATCTGTGGCCCGTGCATGCCGACGAGGCGCAGCTCTCCAACGCCATCATCAATCTGGTGGTCAATGCCCGCGACGCCATGCCGGGCGGCGGCACCGTCACGATCCGCACCAGCAATGAAAGCATCGCCGCCGCCAGCGCGCTGGGCACCGCCATCATGCCGGCCGGCGATTATGTGATGATCGACGTCACCGATACCGGCACTGGCATGTCGAAGGAAATTCAGAGCAAGATATTCGATCCCTTCTTCACCACCAAGCCGGTCGGGCAGGGCACCGGCCTCGGCCTCGCCACGGTATACGGCATCGTCAAGCAGTCGGGCGGCTTCATCACGGTGGATTCGGAATTGGGCGCCGGCACCGCCTTCAAGATCTATCTGCCGCGCCAGCGGGTGGACGCCAACGCGTCCGTTGAACCTGTGGCGGCGCCGGTATCCCCCCGCGATGTCACCGGCCAGGACACCATCCTCCTGGTCGAAGACGAGGAAGCGGTGCGCAGTTTCGCGGCCCGGGCCCTGCGCATGCGCGGCTACAATGTGCTGGAGGCCAGCGGCGGCGAGGAAGCGCTGGAGATCGTCAAACACGGCAAGGCCGAAATCCATCTCTTGATCACCGATGTGGTGATGCCCAACATGGACGGCCCCACCCTGGTGCGCCATGTCAAGGAACTGAAACCGGCGCTGGCGGTGATTTTCATGTCCGGCTATGCCGAGGAAGCCTTCCGCCGCAACGACGAGAAAGCCGAGGATGTTCATTTCCTGCCCAAGCCCTTCGGCCTCAAGCAGCTGGCCGCCAAGGTGAAGGACGTGTTGTCTGCCCAGCCGCCGCCGCAGCACTAGCCCGATCGTGTGGGGCGGCCCATTTGCCAAACAGGTGAGACCTCTTAAGGTGATCGCGTTCAAAAGGTCTTGTCATGCGCGTATTCGCTTTTCTGCTGGTTCTCCCGCTCCTGGCTGGCTGCGCCAAGGGTGACTGGGACTATCTGACCCACTTTTACAGTTCCAATCTGGGCGAGGCTAAGTCGCGCCCGCCGGACTCTGCCCCTGAAGCCGCAACCGCCCAGGCCGCGCCTGCCGCCCAGGCTGCGCCTGCCGCCCAGGCTACCGCCCCGGCCGGGGCCCAGGCCGCGCCCAACTCCTTTTGCGTCGCTGTGGCCCGGCAAGACGCCATGGGCAATGGCTTTGATACCGCCACGCAAGCGCGCGTCGCCCAGCGTAGCTACCAACAATGCCTGGGGATTTTCGGCAATGTGGCCGAGAAATAACCGGCCGGAGGGGCGGGTCTTGCGCCCGCAAAGTTAGGCCCTATGGTGCGGCCCGCAAAGCCCGCCGAAAGCGCCCCGATGCCCAAACTGCCCGATGACATGACCAATGCCGCCATCCAGAAGCGGATTGCCCTGACCAAGATTTTCAAGGGTTCCGCTCCCAAGGAGCCGGCCACTCCGCCCGCCCCCAAGGTCCGCATCGCCAAGCCGCGCTAGAGGGTCGGTGGCTATCGGCTCACCTTCGGGCCGCCGGCAATCCAGCATCGACACGAAACAGGGTGGGCTGTCCGGCCCGCCTTTTTCTTTTTGTCCGTCCCGCGCCTAGTATGGGATCCAAACAAGGGGAGGACATCATGACCTGTCGGATCACCATCGCCGCCCTGATTTTGCTGGCGCCCGCCGCTTTCGCACCCATCGCCTTGGCACAGGGCACGCCGCATACCCAGCCCGCCGAGGCGTTCAAATTCCTGTCTGCCAAGGATGTCGGCGCCCTCACCGACAAGCCGGGGCCGGGCGCCAAGACCGCCTTTCTCGGCGACCATGAAAATTACTATGTCGAATACGCCACCCGCAGCGACGCCGGCAACGAGGCCGAGGTTCACGCCCACTGGACCCACTATCTCAATGTCCTGTCGGGGGAGGCGACCCTGACCTATGGCGGCACCGTCACCAATCCCAGGGACAGCGGCCCCGGCCAGGTGCGCGGCAGCGGCATCACCGGCGGCAAGACCATGACGGTGCACGCCGGCGATTATGTGCAGATACCGGCGGGCATGCCGCACATGTTCAATCCGCCCGCGGGCGTCAAATTTCATTATGTGGTGTTCAACACCCGCCAGTGAGGGTGGGCGGAATAGTCGCCATCGCGCCAGGGACAGAGGTGCGGCCAGACGCATCTAGAACGCTTACTCCCGCATCGATCATCTCAGGGTGACCACAATTTCGTCATATTCCGTGGAACCCTTGAGGTGACTGCGCGTCTTGTCACTGTCGAGGTGACGACCCCCCTCGCGCCTCGGTCATACCTGGAAGCCCCGCCCTCCGCTGGCCCCACTCCCCAGAGGGCTGGGCTTCTTTCTCCTGCTTTCCGGCTACTTTATTGCGCTTAGCATCAGCAACGCCTGCCGGGGCGAGTCTATGCCGGATTGCTCACTTATAGCCGTCAGCGCCGGTCTTAGAACAATAACAGAACAATATATGGTATTTTCCGCTATTTTCAGGGCATTAGCAGTATCTTGCAAAAGAGAACAAAACGTGTACTTTCGA
>DATMNL010000032.1:0-13270 GCA_035568995.1 Rhizomicrobium sp. | reverse complement strand
AAAAACGCTCCCAGGCATCGGTCCAGCTTTTGCCGGACACTTATTGTTATGAATATCGCTACAGGTATCATTCCGGGGGGACTGAAGTCAAAAAAACGGGCGAAAATGGCGGAAAAATCGGGGTTTATGCTGCAACTGCGCTGCCCGTCCCGGCAGGGATCGGGAGGGATTATTTCCCAAGCTTTGACAAGATATCAGATTTTTGAGCCTTCCCAAGAGCTTGTAGCCCCCATCAAAAATCCCATGGCGGAATCCCCACAACCAGCGTGCGCAGAGCGGGGGCTGAAGGCGCGCCTTTATGCCCCGACTCACCTCCAATCATCTGTGGACGCTTTGTCGGTGCGGCAATTTTTTCGGGCGCCGATTTCCGCCGGCAATGACCCTTTTGTTGCCAGCCCAAAACAATACTGCCCCCGGGCGCGCCGGAGGCAGTATCGCAAATCTTTCGTCTGTCTCAGTAGGTAAAGCGGAGACCAGCACGGAACACCCGGCCCAGCGCGTCGTAGATATCGGCGCGGGTGTTGGGGTTGGCGAAACTGTTGACCCCGTTGGACTGGACCACCGCAGGTGGCGGCGTGTCCAAGCTATTGTCGATCGCGCCATAGATTTGCAGATGTTCGTTCCATTTGTAGGAACCGCGCAAATCGAGATAGCCGACGGGAGGAAGCTGATTGTTGTCCACATCGACGCCCGACACCCAGGGATTGTTGAGCTTGGCCTGCCCGATGAAGCGGCCTTGTATCGTGAGCGACATCGGACCGTCGACATAACCCGCCGAAGCCTCGACCTTCACCTTCGGCACACCGGTGATGGAGGAGTCGGGACCAAGGCTGCCGGCCTGGTCGACCTGGAGCCCTAAAAACTGACGTGTGGTCTCGTCGGTATAGTTGCCGACCAGGTGCCAGTTCAGGGTGCCGGTGAACAGATCCATCGGATAGTCGACCTGGAAATCCATGCCCGAAGTGGATTGGGAAGCGGCATTGATCGGGCTGCCTACGATGTGGCCGAGAGCGCCGGGATAGTCCTGGCCATCGAATACTTCCTTGGCGCAATACAGGGCGACGCCCAAGGCACATTGCTGCAGGATCTGGGTTGTGCTGGGCGTGACGATCGCGCCGTGGATATTGATCGAATACCAGTCGGCCGACATTTGCAGACCAGGGACCCAATGCGGCGTCAGGACAACGCCACCCGAGATGGTGAGGGCAACTTCCGGCACCAGGTTAACGTTGCCCGTGGCATCGGAGAAAGTCTTCACGCTCTTGCCGGTCTTGGGGTCGATCGCCGAACCCTGGTTGAGGGCGTGGGGCGCGAACAATTCCTGCAGGTTGGGGGCGCGGATGTCAGTGGACCAGGTGGTGCGCAGTTTAATATCGTCATTGACTTGGCTGGTCAGGCCCAGTTTCCAGGTTTCAACCAATCCGCTGGTTGAATAGCTGGTCATGCGGCCCGCCATGTCAAAATCCAGCGACTGAACAACATCGTTCTTAAGGATCGACCCGCTTATTTCCGCGAAGCCCTCCATCACATTGTAGGACGAGGACGGGAAGTTGGTGAAATTGGCATTTGTCCAGGAAGTGAGCGCGCCGCGCGGATCGGCGACCGTGACGCCGCCTTCCTTGCGGTATTCGGCGCCGAAAGCGACGGCGACAGGACCGGCCGGCAACTGCCAGGGCAACGTGCCCTGTGCCGAGCCGGCGAGCACATCTTCAGTGAGGATGATGAGTTCCGTATCCAACCCGCCATAGGGACCAATGCCGGAACGGTAGCCGTTGACATAGTCGATCGAAGCCTGTGAAGCGACGCCCTCGCCGAAGGCGTTCATGGGCTTGCAACCGTCGTTGGGATTGGCCAGCGTATCGCGGCAGGCGATGCTGCCGATCGCCAGGTTCGAGGTGCCGCGGTTGGCGGCGGTGACCGTCACGGAGTCCTCTGCCAGCAGCAGGTTGCCCGCCAACGGATTGGACGGCGTGACGGCGCGATAGCGCACACTGCCGTGCTGGTAATAGGCGTCCCAGCCCCAATCATTGCCGACGGTGCCATCCAGGGTGATGACGCCGCGCATCAACTGGCGATAGCTGAACTCCACCGAAGGCGCCATGTTGTGGGTGGCATTGTTGATGAAATTCGGGCCATCGAGACTGTGGACGTCATAGTTGTTGCTGTTCAGCGTGCCCATGGTGAACGAAGTAATGCCGTCCGCGGTCATGGTGGCGCGCACCGCGGCAGGAATAAAGGCGTTGTCGGATTTGACGACCAGGCCCTGGTTGATCGAGGTCTTGGCGGCACCGGCATTGAAGGTGCTGCCGTAGTTGAGCTGGACGCCCAGCTTGAGTGTGTCGCTGATCTTATAGCTGTCATAATTGAATAAAGTGAAGACCCGCTGCGGAACGGCGAGGATATAATCCCAGTTTTCGCTGTTATAGAGATTGGCGTCGCCGCCCCAGGCCAGACCACCCGAGATATTGCCGAAATTGAAGCTGGTGGGTGTTCCGTTGACACCGACAAAGTTGATGCCGCGCAGCACGTTGGCGGTTCCGGCAACCGTGCCGGTCGGGTTGGAAACAATCAGGCCGCCCGCGCTCGCTCCCGAGAAGCCGACATTGGGCTCATGAAGCAGTTTGGGAACGCCGGGATTGGTGACGGCGTTGAAGGCCGGATTGTTGACCAGATAAATGTCATTGTACCACTTTTCCTGGACCTGGATCGCGGCCGACGGCGTCATCTTGTATTCCGCGCTCAGGATCATATGGCCGCGGCCGCCGAAAATGTCGGTGCCGTAATTGCCCTGGAATTTGTAGGTGCGATAGGTGTCGTTGTAGGTGTCACTGGCTTCGATATTTCCCGTCAGGCCGTCGAAATTCTTGTTGATGACCAAGTTGACGACACCGGCGACAGCGTCGGAGCCCCAAGCGGCCGAGGCGCCGCCGGTCACGATGTCGACGCGGGTCAGAAGGCTGGTCGGGACAGTGCCCAGATCGACGCCGCCGGACGTGTTGGATTGCACCACGCGCTGACCGTCGAACAGGATCAGCGTCCGGGTGATGCCCAGATTGCGCAAATTGACGGTCGAGACACCGCCCGTACCACCCGAGAGACCGCCATTGCCGGCGCCGTTGGTGGGCGAGGACGATGCGCCGACTGAGGGAAGTTCGCGAATGGAGTCGCCGATGTCCGATTTGGCCGAGGCTTCCAGCTGGGCGGCGCCAACGATGGTGACCGGAGTTGGTTGCGCATAGCCCGCAATCGAAATGCGTGAGGCGGAAACCACCACCTGCTCGATATCGCCGGGAGATCCTTGGGCCCAGGCATTGCTCAGAGGGGATGCCGCGACCAACGCTGCCGTTGAACCGCCCAACATGAGTTTCTGCAACAAATTATGCATGCTATCCCCCTGAGTTTAGATTTTTGTATTCCTCCGCGACCGCCAGTTTCTTTGAACAGGCGTTGTTATTAACTCAGCTTGCGAGGAAGGTTAAAAAAAGTCAATGGCAGCGCTGCCACACTCGGCGCTTATTCCATCAGCCCATCAACATAATGGAATTGGGAGGCAGAATGAACACCGCCGGTGGCGGCGCTGATGCCTTAGGGTTTGGCGTCTGAGGACAAACCGAAGTTCGGGCGCATGTCACGGGATTTATTCCCGACGCCTTCTCCGGAGAAAGCCCGCGTTCCGCTCTGTCGGGAAAAGATTAGGCGTTGACCAGGGCATCCAACCCGAAGCTTCGGGTAAAATCCTGGAAGATCGTCGTCAGTTCATCGGCATCGGCGGTTTTGGGCGCGCCCGGCGGAAAACGATACTGCCAGAAGCTGGTGACATGGGACATGGCGCCCATTTTCTCGCCGATTTCCAGAAACAGCGTTGGCGCGCTGAGCAGGAATTCACGAAACGTCCTGGGGTCCTGGCGTTCGATCAAACTGGCATAAGCATTGTCGTAAACGTCGATCACCTTGCGCACGGCGTTGCTGTTGTCACGCGCCCCGCGGATGATCGCTTCCTTGCTGGCATTGAGAAAGGCGATCTGTTCGGAATTGACCTTTCCCGTGGGGCGGATCGCCTTGAGGTCTTTCAGAGCCCTGATGAGATTGGGCCAGAACTCGCCCAAGCTCCATTTGTAATAGATAAAGCCGCGCCAGCTGAATACGCCTTCGCAGAACTCCTCGGGGTTGAGATTGAGCGTGGCGCGCAAAGGCTCCAGCTTCTCGTTGACTTCGCTGGACAGGAGCGCCGAGACCATTCTTCCGGTGGAGGCGCTGTGCGCGCCGCCCACCTTGCCGCTGGCCATCGCCGTCAACCGGCTGATTTCCACCGCGGCATAGTCGTGCATGCGCTGCTGGTCGGCCGTGGAAATCTCAAAATAGGTGGAATCCGGGTTGATGTCGTTGCCGCGCAAATGTTCGCGCAACAGGAACGGGTCGAGAGACGGTACGCTGTCGATCATCCGCAGAACATCCAAATCCCGCTTCATGCCTGAGTCGTCCGCATAATTGCCCACTTCGCGCAGCAGTGCCTCAAAGCCCTGTTGTCCGACAAACAGCGATTGCCCACCGACCCTGAGGTCTTTCCTTTCGAATGGAATGATCACTTTGGTCGCCAGCACCCGGCGCACGGGGAACATGTCGATCTCGTCGGCGCGCAGCCGATGCTTGAGGATGATCGAATTGTTGATCACCGGCGATTCGAACAACGGCGCCTTGCGATGACCCTCGTTTTCGGCTTGCGCCAGGCCGATCGCCAGAAGGTTCAACACGCGGCTTGAAGACGCGCCGTTGAGGGAAGTCAGGCTGCGAACGGTGCGGTCAATTGCCATGAGGATTTTCGCCGGAAGGCCCGATTTCGATGAATTGAAGCGCGATGCCATCCTGATGGTGGCGGATGACGCGGCCCCAGGTGCGGCCCAGATTGATGATTTCGCCAAGCGGCGGGCGGCTGTCGGTCCGTAACGAAACACCTTGCAATGAAATGTCAAGCACGTCGCAGCGCACTGACTCTCCGCTCGGGCGGCTGAAATAGCCAACCGAAACGGAAGCGTTTCGCGGATGCCGGCGCAGCTTTGTGTCCGTTGTGGCGCCGCTGTTGACGTAGCTGGAAAGATCCCGCAGCAGGCGCTGGCGTTTGGCTTCCTTGCAGACAAAGCGCAAGCCAAGTTCGCCGTCGACAAAGCGCGTGGCAACACACTCGAAACGCCCAAACCCGTCAATGTAGAGAACGACGAAGGTATTAAGCGGCGGCGGTTCCGCGCATTTTACGCCCGCACCCCCAGCCGAAAGATTGATGACCTGGCAATCCAGGGTGACTTCTTCCGCGGGAACAAAGAATTTTCCAACTAGGGCGGTCGCAATGCGTTCGTAGGCCCGCTGTTCAGCAGGCGGCTTCGGCGAGGCATTTGCGTTCGATTTCATCGCTCTCCCCATGCTGCGCGCACGCAACACCCAAGATCGACATTAATCATAAATTGAGGAGCTTAATTTGGAGTATATATTTAAGTATTCAGGAACCTTGGTTTTCAGCGTTTCCTGAGGGCAATTGTGACAGCGGCGCGGGCCGGCTGTGTGCACCACGTCCACCGGCGCGCCGGCTACGCCGCCGTGCGCACCTTCCAGAAGCGAAGGGCGCGTTGGGCGGCCAATACCGGCACGGATTCATACAGCTTGCGGAACTCGTTCGCCCCGTCCAGGCCGCGATCCTGGCCGTCCAGATTGATGGCAAGAGTGACAAACAATCCGCGATCAAAAGCGGAACCGCGGCAGAGCAGCGCGACCGTATCCAGATCATGACTATCGACGGCCTTCTGCACCAGATCAAACTCGACGTCCGCAAGCCGGGCGAACGCCACCATGAAGGCGGTACGCCCGGATTTGCCTTCGCGCAGCAGGCCGGGCAGAACCGTCGGAACCAATTCACCGCGCCGGCTGAGCAAATCGATCCGCTCATTGGCGGCCTTCATGTCCTCGGGCGCCGTACCGTAGAGCCTGGACATGCGGTCCCTGCTCTTGCGGAAAGCCTTGTTGACCTCGTCTTCCGAAAGATGGTTGAACTTGCTGAGTATCTCCTGCCGCAGGCTTTTTTCGACCTTCATGTAAAGGTCATTCAGCAGGTCTGCCGGAACGTCCTTGCGGTGAACCAACGGCTTCTGCAAGGTGACGCTGTCCTGGGCACGCTGCGCGACCACTTCGAACGTTCCCGCGCCGATTTTGGCGTTGTCATTCGCCAACAGCGACGAGACAACGTCGTCATTTCCCCGTTCCACCAGGGCATGCGAAATGCGCTCGCTGATCTCCTTGCGTCCAGTGACCGCCAGCATGTGGTCCTGGGATTTTTGTGCAATGACCTTAAGCAGCGTATCCTCGGTCAGCACAGGCGAGTGCCGCAAAACCGGCTCAGCCACGCCAATATCGTCGAGCGCGAAGAGCTGCGCCGAACAGGCGAATTGCGCATTGGTGGCGATCAATTTTGCCAGGTCCGCGCGAATCTGTGTGGAATAGTCGGCCGCCACAACCGTTAGAAGATTGTCGAAGGCGGCCATATCCGCATCCGGGCGAACAGCCGTCTGGCCGATAGCCTCGGTCACCTCGCGCAGCAATTCTCTGCGGCCCTCGCTGGTTGTCTGCTTGGCGAGGTCGGCCAGCTTTGCGAAGCGCGGGGCGTGGGTCGACATGGTTATGCGTATTTAAGAATGTGGAGCGGTGACGTCGCGAACCATATTTCGCGCTTCGGCGAAGACTAGCCACCACAGGTTAACTCATCGTGAACCCGGCGGCCGCCACCCAACGAACGGGGAATTTGTCCCCTATTGGGCGGCGCGCGCCTTGTAGGTCCGGCTGAACTGATTGCGGCCATTGGTGATAGTGATCAACCCGGCAGGCGTGACCGTCGCCGTCAGATTGAAGTTCAAGTCCGGCACCCAGTCGGGATTGGCGATGAAATTGAGGTCGGGATTGAGGGCCGGATAACGCGCCGTGTAATGCAGCATCCAGAAAGCCTGGCCGTAATGGGCATAGCTGGCGATCATTTTCATCGGCGCCTCGTCGCCGCCCTTCAGGTCGCCATTGGCCATGATGCTTACAATGGGGTCGAGGGCGCGGGTCGGCGGGCTGGAGGACAAGTCCATGCCGTGCTGGGTGACGAAATAAAGGTCAATCGGGCCGATCTTGTTGGTAGGACAGAGAAGCTTGATTTCCTCGTTCCAGGGAAGATCGCCGAAAGCGGCAATGCGCGCCTTGCCGAAGGTGATGAGGGACGAAACCGAATAGTGATTTTCGATGCCGCCATCACGCTCCATGGTGGGCACGCCCGCGCAATCGGGATTGGGCCCACCGCCGCCCGGCAAGGCGTTGGCGATGACATTGGCGGCAACGCTGATGAACTGAACATGCATCGAGCCGATGTCCAGCGCATCGCCGGTCTTGGGCACGATATGATTCTTGCCGGCGATGATCTGCGAATAGGTGGCATACATGCCGGCGCTGGAGTTCGCGGCCCGGGCGGGATCCGTTCCCGGCGGATCGAGCTGCACATTGGGGCCGTGATCGATGAAATTGTCGATTGCGATCTTGTCGGTCAGCGACTTGAAGCCGCCAATATGATCGCCGTGATAATGGGTGATGACGAAATAGTCGATTTTGCTGAGGCCGAGAGCGTGCGCCGCGGCCACGATCTTGTCGGCGCTGCTGGCAACCGGCAGCCCTTTGGAATTGAGCCGGGCGCTGCCCGCGCCGGGTGCCCAGCCGGAATCAATCAGCAGGGATTTGCCCTCGGGGGTGACGAACAGGGTTGCGGCGCCGCCTTCCACATCCACCGCGACGATCCGAAGATCGGGCGACAGCTTTGCCTTGAGAGCCTGGGCCGTGGCGGCGCCTGCCCCCAGAACGAATACCGATGCCAGCGCCAATCCGAATATCCGGGACATGTTGCCTCCTGAATTCACTGTTTTTCCGGCAAAGCGAAACTGAACAGAAGGTTGCCGGAAGCGACAGCCACATATTGCTGGCCGCCCACGGCATAGCTGATGGGTGAGCCGCTCATGGGCTGGCCGGTGCGGAAATTCCACAGCGCTTTTCCGGTGGCGGCGTCCAGCGCGATAAAGCGGGCCTCACCGGTGGAAGCGAAAACCACGCCGCCGCTGGTGGCCAGCACGCCGGTTTTGAGGGATCCCACCGTGAGCGGAAATTTCCACTTGACCGTGCCGGTGGTGGTGTCGATCGCCATGATGCCCTGGTCTGCGGCCGGCGTGCCAGGCGGCACGGTGCCGGTGCCGCGGCCGAGATATTCCTTGCCCGGTTCATTCACCGCCGGAGCACTGATCGCCAGCGTAGGACCGTCGGCATAAGTCAGGTAAAGAATCTTTGTCTTGTCGTCATAGGACGGCGCCTCGAAATTGGTGCCGCCGGTGGCCGGGAACACCACCTGCCCGGTGTAGTTCGGGATCGATTTGGGATCGACCTTGGGCTTGCCATCCTTGTCGAAGCCCAGATTCCAGGTCTGGCGCACGTAATTTTTGGCGAAAACGAATTTGCCCGTGGTGCGGTCCAGCACATAGAAAAAGCCGTTGCGGTCGGCATGCAGCACCAGCTTGCGTGGGCGGCCGTCAATCACCTGGTCGGCCAGCACCATGTCCTCGGTGGAATCCCAGTCATGGCCGTCATTGGGCGTATCCTGGTAATACCATTTGAGCTTGCCGGTATCGGCATCCAGCCCAAGGATGCAATCGCTGTAGAGATTGTCGCCCTTGCGCAGCGCCGGATTGTAGTCAGGCACGGGATTGCCGGTGCCCAATATCAGGGTGTTGGTCCCCTGGTCATAAGAACCGGTAAGCCAGGAAGCCGTGCCGCCATATTTCCAGCTGTCGCCGGCCCAGGTGCCGAAATTCTTGTCGCCCGGCTGGGGCACGATGTCAAAATGCCATAGCTTGTTGCCGCTGGCCGGATCGAAGGCCTCGACCCAGGGCTGCACGCCCGCCTCGCCCGCCGCGACGCCGACAATGATCTTGCCGTTCAGGGCCAGAGGCGCGCCGGTCAAAGTATAGCCCAGCATGGTGTCGGCCAGGCGCTTTTCCCACAATTCGCGGCCGGTATGGGCGTCCAGCGCGATCAGATTATCGTCAAGCGTGCCGAAAAAGACCCGCCCGTCCAGCACCGCCACGCCGCGATTGAACGGATTGATCTGGTAGGGGTTCTTGATGTCCTGCTTGCGCTTGAAGCTCCACAGCAGAATGCCGTTGCGGGCATCCAGGGCGTAAACCTCGCCGGGCGAGCCGGACATATACATCACGCCATCCACCACAAGGGGCGTCGCTTCCATGATGGACTCGCCCAGCAGCGGCACAGCCCAGCGCGCCGTCAGGCTGCCGGCATTGGCGGGGTTGATCTGGTTCAGCTGGGAAAAATGATGGCCGTCATAGCTGCCCCAATAGGTCGCCCAGTTCTGCGGCTCGGCCTTGGCATTGAGGAGCCGATCATAGGGCAGCACCGGCGCCGGACTGGCCTTGCTGGTCTCAGTGAAATCGCGCCGCTTCAGGCCCGCAAGATAGGCGGTGACGTCGTCAACTTGTTTCGTCGACAGCGTGCTCGCGGGCGTCATGCTTCCGGCTTCCGTCTTGGTGGCGATATCTTTGACATCCAGCATCACCAGCTTGCCGTCACTCTGCTCCAGATCGAGGGAGAAACTGTCCTCGGCCCGGGTGAAGCCGCTGAACTTGCGGCCGTCCTTCATCGTCACATCCAGCAGGCGAGGCCGCAAACCGGGACGCGGGCGTGCGGCATGCATGACGCCGGTGCGAATGGCGGCGACGCCATTCTGTCCCTCGGCGGACAGGTCCGACGCCATATCGCGGCCACGGCCATTGACCTCATGGCAGCTTGTGCAATTGCCGGCGCCGAAGAAAAGCGCTTCACCGGCTTTTGGATCGCCGGCCGCCACTTCGGTCGAATTGCCGCGGCCTGAGAGACTTTTTATATAGGTCACCAGCCGCCAGACATCGTCGCCGGGCAAACTGGAGAAGGACGGCATCTCGGTACCCGCGACGCCGCCGCGAATGGTCTGGAAGATTTCGTAATCGCTGCCGCCATGCACAAACCGGCCGCTGGTCAGATCGGGACCCCGCCCCCCGGTTGCTCCCTGGCCGTGGCAGGCGGCGCAGGTGGCGCCGAACAGCGCCTGCCCTGCGGCCGGCGCGTTCGGGTCGCGCGCAAAAGGATTGTTGGGCGTGTCGGAGGGTTGGGCGGACGCCGGCAGTATCGGCATCATCAGGGGCAGCAGCAGGCTCAGGACGAAAGTTGTGTTCCGGAAAAAGCTTTTCATGGTGTGATCCCCTGGGGTGAACCATGCGCGAATTGCCCGCCACAAGACAAGATGCCCCGGGGTCCATTCTGAGGCTTCAAGGCCGCCGTTTTTTGCTTGCCGTGTGGCGGCCGCTTGCGTTTCAGAGCGCTTCAACCAGCGCCACGCCCGCGCTGATCAGGACGGCGCCCAGCGCTTTCCGGATCATGTTGCGGCGCGAAAGGTCCTCATGCCCCAGCTTGGGCAGGAACAGCGTCAGGAGAATGCCGAAACCGAAGACAAAAAGAGTCGTGGTGGCCGCGATCGCCGAAACCACCGCCACCGGCGCCAGCAGCATGGCATAGCGCACGCCCAGCCCGCCCCCCAGGTTGATCAGCTCATTGGCGGCATTGACGCCGATCACCGGCCCGGGATGTTTGCGGAAGAGGTGGAAGAACTGCCGGCGGTAATCCGGCGCCAGCAGGATGGCGAAACCGAACAACGCCTCACCCAGGAAATTCCAGAAGGTCGTGGTCCAGTAGTCGTTTTCAACCGCGAAGAATTTAAACAACACGCTGGACAGCGCCAGCACGAAAGTGGCGGCCAGCATCAGCAATACCAGCCGCAATTTGAATTTTTTCCGGGTGAAGGTTCCGCCCTGCGAAAGCACCAGCGCGCCCGCCACCACCAGGGCGCAGCCGCCGCCCTGGCTCCAGCCCAGTTTCTCATGCAGGAACAGCCAGCCCAGCAGGAACGTGAACAGGGTCGAAGCCTGGAACAGCGCCGCGACGATGGAGGCTTCTTCTCTCTGAATGGCGCGCAGATAGAACAGCATAGCGCCCATGTAGAGAATGCCCGATACCGTCATCACCAGGATCGCGCCAGCGCCGGGCTTCAGCACAGCCGAATCGAAAATCGCGATCGGCGGCAGGAACAGAATGCCGATAGCGGAGGTGAAAACCATCAGTACGGTGGTGTCGCTGCGCCGGAAATAGCGATCGACCAGATATTTGTCGATATGGGTCGAGACTGCCCAGAATACCGGGCCCGAAAAAGCAAAAAGCAGCCACATGGTTTGGATGAATAGCACATTGACGGAACCTCAAAGCGGGTGTTTGATTTCCTGTCGCAGAACGGCCTGACGCCGGGATATGTGTTCGCCAGGTGCGCGCCCCGATACTTTCAGATCGGGCCGCTTGTCGAGGATGGCCAGAGGGAATTGGCGCCTCGCGCGCCGCGAATTATCCGCGAAGGCGGCTGCGCGTGTCGAAACGCGAACAGGAGGATTCCGCATGGAAGTAACTCCGCCGGCGATAAGGCCCGGCTCCGGAAAGTCGGAGCCGACGGGCCTTGCAATGGGCCCGCAGCCACAAAGCTAGAATGAGCCAGACGGGAGTAATCCCGTATCAAATTTCCGGCCTGATGCCGGAACGGCCCCGCCGGTGATCCCGGCAGGGTATGGAAATTGCGAGCAGATGTCCCACTTCCAAAGCGGGGCGTCTGCTTTGCAATTTAAAGCGTGGCGTCCGCTTCGCAAGTTCCCAAATAAAAAAATTCCAAATTTCCAAGATTCACTTTTGACCCAAAGCGGTCATTGGTCCGTCGCCCCCGCGAGGCCAAAATTGGGTTCAACTTCGTCGGGTATCAAGATTGGATAGCTGAAACTATTGCCTTGGTTTTGTGCATTGCTATCCGAACGCCGACTGTAACAAAGAATTGAACGGAGTTCCTTGGCGGTGCGATAGATTTTCGCGATTGGCGCCAACTAGCATTGCCCGCCGCTGCCTCTTACGCGGGCGGCACACTTCAGCATTCGTCATGTGATGGGCCGAGACGGCTCTCGGCCCCAGCCAAGGAGGCCAATCATGAGTCCCACGACGCAAACCGATGTTACGCAACAAGGCCGCAAGCAGGCAGCCGACAAGACTGCAATTCATCCGTTTCATATCGATATTCCGCAAGCGGACCTTGCCGACTTGCGCCAGCGCCTGGCGGAGACGCGGTTACCCGACAAGGAAACTGTCACCGATTACTCGCAGGGTGTACCGCTCAAGACCATCCGGCAGGTTCTGAGCTACTGGCAGAGCGACTATGACTGGCGCGAAATTGAGGCGCGGCTCAACGCCGTGCCGAACTTCATCACCGAAATCGACGGGCTGGATATCCACTTCATCCATGTCCGCTCCAGGCGTGAAAATGCACTGCCCCTGATCGTGACACATGGCTGGCCCGGTTCGGTGATCGAACATCTGAAGATTATCGGACCGCTCACCGATCCCACCGCACATGGCGGAAGCGCATCGGACGCCTTCCACCTGGTGATCCCGTCGATGCCCGGTTACGGGTTTTCCGGCAAGCCGGCCACGACCGGTTGGGGCCCCGAACGGATCGCGCAGGCATGGACCACGCTGATGAAGCGTCTTGGCTACAAGCACTTTGTCGCGCAGGGTGGCGATTGGGGCGCGGTCATTACCGATTTGATGGGCGTGCAGGCGCCACCGGAATTGCTCGGCATTCACACCAACATGCCCGGCGCGATTCCTGCAGAAATCGACCAGGCATCTTTCGCCGGTGCGCCGGCACCGTCCGGTCTCTCCGCCGAGGAGAGAAGCTCGTACGAACAGCTCGTTTTCTTCTACAAGCACGTTTATTACGCCTTCTGGATGGCATCGCGCCCGCAAACAATGACCGGGTTTGCGGACTCGCCCATCGGCCTCGCGACCTTCCTGCTCGACCACGACGCGCGCAGTCTGGAGCTCATCGCGCGCGCGTTCGACGGAAAGACCGAGGGTCTGACACGTGACGATGTCCTCGACAACGTCACGCTGTACTGGCTGACAAACACGGGGGTTTCGTCGGCTCGCCTCTATTGGGAGAATAAGCTCGCCTTTTTCAGTCCCAAGGGCGTCAAAGTCCCAACTGCCGTGAGCGTCTTCCCGGACGAACTCTACCAGACGCCCCGGAACTGGGCGGAGCGGGCCTATCCCAATCTCATCCACTACAACAAGGTGG
>DATMNL010000031.1:0-38905 GCA_035568995.1 Rhizomicrobium sp. | reverse complement strand
TCTGTTCTCGGCGGCGGCCATCTCCCAATTTTTCGCGGTGCCGGCATAATAGAGCCTGATGTGCCGCGGCTGCACCAGCATCGTCACCATATCGTCAAACCCCGGCGTGAAACTTTGAATTTGGGGGGCTCCAGACGCCGGGCGGCGCGGGGCGGCGGCTGGCGCGCGCGCAGGTTTCTTTGCCGGCTGCGTCAGCCCGGTGGTCACCACTCCCGCTGTCAGCAACGTGACGATAATGGCCATGGCGATGGTGGAATAGTTTTTCATGCGGTCCTCATAGCGGTTCACGGTTTGGCATGCATGGCCAGCGACCAGAGAAAGCTGGTGCGCAGCCGTCCCGGCGCAAAAGCCGGATCGCTCCGAAGATCGGGGGCGCCGCGTCTGACCGGCAGAAAAGCCACGGGCGGATAGCTGGCGCGCTGGTGGCACGCCATGCAATTGCTGGCGGTGCCGCCGCCATTGCCGCCATCGGGAAAGCGTCCTTCCAGCCAGGGATTGAAACAGGTATGCGGCCCCGCATCGGCAGCTTCGGGCTTTTCGGAATCAAAGGCGGTCTGCATCAAATAATTGCGCCAGGGCGCCTGCAGCGCCTGGGGCCTGTCCGCCGCAAAAACACCTTGTTCAGGCCGGTCGTGCCACCAGAAACTCGCCCAAATCCAATCGGGAATCTCCCGGGCCGCCATATTCGCGGCCACCAGCACAAGATAATCGCCGGCCTGGAGCGGCCGTCCCAGTGCGATCAACACGGCCTTGCGGGTTTCGGGATCGCGCATCATGCGCCCGGCCATCGGTGCATCCACCGCGACATGATAAAAGGCGCCGATGCCGATCCGGCGGGCGCGGGGAAAATTGCGGCCGGCGAAATCGATTCCCACCATTGCATCGGCTTGCACATCGGTCGCCGGATCCACCGCGACAACGCGTTGCCAGTTGATATACGGATTGCCATTTGGGCGCGGCGGATTCTTCTCCGGGTCCCAAACCGGCAAAGCCGTCAACCCGTCCCGCGCGACCGGCCACCACACGGTTTTCAGCACGATAGAGTCCGCGGGAAAAACCGGCAGCGCCCGATCACCCGCGATGCTGTCGTCAGGCCGGCCGCTCTGGCGCAGCCTGTCCAGTTCCGCGGTACTGTTCAGGCGATTGCCGCGGATATGGCGATAGGCCGGCTCATTGTAAAATGTGTAGGTGAGAACCGGCGCGCCCGATTGCGAATTCAGGGCCGATGTGCCGGTGCGGGAAAACCCGCCAATGCCGCTTATGCCGGAAGCCGTGTTCGAGAAAAGCTCGTCCTCGCCATGCCAATTTTCAAAAAAAGCGCGGTGGTCTTTCGTCCCGTTTGGAGGCGCGGCCGTGAGATGGGCAAGGATGTCCCAGATATGACGCCGCTGGCCCGGCATATCACCGCTGTTGCGCAAGGCTTCCAGCATGGCGGCGGAAGCGCTCATGGGTGGTGCAGCCTCAGACCGTCCGGCGCGCAGCGCCAGAATTGCCGAACCGCCGAAGATCAGCGACAGCACGAGCAGGGCTATTTTTCTCACGGGCACGGCAGACCGCAGGCTGGCACCTGTCCCTATTTGATCTTGTGCAGGACGCAATCGGCCTGAATCGTTTGCTTCGTGCCGTTGGTCGGGCCGGGCCGCTTGACCACCCGCACGAATTCGTATCCCGGCTTGGAACATCCCACCGGCGTATTTTCGATGGTGTACATCTCGTCGATATTCCCCCGGTATCGTCCCTGTTCGTCGGTGACCAGGGTGTAGGCATGCGCGATGACCATGGTGACGCCCGGCAGCAAGGCGCCCTGATCGTCCTTGGCCGAGCCGAAATATTTTATCCCCGGGCCATTCTCGTCCGCATTGTTGGGGTTGAAGCTATACTGCGCCGATGCAGATGAGAGCGGCATCAAGCTTGCCAGCCCGATGCCGGCGGCCAAAGCCGCAAGATGCACCCCTTGCCATCGACCGTGCATGCCTAACCCTGTAACAAGAATTGCCGCAGCATATAAACGCAGACCAGCATGGCGCCACAAGGAAACAGCCAGAAATAATTGCGGAAAATCCGGTCGAGCAGGCGGTCGGGGACGATAAAGGCCAGGACCAGTGCGGCAATGCCCGCATCGGCCATCAGCCCATACCAGGCCATGCCGGGGCCCGCGCCCTTCAGCAGCTGCGGTCCCCAGGTGAAATCGCCATGCAGTGGGTAATAGAGGAACAGCGGCAGGTTGGTAAAAAAGGCCAGCGCATAAACGCAGCAGAAGACGATCGCGAAACTCACGGGGCCGAAGCGCAGCGTCATCCGAGCCCCCGGATATTGTTCAGGATATGGCCGATGAGAAAGCCCCACCACACGATAAACGCCAGGATCGAGGTGATGACGAGGCGGTCGCGGCGATGGCTTTCGGCAAGCTGGGGCCGCCACAGCCAGAAATAAAGCGGCAACAGGCCCATGCCGATGCCGGCGAAATGCTCTTTCATTTCGAACATCCCGATCTCCCTGAAAAGAAACATTTCTTCGAAGGGAATGCGCACATTCAGGCGGTAGGCGGGATAAATCACCGCGCCGAGCAGGACCTGCGCCACATAAAGCGACACCACCGCGACCACAAAGACCTGCGGGTTGACGCCCGTATAGCGGTCAATGAAGGAGCCGCTGCGGACGGCGCGGCGCCGGTACATCGACACAAGCTGGTGCGTGATGGCGCCCAGCAGGCTTACGCCCACCAGCGCGTGCAGAATAAGAAGCGCCGTAATCATCGAAAGCCCCAAAGAGACTCAGGCCTCTTGCATCCATGGTCCGTGAAATGAGGCTTTGGCGAGAATATTAACATGACAGTCGGATGCTACAGAGAAATATGCCGCCAGAGTCTTGCATCGACGCCTCGCCCGTGAGGCCGATCAGGGAAAGCTCCAATGGAGCTTTCCCTGATCGAACGCACGCGTAGGGAGGCAGCGGCTTAACCGGCCCTGCATTTCATTCCACCCAGCTTAGGCCGCGTCTGTGCGCACATACTGGTTGAACCACTCAATGGTGCGCGTCCATGCCTGCTGGGCCGCGACCTTGTTGTAGCGTTCCGGCGTGGCGTCGTTGAAGAACCCATGAACGGCATTGGGATAAATATGGCCTTCATAGCGGATGTTGTTTTTTTTCAGCTCCGCTTCCTGTGCGGGATATCCCCCCGCCAACGCCTTGTCGAGCCCGCCATGGTGTATGAGGATAGCCGCCTTGATCTTGGGCACGTCCTCCGGCTTGGGCGGGCCGCCATAGAAGGGCGCCGCCGCCCCCAGATCCGCGCCCATCAGGACAGACAGGGTATTGGCCACCCCGCCGCCAAAGCAGAAGCCGGTCGCGCCGATTTTCCCGGTACAGTCGGCACGCGACTTCAACCACCGCGCGGCGGCGAGGAAATCCTGGAGCCTCTTGGCGCCGTCTTGCTTGGCAAATAGCAGGCCGCCCTTGTAGTCATCGCCCGGATAACCGCCGACCGACGAAAGCGAGTCCGGCGCGAAGGCCATGAAATTCTCCAGGGCAAAGCGCCGTGCAACATCCTCGGTGTGGGGATTGAGGCCCCGATTCTCATGGACGATGATTACGCCGGGCAATTTCGCCGGTGTCGCATCGCGCGTATCGGCGCTGAACGGCCGGACGAAATAGCCCCGGATGGACCCATTGCCATCCGGTGAGGGCACGGTCTCATAACTCGCCTTGATCCGCTCGTCATTTTTGGCGACTTGCTGCCCCAGCGCGTAGTTGGGCATCAACGCATCGACAATGGCCGTGGCGGTAAGACCGGCGACGGAGAAACGCTTCACGCCGTTAAGAAAGGCGCGGCGTCCGATCTCGCCGTGAATAAAGCGGTTGTACAAATCTACCGCTTCCGCGGGAATTTTCTTGCCTTCACTCATCTGTCTCACCTCCTTTATCTCTGGCAATGCTACCACGACTCGCGCCGCTTTGTGGAGCTTTCGCCTGCCGAACGCCCCCGTAGCGGGCAGCCCGGCCTTATTGTCCCGGGATGCTATTCATGTTGATAAAAACATACCCGCCCAGGGCAAGGCGGATGGAGGGGCCGGACGGCGCCTCCGAGTCCATCGAATGCCATGACATGGGCGGGGCATAGAGCACATCGCCTTCCACGGCATGGAACTGGCCGGTGTTTTCGAACTTGCCGCTGACCGCCCCGGCCTGGACGATCCACCATTGCGCCGGCCCGGGATGGAAATGGCCGAAGGTCGAGGCCGGATTGAACGTCGGCGTCGGCTTGCCCCCGGCATCGCCGAGATTGCCGTTGCCGCCGCATTTGTTGTCGGCCGCATTGAGATAGCCGATCAGGGGGCGGGCCCAGACATGATCGTCCACCACCACCTCATTCACCGGCAGGCAATGGGCGATGATGTCGTCGAAGGTGTTGACCATCAGCTTGTTGTTGCCCGTGTAAGCGCCTGGCGTGTGGTTGAACGAAACCTTGACGATCCCGGCCCCCTTGGGCGCCGTGGGCTGAGGCCCCGAGGTCGGATAAACACTCTGGTAGTTTGGCGGGTTCACTTCGACCCACAGCGCGGGTTTGTCGCCGGTCACCTCGTAGGAATAAAGCGTGGTGTGCATGATGTTGACCAAGGCGCCGCGCGTCGCCGTGATGGGCTGCTGGCCCTCGACATCGAAATGAAGCTGGCCCGCCACCACCACGAACAGCGTCGGCGTATCGGCATGCATGCGGGTGGCGAATTTCGTTCCCGCCGCCGCCGAATTGTAGGTGGCGTCCTGCTCGGGATCACGGACAATCTGCTCCGACCAGTTGTTCTGGCCCGCATGCGCTTTCAGAAGATCGGCCTGCTTCCACAGCGGTTTGTTCGGCGGCTTATAGATCCCGCCCTTGGTCTTGGGGACCCACCAGGTTTCCGCCGGAGCCCTGCCCTGCGCGTGGCTTTCCGAAACCGGCAGCAATGCCAGCGCCCCGATCGCCACACCGATAACCGCACGCCGCCTTGCTGATGAGATCATCCAAGCCTCCCCTGTGTGCAGAGAGTTACAGTGCCGCTTGCTGGACCGGGGTTCAAGTGGCGCGCCAGGCACGCGCCACTCTCTTCACCGTTTAATGTCCAGGCGCCGCCATAGAATCGGGCTTCATGGCATTAGACTTCATGGCATCAGGCTTCATGGCCTTTTTCTTGTGCGCCATGGGCTTGGTCATCGCCATCGAGCCGCTGGGCGCGGCCATGCTCGAACCGGCGGGAGCAGACATGGTGTCTTTTGGGGCGGCCATGCCCTGGGCATAGGCGGTTCCAGCAATCCCCGTCGTCAGTATTACGGCAAGGGCCATCGTCTTGTAGCCAATCATGATTCTCTCCTGTTTTGTCATGGCGCGTGACGGACCATCCGTCCGCGTTTCGTTGCCGTATTGCTGCGGCGCGGAACCTGTTATCCTTTGGTTGCGGCCAGGATCGGGCCGCCATTCGTTCTTTGAATCAAAATGGCCGTTAACAGGCCTTGCGGCGTTGGCGGCAGCACCAGTTGAAGTGCATCGCCGCGCCATAGTCCCAGATGCGTCAATGCCTTGACCACATTGCGATGCGGCAGGGTCACACCACCATTCTCGCCCGCCGTGATGGGCACGCTTATGGTGCGCGGATCATAACGGACAAGCCACACATCAGCCTCGCCACGGAACGCCGCCGCGGCACCAATCTGGATATTTCCTGGGCGAAGCGACAGGGACGGACCGGCCAGAGGCGCAGCCTGGGTAAGCAGTCTATCAAATTCGGCACGCGTGATGCCGGTGCCGTCCTTGATGCCATCCACTACGACCTGCGGGGTGAAAGGTCCGTCATGACCGAGCGAACGGGCATAGGCATATTGGCGGGCGGTGAATTTGTCCTGCGCAAACGTGTCTTTCCAACCGAGCTGGTCCCAATAGGTGACGCCAAAGCTGAGGGCCAGCACATCTGGACGGCCCGCGATCGCCGCCAAATTGGCATTGGCGGGCGGACAAGAAGAACAGCCCTGGCTTGTGAACAACTCCACCACGACCGGGTCCGCCCGGACCGATGAAGCCGTCGCGGCCAGAACGGCGAGAACGGCGCCTGTCACAAAGCTGGCCTGCTTACCCATTATCCGATCCCGATCTGTCTACAAAGACATTCGGACATGGCGCGGACTGGTTACAGGATATTTTCAAGGTTAAGCCTGAAATCGACGTTGCCTTTGACGGCATACCTGCCAGCAGGCCCGGGGCATGTAGCGTCAGGCTGAAACGTCGACTTGCACGCCGGACCGAGGCCCTGTTTGCGGACCGGATGCGCCTTCCGCGCTGGGTGGGCCGCTGTCGGTCGACACGTTAGTTAGATTTTGTCTGGCATTCAGACCGCTGAGCGCCCCGCCAAACGTGACGGCGGCTATCGCGGCAGTTTTCGTGACTGTGGGGTCGTCCTTCGCGTCTATCCCATAAGGGCCGGACTTGGGGTGCTGGGGATCAATATGTTTTTTGGCATTGTCGACATCTGTGCAATTTCGGCACAAAAAGCCATTCACGGTGACAGGCGTGGCGTAATCGGTGCCAATCGTCATGGCGCATTTTAGCCGTTTTGGGTTACGGCCACGTTAAGGGCGCAACTTGAGGCGTAGGGCGGACTCAAAAGTTCTGCTTTCGCTCAAACCAGCTCTAGGGAAATTCCCGCCTGCAATCTGTCATCTACTTGCCGCCAAAAACGCCAAGTTCCAGCATTTGCTTTGGAGTCAGCTCAGGTGTGAATTCAGGATCGAAGTCGCTGCAGATCGGGGCGGTAAGCTCATAACGACAATTCCGTTGCATTTTGTCCTGGACGGTAACGGACTTCTTTCCACGCAGTTTTGATCTCCGGCGCGGCGCTTGGCTCGGCTGTTAAGAAAAAGCGCTGGGCCGGAGTTTTCCCCGGCGCTTCACCCAAGCTCGGCGCGTCCATGCTTGCACGAACATTTCGTTATGTATATTAATATATAACGGCACAGCTTAACCAGTGGTTTGGGCGTGGTTTTTGTGGCTTTTCAGACCGGCCACATATAAATGGCGTACCGGCGTGATCACTATGGAGAGAGAATAGATGATGAAGTTGGCGAGTGCGGCACTGCTTCTGGCCCTGGTGGCGACCCGGGCGGATGCGCAGATCAATGCGGGCGAACTGAAACCCGATACAAACCTGCCCTTCACCATGACTCAGGTGACGACCTTTGACCTGCCCTGGCGCCTCGCCTTCCTGCCCGATGGCCGCATGCTGGTTACCGAAAAGGTCGGCCGCGTCGTCCTGGTGACCCAGCAGGGCGCCAAGACCGAGGTGGGTGGCGTCCCGCCCGTCTATTACCAGGGCCAAAACGGCATGCTGGGCGTCTTCCTGTCGCCCCATTATGCGACGGATCACAATGTCTATCTCACCTATGTCGAGCCGGGTGACTATGGCGGCGGCCTGGCGTTGGGTCGCGGGCAGCTGGCGCTCAATGGCGATCGGGTCCGGCTCGATGGCTTCCAGGTCTTGTGGCGCCAGATGCCCAAGGGCAAGGGCGGTCAGGAAGGCGCACAGATCGCTTTTGCGCCCGACGGCAATTCCCTCTTCCTCACTGTGGGCGACCGCCAGCGCTTCACCCCGGCCCAGGATCCCAACCAGCCGGAAGGCAAAATCCTGCACCTGACGTTGGACGGCAAACCCGCCGCCGACAATCCCAATGCAGGCAAGACCGGCGCGGCCACTATTCCCCTGATCGATCCGGCGGCCGATACCGAAGCCGCCAAAACCGCGCCGGTGGTGAGCACCTACACCTTCCCCGGACCGAACCTGACACCCGCCGAGACATGGACCATGGGCCACCGCACGCCTTACGGTTTGGCCTTCGCGCCCGATGGCCGGTTGTGGGAAGTCGAGCATGGCCCCAAGGGCGGCGATGAGCTGAACCTGATCGAACGCGGCAAGAATTACGGCTGGCCGCTGGCCTCCTACGCCACCAACTATAATGGCGTGCCGATCCCCAGCCCGGATTCGCGGCCCGACCTCACCAAGCCCGTCATCTATTGGACGCCCATCATCGCGCCCGGAAACATCATGTTCTACAAAGGCGCGATGTTCCCGCAATGGCGGGGCAACGCCCTGATGGGCGGTATGGCGACCATGACGCTCAACCGCATCGTCTTTGACGGCAAGGGTGGGGCCAAGCCCGCCGAGCGCTGGGCTGTCGGCCACCGCATTCGCGACGTAGAGGAAGGTCCCGACGGCGCGCTGTGGATGCTCGAAGACGCCAATCCCGGTGCGCTGTTCCGCGTGACGCCAAAATAGCTCGGCGCTTTATAAATACGCAAAGGGCCGGAGCAATCCGGCCCTTTTTGTTTGGGGGGCAGCAAAGTCCACCAGACTTGAATGTCCAAAAAATTGTCGCATGGCCGGGAACCGCCCCTCATTGGGTGCGTTTGCGTACCGGCGTCTTGGGGGGCGTCCGGGGGAACCATGGTCTCGAAGGGCTTGAATAGGAATACAATCCTGGTTGTGGAAGACGAGACCCTGATCCGGCTCATGGTCGCCGACGCGTTGCGCGCCGCCGGTTTTGAGGTTATCGAAGCCGCCAACGCCGATGAGGCCTTGGCGATCCTGGAAAGCCAGCCGCCGATCGACCTGGTCTTCGCCGACGTGCGGATGCCGGGGACCATGGACGGCGTCGGCTTGATGAAACTGCTGCGCGAAACCCGACCGAACCTGAAGCTTGCCGTTGCCTCGGGCTGTTCGCCGGACTGGCCTTCACCGAACCTGGTCGATGACTTTGTGGGGAAACCCTATGACGTTGCGCGGGCGGTGAACCGGATCAAATCCCTCCTGAATTGCGAGTAGCAATTTCCGGCGAAAATAGAATAGGCCGCCGCTGTTCAGTGCGCATTGGAGTCGGCATAAGCCCGGCTGACCGCATCGGCAAAGCGCGCCATGCTCGTCCAACCCGCATATTTGACGCCAGCTTCCTGCGTGACGATCTTGGCTGCCTCGTCGGCGGACTTGCCTTCTGCCTTCAGCGCCGCCGTTCTCGATTGCAGGAAAGCCAGCATGTCCCGTTCCTGGGCGATCAAACCGCCATCGCCCACGCTGCTGTGATCCGGCACGATGATGTTCGGCTTCAAGGGCGTGATCCGGTCCAATACCGCGATCCAGCTGCGCGGCGTGCATTCCGCGCAGAAAAAATAAGGCCCGGTCTTGTTCTGCACCACATCGCCCGAAAACAGCACGCTGTCCGGCGCCACCAGGATCAGTTCATCGCCCTTGGTATGCGCTGGGCCAAACCAGAACAGGCGGACCTCGACCCCGCCGCCCAGATCCAGCCTTGTGTCCTTGTCGAAAAGAATATTGGCGGGCCGGATGCGCGCGTCCTGCAACAGGGCCTTGTCCTGCTCGGAACGCCCGCTGAACAGGTCGATCAGTTTCTGCCCTTCGGCTTCCAGTTCCGCCTGCTGGACGCGTGGGCGGATTACTTCGGTCCCCGGCGGAAAGCCGCCGTCGCCGGAGGCATGTTCGGCATGATAATGCGTGGTGGTGAGGTAGAGCTTCTGGCCCTTGGGAGACAGGCGAAGCGCCGCCGCCGACACGGTCTGCCCGTTCTTCGTCCCCATCCCCGTGTCGATCACCAGGGTGGCGCGCGTTCCCACCACTATGCCGATATTGGGAAATCCCTTGATCATCCAGACATGCGGCGAGACCTGGGAAAGATTGTCCGGCGATAAAAGATGGTCATTGGCCGGCTGCGCCAGCGCCGGCAGCGCCGCGCCAATCAGGGCCGCCATGCCCGCCAGCGCAAGTTTGACCCGCATCTGTCTCACTGTCCGGCTGTATTGTTCATGTTGATGAAATTATAGCCGCCCAGGGCAAGGCGGATGGACGGGCCGCTGGGCGCCTCCGACCCCATCTGGTGCCACATCATCGGCGCGGCATAGAGCACGTCGCCTTCCACGGCGTGGAATTCTCCGGTGTTCTCGAACTTGCCGCTGATCGCGCCGGACTGGATAATCCACCATTCCGCCGGTCCCGGATGGAAATGGCCGAATATCGAAGCCGGATTGAACGCCGCGGCCCCGCCGCGGCCGCCGTCGCCGATATTGCCGCTGCCGGTGCCGCATTTGTTGTCGGCCGGATTGAGATAGCCGATCAGGGGGCTGGCCCAAAGATGATCGTCCACCACCACCGCGCCTCGGGGCTGGCACTTGCCGATGACATCGTCGAAAGTATTGACCATCAGCTTGTTGTTGCCCGTGTAAGCGCCCGGCGTGTGGTTGAACGAAACCTTGACGATCCCGGCGCCCTTGGGTGCCGCGGGCTGAGGCGCCGACGTCGGATAAACAGCCTGGTAGTTTGGCGGATTCACCTCGACCCAAAGCGCATTCTTGTCGCCGGTCACCTCATAGGAATAAAGCGTGGTATGCATGATGTTGACCAACGCGCCGCGCGTCGCCGTGACCGGCTCCTGGCCCTCGACATCGAAATGAAGCTGGCCCGCCACCACCACGAACAGCGTCGGCGTATCGGCATGCATGCGGGTGGCGAATTTTGTTCCTGACGCCGCCGAATTGTAGGTGGCGTCCTGTTCGGGATCGCGGACAATCTGCTCCGACCAATTGTTCTGGCCCGCATGCGCCTTCAGAAGATCAGCCTGCTTCCACAGCGGTTTGTTCGGCGGCTTGTAGACGCCGCCTTTTGACTTGGCGACCCACCAGGTTTCGGCGGGGGCGCGGGCACCGCCCTGCGAATGACTTTGCGAAGCGGGCAGCAATGCCAGTGCCCCGGCCACAGCACCGATCACTGCACGCCGTCTTGCCGATGACATCATCCAGGCCTCCCTTGGCACGGCGCCTTTACTGTGCAGCTTGTCGTATCGGCGTTCAATTCATCCATTTGGGAACTTGCGCCTGATTGCTCGAAATTTGTACAGGATGGATGGCAAAATACGCGTCACACTGCTATGTTGCGATGCAATAAAAATGTTTGACGATACGTAGAATCAGGAATAATTTGGTGCTGCACTGCAATGGGCCCCTGGAATTCCAGACGCGCCCGGACCACAGGGTGAAACGTCCTTTTTATTGTTGTCAAAGGAGATCACCATGTTGTTTCGTACCTTCCTCACCGCCGCCACTCTCGCCCTCACCATAGCCGGCGCTCATGCCGACGATGTCAGCCAGGCCTCCGCCTATGTCTCGTTTGGAGACCTGAACCTTTCACAACCCGCCGACGCCAGGATTTTGGCCGCCCGTCTTGAGGACGCCGCCAAGTCTGTCTGCCTAAAGGCCAATCCCGACCTCGCCTCCCCGGCCCTCATGCAACGATGCATCGACTCCGCGATCAGCATGGGAATATCGGGCATTCGTGACAGATTGGATCAGGACGTCAGCGCCAAACTGGTCGTCGTTCGCACGTCCCTGGCCAATCCCTGAATCGATCCTGGCGCAAGGCTGAACGCGGCGGCGCGCCGCGTTGCCCCCTCCTTCCAAGTGCAAAGGGCCGGAGCAATCCAGCCCTTTGCGTTTTTGTAATGTTCGCGGAATTGCGATATCGCCGCAATTCCGGCCCGTGACTGATCAATATGAACCCCAGATGAATGAGCTGTCTGTCATGACGTTCAGGGTAGAACGCTAATCTCCCCGCAGCGTTATCGGGCATGGCCGAAACGTCGAACTCAAGGGAGTCCCCATTATGAACGCGAAGAATAAAGCTCTGATTGTCATTATGAGTCTTGCCCTGGCAGCCGGCGTGGCGACATCCGCATCGGCCGCGACGCACCCCCGCAGGGCGGAAGTCAACGCCCGCCTGGCGAACCAGAACAAGCGCATCAGGACCGAGGTGAAGGAAGGCGATCTTACCCACGCGCAGGCACAGGATTTGCGTGCCGAGGATCGCGGCATTCGCGCCCAGGAACGCTTTGATGCCAGCAAGGATGGCGGCCATATCACAAAGGCCGAAGACCATACGCTGAACCAGGAAGAAAACGGCGTCAGCAAGCAGATCGGCAAGTAGGCGAAAGGGGCATGTAGCGCCCGCAAAGGCCCGGTGGAAACACCGGGTTTTTTGTTGGGTCGGGCGGGCGCGGCGCGGCCGATCAGCGCTGGAAACGGGATTGTGCGCCGTTGCTACTTTCGAACGAACTTCAACACATTGCGGTCGCCGATCGACGCGCCCCAGATCACTCCGTCCTTGCCCACCGTGATGCCCTCGGGAAAGCTGGCGCCGTTTTTCGGCGCGGGATCGGGGATGAAAGCCGTGACGACACCATCCTTGACGCTGCCAATCCGAATGCCGCGGTGATAGCCAGGGTTAAAGCCATACTGTCCCGGCGCGTTGTTCCGGGACTCGGAGTCGGCGACATACAGGATGTCGTTTTGAATGCGCACGCCGCTGGGGCGCCCGAACTGGCGCCACTCGGTGATGAACTGTCCGTGCGGCGAAAAGATTTGAATGCGATTGTTCGAGCGGTCCCCAACAAAGACGCGTCCCGCCGAGTCCAGCGCGATGGAGTGGGGATTGTCGAATTGCCCCGGCCCCATGCCCGGCATGCCCCACTGCTCGATGAACTTTCCGTCCTTGGTCAGGTGGACGATCCGGCGGTTCGACTCCGCCGCGATGTGGCCGTCAGCGACGTACAAGTCCCCGTTGGGAGCGATGGCAAGGTCGGAGGGTTCGTTGAACAGATCCTTCGATGTGTTCGTGCCGCGAATGCCCGGCTTGCCCAGCGCAAGCAACAGGCGTCCGTCCGGCGAATATTTGAAGATTTGGCTGCCTTTGACCTTGTCGACCACGCCGGCATCCACGATCCACAGGTTTCCGTCATGATCGAATTCGATACCATGGGGGAACACGAATTTCCCCGCGCCGAAGCTCTTGATCAGCTTGCCGGAGGGATCGAATTCCAGAATTGGGTCCACCGTCGAACCCGTGCAGATGTTTGCCCCGCAGCGTTCAAAAACCCAGATATTGCCCTTGGCGTCGAGGTTGATGGCGTTGGTTGACCCCATCTTCCGCCCTTCGGGCATCGTGACGAAATCCCGGATTGTTTGGTAGGGATTGGGCAAATTGGGCAGTTCATTATTCTGCTGGTCGTTTGGTGCTGGCCCCTGTTGCGCAGCTGCAGGGGTATTTCCGCCCGCGGCTAACAGCACATAGATGACTGCTGGAATGAGAATCCGCTTCATGAAATCTCTCCCGGAAAACTTGTGCGATTGATCTGTATAGCGTCATAAAGCGTAGCCATTACATTTTATGGCGTATATCCCCAGCGGAAACAGTGGGCTTTTTTATTCAAGCCCGGCGGATCGAAACTGCCGGAACTTGACGCATGCGTCCCTTGAATGGGTCCCTTGGGCCGCCTTTGCGCTGCCCGGCCTTGAAAGGCCTGGGCCGGGGAAGAATCCCTAGGCTTTTCGCATATGCCTGTCTGGCCCGGAACCCCACCGTCCGCTATCCTCCCCCCATGCTGGCATGCCAGACCGGCCCGGGAGGAAAATCATGTCCAGAATTGCCTTTTCCGCAATCATCGCGGCGTTCCTGCTCTCAGCCGCATCGGCCGAGGCCGATGTCAATGTGCTGGCCCCCGGTGTCGCCTTCAATGCCGGCCTGCCGGCCCTGGCCGAAGCCTACACCAAGAAAACTGGCGTCAAGGTCACCGTCAAATCCGACGGCATGACCACCATTGTCGAGCATTTCAACAAGGGCGAGCCCGCCCCTGATGTGGTGGTGGTGCCCCTTTCCTTCATGGACGGCATGGAGGCGGCGAGCCCGAGCCATATCAAGCCGGGCAGCCGGGTCGAGCTGGGCCGGGTCTATGTCGGCCTCGCGGTGCCCAAGGGCAAGCCGCATCCCGACATCTCCACCGTGGCCAAGCTGGCTGCGGCGCTCAAAGCCGGCGGCACCGTGCTCTATTCCAATCCCGAAGGCGGCAGCATGGAGGCCCGCGTCATCAACGACATGCTGCACCTTCCCGAATTCAAGGGCGTCAAGACCAAGATCAGCACCAAGGGCGAAGGCGGCGAAGCGCTGGTGCGCGGCGAAGGTGATATGGCGCTGCAGCTTTCCTGCGAGATCCTCAACCATCCCGAGCTGGAACAGGTGGGTCTGACGCCCGAAAGCCTGCGCGCCTATATCGACACCGCCATGGCGATCTCGCCGCGCTCAGCCAACGCCGACCAGGCCGCCGCCTTTATCGCCTATGTCAAATCTCCCGAAGGCGTGGCGGTGCTGAAATCCAAGGGCATGGTTCCGGCGAATTAAACGGCAGGCGATCCAGATATGAAACACGCTATCAAACTTTCCCTTCTGCTCTGCGCCGCGCTCAGCATCGGCAACGCCCTGGCCCAGGAAGCCGAGCCCGCAGCGCCGGCGCGCGATCCTCATATCGTCAGTCCCATTGCCTCGCCGGATTCCAAGCTGACACCCGACGCGCCCATGCTGCCTTATCATCTGGTTCAGCGCGCGCCCCTGCCCGTCGAGACCACCCTGGTCTCGGGTGTGGGGCTGACGCCCGCGGGCCATCAGATATTCCTCACCCGCAATCCGGCGGCGATGCTTCTGGAGTTCGACAAGAATGACAAATTCCTCCGCACCTTCGCTCCCAACATCGCCATCGGCCCGCATGGGCTGAGGGTGGACCGCCATGGCAATATCTGGGTGACGGATTCCTTCCTCAATGTGGTGTGGAAGCTCAATCCCAAGGGCGAGCCGCTGATGGCCCTGGGCACCCGCGGCGAGAACAAGCCCTGGGACGACGCCAAATGGAACGGCGCCTTCAACCAGCCCTTGGACGTCGCCTTCGACAAGGACGACAATTTCTATGTCATCCAGGGCCATGGCGGCACTTCCAATCCGCTGAGTTGCTCCTATTGCATGACCTATGCGAGGGCCAAGCCCCAGGTGCCCCAGGGCTCCGATCCGCGCCTCTTCAAGTTCGACAAGAACGGCAATTATCTCGCCAGCCGGCCGCTGCCCCACGCCGACGGCACCTATCCCACCAATCACACCGTCATCGTCACGCCCAAGGGCGAAATCTGGGCCTCGGACCGCCAGATGCGCCTGATCAAAGTGTTCGACATGAACCTGAACCCTTTGCGCGAGATGCAGGAGCCGAGGCTGGTCAGCGGGCTGTTCGTGGACGCCAAGGGCCAGGTCTGGATGTCGGCCGGCATGGATGGCCGCATCATGAAATTGTCCGATGACGGCAAGATACTGGGCTGGATCGGCGAGCCCGGCCGTTCCAAGGATCCCAATGCGCCGGGGATCGGCGAGGCCCATTTTCTGGCCGTGACGCCCGACGAGAACACCATCTATATGGCGGATTCCGTCAACGGCAAGATCCTGGAGTGGAAGCACAACTAGCCTGGGGATCGCAACCACCCCCCTGGGCCTTCCTTCCACCAAATCCCTCTTCAGCCTGAAACAGGGGTTCGATTCTCCTTGGAATATCAAACAAAATCAATATGTTATGTGCACACGAAATCCGAGACACGTAAGCGGGCGCCAAGGGCGCAGGCTCCCCAAATAACTTTGCCGGGCACCCGAGTACGCCGCGCGACAGCAGCGGCCAACATTGCACACCGCCAATGAACCGCCTGGCGACAATCGAGTCTTGGCCATGCGCTGTCATATCGCCGCAAAAAGCCCTTCCCAAAGGCGCTTGTCCCATTATGATCGTGATATTTGTAAAAATATAACGATTCCGCGCGGCAAAAACCGCGTCCAATGAGGGAAAAAATGAAATCCAAGATTGACGTCCGCCTGTATGCCCGCCTTCTGATGGGCGCCAGCCTTGTCACGATGGCCATGCCTGCCCTGGCGCAGACCGAATTGGCCCCGGTGCAGGTGCAGGGCAACGGGGCCGGCTATACCGCCGCCAATTCGAATCTCACCAAGCTGCCCGAGCCCCTGCTGGACACCCCCATTTCCGTCACCACCGTCACCCAGCAATTGATGTCCGACCGCGGCGAAACCAATCTCAACGATGCCATGCGCAATGTGCCTGGCATCACTCTGCAATCAAACGAATCGAGCTGGATGGGGAACGCGCCCTGGATCCGGGGATTTGTCGCGCGCACCGACATGTTCCTGGACGGCATGCGCGATATCGGCATGTATTATCGCGACCCTTTCAATCTGAGCCAGCTTGAAGTGCTGGAGGGGCCCGACTCCATCCTGTTCGGACGCGGCTCGACCGGCGGCGTGGTGGAGCAGGACACCAAAACGCCCCAGCTGGAGCAATTCATCGACGCCAGCGTCAGCGGTGGGACCAATCGCCTAGGGCGAGCCGTGGGTGATGTGAATGTTCCCCTCGACGGCCTGGGCACCCCTGCGGCGCTGCGCGTCAATGTGATGGCGGATACCAATGGCGTGCAGGATCGCGACGTCGTGCAATTCAACCGCTACGGGCTGGCGCCCAGCCTGGCGCTGGGCCTGGGGACACCGACCCGCCTGACCATCAGCTATTTTTATCAGGCCGAGAGCGACACGCCCGATTTTGGCGTTCCCTGGTATTTCGGCAAGCCGTCGGCGGTGCCGCGCAACAATTATTACGGCTACAGGAGCGACCGGCTCAAGACCAGCGCCGATATCGGCACGGTCAAGCTGGAGCATGACCTCTTCGACTGGCTCACGCTGCGTGCCCAGAGCCGTTTCGCGGACTATTCGCGCTTTGAAACCGCGGGAAAGCCGACTCTTGCGGCGAACGTCACGGCAGCGACGCCGCTCAGCTCCGCCGGCACCACGCTGATCGACTTCACCCTGAAAAGCATCGAAACGCAATTTCAGAACCAGGTGGACGGACTGGCCAAATTCGCCACCGGCGATATCCAGCATGAACTGGTCGCGGGCGGCGAATATGATTTCGAAACCTCCGATCCCCGCTATTTCACCAATAACGGGTTGACCAACACGCTCCTCAATCCGAACGAAAACCAGACCTTCGCTCCGAGCCTCATCTTTCAGCGGGCGAATATAAACACCACCACCAATACCGAAGGCGCCTATTTCGTCGACACCATGAAGCTGCAAGACCAGTGGGAATTGATCCTGGGCGCCAGGATCGACCGTTTCTCGGTGCATTTCGGGGAGCAGGCATTCTCCGTGCCGCCGGCGGTCACCGGCGTGGTGACCGCCACCAATGTCAAGAACCGCGAGGATACGCTGCCGAGCCTGCATGGCGCGCTGATCTACAAGCCGGCGGACAATGGCACGCTCTATTTCACCTATGGCACTTCGTTCAATCCGTCCGCCGAAACCCTGGACATCATCAGCAGTTTCACCAGCTTCAGCCTGAACAACGAGAATATCGGGCCGGAGCGAAGCCGCACCATGGAGCTTGGCACCAAATGGTCCCTGCTCGATGGCGGCCTGATGGCGGCCGCAGCCCTGTTTGAAACCGACAAGGTCAATGTCCGCATTCCCGATCTCAGCCTGCCCGGCTTCAACACGCTGGGCGGCAACCAGCGGGTGCAGGGCTTCGAGCTCTCGCTCCAGGGCAAGATCATGGATGGCTGGAATGCCTCGCTGGGCTATGACTATCTCTCCAGCAGCACCACCAAGACGGTCGCCGGCGGCCCGCCGCTGGGCTTCCCGCTGACCTTCACGCCGCACAACAACTTCAAATTCTGGACGACCTACCAGGTCCTGCCGGAGCTTGAGATCGGCGGCGGCGGCGAATATGTCGGCTCGCGTTATGCCCAGACCACCGTGCCCGTCGAGAAGGCGCCCGACTATCTGACCCTGGACGCCATGGCCAAATACACAATCAACGACCAGATGGATGTGCAGCTGAATGTCTACAACCTGGCCGACAGGCTCTATTATGATATGATGCATTTTGCGTTTGTCGTGCCTGGCGCGGGACGTTCTGCGATGCTGACGTTGAACTATCATTCATAGAGGGGGATTTCGGTCCGACAATGCCGTGACACCCATCCGCCGCCTGGCGGCCGGGTGTTTCGTGCTTGTCCTCCATGTGCTGATCGCGTGGGCCTTTATCGTCCAGCCGCCCGTCACCACGCCCCGGCAGACGGAAGTGCGCGTCACCCTCGTCGCGCCCAGCGCTCCGCCCTCGCCTACGCCACCGCCGCTGCCGCTGCTCACGCCGCCTCGGCCCGCCACCATCGCTCCGCCGGAAGTCACACTCCTGAGGCCGCCGCCACCCAGCATCTCTGCGCCATATATGGCACAGGGATCTCCCGCGCCGCCGCCCGCTCCACCCGCCCCAAAGCCGCCACCTGATTACCTCAGCCGGCTGGCGGCCTATCTCAACAGCTACAAGAATTATCCCTATGGGGCGCGGCAGCGGCGCGAACAGGGCACCGTCAGGCTGCATTTCGTGATGGACCGCGCCGGCCATGTCCTGTCTTTCCAGGTGGCGGGCAGTTCCGGCTGGGCCGATCTGGACAATGAAGCGCGCGCCCTGATCCTGCGCGCCCAACCCTTGCCTCCGGTGCCGAAGGACTATCCGGGCGAGACGCTGGACCTGATCGTGCCGGTGGTCTTTTCCTTACACTAACTGTCGGCCCAGAAGCGCAGCAGATTGTGATAGACGCCCGCCAGCCGCAGGGCTTCGTCATGCTGCGTGGCTCCGGCGCCGCCGAGTTTCTGGACGACGGAGTCAAGCTCATAAAGCAAGGCGCGCTGTTCGTTATCGCGCACCATGCTCTGAATCCAGAAAAAGGAGGCCAGCCGCACGCCGCGCGTCACGGGCATGACTCGATGGACACTGGTGCTGGGGTACAGCACCAGATCGCCCGCCTGCAGCTTCACGGAGCGGTGCCCGAAATTGTCTTCTATCGTCAGCTCACCGCCGTCATAGTCGGCGGGATCGCTCAGGAACAGGGTGGCGGACAGGTCCGTGCGCACGCGTTCGCTGCTGCCCGCCACCGGCCGGATGCCGCCATCGACGTGGCTGCCATAGGCCTGTCCGCCGGCGTAACGGTTGAAAAGAGGCGGCACGACTTTCAGCGGCAATGCGGCGGAGTGGAATCGCGCATTGTGCTCCAGCGCATCCAGTATCTTGCGGCCCAATTGAAGCGCCAGGGGATGCAACTCCGGAAGCTGGGCGTTGTTCTTGACTCGGGTGGAAAGATAGCCGGCGGTCCCGCGCCCATCGGCCCAATCGGCCTGCATCAGACTGTCATGGAATTGCCCCGCCTGCTCCGCCGCCAGCAATTTCGGAATTTGTATGAGCATGGGGCTTCAAACCTGGATTTTGCGGCGGGCTGCTATGAAGGCGCCGGTTTGCGCCGGCGCGGCTCGGGACAATCTTGCGTTTCGCCCTATCCGTCAACGGCTCTCATCATCAGCGGAATGTGCTATATAGGCTCCAGGCCGGCGTTCGCAATTTGGCAGAGGCGTCCAGACAACCAGCATTGGAGACAAGGCGATGAAACTCAGTGCCCGCAATCAGCTCAAGGGAAAAATAGTCGGCATCCAGAAAGGGCAGACGACGGCCCATGTACGGATTGATATCGGTGGCGGCGTTGTCATTACTTCTTCCATTACCAACGAAGCCGTCGATGAACTCAAGCTCAAGAGCGGCGATGATGCGGTCGCAATCATCAAGGCCTCGGATGTTATCGTGGGGAAATGACGATGAAAGCCTATTCCATGCATGCGGCAGGCCTGGTACTGGGGTTTTCGTCCGCCCTGTGTTCTGTTTCTCTCCACGCCTTCGCCGCGGATGCGCCCCTGTCCATCACGGGCAATGTTGCCCATCCCCTGCATTTGTCGCTGGCCGACCTTCGCGGTCTTCCGTCCACGCACATCGCCGTCACCCAGGCGAGCGGTCGCGGCCCTGTCGCGCTGGATTGCACGGGCGTGCCGCTCTCGGCCCTGCTGGAGCGCGCTTCGCTTTCCCTCGGCACGAAAAACAACGCCAAGCTGGGGCATGCGCTGTTGATCAGCGCCGATGACGGCTACACCGTGGCGCTTTCCTTGGGCGAGATCGATCCCGATTACGGCCATGTTGCGCCCCTGATCGCGACCGACTGCGCCGGCAAGGCGCTTGCCGCCCCGCGTCTCATCGTGCCGGGAGACATTCATGCCGGCCGGGCCGTCAATGGCGTGGTGACGATTGAAGTGAAATAGCAGCCCACGCCTGGCTCACCTTGCCGCGCAGAATTTTGCGGCGTGAGCAGGGTTGCTTAGCGTCAGCGTAGGCAACGAGCGATGTGTACTGAAAACGTACATGAGCGAAGACGCGATGGTCCGTAGCGCCAACGTGCGGACACGACGCAAAAGGCTAGCGGCGCCAGTGGGGATGCCAATAGCCGTGATAAGCAGGCACCACGACACAGCCCGTCAGCATCGGCAAGGCGGCCAATGCCATAGTTGCGGCGATCACATAGGCGCGGATATTGTGTCTCATATTGGGACTCCGACCGAAGCAGGAGTTATCCTGGCGGGGTGATGCTGAACCTATACAGACTCATCCGTTAATCTGAGGTTCATCCGGGGCGAAAAGGCGATTTTAAATCTCCTGCGCCTCGACCATCACCAGCGCGCCGCCTCGCGGTTTTGCCGCCGGCGTCCACACCGCCGTGACGCGCACGGACACATCCTGGCCGTGCCGGCTGACGAAAATCGTGTCCCCATAATGGGGCGCGGGATCTGCGATCACATCCGAAAGAAAGCCATCTTTCAAACCGTCCTTGAACGTGGCGTTGACGCGATAGGCCATGGAATCATCTCCCGGAGCGTCTCTATGGGCTTAACCACTCGGCAATGCCAATTGTCTTCAGCCCCGGTGAATTTGACATCCGGCGCAATTGCGCGCGTGGTGTCCCATGGATCGCTTGCCAAGTGCGGGGGATTTGACCTCGTCCGAATTTTTATCGCTCTGCCTGGTTGCTCGCGGCTTCATGAGCAAGACCATCCCCAAGTCGCATCAGGCAAGGCTGGTGGAACTCGGACTGATCCGGGACATTCTGGGCGGCCTGATGGCGACGCCCGCCGGCCACATGGTCGCGCGCATCTAGCGGCTTCGCGATGGTTGAAGTCATCCGCGGGCGCGATGCCGGATAGTCCAGATGGTGGGCTGATTTTGCCGGGGCGGCTCAACTCTTCTGAAGGGAAGCCTCCACGGCGATTAGGCCATTGACAATGTTGTGCGCGTCCTCCACCGCCGTCTCCAGCTTCTGCGAGACAATGCTGTTTCGCGCAAATCGTCCGTCTTTGGTGATCGTGACCTGCCAGCCGACCATCAGAGTTTTCTGCTCAAGCTCATAACCGCGATAGATCAAGTCAGTCTCCTGTCGTTTTCATCGGGCGGATCGCCAAAGAGAGAAGAGTGCGGCCTGTGTTTTCGCCCGGCCGCTCGCCGGGGCTCGCGGCGTTCGTCGCTTTCGCATGTCCACTGGACATGCTCATGCGGCTTCGCCGCACCGCTCCTCACCCAATCACATCGTCAACGCGGATTTTCGCCCGCTTGACCACCTCGTCCTCGTTCCAGCCCCGGACAATGCGTTTTTCAGTGGAAAGCTCCGGCATCTCCTTCAGCATGGGGGCGATGACGACCTGGTATTGCGGCGGCTTGTGAAGGATCTGCAGGGAATAGCCGCGATAGGGAATGTTGGCGGGAAGCGTGTCGGGGTTGTCCATCCCGCAGGATAGCATGGGCGCGATGGCAATAGCTGTACATTCGGGCACAATCCCGCGCCCGGACACATTAAACCGAACAACAGTCCATTAGGAATTGCCCGGGAAAGAGAGTAAATTGCACGATGCCTGTGCCCGCGCCAGACATCCCATGGCGGGACATCCGAAAACAATGACGAGGATTGAATAGCGCGCCGAACGCTCACACTCGGCCAAAAAATAACCGGGGAATGGAAGCATGCCTCAAACGCTCGCACGCATCCTGCTGGATATTCCGCTGTTTCTGGTCACCGCCATCGTCACGCATCTTGTCGTCTCGTTCGCGCAGACATTCATGCATTACAGGCTCGCCCATCGCCCCCTGGGCGGAACCTTTTTCCGCAATCATATCAATTTTCACCACACCTATTATTCCCGGGATCATCTGGTTTCCCGGACCTATCGCGGCGACGAAGGCAACAATACGCCCTACTTCATCATCCCCGTATTGTTTGCCGGTATAGGCACCTATTTCCTGCTGCCGCTCGATCTGTTTGCCGTCCAGGCCATCGCCTGCGCCGCGTCCTTTTACGCGCATGTCTTTTTCGACAAGGAATATCATGTGGAGAAATCATGGCTGCGGCGCTTCGCCTGGTTCCGCCGGAAACAGGAGCTTCATTTCGTCCATCACCGCCATGCCGACAGCAATTTCGCGGTCATTGATTTCTTCTGGGACAGGATGCTGGGGACCTACAGAAATCCCGAACTCAGCTCCTGAAATAGGGTTCAACAATTCCCTTATATTTCACCGTCATCGCCTTGCCATGGCGGTCCACCGTTTTGCCCACCGCCAGGCGCACCCAACCCTCGCTGACGCAATATTCCTCGACATTGTTGCGGTCCACGCCGTTGAAGCGCACGCCGACCCCGCGCTCCAGCAGCGCCGCGTCATGAAAGGGGCTGGCGGGATCGGTGGAAAGCCGGTCCGGCGGGGAGGCGGGGGTTTCGCTCATGGGGCCTCATACGGGATCGAACGCCCGCCCTCAAGCCAAATCCGCCCGTCCAGGACCCTGCTAAATCCCTGGTGTCATCGGGGTTGCACCGTCCGTCTCTCCGCCGCATGGTGCGGCCCGAAAATTGCCGCCACCTCTATAAGGGAGATCCCATTGGCTTATTCGATCTATGACGCCTGCGTGCCGCCGCTGGGCCACATGCTGAGCAGCTATTCCGGCTTCCTCGCCAAGGCCGAAGCCTTCGCCAAGGAAAAGGGCATCGACCCCAAGACCTATCTGGAAGGACGGCTGTATGAAGACATGCTGCCCCTGACCAAACAGGTTCAGATCGCCACCGACATGTCCAAAGGCGGCGCCGCCCGCCTCGCCCAGGCCGAGATTCCCAAATATGAAGACAATGAAACCAGCTTCGACGAACTGCGCGCCCGGTTGAAAAAGACCATCGCCTTCATCCGCGGGCTCGACGCCAAAGCGTTTGCCGGCGCCGAAGACCGCCATATCCACCTGAAATTCCCCACCAATGAATTTCATTTCAGCGGCGCGGATTACCTGAACAACTGGGTGCTGCCCAACGTCTATTTCCACATCACCACGGGCTACGGCATCCTGCGCAACAAGGGCGTGCCGCTGGGCAAGCCGGACTTCCTCGCTGGCGAGAAGTGAGGCTCCGGCGCGCCTAGCGCGCGAGCATGTCCAGTGGACATGCGAGGGGAGCCGAACGCCGCGCGAAACGGTCGTCGCACTACGCTGGCGCTAGCGACGGACCGTTTCGTCAGGCGCGGCTCACCCCTTCGGAGCAGACGTCATCTGGGTGAATTTGCCGAGCTGGCAGATCTGGCCGGATTCTCTCACCACCAGGCCCGGCTCGTTATCGCAAATCGAATCCGCCTTAACCTGCCAGGCAAAGCCGTTGAACCAGATATCGGGACACTTGCCCACGAGTTCGTTGCGGTAGATTTTGCCGTCACTCATCTTGAACGTGATGGCGCTACCGTCCTTGCTGATATCGCTGCTTTTGATGCTTTTGACGTTCAGGCAGACCCCGGCCGCCGCCGGTTGGATAACCGAAGCCGCCAGGGCGATCCCGGCGAATATCGCATTCGACAAATGCTTCATTGTCGTCTCCAATTTGTGCCCATCCCGTCCCATTCTCCTCCCACCAGGACCCGCGCTCAAGGGCGGTTATTCCCGGAACGGCTGGAAAACGGCGTAAAATTACCAGGGTTGCTTGATCGGGGGCCGAAACGCTAAGGAAGTCCCTCAAAATCGCTGCTTTCCCGAGGAGATTGCCGTGTCCGCCGCCGCCCAAGCCAACGTCATCGTCACCTTGCCAGACGGCAAGACCATGACGTTCCCGCGAGGAATCACCGGCCAGGAGATCGCCGCCAGCATCGGACCGGGCCTGGCCAAGGCCGCCCTGATTCTGGAAGTGAATGGCAAGGAGTGGGATCTGTTCCGCCCCATCGAGGAAGACGCCCATATCCGCATCATCACCAAGAAGGATGCAAAGGCGCTGGAACTGATCCGCCATGACGCGGCGCATCTTCTGGCGATGGCGGTGCAGGAGCTTTATCCCGGCACCCAGGTCACCATCGGCCCGGCAATCGAGGACGGCTTTTATTACGACTTCGCGCGGGGCGACCCCTTCACGCCCGAGGACCTGCCCAAGATCGAAGCCAGGATGCATGAGATCGTGGGGCAGGCGCGGCCCACTCGCCGCGAAGTCTGGCCGCGCGACAGGGCGGTGCAGCATTTCAAGGATATTGGCGAGCAATACAAGGCCGAATTGATCGAAAGCATTCCGGCCAATGAGGATGTTTCGATCTATTATCATGGCGACTGGCACGATCTCTGCCGCGGCCCGCATTTTCGCACCACCGCCGAGATCGGCGACGCCTTCAAACTGACCAAGATCGCCGGCGCCTATTGGCGCGGCGATGCCAAGAACGCCCAGCTGCAGCGCATCTATGGCACCGCCTGGCGCGACAAGAAGGAACTCGACGCCTATGTCGAGCGGCTGGCGGAAGCTGAGAAGCGCGACCATCGCAGGCTTGGCCGCGAACTTGAACTTTTCACCTTCTCGCCCGATGTCGGCCCGGGGCTGCCCTTATGGATGCCCAACGGCATGGTGATCCGCCAGGAGCTGGAGTTCCTGGCATTGAATGAAGAGCGCCGCGATGGCTATCGCCGGGTGGCGACGCCGCACATCACCAAGGAAGCGCTTTATTTCCGTTCCCGCCATTTGCCCTATTACGCCGACACCATGTATTCGCCGCTCGATATCGACGGCGAGAATTACTATCTGCGCCCGATGAACTGCCCGCATCATCATCTGATCTACAGCGCCACGCGTCATTCCTACCGCGAGCTGCCCTTGCGTATCGCCGAATATGGCCAGGACTACCGCTATGAGGCCTCGGGCGGCCTCACCGGGTTGATGCGGGTGCGCGGCTTCTGCATGAATGACGCGCATATTTATTGCCGCTACGACCAGGCCAAGGACGAATTCATCCGGGTGATGAAGCTGCATGCCCGCTACTACGACCTGATGAACATCAAGGAATATTATATGCGGCTGTCCCTGCCTGACCTGGGCAAGCTGGACAAGTATGTCGACGAGCCGGAGAAGTGGCTGAAGGCGCTCGACATCATCCGCGAGGCGATGAAGGAGTCCGGATATCACTATGTCGAGGCCAAGGGTGAAGCCGCCTTCTACGGCCCCAAGATCGATTTTATGATTAAATCCGCCATCGGCACCGAATACAGCATCTCCACCAACCAGCTCGATTTCCTGGCGACCGAGACGTTCGACCTCAAATATGTCGGCGAGGATGGGGCGGATCATCCCGTCTATGTCATCCATCGCGCGCCCTTGGGCACACATGAGCGGTTTACGGCGTTCCTGATCGAGCATTATGCCGGGGCTTTCCCCACCTGGTTGGCGCCCATCCAGGCCCGGGTCATTCCGATTTCGGACAAGGCGGCGGACTATGCCCAAAAGGTGCTGGATGCCCTGTTCAACACCCCGGTGGTCAATGGCACGGCCGGTCTGAGGGTCGACATCGACACCTCCAATGAGCGGATGCAGAAGAAGATCCGCGACGCCCAGCTCCAGAAAATCCCCTATATGCTGGTGGTAGGCGAGCGGGAGGCGGCCGAGGGCAAGGTCGCGGTGCGCCTGCGTTCCGGCAAGGATCTGGGCGCGATGCCACTGGAAAGTTTCATTTCCCGGATCAAGACAGAGGCCGAATCCCGTGTGGATGTGGCCGATTAGCCCTTCCCGAAACCTTATTCCCATCCTATCTTAGCGGCGACTCCGGCCCTCAGGGGCCGGACCAGCGCCATGCCCGGCGCGTCACACGAAAGGCCCCCGTTTGCGTCCATGATCGAACCTCGTTTCGCTTGGGTCCCACGGAGCCAGCGGAGCGTGATGGCGCACGGCTAACAACAGGAGACGGTCATAGTACCCAGACGGATTCAGACAAACGACAAGGCCCCCGCCAAGGGCGGCCCCCGCATCAATGACGAGATCATCGCCAAGACTGTCTTTCTGATCGGCGACGACAGCCACAAATACGGCGAGATCGGACTGGAAGAGGCTCTCGCCCTGAGCGAGGAAAAAGGCCTCGATGTGGTCGAGATATCGCCCGACAAGTCGCCCCCGGTCTGCAAATTGATGGACTATGGCAAATACAAATACGAACAGCAGAAAAAGGCCAATGAGGCCCGCAAGAAGCAGAAGGTCATCGAGATCAAGGAGATCAAGATGCGCCCGACCATCGATGATCACGATTACGACGTGAAGATGCGGGCGATGAGGCGCTTCTTCGACGAGGGCGACAAGGTCAAGGTCACCTTGCGTTTCCGGGGCCGCGAAATGGCGCACCAGCATCTGGGCATGAACCTGCTCACCCGGGTTCAGAAAGACACCGAAGTCTTCGCCAAGCTGGAGCAGTACCCGAAGATGGAAGGCCGGCAGATGATGATGGTTCTCGCCCCCCGATAGGCGCGAGACCGGTCATCGTCGCTCACTTTTGACACAAGTGTCGGTCGCGTCCTAGCGACCGACGGGGGCGAGAAGCTTGCGGCCCACGGCCGCAAGCCGGCCTGAGCGGCCCTTAGGCCGCTTGTGCCACCGGCCTCTAGGGTAGAGTTGACGTTCTATGACCGCTCGACTTTGGCAAATAGCGATCTTATTGGCCCTGCCGTGGGCTCCCGCTGCTTGCGCCCCTTCCTACCCGAGCGGTGCTGTCAAAAATGCGGCACAAGCTATTGCCTTGGCTGAACGGGATTGCGGCTACGACTATCCCGGCTCATGGCATACAAAATTGAGCGGCGATTATTGGACAGTCTGGAAAGAGGCCAAAGACTTGCGAGGAGTGATGAGGCCCGCACTAGAGGTTCGGATTGATGCCAGGGACGGCAAGACGGATGGTTGTATAATCACTACCAGTTGAATTCCGCATTTACCGGAATGAACCGGGCCTCAGTTCCGCGCCACTCTCTCCACGCGCCCCGCATCCACAACACTGACGTCGAAGACATCCTTCCACGTCACAACGCCGCCCTGGACCAGCAGGACCGCCTGGTTGGCATAGCCCTCGAAGAAATAAGCGGTGCAATCGTCGGGCCCCAGATAGCAATTCTTAACTGCCGGATTGAGCGCGTCGAAGGCGGTGCTGTCCTTTGGCATGTAGCGTTCTATCAAAGCCAGCTTCGACAGCTTTTCTGCCTTGGCGGTGTCAAGACCCAGAACGCCAAGCTGCGATACGGGCATACCGGCCTTGACAAGCGCATAGGCGCGCATCATCCGGTCGTCATTGGGCCTCGACGCCGCCGCGCTGGCATGCGGCCAGCCGGCGAAGCCAAGGCTGACACCCACAAGGACGGCAAGAACCGCAAGAACGGAGAAAATTCGTAGCATGCATCCTGGTTATGCCGTGGCGCGCCAGGAATGAAATGAATGCGGGCGTAAACCTTAATCCGCGAAATTCGTTGCCGCGCGCTGGACGATATCGGCAATCGCCGCGAAGTCAGCATTGCCGCCTGATAGCACCAGAGCCACGGATTTTCCCTCGGCTTTTCCTGCCAGAAACGCCGCCAGCGCCGCCGCCCCGCCCGGCTCGACCAGCAATTTGAGCCTGGTGGCTGCGAAACCCACCGCCCGTTCCAGTTCGGTGTCCGTGACCGTCAAACCGGGTGAAAGCAGGCCTTTTGCCAGGGCAAAGACATGCACCCCCGGCATCGGCGCCATCAGGGCATCGGCGATGGAGAGTTTGCCACCGGGAGCCGTGACACGTTCGCCCGCAGCGAGCGAACGCCGCATGCCGTCGAAATTTTCCGGCTCGACGCTGCGCACCCGCGCCTCCACACAACTGCCCTTCAGCGCCAATGCAATGCCGCCGACCAGCCCGCCGCCGCTGCAGGGCACCAGCACTTCGTCGAGGGTCGCGCCCAGGCGGGCGGCGTCCTCGGAAATTTCCAGGCCCACGGTGCCCTGCCCCGCGATGATCGCGGGATCATCGAAGGGCCGCACCAGAGTCGCGCCGCGTTCGGCGCAGATGCGGCCGGCAATGGCTTCGCGGTCTTGCCGCAGCCGGTCGTAAAGGACAATTTCCGCGCCCAGCGCGCGCGTGCCTTCGATCTTGGCGCGGGGCGCGTCGGACGGCATCACGATCAGGGCGGGCATTTTAAATAGCGCGGCGGCAGCGGCGACGCCTTGGGCATGATTGCCGGAGGAAAACGCCACCACGCCGGCGGCGCGGGCGGTTTCAGGGATCATGGAAATTCGATTCAATGCGCCGCGGAATTTGAAGGAACCGGTGCGCTGGAGGAATTCGAGCTTGAGGAAGACGCGCCCGCCGATACGGTCGCCGAGGATGGGGCTTTCCACCAACGGGGTGCGGACGGCGAAAGGGGCGATGCGTTTTTTTGCCGCCAGAACATCGTCATAGCCCGGTATTTCAGCCATTGGCCAGGGCGTCCAGCTCTCGCGTGAATCCGTCGCCGAAGTAATAGCGCAGTTCTTCTCGAGCGCCTTCATAGCAGCTGGGTCCCTCGCCGCCGCAGATCAGGGTGCCATCCAGCACCTCGGCGGAGGCGACCAACACGCCATGCTCGAAACTCAAGGGGAAGAGAATGCTGACCAGGGGTTTCAGGGTGTGATAGTCCAGGCCCTCCTCCAGGGCGAAGCGGTGGATCAGGCAGCCGCGCGATTTGCGGTCTAGGAAAACGCAGGCGCCGTCCCGCACCTGGGTGCGCACATGATGACCGGAGGGAAACTCGGCATCGGCGATCACCTCATCGGTGAACCATTCGCTTTCGGGAATCCCAACTGTTTCGCGGAAACGTCCGTGTACGGATTTAAGCCGGGCAACATTGTCCAGGTCGATATCCACGCCATGCTGGCAGCAGGCGTCATGGCAGAAGCTGCAGGACATGCAGGCCTGGAAATAGCGATAGGAGAAAATGCGCCGGTCCACGGCGGAGAGGACGGGGCCGCCCATCACGCAAGGATAGGATTTCGTCAGCGCAACCACTGTCATTGTTGGGCGGCCTTCACGATTTCCTCGACCAGACTGTCATAGTCCATTCCCGCTTCCGCCGCCGCCGCCGCGAAGCCGGCATCGGGAGAAATGCAGGGATTGACGTTGATCTCCAGGATCAGGGGGTCGCCTTTTTCCGTCACCCGGAAATCCACCCGCACAAAGCCGGTGAGGCCGAACAGGCGCCAGACTTTTTCGCAGGCGGTTTTCAGTTTTTCCGCCAGTTCCGGCTCGTCCGTCTCCACCCCGAAACGCCGGACGGTCCGGCGGTAGCCGCTGGAATCCTCGTCCCATTTGGCGCCATAGCCGACGATGCGGGGCTTGCCCTCGGGCCAGTGGTCGAAGGTCATTTCTGCCATGGGCAGGATGCGCAAATGCCGCCTGCTGCCCAGGAGCGCGATATTGAATTCGCGGCCCTCGACATATTCCTCGGCGAACCACCGCCCGCCATAGCGCGCGGCGCAGGCGTCCGCACGGGCACGCACCGCCGCAGCGCCCTGCACCACACAGCCGTCATCCAAACCGATAGAGCCGTCCTCCAGCGCCGCCTTGACGATAAAGGCCCGCCCATCAATGCCGCGCCAATCGGGCGGCGTGCTCCAGTCCGGGGTGGCAAGGCCGGCGTCCCGCATCCTCGCCTTGGTCAGGGGCTTGTCGCAGGTGAACTCCATCGGCTCGGCGCCGACGCCGGTGAAGACCACGCCCATCTGGGCCAGAAGGCGGGGCGCCAGGGGCGCCAGGATGCCCTTGCCGTCCACGCCTTCGACCAGGTTGAACACCATGCTGGGGGCTTCCAATTCGATCAGGCCCGCCAGGGCATCCTGGCGGAAGGCGGCCATGGCGACATCATAGCCTTGGCGCCGCAGGGCGCCTGCCACGGCCTCGGCGGCGATCAGCGTGTCCTGGTCCTCGGGCGGAGCGTCCGCCGGTATGTCGGAATGCAGCACCAAAATCTTCATGCGATTTTCATCGCGGCTTCAGCTGGGGCTGGCGCGCCAGGAAGGATTCGAGGAACTTGCCGATCAATTGTTGATAGCTGAGACCCTCAAAGCCAGCAATAAAACAGAGGTCCGAATAGCCGGGGCGGATGCCGGCCAGGGGATTGACCTCGATGAAGCGGGGCGTGCCACCCTTGTCCTGGCGCACATCGGCCCGGCCGCCGTCGCGGCAGCGCAGCGCCCGCCAGGCCGCCAGCGCCACTTCGCCGGCCGCCATGGCCTGCGCATCCCGGGCGGGAAGGAAGGCCAGCTTGTCCTCCCACTGTTCCTTGTTCTCGAAGCCATAACCATGGCCGATATAATTTTCATTGGGAATGATCTCGCCCGCGCCAAGCACCCTTGCGTCCGCGCCGGTGCCGATAATACCGATGGTGAATTCGCGGCCGGGGAGGAATTCCTCGACCAGCACCGGCTGGCGGAAGCGGACGAGCAGATCCCTGGCCATGCTTTCAAGTTCCGCGGAATTTTCCACCCGGGAGCGCGCCCCCACGCCCTTGCCGGAGCCTTCCGCCACCGGCTTGAGGAACAGGGGAAAGCCAAGGGTGATTTTTACGATGTCCGCCTCGCTTTCGATCAGGGCGAAGTCGGCCGTCGGCACGCCTTGATCGCGCACCACCCGCTTGGCCATGCCCTTGTCCAGCGCCAGGGCCAGGGTCAAAGGATCGGAAAAGAGATAGGGAATGTCGAAGGCTTCCAAGAGGGCGGGGACCTGGGCTTCGCGGGAGACGCCCCTGAGGCCCTCGCAGATATTAAACACGCAATCCCAGCGCTCGCCGGCTACCAGCGCCTTGGTGAGCGGCTTGATGCCGCCGATGCGGATGGGGGTGTGGCCAAGGCCGGTCAGCGCGGCGCAGACGGCGGCGATGGTTTCCTCGGCGTCGAATTCGGCGGTCTCTTCCTCGTCATAGCCCAGGGCAAGATAGTCGCTGCGCAGGTCATAGGTGACCCCGATGCGCATGTCTCAGCGACCGAGCGTTCCGGCCGGATCGGGATAGCGGTAAATCTTGCCTTCGAAATTCTTCAGCAGCAGGAAATCGCCGTCGCGGCCCGCCACCGGATCGGGGGCAAGCTGGATCTTGCCGCCGCCGCCCGGGGCATCGACGCAGAAAATCGGCGTGGCATAGCCGGTGGTGTGGCCGCGCAGGGCCCGGATGATTTCCAGGCCCTTGTCCACCCCGGTGCGAAAATGCGCCGAACCTGAAATTGGATCGCATTGATAAAGGTAATAGGGCTTGACCCGGTTCTTGAGCAGGCCGTGCATCAGGGGGATCATCACTTCGGGCGTGTCGTTGATGTCCTTGAGCAGGACGGTCTGGCTGCCCAAGGGAATGCCGGCATCGGCCAGGCGGGCGGTGGATTCGGCAACCTCGCGGGTGAGTTCCTTGGGGTGGGTGAAATGCAGGCTCATCCAGGGTCGGTGTTTTTTCAGAACCCGGGCCAGGCCGCGCGTCACCCGCTGGGGCGTCACCACCGGCATCTTGGTGCCGATGCGGACAAATTCGATATGCCGGATGGCGCGCAGGCGGCCCAAGAGCCAGTCGAGCTTGTCGTCGGACAAAGTGAGCGGATCGCCGCCGGAGAGCAGCACGTCGCGCACTTCGCTGTGGCCCTCAAGGTATTCGAGCGCCTGTTCCCACTGGCTCTTGGAGAAGGAATATTCACCGCCGGGATTGCCCACCAGCCGCGAGCGGGTGCAGTAGCGGCAATAGGTCGAGCAGGTGCCGGTGACCAGGAACAGCACCCGGTCGGGATAGCGATGCACCAGGCCGGGCACCACCGTATCGTGATCCTCGCTTAAGGGATCGTCGTCTTCCCCGGGGGCGCGGACATACTCGCCGCCGCTGGTGATATGGGTGCGGCGCAGGGGTTCGTCCGCGTCGTTAAGGCCCATAATACTGGCATAATACGGCGTAATGCCCACCGGCAGCGAACCCTTGTGGCGGGCCACCGCCGCATATTCGTCTTCCGACAGGCGGAAGATGCGGGAGAGTTCCTCAAGCGTGCGGATACGGGTGCGCATCTGCCAGCGCCAGTCATTCCATTCCGCCTGGGCGGTGCCGGGAAAGAAGCGGCGGTAAAAAGCGCGGGCGTCGCTACCGACCGGAAAGCGCAATTCGACCTTGGGACCCGGCAGGGTGAAATTGGCGAAGGGCGCGCGCGCATTTGTGCTGGCGGCGTCCATCGTCTTGGACGACGATGAACCATCGGGATTTCGGCGGAGGGACCGCGCCAAGGGCCTGACTACGCGCCCCCGCGCACTCTCGAATGCCATTTTTGTCTCACCGGCGCCTGGAATGGCACCCTGATCTTGTGAGTTCTGTCCGGCGGCGCCCCCTTGGCATCCCATCGCGGACACAACGACCTTGCGATATTTCCAACCTTCATAGAGTTGTCAAGAGCAGGCCGCCCCGACGCAGGTGCGGAAGAGTGTCTGAAATTGGCACCGGCGCGCGCGTTGGCGACGAAGAATGGGCATTCATATGTCGCCTGCCGCTCGCCTAAGCTCGCGGCGTTCGTCCGCTTTCGCAGGTCCACCGGACCTGCTCATGCGCTTCGCGCACCGCGGGCAAACGGGATGACAGGCGTCATTGGACCTTCGGAATTGCGCCGGGATTGAGCGGTGAAACGCGATAGAGCGTTATGTGAGTGAGACGCCCGCGCGAATAGTTAAAACCTTCCAGATCGTCCACAGCTATCGCATTGGCTTCCAGCTCGGCCAGTCTGGCGAGGAAGTTCGGACGCTCCTCATCGGCGACCAGCGCCAGGCCGCCCTTGCCCGCGCCATGCTCGGCGGCGCCCCGCCCATCGGTCAGGTCCACACTGGCGCCCAGCGCGAAGACCAGGCTGGGCTCTTCATAGCCGGCCAGGATCAGCGGCGGATCGGAAGGGCGAAGATCCTTTGCCACCAGCGCGGCCAGCCGCTGGCTGATCCAAAGCTGGTCCAGCCGCGGCCCCACATAGGCGCTCAGGGTGGGATAAATGATCAGCGCGGCCAGCAGGGCCGGGACCAGCGCCATCAAACGGCTTACCTTTTGGAAGTGGGCCGCGAGAAAGATGATCAGCGCCATGAGACCGGACAGGCCCGCCATGCTCACGGCCAGGAGCAGCGGCCAGTTGTCAGATATTTCTGGAGCGCCGGCCTGGTAATATTGCAGCAGCAGCGCCGGCGCGGCGATCACGGCCACAAGACCGATGAAGAATTGCAGCGCCGCAATGAAGGGCAGCCAGCGCCGCCATCCGCTGGGGGATTGATCGTTTTTCGGCGCCAGCAGCCACAGCGCCGCCAGGATCGCCAGCGGGGGAAAGGCGGGCAGAATATAATTGGGCAGTTTGGTCGGCACCGCTTCCATCATCAGCCACGTCGCTCCCGCCCAGGCGAGCAAAAAGCGCGTGGAGGGTTCGGCGCGGCGCGCGAGCGCCAGGCCGATACCCGGCAGCACATAGAGAATCGCGGGCCACAGGCCGAGCGCCGAAAGCAGGAGATAAAAGCCCGGCGGCGCGCCATGGCCTTCCTGTCCCTCGGCAAGCTTGGCGGCAAAGTCGCCGCCCAGGGATTGCTGGAAGAAGGCGCCCTGGCTTTGGATGGTGATGGCGACCAGCCAGGGCGCGGTGATCAGGATGACTAGCGCGATGCCGTATAGCGGCCTGGTCGCGGCCAGCCAGCGCCAATCCATTTTCTTGGCGGGCGGCGCGGGCACGACCGATTCTTTTTCAGGCTCGGCCGGCTTGTCCGCCGGCGCGGCGGGTTGCGCCGCGTCCGGCCTGGCTTCCGGTTTGGCTTGTTTTCCTTCTGCCGCGCTTTGCGCGGCTTGTTTTCCTTCTGCCGCGCTTTGCGCGGCGGGCGGTTTGCTTTCCGGCTTGCGCGGTTTTTTGTCCGTCTCCTCCGGCGCGGCGATGGGCGCGGCCGGCGCGGGCGCGAATCGCAACTCAAACAAGTCCCAACCCAGGAGCGCGATGACGGTCACCGCCGTCACGGCGGGCGCGACGGGACCCTTGACCAGAATGCCCACCGCCAGCGCCGCCCAGCCCGCCATGAGCAGGCGAACCCCCGGTGGGGGGGAATTTTCCTTTGCCGCGCGCCAGACCCGGAGCAGCACGCCCTGGGCGCCCATGATGGCAGCCAGAAGCACTGCGTCGGTGGTGGCGATGCCGGCCTCCGCGGTTAGCAGCAGGCTTGCCGCCACCAAAAGGCCCGCCACCAGCCCCGCTTCGGCGCTGAACAACGAGCCGCACCAAAAGGTCAACCACACCGCCAGGATGCCGCCGATCAGCGAGGGCAGGCGGTAGGTCCAGATATGGCTGTGGTCGCCAAATCCGGAGACCGCTGTGGCGGCGGCCTGGAGCCAATAGATGCCCGCCGGTTTCTTGTAGCGGGGGACCTGGCCGAAGCGGATGTCGACGTAATCGCCGCTGTCCAGCATCTGGCGCGATGATTCGGCAAAGCGGCTCTCGTCGCGGTCCAGGGCGGGCAGGCTGACGATGCCGGGCAGCCATAGAAGGATGCAGGCCAGCGCCAGCACGCCATGGCCATGCCGCGCCAGCCGGGTGAGAAAGCTTGGCCCGGGGGCAGGTTCGGGAGCGGTGGATTCGGGGGCCGCGGCATCCTGGGCGGCCTGGCTATCCGTCATGCGTCTGTTTTCCGCCCTGTTTCAGATAGACAGGGGCCTGTATAAGGCCCGCCAAACGCGGCGTGAAGCGAGAAGCCGGTCAAGGACCCGTAATGCCTGTAGTCCAATCTGTGCCCCTCGTCTCGGTTGTCGTGCCGGTCAAGGACGAGGCCGGCAATGTCGCCCCCCTTGCCCGGGAGATCGCGGCCGCGCTCAAGAACGAGCCGCATGAGATCATCTTTGTCGATGACGGCTCGTCGGACGGCACGGCGGAGCGGTTGACGGCGCTGAAGGGGGAAATCCCCCAGCTTCGCGTGCTGCGCCATGCCCGCAATCTGGGCCAGAGCCGGGGCATCCGCAGCGGGGTGGACGCGGCCAGGGCCGATGTCATCGTCACCCTGGACGGCGACGGCCAGAATAATCCTGCGGATATTCCCAAGCTGCTGGCGGCGCTGCGGGGCGATCCGGGCCTCAGCATGGTGTCGGGGGTCAGGGTCAAGCGGCAGGACAATACCAGCCGGCGGCTGGCCTCGCGCCTGGGCAACGGGTTTCGCAGCTGGCTGCTGAAGGATGGCGCCAGCGACACGGGATGCGGCCTCAAGGTCTTTTCCCGCGACGCCTATCGGGCGCTGCCCTATTTCGACCACCAGCACCGTTTCCTGATCGCCCTGATGCGGCGGGAGGGCGGTGGCATTGGTTTCGTGCCCGTGGGGCACCGGGCCCGGGCGACGGGCCGCTCCAAATACACCAATTTCGGACGCTTGCTGGTGAGCGTGAATGATCTTCTGGGCGTGCGCTGGTTGATAGGGCGCCACAAGGGCCCGGCCGGGACGGAGGAATTGTAAGATGGGATATCTGACGCACTGGTATCTGGAGGCGATGCAGAATCCGGACGTGGTCTGGACCACCATCGGCTTCATCGGCACGGCGCTGTTCGGGGTGCGCTTTCTGATCCAGTGGCTGAGCAGCGAAAGAAAAGGCCATAGCGTCATTCCGGTGGCGTTCTGGTATTTCAGCCTGGTGGGCGGCGCCATCAGTTTTTTCTATGCCATGCATCTGCATGCCTGGCCGCTGATTTTGGGCCAGGGTGCGCCGCTGCTGATCTATGCGCGGAATCTGTGGATGATCTACCGTGACCGGGGCACACCCAAAGGAGCGACGCCATGAACGCCTTTCCGACGATCTTGATCGTGGTGATCCTTTACAACCTGGCGGTGTTCGGCGGCGGGGCGGCGGGTTATCACAACATGCAGGCCATATTGGACCAGAGCTTTTCGGTGACGATGTTCTCCGGCGATGTCTGGCGCATCACGGTCAGCGACCTGTTCGAGCTGGGCGCGCTTTTCATGCTGTTCATCGAGACGCTGAAGGCAGCGCGCACCAGCCACCGCGCCATCCTCAACCATGCCTTTTCGATGCTGACCTTCACAGCCGCGCTGGTGGAGTTCATCGTGCTGAAGGGATTTTCCACCTCGGCCTTCTTCCTGATCACGGCAATGTGCCTGTTCGACGTGGTGGCGGGCTATACCATCTCAATCGTGGCGGCCAAGCGGGACATGAATGTGGTATCGCAGGAGCGTTAAGCATCCGAACAGATGCGTTTCCGGCGGCCTTGCGGGGCCGCGCGGGACGGTATACTTCAGCGCGTCCCTGGCAAGTGGTTGAAGGCGCAATTGTGCCCTGAAATTGAGAAATTGTCTCGGCGATTTGCACGATTGCCGTTCGTTGTGGTGGTGGCTTGCCTTTACGGCTGCGCCGCAAAACAAGTCACACCTGTCCAGATGACCCAGTCCGGCGATGAGCAGCTGGATTGCCCGGCCTTAAAACAGCAGATCGCGGCAAACCAGGCGGCAGCAGTGGAATTCATCCGCAAGGACAAGCAAGTCGAGAATGCGAACGTCGCCAGAGGCGTGGGAAGCGCGATTCCCGTTTTCGGGATATTGCTGGCCATGTCTTATGACCTTTCCAATGAAGAACAGGTCAAAGCCCGCGCGCTCGCCGATAGAAATGAAGAACTTACTTATTTGGCCAAACGCAGGGGATGTGAGACATGATGGAAGGATTGCGCAATATCATGAAAAAGAGGGGATTAAAGTCCGGCCGCCAGAAGCTGTTGGCCCTGGCGATGCTAGTTCCATTAGCGGCCTGCGCCTCCGCGGCGAAGCCCGAAGCCATGCAAGTGACGGCGCAAGCGTCAGACAAGGCGTTTCCGCAGCCCCTGCAACACGCGATGTGCGTTCGGGCGGTCACCGGCGGGGAAGAGACCAATCCTCTCTGGGCGTCCAAGGTGGACAACAAGGGATTCCAGTCCGCGCTGGGCCTTTCGTTGGACAGCGCGGGCTTGACGGCCGCGGGCAGCAGCTGCTCCTACCCCATCGACGTCAATCTCCTGGGACTGTCGCAGCCCTTTGCCGGTTTCGATCTCACGGTCACCTCGCACGTGAACTACAAAGTCTATGATTCATCCGGACAACCATTCCTGCTTGCGACGATTGACGCGCCTTTCACGGCAACAGTTTCCGACGCATTCGCGGCGGTCGAACGTTTAAGGCTGGCGAACGAGGGTTCAATCCGGACCAGCATCCAGCAGTTCTTCGACAAGCTTCGGGATACAAAACCGAAATGACTTAGGCAGTGACGCCGCAGGAGCGTCAAGACGCTGGTTTTGCGCGACGCAGGCCTGGAACAAGGGCGGCAGGACGGCCCAATTCCCTAGTCTTTTCAAGGCGCTTGCGGGAGAGGACCGGGCAGTATAATTGAGCGCGTTCTGGCTAAGGACAGGTGGCCGAGTGGTTGAGGCCTAGCTTTCGTTTGCGAACGAAGTGAGCTTACGAAAGCTGGCCCTAGCCGAGCCCTTCAGGGCGAGGCGAGGCGCTTGGACCGGAGTTGTTACGTAGGTCATTGATCTGCGTTTTGGTGAGGACAGGTGGCCGAGTGGTTGAAGGCGCACGCCTGGAAAGTGTGTAACGGTGAAAGCCGTTCGAGGGTTCGAATCCCTCTCTGTCCGCCAATAAAAAAGGCCCCACACTTCGGGGCCTTTTTTATTGGCGGACAGAGTGAGTATGGACGAACCCTTGTTCGACCGAATTGCCGACAGGCAATTCGGGGCGCTTGGCGGGCACTGTGTGCCCCTGAGCGCACCTAGCTTTCGTTGGCGAGCAAAGCGAGCTTACGAAAGCTGGCGTTGCACCGAGCCACGGCAGTGGCGAGGGCTGATCCGAGCGTCAGCAAGGACGAGGAATATGCGTTTGCGCATATTCCGAGCAATCCCTCTCTGTCCGCCCTAGCCAGATAAGTATTGTGTCCCCAGAACTATTTCAGGTGGAGGTAGTCGTGGAAGTTGTCGTGGACGTCGAAGCAGCAGTTGTGCTTGAGCCACCAGACGCTGCCAAGGCGATGATGGCAATCGCAGCGCCGCCGCCCAATAGCCACCAAACGGTATTATCGTCCGCGTCCTGCGCCTTTTTCACGCCAGCGGCCTTGCCGGGCGCAAGCGGCGTTACGGTTTCGGCCGCAAGCAGATTTGTAGCAATCAAAGAGGCCACAAGTGTGGCCGCGATCAAAATGCGCATTGCTATTTCCTCTCTATTTTTGGTAGCTCCGAAATTAAGTCAAACTTCTTAACTCTCCATAAAACCGCGAAGTAATCAGGAGAAGGCTGGCGGCACGTTGACAATGCCGCCACTTGCCCCCGACCGTGCGAAGAATGCGGAACCCCTCACGGCTAGAAGTCAGAATTGTTCTGTTCGTAGGCACTCGCAACTAAACGAACCGTAATGCGTATAATTCCGCATGGTGGCGCGTCGCCTAAATTGCCCTGTCTAAGCCCAATTGATCAGCATCAAATGTTGGGCGCTCTCAAAGTGTGAGGCGGTCGATGTACTCAGCTAGCGCTTTATATTCCTTGGCGATGTCTTCCCAGCGCGCTTTTTCTTCGGAATTATTTGATTTTGCCGCAATTTCTTCGGCCGCCCGGGCCTTTTCCAGATAGGTTTTTTTGTCGTCAGCGCCCTTCATATGCAAACATTCCAGACCGGTTTATTGGCGTTTGATACCTCCATTCGTGGGACAATGCACGATGCCTGATGGCGCCCAACATTGGGGCCGTAAGCTTGGCGTAAGCTTGGCGAAACTGGCTGTTAGGATTTTGCGCTGTAAAAATGGCCG
>DATMNL010000030.1:0-75461 GCA_035568995.1 Rhizomicrobium sp. | reverse complement strand
TCCAGCATGTTGATCATGCCGGCGCGCAAGGTGGAAACCAGCGGCATATGCCCCGCTGCCACGCCCATATAGCCTTCCGTGCCCGGCACGGTGACCATGTCCACCGCTTTTGAAAGCAGCAGACGTTCCGGCGAGACCAGGTCGAAGGTGATTTTGTCAGCCACGAACTATGCCGCCTTGCCGGTTTCCGCCGCCATCTTCTGGGCCTTGGCCACCACCTCCTCGATGGCGCCGACCATGTAGAAGGCCTGTTCCGGCAGAGTGTCATGTTCGCCGTCCACGATCGCCTTGAAGCTGCGGATGGTGTCGGCCAGCTCCACGAACTTGCCGGGCGCGTTGGTGAACTGTTCGGCGACATGGAAAGGCTGGCTGAGGAAGCGCTGGATCTTGCGGGCGCGGGCCACCACCAGCTTGTCGTCTTCCGACAATTCGTCCATGCCCAGGATGGCGATGATGTCCTTCAGCGCTTTGTATTGCTGCAACACTTCCTGCACCCGGCGGGCGACGGTGTAATGCTCCTCGCCGATCACTTGGGGATCGAGAATGCGCGACGTCGAATCCAGCGGGTCCACCGCCGGGAAGATCGCAAGGGCGGCGATGTCGCGCGACAGCACGGTGGTGGCGTCCAGATGGGCGAAGGAGGTGGCGGGCGCCGGGTCGGTCAGATCGTCGGCCGGCACGTAAATCGCCTGCACCGAGGTGATCGAGCCCTTGTCGGTGGAGGTGATGCGCTCCTGCAGATTGCCCATCTCGGTCGCCAGGGTGGGCTGGTAACCCACCGCGCTGGGGATGCGGCCCAGCAGCGCCGAGACTTCCGAACCGGCCTGGGTGAAACGGAAGATGTTGTCAATGAACAGCAGCACATCCTTGCCTTCCACATCGCGGAAATATTCCGCCACCGAAAGGCCGGTCAGCGCCACGCGGGCGCGCGCGCCTGGCGGTTCGTTCATCTGGCCATAGACCAGGGCGCATTTGCTGCCTTCGGCCGAGCCGTTCTTCTTGGGATCGATGTTCACGTTGGACTCGATCATCTCGTGATAAAGATCGTTGCCCTCGCGGGTGCGTTCGCCCACCCCCGCCAGTACCGAATAGCCGCCATAGGCCTTGGCGATATTGTTGATCAGTTCCTGCATGGTCACGGTCTTGCCCACGCCAGCGCCGCCGAACAAACCGATCTTGCCGCCCTTGGTATAGGGGCAGAGCAGGTCGATCACCTTGATGCCGGTGACCAGGATTTCAGCCGAGCCGGCCTGCTCCGCGAAAGTGGGCGCATCGCGGTGAATGGAGGAGGTGTGTTCCTGGGAGATCGGGCCGGCCTCGTCAATCGGCTCGCCGATCACATTCATGATGCGGCCCAGGGTGGCGGGACCAACCGGCACGCGGATCGGACCGCCGGTATCGGTGACTTCCTGGCCGCGCACCAGGCCTTCGGTGGTGTCCATGGCGATGGCGCGCACGGCATTCTCGCCCAGATGCTGCGCTACCTCGAAGACCAGGCGGAATTTCTCGCCGGTACGGGCATCGGTGTTGGTGGTTTCCAGCGCGTTGAGGATCGCCGGCAACTCGCCGCCCGCAAACTCCACATCCACCACGGCGCCAATCACCTGGAGCAGGCGGCCCTTAGTCCCTGAAGTGGGGTTTGCGATCTTGGCATGTGCGTTCATGGAAATTCTCTTTCTAAATTTAGACGGCGGCGGCGCCGGCGATGATTTCAATCAGTTCCGTCGTGATTTTGGCCTGACGGGTGCGGTTCATCTGGATGGTGAGGGCCTTGATCATCTCGCCCGCGTTGCGGGTGGCATTGTCCATGGCCGCCATCTGGGAGGCAAAGAAGCCCGCCTGATTTTCCAGCAAAGCGGAAAGCAGCTGCACCGAGATGTTCTGCGGCAGGAGTTCGGTGAGGATGGTTTCCTCATCCGGCTCATATTCGTAGAAGATATTGTCGCCCCCACTGCTTTGAACTTCGGCGGGGATCAGCTGCTTTACCGTGGGGATCTGCGTCACCACCGATTTGAAGCGGCTGTAGATCAAGGTAACGACATCCAGCTCGCCGCGCTGATACATGTCCAGTAGCTTCTGGGCGATAGGCTTGACCATGCCGAGGCCCGGCCCCTTGAGACCCAGCTCGTAATTCTCGACGAAGCGCTCTGCATATTGGCGGCGGAGCTGGTCGCGGGCCTTGCGGCCGATGGTGAGGATCCTGACATCCTTGCCGCCCTCGATCAGCTCGGCGATTTTCACCCGCGCCGCGCGCACGATGCTGGAATTGAAAGCGCCCGCCAGCCCGCGGTCTGCGGTCGCCACCACCACAAGATGGCGCTGATCCCGGCCGGTGCCGGCCAGCAGCAACGGCACGCTGGGCCCGGAGACACCGGCGGCCAGGTTGGAAATGATCACGGACATGCGCTGGGCATAAGGGCGCGCCGCTTCCGTCGCGTGCTGGGCACGGCGCAGCTTGGCCGCCGCCACCATCTGCAGCGCCTTGGTGATCTTCTGCGTGGACTTCACGCTTCCGATCCTGGTGCGCATTTCCTTGACGGTTGCCATGGGCTGTCAGCTTTCCCTAGGCCGCGAAGCTCTTGGAGACTTCGCCCAAGGCATCCTTGAGCATTTTTTCCAAATCGGGCGTCAGCGCTTTTTCCTTGCGAATGCCTTCGAAGAATTTGGGATAGCTGGTTTTCAGTTTTCCCAGCAGCGCGGTCTGGAACGCGCCCACCTTGGCGGTGGGGAAGGGGTCGAGATAGCCGCGGGTGCCGGCATAGATCACCGCCACCTGTTCTTCCACCGCGAAGGGCTTGTATTGCGGCTGCTTGAGAAGCTCGGTCAGGCGTTCGCCGCGCGCCAGCATCTTCTGGGTCGAGGCGTCGAGGTCGGAGCCGAATTTGGCGAAGGCCGCCATCTCGCGATATTGCGCCAACTCGCCCTTGATGGGGCCGGCGACCGTCTTCATCGCCTTGATCTGGGCGGAGGAGCCGACGCGCGACACCGAGATGCCGACATTCACGGCCGGACGGATGCCTTGATAGAAAAGGTCGGTCTCCAGAAAGATCTGGCCATCGGTGATCGAGATCACATTGGTGGGAATATAGGCCGAGACGTCATTGGCCTGGGTTTCGATGATGGGCAGGGCCGTGAGCGAGCCCGCGCCATTGTCCTCGTTCAGCTTGGCGGCGCGCTCCAGCAGACGGCTGTGCAGATAGAACACGTCGCCCGGATAGGCTTCGCGGCCCGGCGGGCGGCGCAACAACAGCGACATCTGGCGATAGGCCACCGCCTGCTTGGAAAGATCGTCATAAATGATCAGGGCATGCATGCCATTGTCGCGGAACCATTCGCCCATGGCACAGCCCGAAAACGGCGCCAGGAACTGGAGCGGCGCCGGCTCCGAAGCCGTGGCGGCGACCACGATGGTGTATTCCAGCGCGCCCGCATCGGCGAGAGTTTTGACGATCTGGGCCACCGTCGAACGCTTCTGTCCGATAGCGACATAGATGCAATAGAGCTTGGCCTTCTCATCGTCGCCGGCATTGATCGGCTTCTGGTTGATGATGGCGTCGATCGCGACGGCGGTCTTGCCGGTCTGGCGGTCGCCAATGATCAACTCGCGCTGGCCGCGGCCAATCGGGATCAAAGTGTCGATCGCCTTGAGACCGGTCTGAACCGGTTCATGCACTGATTTGCGGGGAATAATGCCGGGCGCCTTTACGTCGACGCGACGGCGCTCGGCGACATTCTGAATCTCGCCCTTGCCGTCAATCGGATTGCCCAGCGGGTCCACCACCCGGCCGAGCAGGCCTTTGCCGACGGGCACGTCCACGATGGCGCCGGTACGCTTGACGATGGCGCCCTCCTTGATGGTGGAGTCGTTGCCGAAAATCACCACGCCGACATTGTCGCTTTCCAGATTGAGCGCCATGCCCTTGATGCCGCCGGGAAACTCGACCATCTCGCCGGCTTGCACATTGTCCAGGCCATAGACGCGCGCGATGCCGTCGCCGACGCTGAGCACTTCGCCGACTTCCGAGACTTGCGCGTCGGCGCCGAAATTCTGGATTTCGCGCTTCAGGATCGCGGAAATTTCGGCGGGTTGGATGTCCATAGTCTGTTCCTTCATTCGTAGTTCGTTGTCTCACCGGCTAGGTGAGGAGTTCTAACTTTATGGCCCGGCCCTTCGCTTACGCTCCGGGCGTTCGCCGGGCAATCGCCTGCCGGCGATTGCAAGTTCCGGCTCAGCCTCTCATGGCCGCACGAATACCGTTCAATTTGGTGCGGATAGACGAATCGATCATGCGCGATCCCAGCTTGACGACCAGGCCGCCAAGCAGTGCAGGATCCACGCAGGTTTGCAGACGCGGCTCACGTCCCAGTTGGGATTTGAGCATGCGCGTGAGGTCTTCGGTCTCGCTGCCGGAAAGCGGACGGGCCGAGGTGATTTCGGCTTCCACTTCCCCCTTCAGGCGCGCCACTTTCCGGTTGTAGGCGGCGATGATGCCTTCCAGCGCGAACAGCCGCCGCTTGAACACCAGCAGAGCCACGAATTTATGGGTGAGGGGCGACACGCCCATTTTTTCCAGAACTGCCTTGAGGGCCTTGGCCTGGTCTTCACTCGAAAAGGCCGGCGAGCGCACAAGGCGGGCAAGGTCGGCACTGGTCTGGATCGCGCTTCTGAGAGCGGCAAAATCCGCTGCCACGGCGTCAATCGCCTTCTCATCATGCGCCAGTTCGAACACGGCGGTGGCATAACGGCCGGCCAGTCCGGTTTCCTGTGCGGTTTCGGATCCCATATGCGTCCTTCGCGGCTTTGGTTGCGGCCGCTCAACCCGTCGCCAACAGCGGTTATAAGCTATTGATTATTAGATATAAAACAAGGATCGCGCGAGTCGGCTCCGCCGCGCTGGAGCCAGTTACCATGCGCCTTAACGCGGCGCAATATAAGGGCAGCGGCCAGACTGTCGCGGCCCGCCCTAGCTGTGAGCGGTTTGGGTTTTCCCCGAAAATCCCCAACTTTAAGGATCGAGAGGCTTGCCAGTGTGCCCCAACACATCGTGCGCGGCTATGGCCGCCGGAAGGGCCATACCGAAATCTATCACGGTGCCGAATATCAGATATCATTCCTGCCAAAGCTCAAGTTGGAAATCGCCGTGCCGGACGGGCGGGTGGACGATGTGGTGCAGGCCGTTACCGAAGGCAGCCGCACCGGCCGGATCGGCGACGGCAAGATTTTCGTGCTGGAGCTGGAACAAGTGCTCCGCGTCCGCACCGGTGAAACCGGCGACAACGCGCTTTAACCGTGAAACCGGCGCCTTGGGAAGCGCCCTTGACGGGGCGCGCGGCGCCTGCGAAAGCGCGCGCCATGACCGTCGAGATTACCCAGCAATTCGGCTTCGACGCCGCCCATCGGCTGGATGAAGGCGCCGCCGAAAACCGCCGCATGCACGGCCACTCTTTTTATGTGGAAGTGACGCTTCGGGGCGAACCCGACGCCGCCGGATTCCTGCGCGATTTCGGCGATGTGGATGCCGCGCTCAAATCGGTGCGGGAGTTGCTGGATCACCGCCTGCTCAATGAGGTGGCAGGGCTGGGCCCACCCACCCTGGAAAATCTGGCGCGCTTTATTTATGGCCGTGCCAAGGTCAAACTGCCGCAAGTGGCGCGGGTGAAAATCGCCCGGCCATCCCATGGGCAAAGCTGCACGTATGAAGAATAAAAAACTCACGCAACTGGGGCACCTTGTCCGCCAGCCAGTCTCGCCAGGCAAGGCGATACTGGAAAGCGTTCCCAATTCCCATCCGGGCGAAGATTATCTGATCCGCTTCACGGCCCCGGAATTCACCACTCTGTGCCCGATCACCGGCCAGCCCGACTTCGCGCATTTTGTGATGGACTATGTGCCGGGCGGAGCGCTTCTGGAATCCAAATCCTTCAAGCTTTTTCTCGCCAGCTTTCGCAACCAGGCTGGCTTTCATGAAGACACCACCCTTGCCATCGCCAAGCGGGTGGCGGCCGCCATCAAACCTCGCTATCTGCGCATCGCGGGCTATTGGTATCCGCGCGGCGGCATACCGATCGACATCTTCTGGCAAACCGGAAAATTGCCGGCCAGCCTCTGGCTGCCGGATCCGGGCGTCTCGCCCTATCGTGGGCGCGGCTGATCCGAATCGGTAGCGCGCTTCCCGTTGGACACTGGGCCGCATCGCGCTTCCCCCAACGATTTTTTTTCGCACAGGCTATCGCAAAAACACACAAAACATGCTGGATGTTCCCCACCCGGTTTGTAATTGGTCAGAATCATCAATTGGTTCCCGATGGGGACCTTTTTTTACCGGCGGGCGTTCAGCATCAGGGCGAAAATGCGGGGGCCAAGGGTGGTTCGGCGAGGGGCATTGTTTGGCGTCGTATTGCTCGTGGCGGCAGTTCCGGCGCGGGCCGAGGATTCTGCGGACGTCCAGCAGCTATCCATCGAACAGCTCGCCAATGTCGAGATCACGTCGGTCTCGCGCCGGCCCGAACCGCTGAACCAGGCGCCCGCCGCGGTTTATGTCATCACCGCAGAGGACATACGCCGCTCCGGCTATGGCACTCTGCCGGAGGTGCTGCGCCTGGCGCCCAATCTCGAAGTCGCCAAGATGAACGGCTTTGCCTACACGGTCACGGCGCGGGGCTTTAATTCGCCAGAATCCGCCAACAAGCTGTTGGTGCTGATAGATGGGCGCAGTGTTTATTCGCCGCTCGCCAGTACGGTATTCTGGGAGAATATCGATGTGCCAGTGGCACAGATCGAGCGTATCGAGGTGGTGAGCGGGCCGGGCGGCACGCTTTACGGCGCCAATGCCGTCAACGGTGTCATCAGCATCATCACCAAGAATGCGGCGGACACCAAAGGCGGTCTGCTGGATGCCCGGGTCAGCACCACCGGCGGTTATCGCGGCATGCTGCGTTATGGCTTTTCCCCCTGGGACGGCGGCGCGCTGGCAATTTACGGCCAAACCGGGCGCAATGGCGGGGCCGCTCCTTACCTCGCCACCGATGCCACCAAAACCGGCTGGACCCGCGACGATCTGGGCTTCCGTTTCGATCAGATATTGGGTGACGACACTTTCAATTTCGAGGGCGATACCTATGCCGATCATACGCCCGACCAGAATCTGGAAAAGGCGCGCGGCGGCAACCTGAACTTCCACTGGGCGCATCAGTTCGGTAGCGGCGACAGTCTTGCCTTGCAGCTGTCAGGCGACGATTCAACCCGGACCCTGACGGGATCGGCGCGCGAGGAGCTGAGAACCTACGACGCGCAAATCCAACACGATATGTCGCTGGGCTGGAATGACGCCTTCATCTGGGGCGGAGAATACCGCCAGTTCAAGGAATCCTACTACGCCACCCAAGCCCTCTTCGCCAATCCCACCAGCACCATTTCGCTGGAGAATATCTTCGCGCAGGACGAGATACCCGTCTCGCCGGACCTCAAGCTGACTCTGGGACTGAAGGCGGAGAACAATTCCTATTCCGGCCTGGACTGGATGCCGAATGTGCGCCTGGGATGGCAGACCTCGGATACCGGCCTGATCTGGGCGGCCGTCAGCCAGGCCGTGCGCACGCCGTCCAAGGTCGACCGCGAATTCCAATTTCCCGGCATTCTGTTGCCTTCTCCCGATTTCGGATCGGAAAAGCTGACCGCTTATGAACTGGGTTATCGTGGCCAGCCCTTGGCACGTTTTTCCGTTTCCGCCTCGTTATTTTATAATTTCTATGGCGACCTGCGTTTCTATCAGGCGCCGCCGGGTGCTGTCCGGCCGATCACGCTGACGAACGGAGCAAAAGAACATACTTATGGCGCGGAGCTTTGGGCCACCTACGGCATCAACGACTGGTGGCGGCTGAGCGCAGGCGCCAATTGGCTCCTTCGGGACTTCCGCAACAAACCCGGCTTTATCGATCTTTCCAATGGCCAGGCCGGAGGCCAGGACCCAGCAACCCAGGCGCAATTGCGCTCTTTCATGAATATCACCCCCGCATGGGAACTCGACGCCGCTTTGAGGTCGGTGGGCGAGGTGACCCAGCAGGTTCCCGTGGGTCGCTCGATTTCCCTCGTTTCCGGTTATGTGGAAGCCGATTTGCGTATCGGCTGGCACATCACACCCAGCACCGAATTGGACTTTTCAGGGATCAATCTTTTGCATGACCGCCATCTGGAAGCCAACGACCCTATCGCTTTCGCGCCGCAATATGTCGGCCGTTCTTTTGTCTTCAATCTGCGGCAGAATTTCTGATGCGCAAAACCCGGCAGGTCCTCCACCGGCTTGCGATTTTCTCGGCGGGCCTGCTGGCGTTTTCGCCGGCGCATGCCCAAACATCGCTCGAATACGCGGTGAAGGCCGCCTATCTCACCAAATTTGCGCCTTTTGTGGATTGGCCAGACACCGCATTTGCCTCCGCATCCGCCCCGGTAACAATCTGTATTCTGGGCACCGATCCCTTCGGTGACGCCATCGACAAGGCCGCCGCCAGGAGCGCCGCCGGCAATGGCCGCCCCCTTGCCATCCGCCGCATCTCATCAGCCGATGCGGCGAATGGCTGCCACATCGTCTTTGACGGCGACCCCGGCGTCGGATCGCTGGACTCGCTCAGCGGCAAGCCGGTTGTCACGGTTACCGATTCCACTGCCCCGGCGCACGGCGTCATCCGCTTTGTCACGCTCGATAACCATGTCCGCTTCGATATTGACGATGCGGCTGCGGCGAGAAGCGGTATTCGCATCAGCTCCAAGCTTCTGGAACTGGCCCATTCCGTCACGCGCCGGAGCGGGCCATGAGCATCACGGCTCCAAACTGGAGTTGGCCTATCATTGCCGCCCTGATGGCCGCCCTGCTGCTGGTTATCGCGGGCATCGCCATGGCGCGCTATGAAGACCAGTTATACGCGGCGCAACAGACCCGCGACGTGATGGAGCAGGCAGAAATTCTGGCGGCCAGCGTTACCGCGGCGGTGTCGTTCGGCGATCCGTCCGCAGCGCAGGAGTATGTGGTCGCGCTGGAGGCCAATCCCGATCTGAAGGCCGCGGGCGTCTATGACGGAAACGGAAACCTGTTCGCGCAATTTTCGCGGGGCCAGACGCTGCCCCCGGGCATGGCTGCCGCCGCATTCGGGAGCCAGGGCGTGGTTGTGGCTGGCAATACAATGACGGTCGGCGTGCCGGTTGCGATGGATGGGCACGCTATCGGGGCGGTCACCCTTATCGCCACCACCGAACCGGCACAGCGCCGCATTGCCCGCTATGCCGGCCTGGTCCTGCTGGTGACCATGGGTGCCCTGGTGATCGGGGTGCTGGCATTCTCCCAGGCCGCGCTGTCGCGGCGCGCGGCGGAACTGTCGCATGTCAATGTGCGCCTGCAGAACGAGATGAGTGAACGGCAGAAGACCGAAGAGGCCCTGCGTCAAAGCCACAAGATGGAAGCGGTGGGACAGCTCTCCGGCGGCATCGCCCATGATTTCAACAATCTCATCATGATCGCCCAGAGCAACCTGCGCATGATTCAGAAAAAGGCGGCATCGGGTGGCTCCCAGTCAGGAACTTATGTTGTCTCTGCCAACGAGGCGCTGGACCGTGCAGCCGGTCTGACCCAGCGCATTCTCGCCTTCTCCCGGCGTCAACCCCTGTCACCGCAACCGGCACGGCTCAGCGACCTTGTTGGCGGCATGGGCGAATTGCTTCGTCACTCCGTCGGCGAAAAGGTGAAGATAGAAACGAGGCTCGAAGCCCGGTGGTGGACCCTCTGCGACATCAACCAGATGGAGAATGTCATTCTCAACCTCGCGATTAACGCCCGCGACGCCATGCCAGAAGGCGGCGTGCTGACAATAGCAATTCGCGACGTCACGCTGAAAAAGTCGCCGCCGGATGTTTCGGAATTTGTTCCTGGCGACTATGTTGCATTGTCTATAAGCGATACGGGTGAGGGCATGAGCGACGACGTACGGCAGCGCGCTCTCGATCCATTTTTCACCACCAAACCACAGGGCAAGGGCACAGGTCTCGGGCTCAGCATGACGTTCGGTTATGTGCGGCAATCGAACGGCTATCTGGTAATCGAAAGTGCGCCTAGAAAAGGCGCGACCATCACTATCTATATGCCGCGGTATGCGGAGGAGCAGGCATGAGTCAGGTATTGGTTGCCGAAGACGAGGCGATGTTGCGGGCTATCGCAGTCGAGATGCTGGAAGACGCCGGCTTCGCGGTGTTCCAGGCGGGTGACGGCGAAGAGGCACTGGCCGTGCTCAAGAGCAATCCGGGCATCGAAGTGCTGGTGTCCGATATCAAGATGCCGCGCATGGACGGCTACGCCCTGGCCGAGGCCGGTCTCTCGCTGCGGCCGGAACTGAAGATTCTTCTGATGACCGGCTACGCCCAGGAGCCGCCGCCGGCGCTGCTGCGCGCCCGGGAGATCCGCACCCTGCACAAGCCGTTCAACCTGGAACGGCTTTGCGAGCTGGTGGGTGAGATGATGGGCCGCAGCTAATGGGCTTCTCCACGATGCTGGGGGCAGGGGGAATGGACAGCCGGTCATACAGGCGGTCGATCATCGCATTGCGCGCCACCAATTCGCTGCGCCAATATTCCTCGTTCGCTGCATGGACGGGCTTTTCGTCCCTCGGCTGCCAATCCGCCGCATCGTAACCGAACAGGACGAAATCTCCTTCATAGGCTTTGGCCACGATCTCCACCGAACGCGGTTCGTAATAGGCGCGCCAGTCGCGCCTGGCCGAGCGGCCCGGCATCAGCGCCACCGGTGCAGCCGTTCCCACATCCGCCAGATGGGCGCCGATCGCTTTTACCGTTTCCTCCATCGCTTCCAGGCGGAAGATATGGGTATAGGGAATAAGGCGCGGCATAAGGACGTCGCCCTGCGGCATCAGGTGAACATCCGTGCGCAGCAGCTCGGCATTGGTCACCACCTCTTCCGCGAATACCGTGAATGTCTGTTTCAACCCGCCGAACCGCGCAACGTTGCCATAGCGTGCTTCCAGCTGGCCATAACCGGGTTCGCCCAGGCGGACCTTGTGGTCGAAAAAGGAAACCAGCCGGCTGAAGGGATTGCGCACCAGGGCGAATATCATCCATCCGCTTGCACCGCCCAGAATGGCGGCGCGCGAATTCGCGTCGGCGCTGAGCAGGGTGGCCATGGCGATATGGCGGCGATGGTGGACCAGCATGTCGGGCCGGGTTTCCCGCTGATAGAGCGCGGCGGCGGCATCGAGCGTCAGGCCCTCGATTCCCATGATCAGGTGCTTGAAAGAGGTGCAGGCCACCTTGGGCGTCTCGACATACATGTAGCGGTTCGCGGGCGAGACGAAGGAGCCGGAGGTCAGGCGCTCGATCGCCCGCCTTGGGTCATAGCCTGCCGCCATGGCGCGCTGGGCCATTTCATGGCCGACGATTTGAAACGGCAGGTCCAAAGCCCGATTACCATCAGCAGTTGCCCGGCAAATTTACCCGACAGGGCCGGCGCTTTCAGTCCCAATTGTAACGGGAATTCTTAGACCGCGTTTTCGCGAAAAAAGCGGAAACAAAAAAAGCGGCCAGCTGTTCGCGGCCAACGGAAACATTTCAAATGATAACGATGTTAACACGCCATTCGGTTTTGGGCGGCAACTCTTGACGGCGGATGTCCTAGACGGTTTCAAATGCTGGCGCGGCGTGCCGCACCGCTGAGTCCGCGACCTCTGAGCCATTCTTTCCACTCGGAATGCTTTTTTACGCGCCGTGTGTCCTGGAAGGACCGGTTTTGAAATCCGGTGGTGGTCTTCTACTTGCCCACCATCAGAAGCGAAAACGAATCCGGTACCATGGGACCACGGGCAGGGCGCCCTGCCGGGCCTGGCGGCGCGTTGGCTGCTGGCGGCCCGAACTCAGCCGTCATCGTGAACACCCGGTTCGTTTTTGTGTCCAGGGCCAGGGTCTTGGCGCCCGTCATGGTTTGCAACGTCTGCTCCACCGCGAAGCTGGTGGGACTGTTTTCCTTGATGAACGTCATCGAGCCGCTGTTCTCGGCGCTTATGGCTTCCATGGTGGCGGGATTGAAGGCGACGGTATCCACACCGACGCCGGTCGGCAGGGCGGTGATGATAGCGCCGCTTTGAGCGTTGACAATCACCACCGTGGGTGACGGCATGCGGTAATACGCAAACAGGACGTGATTCTTCGCGTCCAATGCCAGCCCGCTTCCGCCTGAACCCTTGGAGCTCATATCGTAGTGCGCCGTAACACTCAGGGTCTTCGCGTCGACCACGGCAATGTTGGCCTTGTCCGAAACGTTCACATAAATTGTACCCTTGCCATCGCTCACGGCCTGCTCCGGCCCTCCGCCGACGTCAAGGGTCCCAACCACGGTACCGTCTTTCGCGTCGATCACTGTTGCATAGGGAACCGCGTGGCTCAGTATCCACACCCGCTCATTGTAGGGATCGAACATGATCCCGTCGGGACGGCCGTCCACGTCAATCGTTTTGATCACTTTCAACGTGCTGCTGTCCCACATCGTGATCGGTTTTGTGGTGGAGAATCCGTGATGTGATTTGGGATCAACCGCAGCGCCACCCGCACTGACGCCGTCAACCTGTCCCAGCGGCTCAAGCGTGTCGAGGTTGAAAACAGCCAGATGTCCCATCGGACCATTGCGGGGGGTATACAAACGGCGCGCTGCTATGTCAGCGAAAATATAGTCAAATCCGCCTTCACCGCCGACTTTGGCTGTCTTCAGTATCTTGTAGGGACCCGGAGCATTCTGAGCCAACGCCGCGAAGGCTGTGGCTGCGATCCCTGCTGCGAGTATTGCCGTTGCTGAAAATCGCCGCATGACAGATTTCCTCCACCGGCGCGGAATTTCCATGTGCGCCTCACTGCTGTAACTTAATATACCACCATATTCAGCAATGCGGGGGCCTTGGTTCTTCGATCGGGGAAACATCAGGCCGAAGCTTGGGGCCAAGTTGGTTTCCCCGAATCGCCGCGCGATCCGAGGGCGGGCCGCGTTTCACCGCGGGCGGGTAGAATGGTCCGTCGCTAGCGGCAGCGTAGTGCGACGACCATTCGAGCGGGCGAACGCCCGGAGCGTGGGCGAAGGGCTGGAAATGGCTCCCCGGGACGGGCTCGAACCGCCGACCAACCGGTTAACAGCCGATTGCTCTACCACTGAGCTACCGAGGAACAGGACGCGGTGTCTAGCGCGTCTAATTTGGCATGGCCAGCGGAAATATTCCCCTGATTTCCGAGGGATTCCGCCTTTCCATGGACCGATGGCACAAAAAAATGAGGCCGGGTGTTAGCCCGGCCCCAAGGCGTTGGGTAATGGTGGGGTGTCTTCAAGGAAGACAGCCGGATATTGCCCCCATACGGTTAATAAACACTTAATAGAAATGGAACTTTCTGAAGGGATGGAGGCCACGCCCGGAATCGAACCGGGGTTCACGGATTTGCAATCCGCTGCGTAACCACTCCGCCACGTGGCCATCCCGAACAGGCGGGCAGGGGCTATAACAGGATATCCGCCGCCGAAAAAGCCACGTTGTTTCGCTGGGACCGCCCGCCTATAACCGCCGCTTCCGCGCCGGGGGCCATTCGATTCCATGTCCGAAACCATGCTAGCCGCCCGCACCAACATGATTGACGCCCAGATCCGCTCGGCCGACGTCACCGATCCGCGCATCCATGCCGCCATGGCGGCGGTGGCGCGGGAGCGTTTTGTGCCCGGTTCCAAGCGCGCCCTGGCCTATGCCGATGTCGCGGTCGAGGTATCGCCCGGGCGGTTCCTGCTGGATCCGCGCTCGCTGGCCAAGGGGCTGCAGCTGGCCGGAATCGGCGCGGAGGACCGTGTATTGGATGTGGGCTGCGCCACCGGCTACTCGTCGGCGGTATTGGGACGCTTGGCAAAATCGGTTGTGGCGCTGGAACAGGACGCCGACTTGGTCCGCATCGCCAGCGAGACCCTGGTGGGCGCGCAGGGCGATATCCAGGTCGCCCAAGGCGGCCTGATCGAGGGCTTCAAGTCGGGCGGACCCTATGACCTGATTTTCGTCAATGGTGCGATCGAGGCGCGCCCCGACACGCTTCTCAGCCAGCTGGCCGAGGGCGGACGGCTGGTGGCGTTTCTCAAGGACGAAAGCCGCGCCATGCTATTTGTGCGGGACCATGGCCAGGTCGGCAGCCGGCCAGGCTTTGATGCGCGTGTGCCGGTTCTGGCTGGCTTCAGGAAAAGCCAGGGCTTCATTTTTTAGTGGAAGAAATTCGTCTAACCAACGTGGTATGCTCGGTAAGCGCCTAATCGTTGCGGCCACGGGAACGGCGTTAACCTAATCTTTGCCTTCTTTGGCCCAGTGTCTTAGGGTTTTCCACGCGCGCCGCCCGGGAGTTCGCCTCATGTCCAGCCCCCAGCACGAACCCACGATGGAGGAGATCCTTGCCTCTATCCGCAAGATCATCTCCGAGGACGCCCCTGCCGATGGGCCCGCCGCAGCGCCCCATGCGGCCGCCGCGCCGCAAATTGACGTACTGGAACTGACCCAGGAGGTGGTGGAGACGCCCGCTCCCGCGCCGCCTCCTATGCCGGCCCCGCCGCCGCCCGCGCCGATGCCCGCCGACGACATCATCTTCCAGTCCGATCCGCCGGCCGCGGCCCCCAGCAACGATATTTTCTCCGATCGCACTCGCAAGGCGCTGGACGATGCCTTTGCCAGCATTCCCGACGAAGAACCCGAGCCGGCCCCAATGCCGCGTGCCGCGCCTGCGCCCCTTGCGCCGCTCAGCGGCTCGAGCGTCGAAACCGTATTCGAACGCGCCGTGCGCGACAGCTTCGAGCCGGTGCTGAAGCAATATCTCTCCGATAATTCGGCCGCCGTGATCGAACGCATGAAGCCCTTGATCCGCGAATGGATGGACGAGCATTTCCCTGCTTTGCTTGAGGGTGCCGTTCGTGCCGAGGTGGAGCGCGTCGTAAAAGCCCGCGGCAAGCGCTGATTCTCGCCTAATCTCATTGGGGCGGGCTTGACCGTGAGCAAGCGGTGCGCGCCAGCGCATGAGCAGGTTCGGTGAACCTGCGAAAGCGGCGAACGCCACGAGGTTTGGGCGAGCGGCGGGAATAGTCATCCAAAAACCACCTCTGGCTTGACCTAAAAGACAAAAAGCCCGAAAGCGTGGCCGAATTTTACGGTCTTCCAATGCTCGACAAGACCTTCAATCCCAGGGACGTGGAAACGCGCATCAGCGCCCAATGGCGGGCGTCCGGCGCCTTCGCGGCGGGCCGGCGCCCCGAGGCCGAGCCGTTCAGCATCGTGATCCCTCCGCCCAATGTCACCGGGCGGCTTCACATCGGCCATGCCCTCAACAACACGCTGCAGGACATCCTGGTCCGCTTTGAGCGCATGCGCGGCAAGGATGTCTTGTGGCAGCCGGGCACCGACCATGCCGGCATCGCCACCCAGCTGATCGTCGAGCGCCAGCTGGCCGAGCGGCAGATGAACCGCATCGGCATGGGCCGCGAAAAATTCCTGGAAGAAGTGTGGAAATGGAAAGCCGAATCTGGCGGCGCGATCGTCGAGCAGCAGCACCGGCTGGGCGCCAGCGCCGACTGGAGCCGCGAGCGTTTCACCATGGACGAGGGGCTGTCCCGCGCCGTCACCAAGGTGTTTGTCGAACTTTATCGCCAGGGCCTGATCTACAAGGACAAGCGGCTGGTGAACTGGGATCCGCGTCTGCAGACGGCGGTCAGCGATCTGGAAGTCGAGAATATCGAACTCAAAGGCCATCTCTGGCACATCAAATATCCGGTGGAGGACCAGCCGGGCGTCTTCATCACCGTGGCAACAACCCGTCCGGAAACCATGCTGGGGGACACCGCCGTGGCGGTGCATCCGGGCGATGCCCGCTACACCGCGCTGGTCGGCCACCATGCCGTGCTGCCGCTGACCGGGCGGCTGATCCCCATCATCGCCGACGACTATTCCGATCCCGAAAAAGGCACCGGCGCGGTCAAGATCACGCCAGGCCATGATTTCAACGATTTCGAAGTCGGCCGGCGGCATCATCTGCCGCTGATCAATATCCTGAACAAGGACGGCACGCTGAACGACGAGGTGCCGGCGCCCTATCGCGGACTAAAGACGCATGTGGCGCGATTGAAGATCATCGCCGATCTGGAAAATGCCGGCCTTCTCGACAAGGTCGAGGCCATCACCCATGCCGTGCCGCACGACGAAAAGACCAAGACCGTGGTGCTGGAACCGTTCCTGACCGAGCAGTGGTATCTGAACGTCCAGCCCTTGGCGGACAAGGCCATCGCGGCGGTGGAGAAAGGCGACACCAAATTCGTTCCCGACAACTGGGCCGGGGTCTATTTCAGCTGGATGCGGAATATCCGCCCCTGGTGCATCTCCCGCCAGCTCTGGTGGGGCCACCAGATTCCGGTCTGGTATGATACCGACGGCAAAATCTACTGCGCCGAAACCGAGAATGACGCGAGGGCGCAGGCGGGCGGCAAGGCGCTGACCCGCGACGAGGACGTGCTCGACACCTGGTTCTCCTCGGCGCTCTGGCCTTTCTCCACTTTGGGCTGGCCCGAGAAGACGCCCGAGTTGAAACGCTTCTATCCCACTTCCGTGCTGGTCACGAGTTTCGACATTATTTTCTTCTGGGTCGCCCGGATGATGATGATGGGAATTCACTTCATGGGCGAGGTGCCGTTCAGGACGGTCATCATCCATAACCGCGTGCTGGACGAGCAGGGCGCCAAAATGTCCAAGACCAAGGGTAATGTAGTGGACCCGCTTACCCTGATTGACGAATTCGGCGCCGATGCGTTGCGCTTCACCCTGGCCCAGGCGGCGGGGCAGAGCCGCGACATGCGCATTGGCCCGGCGCGGGTCGAAGGCGGGCGCAACTTCGCCACCAAGCTGTGGAACACGTCGCGCTTCTGCGAAATGAACGGCTGTGTCAGCGTGCCCGGCTTCGATCCCGCAAGCGTGGCCGAGACCGTGAACAAATGGATCGTGACCGAGACCGCCAATGCCATCGGCGACATCACGGGCCTGCTGGAATCCTTCCGCTTCAATGATGCGGCGGGCACCGCTTATCATTTTGTCTATGATATTTTCTGCGACTGGTACGTCGAAATCACCAAGCCGATCTTCCAGTCTGGCGCCGGGCCGGCGAAAGCCGAAACCCGCGCCACCACGGCCTGGGCGCGCGACCAGATATTAAAGCTGCTGCACCCCTTCATGCCTTTCATTACGGAAGAGCTTTGGGCGCTGACCAGCGAAACGCCGCGCGACCAGCTGTTGATCCTCTCCGAGTGGCCAGAACGCATCCGGATTGCGGGAGCGGATGCCGCCACAGCCGAAATGCATTGGGTCATCGAACTCATCAAGGGCGTCCGCTCGGTGCGCGCGGAGATGAATGTCCCGGCGGCGGCAAAAATTCCCCTGGTTCTCACCGGCGCGAACCGGGCGGCAAAGGCGCGGCTGGCGCGCAATCGCGACGTGATCCTCACTTTGGCGCGGCTGACCGCGGCCGATAGCGCCGATGCCATTCCCAAGGGATCGGCCCAGTTCGTGCTGGAAGAGGCGGTTGCGGCGCTGCCGCTGGGAGAGGTGATCGATTTCGGCAGGGAGCGCACGCGGCTGGAAAAGGATCTCAGGAAAGCCCAAGATGAAATAGCCCGCTTTGACGCAAAACTGTCGAATGAACAATTTGTCGCCAAGGCGCCGGAAGACGTGCTGGCCGAGCAGCGGGAAAAGCGCGCCGAGGCGTCGGCGCTTGCGCTGCGGTTAGCTGAAGCCATCAAGCGGCTGGCCTAAAGACCCTGCCGGGCTCACGGTTGCCGGAGCGGATGAACATACCTAGATAGCAAATAGCGCCATCCGGAGTTTTTCATGCCCACATTGTTCGATCCCCTCCAGTTGGGCGCGCTCACCCTGCCCAATCGCATCATCATGGCGCCGTTGACCCGCTGCCGCGCCCATCCTGACAGCCGCGTGCCGTCAGGGCTGGCGCTGGACTATTACCGCCAGCGCGCCGGCGCCGGCATGATCGTCAGCGAAGCGACCAGCGTGACTGCGATGGGCGTGGGTTATGCCGGTACCCCCGGCATCTGGTCGGATGAGCAGACCGATGGTTGGAAGAAGATTACCGAGGCGGTCCATGCGGAAGGCGGGCGCATCCTGCTGCAGCTTTGGCACGTCGGGCGTATTTCCGATCCCATGTTCCTGAACGGCGCGACCCCGGTCTCCGCCAGCGCCATAAGGCCAGCGGGCCGGGTCTCGCTGGTGCGGCCGGAAAAGGATTTTGTTACGCCCCGCGCGCTCGGCCTTGATGAAATTCCCGGCGTCATCGCCGCCTTCGGGACCGGGGCGCGGAATGCCAAAATTGCCGGATTCGATGGCGTCGAAATTCATGGCGCCAACGGCTATCTGCTGGATCAATTCCTGCAGGACAAGACCAATCACCGCAGCGATGCCTATGGCGGCAGCCTCGAAAAACGCGCAAGGCTGATGCTGGAAGTCGCCGACGCGGTGTCGGAAGTCTGGGGCGCGAGCCGGGTGGGCATGCATCTGGCGCCGCGCATGGACAGCCACGATATGGGCGACAGCGATCCCCTGGCGACTTTCACCTATGTCGCGCGGGAATTGGGCCGGCGCGGCCTTGCATTCCTGTGCGCCCGCGAAAGACAGGCGGGCGATTCCATCGCTCCCGCTCTCAGGCAAGCCTTTGGCGGCGTCTTTGTCGCCAATGAAGGTTTCGCACAGGAAAGCGCCGAACAGGCGCTTGCCGATGGCAAGGCCGATGCGGTGGCCTTCGGCAAACTCTTCATCGCCAATCCCGATTTGCCGAAGCGATTCGCGCGCCACGCCCTGCTCAATGAATGGGATGCCAAGACTTTTTATTCCGGCGGCGCGGCTGGCTATACGGACTATCCGGCCCTGACGGCGGAACCCGCATAGGAACATTGTTCCGCATCGCACGTTCTCTCTTCGAATTCCACGGCCGTGAAGGCCTCAAGGAGGAAAAAATGACTCATTTTGGAAAAATTGCGGCGGCGACGTTGCTTGTTATAGGCGCGGGAACGGTATCCGCCTCGGCCGACGATTGCAGCGGCCGCTCGCATGATACCGGCACAGCCGTGGGCGCGGTTGGCGGCGGGCTGATCGGCGGCCTCGCCACCCACAGCGTGGCCGGCGGCCTTGGCGGCGCGGTGATTGGCGGCCTGGCCGGCAATGCCATCGCCCGCAACGATGATTGCCATCACAGTAACGTCCGTGCTCACCGGCAGTCCTATTACACCGACCGCGACGGTCACCGGCACTATTACACGCGTTAATCGGACGGCCTGAAGCAATAGACCCCGGAAGCTTCCCGCTTCCGGGGTCTTTTTTGATATCCGCAGGGGCGAGCAGGATCAGCAATCGCCGACAGGCGAGCGTCCGGAGCGAAAGCGGAGGGCTGGCCTGCAAAAAACCGGCTTGAACCCGTGGCGGCCCCAAGGCCATAGTCCGCCGCCTTTCGCGGGATAACCCATGCCAAAATTCGATAAATCGCGCCTGCCCAGCCGCCATGTCACGGAAGGTCCCAGCCGCGCGCCGCACCGCTCTTTTTTGTATGCGATGGGGATTACTGAGGCTGAGGTCCACCAGCCCCTGGTCGGCGTAGCCAGCTGCTGGAATGAGGCCGCGCCCTGCAACATCGCGCTGATGCGCCAGGCGCAATCGGCCAAACAAGGCGTCAAGGATGGCGGCGGCACGCCGCGCGAATTCTGCACCATCACCGTCACAGACGGCATCGCCATGGGGCATGAAGGGATGAAATCCTCGCTGGTGTCGCGCGAGGTGATCGCGGACTCGGTCGAGCTGACCATGCGGGGTCATTGCTACGATGCCCTGGTCGGGCTGGCGGGCTGCGACAAGTCGCTGCCGGGCATGATGATGGCGATGCTGCGCCTGAATGTGCCATCGGTGTTTCTCTATGGCGGCTCGATTATGCCCGGCCGCTATCAAGGCCGCGACGTCACCGTGGTCGATGTGTTCGAGGGCGTCGGCAAGCATTCGGCCGGCAAGATGCCGGAAAGCGAATTGTGCCTGCTGGAAAAAGTGGCCTGTCCGGGCGCGGGCGCCTGCGGCGGCCAGTTCACCGCCAACACCATGGCCTGCGTCGCCGAAGCCATCGGATTGGCGCTGCCTTATTCTTCCGGCCCGCCCGCGGTGATCCTGGAACGCGATGATTTTGCCCTCAAGGCGGGGCAAGCGGTGATGAAGCTGCTGGAAAAAAATCTTCGCCCCCGCGACATCGTCACCCGCAGATCCTTCGAGAATGCGGCGATGGTGGTGGCGGCGACCGGCGGCTCGACCAACGCCGCCCTCCATCTTCCCGCGATGGCGAATGAGGCGGGCATCTCATTCGACCTGTTTGATGTCGCCGAGATTTTCAAGAAGACGCCGTATATCGCCTCGATGAAACCCGGCGGAAAATATGTCGCCAAGGATTTGTGGGAAGCCGGCGGAATGCCGATGTTGATGCGCGCCTTGCTGGATGCCGGCCTGCTGCATGGCGACTGCATGACCGTGACAGGCAAGACCATCGCGGAAAATCTCGCCGGTCTGAAATTCGACGTGAGCCAGAAAGTGATCGTGGCGGCGGACAAGCCGCTGGCGCCAACCGGCGGGCTGGTCGGCCTCAAGGGCAACCTTGCGCCGGAAGGTGCGGTTGTGAAAACCGCCGGACTCAAGCACGTCAAGCACAAGGGTCCGGCCCGGGTGTTTGACTGCGAAGAAGACTGTTTTGATTTCGTCCAGGCCCGCCGCTACCAGGAAGGCGATGTGCTGGTGATCCGCTGGGAAGGCCCCAAGGGTGGTCCCGGCATGCGTGAGATGCTGTCCACCACCGCCGCACTTTACGGGCAGGGGGTCGAGAATATCGCCCTGGTCACCGATGGGCGTTTCTCAGGCGCCACCCGCGGGCTTTGTGTCGGCCATGTCGGGCCGGAGGCGGCGGATGCCGGTCCGATCGGTCTTTTGAAAGAGGGCGACATCATCACCATCGACGCCGATGCCGGCACCCTGTCGGTGGATTTGTCCGACACCGAGCTGGCGGAGCGCAAGAAATCCTTCAAGCCAAGACCGCCCGCATTCCGTACTGGCGTGCTGGCGCGCTACGCCAAGAATGTCGGCCCTGCCCGCACGGGCGCGGTGACCACGCCGGGGGCAACCGAAGAAGTGCGCTGCTACGCCGATATCTGATCGTTTGTAATTTTGGGGGGATGATGCCGACACTCTCGATCCTCATTCCCTCAAGGCTGGAGCGCGACATTCAGGACAGGCTCTTTCTGGAAAGCGCAGTGGCGTCCATTCGCGCCCAGACCGGCCATTCCATGGCGCTGCAGATCCTGGTGGGCATTGATGCCGGCGCTGCCATCCCTCCAGGCATCGAAACCCGGCTGGGGGTGCGTTTTGTCGAGAGTCTGGGCAAGTCGCAGGCCGCTGCGCTCAATGCCGCGGCCGGCGTCATGACCGGCGATTATGTCGCCATCCTGGAAGACGACGACCAATGGAATGACGGTTTTCTTTATTGCGCGTTATCCATGCTGAAGGAGGATTTCGATTTTTCCTCCTCGACCCAGCTCGAGGTCACGCCCGACCGCAAGATCATCCGCGTCGCCGAATTTCCCACCCCATCGGGCTGGGTGATGCGGCGCGCGATCTGGGACCAGGTCGGGCTCTTCAACGAGGAATACCGTTTCCATCTTGACAATGAATGGCTGGGGCGGCTGGGCGAAACCAATGCCAGGCGGGTGCATCTGTGCGAAGCCACCACGCCGATGGACTACAACACGTTGCCCCAGAGCCGTCCCTTCCTGGGGGAATTGCTGCAGAAGGGCAAACCCAAAGTCGAGCTGGCGCGGCATGACTCGCCCTGGCCATTGGTGGTGCGGCTTTGCCATCCTGGTTCCGGCATGGCCCAGGTGCGAGATAATGACGCCGCGCGCGAACGCAGCGATGCCGAAGCGGCGCAACTCGAAAGGCGCTTCGGCCATAGGCCGTGGTAAGTGCGGCATGGTTTTGCGATTGCAACCAGGGCTTCAAAGGCGGATGGAGCATCGGCCGGGGAGGGCCAAGATGTGGCTTCGCGCAATAAAATTAGTCGAATTTCCTTTCGCCAGGCGAAGTCCTACAAATTGTCGCACCGATTTTTTGTCGGAACACGGTAAATATTGGGAACCAAAACAGGGTTAACCTGAGACAATGGTTATATTTTTTTGGTTAATGACTTGGCGGAAATTTTCTTGATTCTTTGCCGAAACAAGCAAAGGGTAGTGGAATAGGTAGCGGCAGAGTTTGGAGGGCTTTCTAATGAGCATTCGGCATATCAGTGCGGCTGCGGTCGTGGCCCTCATGGGTTTTGCCGGACCGGCGGGCGCGGCGGTTATTTTTACAGGATCAGACGGTTCTAATGCGTCGGTTACCGTCTCCACGCTGAACTCGACCACGCTGTCCGTAGCGCTCACCGACTCGATCACGCCCGTATCCGACGGCGGAGCGCTCAGCGGCGTTCAGTTTTTGCTGAGTAGCGCACCGGCCTCGGTGAGCCTCACCGAAGTAGTCAATCCTCTCATCACCTTTTCATCTGGCGGTACGTTCGTAGCGTCCTCCGGAACGCCCGATCATTGGGGCGTTGGACTGAGCGGCACGACTATCACCCTGGAAACGGTGGGCCCGAACGCGGTGGGCGGACAGCCCAGGAATTTGATCGTTGATGCGCCTACCAGCCCGACTCCAGAGAATGGAAACCTGACAAATTTCAATCCGTATATTCAGGGCACTGGCACATTCGATCTGGTCCTGCCAAGCACCTACATTGCTGCCCTGGCTGCGGGCACTGTCCATATTACGGGAGCCAATTTCCAGTACAGCACGACCGCCGGCTTTACGAGCGGCGTTCCTGAACCTGCCACTTGGGCGATGATGCTGATCGGCTTTGGCGCGGTCGGTTTCGCGATGCGCGGTTCACGCCGTAAGCAGCTTGTAACGGCCTGAGTTTCGGCAAATGCATGAGCGTGAAAACGGCGGCCTTCGGGCCGCCGTTTTCGTTTGCGCAGATCCTGGAGGCCGGCTTTGCAGCCCAGTCCGCCCCGATACCGACACGATCCGGACCCACTAGGTCCAAGGCATGCGTGGCATGCCGCCCCTTTTCGATCCCGTGCGAGCGCATTTCCGCAGGCGATGCGGATGCCGTCATCAAGCGTGCAACCGTAACAATCTCTGCGGTCAGACGATGCCGGATTCGATGGTATCGTCGTCAACCGGAGTGACCACGCCTGAGAAAGCGATGCCCACGGCATCGGGCGAATACGCCCTTGCCGCATCTGACAGGGACACGATTCCGACCAGCCGCTTTTCCCGGTTCATCACCGGCAGACGACGCACTTGGATTTCCGCCATGTTTTCGAGCGTGTCATCCAAGTCCGCATCTTCAAAGCAATATTTAACATTCTTGGTCATCACGTCGCGAACATGCGCCTTGCCGTTTCCGCCCCGCGCCAAACTGCGGGTAACGATGTCGCGGTCACTAATCATGCCGATCAGCCGATCCTTGTCCGCGACAGGCAGAATGCCCACGTCCTCGGCGGCCATAATCTCCGCGGCTTTGCGCAGGGTGTCATTGGCATTCACAAACCGGCAATTCTTTGTCATCACTTCGCCCACTTGCATGGTCGCACTCCTTTGCATCTTTGCATCCGATTGGAACATAGAGGCACATGGTCCAGCGCCTACGCCTCTGAATAGCCAAATGATGAAGGCAGCAAAGCGTTCCTTCACATAGCTGCGGCTTCAGACATGGGCCGAAAAAAAGCGCTGGGCGGGAACTCTGCAATCCCGGCCACACTGCAGCGGGACGCTACGGGGTGAGCCGTGGTGCGCGCAGCGAACGAAATGGTCCGGTGAACCATTTCGAGCGGTCGGGCGCTGCTGACGGAATGGCGGACAGGGTGAGATTCGAACTCACGGTGGACTTTCACCCACGGCGGTTTTCAAGACCGCTGCCTTAAACCACTCGGCCACCTGTCCGCATAACAGGATCAATTACTTAGAACGCTGCCTTGTTGCAACCCTCGGCCATTGTCACCGCATTACCACCGGGGCCGTCTCGAAAGGTTCTCGGTCTGTACCTGCCGACGAGAATGCCGCGTCAATGGCCTGGGCGGCGCGGTCATCGGTATTCGAGAACAGGCGGCCTAGACCACCAACGTTATCTCGGGGCTGCCGTGGCCCAGCCTGCGGCTAATGGTCAACACGTCCATGCCGCTTGCGATCCGCTGCGAGGCATGGCGGAGGGCATGGAACGTGACGCCAAGGGCTAGTTCCTTCGATACGAGTTGCCACGCCTTCGTAAGGGCGGTCCGCGGCTGGCCGTCTGGCCCACAGAATAAGAGGCCCACCCGCGGGTCCGTCCCTGCCGAAGCTCAATGTCCGCTTTGCGCCAATAGCGGACATTCGCTGACATACCCAATAACCTTGTCCTTTCACCTCTTCAGTTTTCGCCGCCCTTGTGTGGGCGCGCCTCTCGGATTGCGGTACTCCGTAAAGATCGAAGATCAGCGAGTCTAAGGCAATCATTCAGCCCATTCGCGCGGGACGCCTGGTAAAGGCGAAGCTGTGCTACAAAGCGCTCGGGTTCCGCAGCGGCCGGCGCTACGAGGGTGCCGCAACAAACATTGAACCGTCTGCGAAAGTCGACATTGTATGTGGTCTTGGGAAGTCGGTTCAAAAATTACATAGAGAAGGAGGGATAATGCTAAAACTTCTGAAGCGGAGGATGGCGGTGACAGCGATGATCATCGGCGCCGCCCTGGCGTTGCCGGGCATAGAAGTTGCCGCCAAGGACCCAGTCCCTCGTTATTCGGTCAAGACCATCGGCGACATTGTGCGACTACACGACAATAAGACCGACTCGACGGTCTCGGTGCTGACTGGCACCAGCAACGCCTATGAGTTCGTGGTTCATGGCAAGAACGTGATCAGCATGAACATCCCCTCGACCGCCGCTCTGCGCAACAACCCGGGCTTGAACGGCGTACCCTTCCTGGGGCCGTTCGCCAACCGGCTGGACGAGATGGCCTTCTATGCCAACGGCAAGAAGTACAGTTTCGATCCGGGGATCGGCAATGTCCGTTCTCCCATACCTCAGCAGGGCTTTCTGAACGGCACGCATGACTGGAAGCTGGTCACTGCCAAGGCCGACGCCTATAGCGCCTATGTGGTCAGCAGGCTCGACTTCTACCGCAATCCGGACTGGATGAAGCAGTTTCCCTTCGCCCAGACCTATACCATGACCATCCGGTTGAAGGATGGGGCACTGGAAGTGAACACCAGGATCGACAATCTCAGCAGCCAGCCCCTGCCGGTGTCGATCGGCTACCACCCTTATTTCGCCTTGCCCGAGACCGACCGCAATCACTGGTCGCTCGACTTCGGCGCCGAGACTCACTGGATAGAAACCGACGCTCACCTGCCGACCGGCGAGACGGAAAGTGCCGACATATTTTTCGGCGGCGATCATCACAATGTTCCACTCAGCCGCCTCGCCGACAAACGGCTCGACGAGGTGTTCAGCGACCTCGACCGCGACGCGCAAGGCCGCGCCAGCGTCGTCATCAAGGGCGACACGACCTCGATCAAGGTGACCGCCGGCCCCAAGATCCGGACCTTCCTTCTTTACTCGGAAATCTTGACGCCTCCTGGCTCCGCTGCGGCTGGCGCCGGTGGCGGCGCGGCAGCGCCGGCCGCGCCCCGCCCGGCTCCTCCCCCTGCAGCCGCCTATGACGGTCCGGTCGTTCCGCTGACCGCCCCGAACGACGTGCCTCGAAATACGCGCGGCTTTATCGCCATCGAGCCGATGGTCGGCATCACAGACTCGATGAACATGGCCCAGAAGGGCCAATACAACGAGTTGCAATATATCGCTCCGGGCGGCTCGTGGAACGAGAGCATTTGGATCAGCCCCAGCGGCTACTAGGTCCTCAGCCTGACGCGCGGCCATTTAAGAGCCGGCCGATGCCCGGTATTAGCAGCCGCCCGGCCGCTCGCTTAAGCTCGCGGCGTGAGCCGCTCGAAATGGTCCACCGAACCATTTCGTTCGCTGGCGCGAACCGCGGCTCACTCTTCCACCAGCACGGGAAGGCCGATATGCTCCCGCCAGGGAGTTCAGCCAGCTGAGCATCCAGCAAAAAACCGGAGGGGACATTCCATGAAACACGCATCTTTGTTTTCGCTTATTGGCGTCTTTCTGGCCGCCAGCGCGCTGACCGGGGCACAGGCCCAGATTTCCACCAAGCAGCAGCAGGCCGAACAGGACGCGATCGACGCCAAAACGCCGAAACTGAAATACAAAGAAGAAGTGCTTCAGTTGAAGGTCCCCGGCCAGACCATGGGCGAGGCGGTGGGCGTGGACACCAATTCCAAAGGCCACATTTTCGTCTATTCGCGCACCAATCCGCAGGGACCCGCGCGCGGCGGCATGGCGGCGATGTTGTGGGAATTCGAGCCGAACGGCGCCTTCGTGAAGGAATGGGCGCCGCACAATTATGCCGAGGCCTTTGCCCATTCGGTGCGCATCGACAAACATGATGATGTCTGGCAGGTCGATGAGGGATCGGGGATGGTCGTCAAATACAGCCCCGCCGGCGTTCCCCTGGAAGAGTTCGGCCGCACCCCGGAAGCCATCGATTACCTGGAAGAGATGCTGGAAAAACAGGGCCGCGGCTATGAGGGCGCCGCCCGGCAGGAAGGCAAGCCCGTGGACATGGTCAAAAGGCTGCATCCCGTTGGCGGCGTGGGCACCTTCAACCGGCCCACCGATGTGTCCTGGGACTCCCATGACAACATCTTTGTCACCGACGGCTATGGCAATTCGCGCCTGGTCAAGATCGCGCCCGGCGGCCATTGGCTGAAATGGGTGGGCACCTGGGGCACCGGGCCCAACCAGTTCAACATCATCCATTCCGTCGCGGTGGACACCAACGACAATGTCTATGCCGCGGACCGCAACAATCACCGCATCCAGGTCTATGACGACAACCTGAACTTCAAGCGCTCCATCACCGGCGAGGGCGCGCCCTGGGGCCTGTGCATTCCCAAGGCCGATGCCAGCGGCAAGCAATACATCTTCAGCTCCGATGGCACCTCTGGCCGGCTCTACAAGATCGACATCGACAGCGGCAAGGTGGTGGGCTGGGCGCAGACCAGCCTCGGCCGCGGCGAAGACGATGCCGGGCGCCTGATTCATGAGATCGGTTGCAAGCAGCCCAATGTGGTTTACCTGGGCTCGGCGATCCTGTGGAATGTCACCAAGGTCACCATCCAGTAAGAACGCATCAAGGCGACTTGGGAGAAAGGCAGGCTTCATCGCCTGCCTTTCTCTTTTGTGTCGTGCCGCAAGCTAAGGGAAAACCCCACTTTGCGCTTTGCCGGACGCTCCTTTAGCGTCGGCGACCGCTATGATTCGGAACCTGAAGCTGTATTCCGGGCAATATTACAGGGGCCTTGCCGTATTCTGTGCCGCCGGTGTGCTGGCGCTGCTGCTGGCCGGCTGCGTTTCCGTGCATCCCCCCGCGCCTTCGCCTGCCGATCACACTGTCCGGGTGCCGCCCAGCGCAGGGGTTTACAAGGTCGGCGATCCCTACCAGATCGGCAATGTCTGGTATTACCCGCATGAACAGCCGGACTATGACGAAACCGGCATCGCCTCCTGGTATGGCCCGGATTTCTACGGCAAAAATACCGCCAATGGTGAACTTTATGATGGCAACCAGCTCACCGCCGCCCATCGCACCCTGCCTATGCCGGTCAATGTGCGGGTGACGAATCTCGAAAACGGCAAATCCATCGTGGTTCGGGTCAATGACAGGGGGCCTTACGCGCGCGGCCGCATCATTGATCTGTCGCGTCACGCTGCGGAACTCCTGGATGTGGTCAGGTCGGGCACGGCAAGGGTTCGCGTGACCTATCTCGGCCGCGCCGACATCAACGGGGCGCCACCTGAAACACCGCCGGAAATCGCCAATGCGCTACCTGCCGTTCCAGCCGGGCAGGTGGATACCTCCGCACTCAACATCGTGCCGGGTGCTCCGGTAGCGCCGCCGATCACGGTGACGCCGCTGCCCGCGCCGGCGCCCGAACCGCCGGTAAAGCTTGCATCAAACGAACCGACCGGCCAGGTGGACAAGGTTCCCGTTCCTCCCGAGACGCACCTTTACATACAGGTGGGCGCATTCAGCAAAATGGACAACGCCCAACGCCTGGTGCGCAGCCTCGGCGGAGATTTACGTGTTTCAACCCTTCAACGCGGTGGTCAGACTCTCTATAGAGTGCGCACCGGTCCGCTCAGTTCGGTTCAGGACGCCGATGCCGCCCTGGCGCGGATCGGCGGAGCGGGCAGCGCGGAAGCCCAGATCGTCGTCGATCAATAGACCGCCGCCTTAACACCTTGGAGCCATTATGCGCCGCATTTTCATCCTTCCGGTTTTGATCCTTGCCGCACTGGCCACGCCGTCATTGGCGGCGATGGACACCAGCGCCGAGCACGCCCTCTTGATGGATGCCGCAAGCGGCCAGGTGCTCTGGCAGAAGGACGGACTGGTGCCGATGCCGCCAGCCTCGATGTCCAAACTGATGACACTTGAACTGTTGTTCCAGCGTCTGGCGGACGGGCGCATGAAGCTCACCGATACTCTGCCGGTATCGGAACGCGCCTGGCGCACCCAGGGCTCGAAAATGTTCGTCGAACTGGGCGCGCGCATCTCGGTGGAGGACCTCATCCGCGGCATCATCACCCAGTCGGGCAATGACGCCTGCGTTGTGGTCGCCGAGAGCGCAGGCGGCACGGTAGAAGGCTTTGTCGACCTCATGAACAAGCGAGCCAAACAACTCGGTCTCGCCCAATCCACCTTCGTCAATCCCGACGGACTGCCCGATCCGCCGGGCCAGATGATGAGCGCGCTCGACCTTGCCAAACTGTCGCGTCACCTGATCAATGACTATCCGCTATATTATCATTACTTCAGCGAAAAGAGCTTCACCTGGCATAACATCACCCAGCCCAACCGCGACCTGGTGATCTCCACCTTGCCGGGTGCCGACGGGCTGAAGACCGGCCACACCGATGATGCTGGTTATGGTATCACTATTTCGGCCAAGCGCGGCAACCAGCGCTTGATCCTGGTTCTCAACGGATTGCGCTATCCCCAGTACCACAATGACTATTTCCCCAACATCAGGCGCGCCGAGGAAGCCGGCCGGGTGATGGAGATGGCGTTCCGGGAATTCCGCTCCTATCCGGTGTTTCAAGCGGGTCAGGTGATCGGCCAGGCGCCGGTAACGGGCGGCGCGGCGCCGAGCGTGCCTGTCATGGTGCAGAAAGCCCTGGCGGTGACCATGCAGGTGGATTCCCACAATGCGCTGAAGACCGAGGTGAAATCCGACCCCGGCCTTGCCGCGCCGATCGCGGCGGGCCAGCGTGTCGGCACCGTCACCATCACCGCGCCGGAGTTTCCCGCCATGAGCGTGCCGGTCTATGCCGCCCAGCCGCTCGCCGGCGCCAGCATCTTCCAGCGCTTTATGGGCATGTTTGGCGGAAAGAAGTGACCAACACGAAATGAGCGGTTTCTTCATCACGCTTGAGGGCGGGGAGGGCGTGGGCAAATCCACCCAGATCAAACGCCTCGCCGCCGCGCTGACTCAAAAAAATATTGCCGTGGTCACCACCCGCGAACCGGGCGGATCGCCGGGAGCCGAGGAGATACGCGGGCTGCTGGTCAACGGCGCGCCGGGCCGCTGGGATGCGCTGACCGAAACGCTTCTGGTCTATGCCGCCCGCGCCGATCATGTGAAACGCACCATCGGTCCGGCGCTGCTGGCCGGCACGTGGGTGATCTGCGACCGTTTCGCCGATTCGACCTATGCCTATCAGGGGGCGGGCAGGGGCCTTCAGCGCGAAACCATCCGGCGCATCGATTCGGTGGTGCTGGATGATTTCAAGCCCGATCTGACCCTGATGCTGGACCTAGATGTCGAAACCGGCCTGAAGCGCGCCAATGCGCGGGGGCCGCTGGAATCCCGCTTCGAGAAATTCGACCGCGATTTCCACGAAAGACTGCGCCAGGCGTTCCTTGACATCGCCCGCCGCAATCCCGACCGCTGCCAGCTGATCGATGCCGCCGGCGATGAAGACGCGGTGGCGGCGGCGATTTGGGCCATCGTGGCGCGGCGTTTTGATCTATAAGGCGTGAATGGCCAAACGCAAAAACGAACCGGCAGAATCCGAATTTCCCCATCCCCGCCGCAGCCTGGCGCTGGTGGGGCAGGATGCGGCCCTCGGCATCGCCGCTCGCGCCATTCGCGGGGCGCGTCCGCCGCAAGCCTGGCTGATCTGCGGCCCCCCCGGCGTGGGCAAGGCGACTTTGGCGTATCGCATCGCGCGCTATCTTCTGGCCCATGGCGCGCAAAATTGCGGCGCGGCGGATCTTTCGGTTCCCGCCAGTGATCCGGCCAGTCTTCAGGTTGCGGCAGGCGCCCATCCCGGCCTGCTCCTGCTTCAGCGAAGCGTCCATCCCGAAACCGGAAAGCTGATGACGGTGCTGGGGGTTGACGAAATCCGCAAGCTAGCCGGTTTCTTCGGCATGACCTCGGGCGCGGGCGGCTGGCGCATCGCCATTGTCGATACCGCCGATGAGATGAACGACAATGCCGCCAATGCGCTTTTGAAGTTGCTGGAAGAACCGCCCAGCCGCGCCATGCTGCTGCTCCTTTCCAATACGCCGGGCAGGCTGCTTGCCACCATTCGCTCGCGCTGCCAGCGGCTGGTGCTGCGTCCGCTGGATGAGAAAACGCTGGCAAGCGCCCTCAAGACCTTCCTGCCTGACAGCTCGGATGCCGAACGGGCCCAACTGGCACGCCTTTCTGGCGGATCGCTCGGCGCGGCGCTTGAGCTTGCCGGCGGCGAGGGGCGTGAGCTTGCCGCCGAAGCGGACCGCCTGATTGAACACGCGGCTGCACCCGATCTCATGGCGCTTCTGGCCCTGGGCGACCGGCTCTATCGCGTCGCCGACGGACTGGAACGGTTTGGCGCCTTTCTGGTGGAAGCGCTGTCCGCGCGCATCCGCGCCAGGGCTCATGACGGCGCGGCCGGTCTGGACACCTGGACCGCGGCGTTGGCGCGTATGAAGGATGCCTTCGCCCGCGCCGACGGCTTGCACGTGGAACCGCGCCAGACTTTGCTGACCATCGCGCGCGATCTGGCGCGCGCCGCGCGCCGGGCAGGGGCGGTCTGATGCTGCCCATTCCCATGTTGGTGGACAGTCATTGCCATCTGGATTTTCCCGACTATGCCGGTGACGTAGACGGCGTGATGGCGCGGGCCCGGGCGGCGGGCGTGGGCGTCTGTCTCAGCATCGGCACCGAACTGAAGCGGTTTGCCGGCGTGCGCGCCATGGCCGAAAAATTCCCCGATGTCTGGTGCAGCGTGGGGGTGCACCCGCACGAAGCCGAAAAAGAACCGCTCGCCGGTCCGGCGCCGTTATTGGCGGAGGCGGCGCATCCCAAAGTCGCCGGCATCGGCGAAACCGGACTGGATTATTATTACGAGCATTCGCCGCGCGCGGCCCAGGCCGCCAATTTCCGTGCCCATATCGCGGCGGGCCGGCAGACAGGACTGCCGGTCATTATCCATACCCGCGATGCGGATGACGACACCATCGCCATGCTGGAAGATGAGATGGGCAAGGGCGCCTTCACCGGCCTCATTCACTGCTTCACCGGCACGCAAAAGCTGGCGGACGCCGCGCTGAAGCTTGGCCTTTTGATTTCCGTATCCGGCATTGCCACCTTCAAGAATTCGGGCGCCCTGCGCGATGTGATCCGATCGGTGCCGCTGAACCGGCTGCTGGTGGAGACCGATGCGCCTTTTCTGGCGCCCATGCCGCACCGGGGCAAGACCAACGAGCCTGCCTTTGTGGTCCATACCGCGCGCATGCTGGCGGAACTGAAAGGGATCAGCGAAGGTGAACTCGCCGCTGCCACCACGGAGAATTTTTTCCGGCTTTTCACCAAGATCAAGCGCCCCCATGCTTGAGGCGCGCATTCCGGGACGTGGGTCGTCCGCCCGCGTGCGTAGCACGCAAAGAGACAAAGGCCGCTCGTATGCTTGAAGCACGTATCCTGGGATGTGGGTCATCGGGCGGCGTGCCGCGTCTTGGCGGCGAGGGCGAAGCGGGCTTCTGGGGCGCTTGCGATCCTTCCAATCCGAAAAATCGCCGCAGCCGCTGTTCGTTGCTGCTGCGCCAGAAATCAGGCAAGGGCGATACTCGAGTGCTGGTGGACACATCGCCCGATATGCGCCAGCAGCTTCTCGACGCGCGCATCGGGCGGCTGGACGGGGTGTTGATCAGCCATGGCCACGCCGACCAGCTGCATGGCATGGATGATTTAAGGCTCCTGGTATTGCAAAGCCGCGTCAAAATAGATGTCTGGACCGACCGCGCCGCCATGGCCGATGTGATGCAGAAATTTGGCTATTGCTTTGCCCAGCCGCCCGGCAGCGATTACCCAGCCATTCTCAACGCCCATGAAATCCCCGAACCCTTTGAGCCTTTCGCGATTGCCGGCCCCGGCGGGGATATTTCCGTCCGCGTCTTCGCCCAAGGTCATGGCCGGATCAATTCGCTCGGCTTCCGCTTTGGCCCGCTGGCCTATTCGCCGGATGTGGATGCGCTTGACGAGGCCGCCTTCACGGCGCTGCAAGGCGTGGAATGCTGGATCGTGGATGCCTTGCGTCACACGCCGCACCCCAGCCACGCCCATCTTGGCCGAACTCTGGAATGGATTGACCGGGTAAAACCCGCTCGCGCCATCCTGACCAACATGCATGTGGACATGGACTATGACAGTCTGAAACGCACATTGCCCGCGGGCGTGGAGCCCGCCCATGATGGCATGACGCTTGCCTTTCCATAGGCCTGTCTGGGGGATTACATGGCGGCTTAAGGACTTACAGTGCTTTCTCAAAGCCGGGAAACGATGTAAACTTGGCGAAGCACCCTTTGGAAGGAGACCGCGATGAAGCCGCATCTCTCAATTCTCGCGCCCGCAATCTGCCTCGGCTTGGTGGCGCTGAGCGCGCCTGCGAATGCCGTCGTGATGGTGATCGGCAACGAGCTGGCGCATGACTGTTATCTGATGGCCAAGGCGGGAGTCGATCCGGTCAACGGCATCGCCACCTGCAGTTCCGCGCTGGAGAACCAGGCGCTGTCGGCGCATGATCGTGCCGGCACCTATGTCAATCGCGGCGCGATCAAGGTCGCGCTGGGCCGGATTGATGACGCCATGAACGATTACAACACCGGGATTGCCATCTTTCCGACACTGGCCGACGCCTTTGTCGACCGGGCCGGCGGCTACATCCTGCAAAAGCGTTATGACGAGGCGATGGCCGACGTCAATCACGGCATAGAGCTTGGGCCGACGTCTCCCTATGTCGGGTACTACAACCGCGCGGTTGCCGAACAGTTGACCGGAAAATTCCAGGAAGCCTATTTGGACTATCAGAAGACCCTGCAGCTGGAACCCAAATTCACGCCGGCCGCCGAGCATCTGAAGGATTTTGTGGTGACCAGGAAGCCGGCGGCCCCGCCGCCCGGGGCCTGACGCGAGAGTTACGGGCTTCTTGGCATCGCGTTTGGGATTGGCCGCTTGGCGAAATTGCTGTCTGACTATGTGAAAGCGTATGAACGCACGCTTTCAATCGAGCAATGCCAGGCGCTGGTCGAGCGGTTTGAGGCGGCTCAGCCTCTGCACGAACGCAAGCAGGCCGACGGCGCCTATAGTTTTGTGCAGTTGAGCGTCAGCCGTCACTGGCCGGAGGTGGAAACCCAGATCGCCCGCATCATGATGACTTGCCTGCAGCAATATTGGCAGGCCCTGGACATTGGCGCCAACTGGCCGGCAAAACCACTGGCCGAGGAAATCCGCCTCAAGCGCTACCTGCCGGATGGGCGGGACAATTTTCCGCCGCATGTCGACGTGATGGACGATGCCGACAGCCGCCGTTTCATCACCGCGATTCTTTATCTCAATGATCCGGGCGGCGGCGAAACCATATTTCCGGGCCTTGATCTCAGCGTGCAGCCGGCCCCCGGCCGGCTGGTGGTTTTCCCACCGCTCTGGCTGTTTCCCCATGCCGGGCTGCCGCCGCGCGACCGGGCCAAATACATCCTGCACAGCTATCTTTGGTATCCGCAGGCCGACAGCGCCGCCCCCGGCTATCCGCGCTGATCCGGCGCCCGTTGGCAACCCCGGCGGGACATGGCATCTTCCGCCGCCCGACAGAGAGACATAGTCATGAAATCGACCTTGGCCAGCCTTGCCGTTCTTGGTTTTGCCGTTCTCGGCCCGCTGAACCCGCTCTGGGTGCCCTACGGCGCGTTCGTGCACAAATCCTGGGGCAATCCCAACTGGGATACCTATGCCGGTCAGCCCGGCAGCATCTATGATTCCGCCGCCAACCCGCCCCAGACCCAGGGAACCGTCGCCTATAATCCTTATGCGCCTCTGCCTCCGGTGACGCCCACATCCCCCAGCGGCAGCACCAGCAACGCCCGTCCCTGATTCATCAGGACCGGCGCGCTCACAAGCCGGTTTTGATCAGGGTTTGAACCTCGTCAGGAGAAAGCTGGCCGGAGGAGGGGGCTCGTCCGCCTTGCGCGATTTCGTGTGCGGGACGCTTGCGGATGATGAATTCGATGGCGCATTCCCCGATCGGCGTCATGGTCTGGTCGAGCGGCGGCAGGGCAAAGCGGTAGGTCGCGTCCAGAAGCTCGATGCGCAGCAGCTGGGCCGTGGGACCCAGCTGCGCCAGCAAGGACGTCAGGCTGATGCTTTGCTTGCTCCAGGATTTTGCCTTGTGAATCGTGAAACTGTACTTGTGGCCGAAGTTATGGGCCGAGGGGAAGCGGCCCTGCTCGTAAAGATCCTCATCGGGCACCACCACGATCAGGTGCCCGCCGGGCTTCAGAATGCGCAGCCAGTTTGCCAGGCCCGCCAGGGGATCGTTCAGATGTTCCAGGCAGTGACTGGAATGGACAAAATCGAAACTGTTGTCGGGGACGCCCGCCATCGCCTGGGCATCGCCGTCTGGCAGGTCCCAATTGCGCACACTGCTGATCGCCGGAAACAATTCGCGGTACAGCCCCAAGGGATCCTCACCGCCGCCGATATCAATGCCGTCGCCGACAAAATATCGGACCGCGAAGCGCACATCATGCAGGCGCCGCATGATGGATTTGCTGGTTTCTCGCATGGTTCAAGATCCCTAAGCCGCAGAGGCGGCCGCTTATCCCACTTTTGCCAGATTCGGGCCAACCCCGTACCCAAGACTTCATGAACTACAAGGGCTTAGGCCGCCCCTCAGCCGTTTTATCCAGAGATTAGAAATGTTTAGCCAGCGGTTGAGGCAAGGCCTTGTTATCTCAGGTGATTGGATTATCTTGCCCGCAAATAAATTCATCAGGGGGAAATTCGATGCGCGATCTCTGCGCCGTGGTTTTGGCAGCCGCTTTGGTCACGTCGAGCGCGTTTGCCGCATCCGTTGCTCCGCTTGCGCCCGGCAAGCCGGCCGGCATCAAACACGCCCAGTCCGGCTCAACCGTGGCCGCCATTATCGGCGGAACGGCCCTTTTGGGCATGGCGGCGGCCCTGATCGGCGGTAGCGGCGGCTCTAGCGGGGGTGGTGCGGTCAATCAGCCGGGCGGCGTGGTCGGCGCGTCAACCACCACCACCTGATTTTCTCTATCTGGCAAGTTCAAAGGCCCGCCTGCATTCAGGCGGGCCTTTTTGTTTTTGGGCGGGCGCGTGGCCAGCGTCAGGCCTCCAGGGGACCCTTATCCAACTCCGTCAGCAAGGCGTCTTCCGCTTTGCGCGCCTCGCTCGGCCTGGGTGGCGGATTTTCTTCGCGCTTGCCCTTCCTGGGCGTGAATGTCTTAGGCGGAGTTTTCAGCATCCCTTGAGAACGTGGGCTTCGCGGAAGGGTTGCCTGGACAAGACAAGATGCTCGCCCGCATGGGCGCAGCATCCGCCGGCCTAGAAACACCTATACCAGCAGTCCGTGCCGCCATCGGCGGTGATGTCGCCCTGAAAATCATAATTGGCATAGCCGTTGGCCGAGGGACGAGGGGCCTCGACCGCGCAGCCGGAACAGCCAAGAACAATCACGGCAATAATGAATGCTGACCTCATGCGCGGTCTCCCATGGCAAGGCGCGCAAAATAGCGCGTGGGGCGCAGAGCGTGCGTGAAAGCTTGGTCGTTAAAGGCCCGCCATGTTTGCATCCGCATGGCCGCGATGAATCTTGTTATTGCGAGCGGCGCGCTTTTTTTAGCGGCCCTTTTGTCGCCTGTTCCGCTGATGCGCGGGCTGCACCTTATTGCCCTTATGGCTCTGCGCTCGATTCACTTTGCCATTGGGCGCGTGGTGCTTCGGCGGGGTTGCCAGCTTGGTCTTCAAGGCTGCCTCGCGGCGGCGTTCGATTTCTTTTTCGCTCAACGTGTCGGCATCACGCATGGGTAATCCTATCACGATCGCGATAATGCCTGGAACAAAAAGCCCCGCGGTAAAGGCGATCCCGCCCCCCCCCAAAAAGTCCCGTCCAGCCGAAACCGGACGGGCAGCCGCGCGGGGGGATACCGCTTTACTAGGCGGCAGGGCGCGGAGCTGGAGTCCGCTTTTTGTCTTCGTGAGCGTGGATGCGACTATCATCGCACCATACTTCAAACGGCCTCCCTTGGGCCATTTTGTGAGCTTCTCTGATCGCCATTGCGGCATTCAACTCCATCGTCAGCATCGAAATTGAGATCGTGTGGTCGGGATTCAGAATCCGAAACTCATATTCGCGCATCGACACCTCCCAGCGAGTGAAGGTGGCAATATGCAATCCCGTTTCCCGGCAGCTGTCGAGAATTAGCTGTGTACGGTTTTGACACTGGCCAGCATTGCGTTATCGGACGCCACCAAATCATCGCAATAGAACAGCCTCTGATCCGATATCGTCACAAAACAAATGGGGCTGGTTGCGAGGACGGCGATGCAAATGGGCACGGCCCGGCCCAGCACGTGGTCCAGGGCCATCCGGTCGGGTAGGCGGCGGGGAAGAGGCTCAGGACGGATGATCATCGGGAGGGTTTTCGGGGATCAGAAGCCGTCCCGGGAGGGCGGTCCATCCCATACGCTCCGGCGCAAGGGATACATACCGGACACGGCAATGGTACCACATCGCCCCAATATTTTACATAATATTACTTATACGAAAATAAGAGGCGGTAGTATTAGGACTGCGCCATGGGCGCACAATTAAACAGCCGCCCGGATGATATGGATGGTTTTCTTGGCAACATCCGTCATCTTGTAAAGAGTTGGAACGACTGGTCGAAGGTCTGCGCCCGCACCGACCGCGAAAACTATATCGACGGGAACATCGAGCTTCTTTTCGAACACGCAGGTTGTGGGCGGAACGATCTGGCCAAGATCGAAGCACGCCATGGGATGGAAGTCCCATTGAACGTCTTTTCCCGAATTGCCAAATCCGGAGTTGACAATTCCGGCGGGGAAATCGGGCACCTGCTGGCGGATAATGTGGCTATCAAGACGGGTATAATTGCCCGTTGGGGCCGGGAACCTATGCTTGTCGAGTCCATCCAGATACTCGATGAGGTAGAGGACTTCATTTCCTCCCGTTTCACCGTGAGGCCGCAATTCACAGATGGTCCTGAAAAATCTGTCGGATACCCGGTCGGCCAGTCTGTTCTTTATGGCTTCCTCAAGCCGTGCCTTGGTTTTACTGAAAGGAAACTGAACATTCCTTTCGTCTCTGTCTGTGGTGAAGGGAGAAACGATGGCCCAATAGGCATGGTCAAGAGCGGTCCTGATGTTATGAACGACATCAGCAATAAGGAGGGTTGCCTCGTCTATGACGGCTACGTTCTTTTTGGCTCCCGTGGCGCGCTTGCAGGTTACTGTGTTTGTTTCAATGATGTAGGAGAACGGGCGCTTTTCCTCGAAAAGTTTGTTAAGCTCATTGATGTGTTTCGAGGCCCACTCGATCTTTGACAAGGCGCTATCGGCCATGACTAAAGAACTTTCCCGCGAAGATGAAGTCCTGCTGCGGCTGCTGAAAACATCGCCGACGCCTTTCATGCCCAAGGCGAAGAAGAAACCGAGTCCCGCTAAATCCGAAGCGAAAAAGGTGCCGAAATGAGCATCTGGGAAGCGATCACGGGAAGGTACAAAGACCTGCCGGAAGTTACCCCTGATGAGATCGAAACGCTTCGCGCCGCCCAATTTCAATTTGGTCAGAAGGTTGATAACAAAATCGCGCTCGACCTCATGAATAAAGGTTTGATGAAGCTCGCAAGGAGTGGCTATGGGCTAACTGGCAAAGGAAAGTCAGTTTTGGCGGCCAATAGCTAACATGCCGTGCTTAAGGCTTGCGGTGCCAAGCCCATTTCACCCCTGAGGAACGCGCCCGCATGACCGAGGTCGGGCAAGCCCATGAGACGCAATGGGCCGGCATGATTTCCAAGGCGCAGGCGGCGCTGGCCACAGGCGATCCCGCCTCGCCTGAGGCCCGCGAGGTGGCGCAATGGTTCCGCGCGGTCCGGCGCGAAGTGTCGGGCAACGACCCGGCCATGAAGGAGAAAATGAAGGCCATGCGCGCCGAGGTCCTGGCCGATCAAAATATATCACCCCTGTTGCCGATCAGTCCCGAGATCGGCGCCTTCATCCGAAAAGCGATGGCCCTGCTGGATTGAATGTTTGCGGGCGCGCCTTACGGTGGGCCCATGCCGAATCCGCTTTTCCTTTCCCGCGACATCGAAGTCCTGCTCGACATCATGCGCCGGCTGCGTGGCCCGGATGGCTGCCCCTGGGACCGCGAACAGACATTCGCGACCATCGCGCCCTATACGATCGAGGAAGCCTATGAAGTCGCCGCCAGCATCGAAGACGATGATCTCAAATCGCTGCCCGGCGAGCTGGGCGATCTTTTGTTCCAGGTGGTGTTTCACGCCCGCATGGCCGAGGAACAAGGCCTGTTCGATTTCGGCGACGTGGTCGAGGCCGTGACGGACAAGATGATTCGTCGCCATCCGCATGTCTTTGGCGGTGCCAAGGCGCCTTCGGACGCGCAGGGTCAGAAACTCGCCTGGGAATCGCTGAAGGCCGAAGAACGCGCCGGAAAAGCGCAATCTTCCGAAGACAGGGCCTCCATCCTGGATGACGTTCCCCTCGCCCTGCCCGCCCTGCTGCGCGCCGAAAAGCTGCAGCGCCGCGCCTCCAGCGTCGGCTTTGACTGGGACGACGCCGGCAAGGTGGTGGAAAAAATCGCCGAGGAAGCCAGGGAAGTCGCCGAGGCGGTCGATCAGGATCAGCGCCAGGAAGAAATCGGCGATCTTCTCTTCGTGGTCGCCAACCTCGCCCGTCACCTCAAGGTGGATCCGGAAGCCGCCCTGCGCGCCGCCAACGCCAAATTCACCCGCCGTTTCCACTTTATCGAAAGGGAGCTTTTGGCCGAGGGCCGCACCGCCGCCACCGCCAGCCTGGATGAGATGGAAGCCCTTTGGCAGAAGGCCAAAGGAACGGGACTGTGATACGAAAATCCGTAAGCAAAATTCGCTTATGAGACCTTGATTACAGGCTTTTAATGTTGTGGTGCCTTCTTGAAGGAGGCGGGAATCTGGATCACCCTCGCCGGCAAAATAACGGGAGGGTTCTCATGCAATCCAAAGTCTTTTTGGCCACGCTCTGCGCCGCTTTGCTGGCGGGCACTTGCGCGTTCGCCCAAGACACCTCCGGCGACGATTCAAACGCCACCGCCCAGAAGAAGTGGCCGCTGGCGGCAAAGGCCGGTGTTGACACCCATGCCGACAAGATCGCTCCCCCCGGCGCGGTCAACCAGGGTGCTTTCAACATGAACAGCTGGAAGCGCGGCCATACTTTCGATCCGCCGGCGGGTGGATCGCCGATCTGGAATCCGGTCAAGGTCAAGATGATGAACGGCGGCAAGATCACCAGCGTCACCGTGCCCAGCGGGTCCACCCCGCAGATCTATTGCGAAGCGGCCAATCAGGGCGGCATCGATTATATCTGGACCGAACTGCAGCATAACGAAGGCACCTGGAACGAGATCTACAACATGTGGTCCGCTTGCCCGCACGCCAAGGCGGTGCCGGGGGTGCGCGTTCCCAACGCCAACGAGTATGACGAACAGCATGCCCTCGACAATGGCGCGCTGGTGCTGGTGATACCGACCGTGCGCTCGGTCGCCGAAGCGAAGGAAGCGGTGAAATGGGCCTATTTCCCGCCCATGGGCGGGCGCAGCGCCGGCGGCAGCCGGGCTGAGTTCTGGGGCCAGGTGCCGGGCGGCTATCACAACACCATCAACGACAATCTGGTGCTGGTCCTGATGATCGAAACCCTGGACGGCCTCAGGGATGCCGACAAGATCGCCGCCACCAAAGGCGTGTCGGCGGTGTTTGCGGCCAGCGGCGACCAGGGCAATTTCGGTGGCTACAAGCAGGGCGATCCGGACTATGAGCGCCAGATCAATATCATCCATGACGCGGCGCTGCGCGCCCATGTCAAGCTGTGGGGTCCTTGGGCCTGGAACGGCCGGGGTGATTTCACCGGCTTCCAGGGACCTGGCGGTTCTGAAAACGGCGGTTTGGTCAATACCGCCACCACCAAAGCCTCGTTGCCCGCCACCTTCGTGGCCGATCAAAAGAAGGCGCTCGGGCCGCTCTACGACACCCAGGGCAAACCCAAGACCGGCCCTTACTTTCCGGGTTGGAAACCGGAGCCGCCGGCGCGGCGCGGCGCCCCGACCGGCTGACCTGGCCGGCGTTTGGGCAAAAATAAGCGGGGCGCCATCGGCGCCCCGCTTCATTTGAATCACGATCCGGGGCGGAGCCGCTCCTCGCCCTCCTCCACCGCCCTCCCCTTTGAGAACTCACATCAAGGTTCAGCGGCAATCTTCTGATTGAACTTTGTTTTTCCTGGAAAGCGATTTTGAATTTTGGCCGCGTCCTGTGGACGGATTCTGAGTTCCAGGCGGATGTTTCCAGCCCTTTCCTGCCGCCTGACCACCTGGGCATGGCGATAAACCCAGGCCAGGGCAGCCCCGTCATTGGTATCCAGGGTCAGGCTCAAGCCGATGTTGTCATGCGTCATCTCGGTTTCGAATCGCCCCAGAAGGCTATCGATTCCCGCGCCGGTCAGGGCTGAAACCGCCACGGCGCTCTTGCCGCGCCGGTTGCCTTCCAGAAGTCCCAGCCGCGCTTCATCAGGCAAGAGATCGATCTTGTTGAGGATCTCGATCATCGGCCTGTCCTCCGGCACCCCCAGTTCCGCCAGCACCTTGAGCACATCTTCCTTCTGGGCCTCTGTTTCGTCATGGGCGGCGTCACGTACATGGGCGATCAGGTCGGTCTCCAGCACCTCCTCCAGGGTGGCGCGGAAAGCGGCGACCAGTTCGGTCGGCAGGTCGGCGATAAAACCCACCGTGTCGGAAAGAATCGCCTTGCCGCCATACGGCAGCTTCAGCCCGCGCATGGTGGGATCCAGGGTGGCGAACAGAAGATCCTTGGCCAGCACCGCCGATTCGGTCAGCCGGTTGAACAGGGTGGACTTGCCGGCATTGGTGTAGCCGACCAGCGCGATCACCGGGAAAGGCACTCGCCGACGCGCTTGCCGCCCCAGGGCGCGGGTGCGGCCCACCCCTTCCAACTCTTTTTTGATCTTGACGATGCGCTCCGCGATCATCCTGCGGTCGCTCTCGATCTGGGTTTCGCCCGGCCCGCCCAGAAAGCCGAACCCGCCGCGCTGGCGCTCCAGATGGGTCCAGCTCCTGACCAGTCGCGAGCGCTGCCAGGTCAGGTGCGCCAGTTCCACCTGCAGCCGCCCTTCCCGGCTGGCGGCGCGCATTCCGAAAATTTCCAGGATGAGCGCAGTGCGGTCCAGCACCTTGGCGTCCCATTCCTTCTCCAGATTGCGCTGCTGCACCGGACTGAGCTGGGCATTGACGACAATGAGTTCAGGCGCTTCGGCTTTGGCTTCAGCAGCTATTTGCGCGACCTTGCCCGAACCCAGCAGCGTTGCCGGCACCGGCCTGGCCAACGGCGCGATCATGGCCCGGCGGACTGGCATGCCGATCGCCGCGGTCAGGCCCACCGCCTCGGCAAGCCGCTCTTCCGCGTCGCGCGGAGCTTTCTCCCCGCGCGTTTTGGGCTCCACATGAATGACAAAGGCGCCGTTGCCCAATCAGGCCGACTCGTGCGCCGCTTCTTCCTGCAACTGGATGGGACCGAGCGGCATCACGGTCGAGATCGCGTGTTTGTAGACAAGCTGGGCCTGGCCATCGCGGCGCAGCAGCACGCAGAAATTGTCGAACCAGGTGATATTGCCCTGAAGTTTGACGCCGTTGACTAGGAATATGGTGACAGAGGCTTTGCTTTTGCGGACCGCATTGAGGAACGTATCCTGCAAGTTTTGTTGTTTTTCGCTCATGGGTTTTCCCATTCTATTTTTGCGCCGCCGGGGTGCGGCCCAAGCAGCATAGAGCATTGCTGCAATTGCGAAAGAGAAAAATCCGCCGAAAAACTAGCTTTTGATGCCTGCTTTGCGCGCATAAAGCTCATGAATGCGGCGGGTCAGGGGGCCGGGCGCGCCGCCGCCGATGGCAATACCGTCAATCGCCACCACAGGAACCGCCGCCCCGGTGGCCGAGGACAGAAACGCCTCCTGCGCCTCTTGGGCCTCTTTTACGGTAAATTTGCGCTCAACCACCTTCATGCCGGCCTGACTGATCGCCTCCAGGATGATCCGCCGCGTCACTCCCGGCAGGATCGCCCGGCTGAGGTCGCGCGTCACCACCGCGCCCTCGGCATCCACGATCCAGGCATTGGTCGCGGCGCCTTCGGTGACAAAACCGTCTTCATCCACCAGCCAGGCCTCGAAGGCGCCTTTTGCTTTTGCCGCCTGCTTGGCCAGAAGATTGGGCAGAAGCTGCACCGTCTTGATATCGCGCCGCGCCCAGCGCTGGTCGGGCTCGATGGAGACCGCGACGCCTTTTTCCATCCGCGATTGGAGCGCCGCCATGTCATGCGCCCGCATGGTCATGATCAGGCTGGGCCGAAGCCCGCCGCCAGGCGGGACATGATCGCGCCGCGCCGCTCCGCGCGTCACCTGAAGATAGAGAATGCCGTTTTTAATCCTATTGCGGGCGATCATCTCGGCCATCACCAGCTTCAACGCCGCCCGCCCCATCGGCATCGCCATGCCGATTTCCTTCAGCGAGCGTTCCAGCCGATCCAGGTGGCCCTCTTCATCCACCGCCTTGCCTGCCAGCACATTGGTCACTTCATAGATGGAATCGCCCAGTTGCAGGCCGCGATCCTCGACATGCACGCCGGCCTGGCCATGGGCCATGTAACGACCATTGACATAAGCGATACGGCCGGCGGGCGCGCGTGCCGTAATCCACTTCTTCAGGTCAGGCATTAAAGCTCTGTGCCGATCCCACGCCCAGGGATTTCAGCTTCCTGTGCAGCGCCGAGCGTTCCATGCCGATAAAGGCGGCGGTGCGCGAGATGTTGCCGCCAAAGCGATTGATCTGGGCCACCAGATAATCGCGTTCGAAGATTTCCCGGGCTTCGCGCAGCGGCAGGGAAATCACCAGGTCGCCGCCCTTGCTGCCGTTCCAGCCGCCATTGTGGCCCAGGTCGGTGGGCAGAAGATCGGCGGAGACCGCTTCGGTGACATCGTCGCTGGCCAGGATCAGGAGCCGCTCCACGATATTGCGGAGCTGGCGCACATTGCCGGGCCAGCTATGGGCCTGCAGCACCGCCATGGCGTCGTCGCCGATGGTGCGCATGGGAAGGCCGCCCGCCGCCGACAGCCGTTTCATGAAATGGGTGATCAGCGGGGGGATATCGTCGCGCCGCTCGGCCAGCGAGGGAATGCGCACCGGCACCACATTGAGACGATGATAAAGGTCTTCGCGGAAGCGCCCGCCTTCGGTTTCGACGCGCAGATCGCGGGTGGAGGAACAGATCACCCTGGCATCCACCTGCACCCTTGTGGTGCCGCCGACCCGGGTAAAGGTCTGGTCGATCAGCACCCGCAATATCTTGCCCTGGGTTTCCAGCGGCATGTCCGACACTTCGTCCAGGTAAAGCGTGCCGTTATGCGCCAGTTCGAACAGGCCGGTCTTGCGCGGACCGTCGCCGCTTTCCACCCCGAACAATTCGGCTTCGATGCGGTCGGGCGCCATGGTGGCGCAGTTGATGGCGACAAAGGCATTGCCGGCGCGGCGCGAACGGGCATGGATCAGCCGCGCCGCCACTTCCTTTCCAGATCCCGCCGGCCCCGAGATCAGCACACGGCTGTTGGTCGGAGCGATCTTTTCCACCAGGGAGCGCAGCTGCGCGATGATGGAAGACTGGCCGACCAGCTCGCCTTCGTCGCCCGCCTTGAGCTTCAGTTCCTGCACCTCGCGCTTGAGCCGGGCGGCTTCCAGCGCCCGTTCCACCACATGCAGCAGACGGTCGGCCTTGAACGGCTTCTCGATAAAATCGTAGGCGCCTTTCTTGATCGAGGCGACCGCGGTTTCGATCGTGCCATGACCGGAGATCATCACCACCGGCAGGTCGGGCTGCTCGCGTTTCAGGGTGTCGAGCACCTGGATCCCGTCCAGCCGCGAACCCTGCAGCCAGATATCCAGAATGACCAGTTGAGGGCGGCGGGCGCGCACGGCGGCCAACGCGGCGTCGCTGTCGCCGGCGGCGCGCGTCTCATAGCCTTCATCCGCAAGGATGCCGGAAATCAAGTCCCTGATATCCGCCTCGTCGTCCACGACCAGGATTTCAGACGCGATCAGCGATCCGTTTTTGCTCATCTTCACTTCCCTTTTTTCTCTGGGCTTTCTGCGACATGGGGAACGTCAGGGTCACTTCCGCGCCCTCCCCTTCGCTCGCGTCACCCAGAGTGATTTCCCCCCCATGGTCTTCCATGATCTTGCGCACAATCGCCAAACCCAGGCCGGTGCCCTTGGCCCGGGTGGTGACATAAGGCTCGGTCAGCCGGTGACGATGCTCCGGCGGCAGGCCGACGCCATTGTCCGCGATGCGGAATGCCAGCATGGTTCCATTTGGCTCCAGCGCGACATGGATTTTTCCAGGCGCGTCGTCGCCCCTGGCATGGCGCGCGGCTATGCCTTCGCCCGCATTCTTGAGCACATTGGTGAGCGCCTGGGCAATCAGGCGGCCATCGCCTTCGAAATGCACCGGCTCCTTGGGCGAAGTCGTGTCAAAGGAAATCTCCGGGTGGCCGACACGCTGCAGGAATATCGCCTGCTGCAGCAGCTCCTGCGCATTCTCGCGCCGCATCACCGGAGTCGGCATCCGCGCAAAGGATGAGAATTCATCCACCATGCGGCCGATATCGCCGACCTGGCGCACGATGGTGTCTATGCATTGGCGGAAAATATCCGGGTCGGTGGACACCTCGTTCATGTATTTGCGCTTGAGGCGTTCGGCCGACAACTGGATGGGTGTCAGCGGGTTCTTGATTTCATGCGCGATGCGCCGCGCCACATCGGCCCAGGCCGCGGTGCGTTGGGCCGAAACCAGGTCGGTAATATCGTCAAAGGTTGCGACAAAGCCATGCGCGCCGCGCTCGCTGGAAACCTGCACGCTGAGAGAACGGCCGGTATGCTTGACGATGACCTCGCCGCTGGCGCGGCCCACCGGCTCGCTGATCGCCCTGCGGATAAGAGCCGCCAGTTCCGGCACGCTCTCCGAATAGTGCCGGCCCTCCATTTCTTCCGGCGTGGCATTGAGCAGGCGGGCCGCCGCGCGGTTGACGATGGTGATGGTGCCGTCGTTGGAAAGGCCGATCACCCCGGCGCTGACGCCTGACAGCACGGTTTCGGTGAAGCGGCGGCGTTCGTCAATCTGCCGGTTGGCGGCGACCAGGTCTGCCCGCTGGGCGCCCAGCTGCTGGGTCATGCGATTGAAGGCCAGGCCCAGCGTGCCGATCTCGTCATCGTCGCGCTCTACCCGGACTTGCGCGCTCAGATCGCCTTCCGACACCCGCTCGGCCGCGCCGATCAGCCCGGAGATGGGTTTGACCAGCCGGTTGGCGGCCCACAAGCCCGACCAGATCGCGGCCAGCAGGATCACCAGCGCCACCACGGCATAAAGCGCCGCGAACACCAGCTGCACCTGGGAGCGGCTTGCATTCAGCCGGTTATATTCGGAGACCGCAAAGAGCGTGCTTTTGTAATAGGCGAACACCTGCGGATCGACGACACGCACCACCATGAGATAGGCGTCGTTAAGGCTCTGCATTTTGACGAGAGCGGTGACTTTTCCATCCTTGGCCCGGGCATCGATCACGACACCATGAGCGGCCTCAGCCAGATCGTTGAGCGCAACCGGCTTGGGATCATCGGCGCCCGGCGGCTGGGTGGAGATGATCGCCACGCCATGGCTGTCCAGGACATAAGAGGCGCGCAGGCCGCGATCCTTGGTAAGCGCGGATAGCCGGGCGATGAACTGCACCGCGCGCACATGGTGGCTCTCGTCGAACAGGCTGGGATCGTGTTCAAGATTGTTGGCGATGGCGGAAGCGTCGCCGATAATGCTTTGCTCATGCTCCTTGACATAGACTTGGGCAATATTGACGGCGCTGCCCAGCGCATTTTGCACCCGGCCGGAGAACATGGTGTCGAGGCCGAGATTGAGCGTCACGGAAGCAAAGATCGCCACCAGAATGGCGGGCACCACCGCAATGACGCTGAACCAGGTGACCAGGCGCACATGCAGGCGGGCACCGGCGCGGCCGGACTTGCGTTCAGCCCAAAGGCGAACCAGCCGCCAGGCTATCAATGCCGCCAGGGTCAGCCCCAGGCTGAGATTGGCAAGCAGCAGCGTCACCAATCCGGCGCGGCCGGGGATATAGGACGTCAGGCCGGAGAGTATGGCGTAAGTCGCTGAACAGGATGCCGCCGCGAGCACGCCAACGCCCAGCGCCAGCAGCGTCGGTGTCGAGACGGAGCGCGTCCATTCGCGCCGGTGCGTTATCAGGGGCAAGGTCGAGATGGCGCTCAGTCCCGTGGGTTAACGGTTTAGGATTGCGACAGTTTAGCCACATCCCCGCCTGTTGCAAGAATGCCGCGATGCAATTCTACAACATTGCCGAGAAGCGCCAATAAAACGGCGGTGGGAACCAGAAATTGCCGAAAACAGCCCTGCCCTTCAGTGCCCACCGAGCTGGACATGGTTAAGATGCTCTTCTGGTCAAGCCCGAATTAGAAAATCCGGCCAAACCATAGCAACGACAGCAACCCCGACAGAGTGCTGAAGACCAACGCTCCGGCCACGAAGAACGCGCTGATCTCGGTCTCCTGTGACTCCTTCTGGAGCTTCGTCGTCAGCTGCTGGTAGATCTTGGTCAGCTCATCGGCGCTCTGGGCATGAAAATATTGCGCGCTGGTCATGGCGGCCATTCTCTTGAGCGTGTCCTCGTCCAGCACCGCGCGTATCGAACGGCCGTAGAAATTTATCATCTGCCCGCCGGCTGTGCCAAAACCGATCGTGAATATCCGAACACCAAGATTGGCCGCGACCCGGGCCGATTCGACCGGATCAGGGCCGGTGGTGTTTCGCCCATCCGTCATCAGCACGATCGCCGCCGACCGGTATGAGCCGGGCGGCACTGGGGTTGGAGGCGGCACCGGCTTGGCCGGCGGGTGGGTGCTATCGCCCAAAGCTTCGCCGCTCACAAACTGGGACCCGCCAAATCCCGGCACCATCGTATCCATTTTGATCTGGGGGAAAATCGTCTGTAGTGAGGTGATTACGGCGGCGCCGATCGCGGTGGTGAACTGGGGTTGCAGATTGTCAATCGCCTCGTTGAGCGCGTTCGTATCGGTGGTCGGCGCCTGCACCAGAAATGCTGCGCCAGAAAATCCCACAATTCCAATGCGGATCTGTGGCGCGCGCTTGGTGACAAACGCCTTGGCCGCGGCTTGCGCCGCGGAAATGCGGTTGGGCGCGACATCGGCGGCGCGCATGCTTCCTGAAACATCCATCGCCATGATGATGGTGCCGCCCTGTGAGGCGAGCGTCACGACAGCAGCGGGACGCGCGCTGGCGACAACCAGCAAGCAAAAGGCCAGCAGCAGCAGTGCCGGCGGGATGTGGCGCTTGTATTTGAAATGGCCGTCGAGCGCCTGCCTGATCGCCGCCATGTGCGGAAACATCATCGCGACCTTCTTTCGTCGCCGTAAAAGGATGACATACCCGCCCACCAGCACGGGTGCGGCCAGCAGCAGCCAAAGCATGTCAATCCAGACAAACGTCATGGCGCTGATGGTATGGCTTTCGCCGCGCAAGGAAAGGGTACAAACAAAATTCGCCGCGTGACAATCCGCCAATGTCATAAGCGGCTGATCGCGCTGTCATTTTTGAGTTGAAGGCGGCTAAGACGGCGCCGTGGGGCCAACCTGTATTCAGCGGTCCCTGGCTCGCGCGCCGCCCACGCTGTCGCTAGGCGACCTACGCTGTCGCTCGCGCCGCTGTGCCGTTGCGCGCGGGCCTAGCCTTCCCGGCTCAGGCCGCTGCTACGCTGTCGCTCGCGGCCTTGCGCCGCTCAGAAGCTATTCGCTTCTGAGCCCCTTAATAACCTCCAACCCCAAATCCTTGATCTTCTTGCGCAGGGTGTTGCGGTTCAGGCCCAGCAATTGGGCCGCGCGGATCTGGTTGCCCCTTGTCGCGGCCAGGCAAATGGAAATCAGCGGCCGTTCCACTTCCGCCAGCACCCGGTCATAGACGCCAGGCGGCGGCAAGCGTTCCCCCTGGGCGAGAAAATATTGCGTCAGATAGCGCTCGACCGACGTGGAAAGAGATTCATTGCCCTCGCCCTCCTCGCCAAAGCTGCGCACCGGCTCCTTCAGTTCTGCCATGACGGCTGATGCCGGAATGGCATCACCCGAATGCAACACCGCCAGCCGGCGGATCAGATTTTCCAATTCGCGCACATTGCCCGGCCAGCGATGCCGGCGCAGGGTCTCCAGGCTTTCCACGTCCAGGGTTTTAGCCGGCAGGCCTTCCTGCTCGGCCTTGCGCAGGAAATGGCGCACAAGGTCGGGAATATCCTCGCTGCGTTCGCGCAATGGCGGCAGGCGCAAGGGCACGACGTTGAGGCGATAATACAAATCCTCGCGGAACAGGCCCTGGGTGATCAACTGGCGCAGGTCGCGGTTGGTGGCCGCGATGATGCGCACATCGGTCTTGATCGGCGTGCGTCCGCCCACCGTGGTGTATTCGCCCTGCTGCAACACGCGCAGCAGCCGGGTTTGGGCCTCCAGCGGCATGTCGCCGATTTCATCCAGGAACAAAGTGCCGCCCTCGGCCTGCTCGAAACGGCCAACGCCGCGATTGGTGGCGCCGGTGAAAGCGCCGCGCTCATGGCCGAACAATTCGCTTTCGACCAGCTCCTTGGGGATCGCCGCCATATTGACCGCGACGAAATTGCCGTGACGGCGCTTGCCGTAATCGTGCAGGGCGCGCGCCACCAGTTCCTTGCCGGTGCCGCTCTCGCCCATGATCATCACGGTCAGATCGGTCTGGGTCAGCCGCGCGATGACGCGATAGATTTCCTGCATCGCGGGGCTGCGCCCGATCAGCGGCAGCCGGTCCTCGCTGGCGGTAATGGCGTTCGTTTCCCGCCTGTTGCCTGGACTGGCCAGCGCGCGTTGCACCACGCTGATCAATTCCTTCAGATCGAAGGGCTTGGGCAGATATTCGAACGCGCCCCGCTCCGCGGCGGTGATCGCCGTCAAAAGCGTGTTCTGTGCGCTCATCACCAGAATGGGCAGGTCGGGCCGGATGCGCTTGATGCGGGGAATAAGGTCGAAGCCGCTCTCGTCGGGCAGCACGACATCGGTAATCACCAGATTGCCGTCGCCTGCTGCGATCCAGCGCCACAGCCCCGCCGCGGTGCCGGTGGTGCGAACCTCGTAGCCGGCGCGGCCGAGCGCCTGGTTGAGCACGGTGCGGATGGCGCTGTCGTCATCAGCAATCAAAATCGTGGCATTGCCGATCATGCCTCGTCTCCCGCCGATTTGGGCAGCAACACCCGAAATACCGTTCGCCGCGGAACCGATTCGCATTCGATCACGCCGCCATGGTCGCCCACGATCTTGGCGACCAGCGCCAAGCCCAGTCCCGAGCCGCGCGTCTTGGTGGTGACGAAAGGATCGAAAATGTGCGGCATCAGGTCGGTTGGCACGCCGGAACCATTGTCGCGCACGGTCACTTCCAGCGGCAACGACAGCCGCTCGCCGGCCACCGCGGCGCCGAACTTGACGCCGGGACGATAGCCTGTGGTCAGGGTGATCTCGCCGCCGCTGTCCGGCAGCGCATCGGCGGCATTTCGCACCAGATTGAGGAACACCTGGATCAACTGGTCGCGGTCTCCCGCCACGGCCGGCAGCGAGGGGTCGAAATTCTCCGCGATGGTGACACCGCGCGCGAAGCTGGTTTCGGCCACCTTGCGCACACGATCGAGAACTTCGTGGATATTGACCGGATGGCGCGCAAAGCCGCGTGTGTCGCCGAAACTCTCCATGCGGTCGATCAGTCCGCGAATGCGGTCGGCTTCATCCACGATCAATTGCGTCATCTCGCGTTCTTCGGGCGCCAGCGATTCTTCGAGCAGCTGCGCCGCACCGCGGATGCCGGCCAGCGGATTCTTGATTTCATGGGCCAGAACCGCCGCCATGCCATGCATGGAGCGCACCGCGCCGCGCGACATCAGCTGGCGGTCCATGCGCTGGGCCAGGCTGCGCTCCTGCAGGGTAATCACCAATGTGCCTTCCGGCTCCGGCAGGGGCGTTACCGTGACATCGGCGATTCGCTCGCCATGCCGCGCGGTGGAGAGATCCACGTCGCGCTCAGAGGCCGAGGAATTGCGTTCCCGCGCCTGGTTGATGAGCTGGAACAACGGGCTGTCGAAAGGCAGCAGATCGTTGATGAACTGCTTCAGCAAAATTCCCGATCCCGTATCGAAAAACTGCTCGGCGGCGGGATTGACGTAAGTAATCTCCTGCCGCGGTCCCAACAGCAGAATCGGCATGGGCAAGGCGTTGGCGATTGCCCCGGTCGCGACCACTTCCCCACTCAGAAATCTCGGCAACACCCGCACCATTTTATGCCTATTGTTTAAGCAACACTACAAGATGGCCACAATATAGGCATTTATGGGTAGGTCAAAGACTTATCGCAGTTGCGAGCGCCAAATGTTACGGGAGATCTCCAAGGGGTCACAAAAACCATGTCCCGTATCGCCGTACTGATTGTCGCTGCAGGAAAAGGCGCGCGTTCCGGCCGCGCCAGGCCCAAGCAATACGAGCTTTTGAAAGGTAAACCGCTGCTGCGCTGGAGCGCGCAAGCGTTCGCCGGCCGGCCGGTCACTATCGTGATTGGTCCTGGACAGGAAGACCTTTATGCCGCGGCGCTCCCGGGCGGCGGAACTCCGGTCTCCGGAGGGGCGCGGCGACAGGACTCCGTGCGATTGGGGCTGGAATCGCTGGCGGGCGATCCGCCGGATTTTGTGCTGATTCACGATGCCGCCCGCCCCCTGGTATCGCCGGATGTGATCGAGAATGTGGTGGCCGCGCTGGAAAACGGTGCGCGAGGGGCAGTGCCGATGCTGGCTATAGCCGACACGCTTCGGCGCAAAGAGGGTGATGCCTGGGTCACCGTTTCCCGCGACAATCTTTTTCGCGCCCAGACGCCGCAAGGCTTCCGCTTTGCCGATATTCTGGCGGCGCACCGCCGCTATGCGGCAAGCGACGCGACCGACGATGTGGAAATCGCGGCCCTGGCGGGGATAAAGGTGGAAGCGGTGGAAGGAAAAGAAAGCAATTTGAAGATCACCACGGAAAAGGATTTCATGCTGGCCGAAGCTTTTCTTGCCGGCGATACCGTCACCGCCATGGGCTATGACGCCCACCGGTTCGGGGACGGCGATCATGTCTGGCTGTGCGGCGTCAAAGTGCCTCATGATCACGGCCTGATCGGCCATTCCGACGCCGATGCCGGATTGCATGCCCTGACCGACGCCGTGCTGGGCTGCATCGGCGCGGGCGATATCGGCCAGCACTTTCCTCCCAGCGACGAACGCTGGCGCGGCGCGCCGAGCTCGCAATTTCTCGGCCACGCCGCCAGGCTGGTGGCGGAAAAAGGCGGCCGCGTCCTGCATTGCGACGTGACTCTGATTTGCGAAAAGCCCAGAATCGGGCCTTATCGCGATGCCATGCGGGCGCGCATCGCGGAAATTCTCGGGCTCGATATCGAAAGAATCAGCGTGAAAGCGACCACCACCGAAGGCATGGGCTATACCGGCCGCAAAGAAGGCCTTGCCGCCCAGGCCGTGGCCACTGTCCGCCTATGAAAATCCCCCGCGCTTCCGCTGTCGTCTCATCCGTCTTCGGCATCGGCTATTTCCCGGCGGCCCAGGGCACCATCATGAGCGCCATCACGGTGCCGATTGCCATCCTCCTGGCGGTCAAAGGCGGCGGTTATATCGTGGTGGCGGGAACGGCGATTATCGTGCTGGTCGTCGGCATCCTGTCCTGCTCGGAACATGTGCGCGAAACCGGCAACACCGATCCCTCCGAATGCGTGATTGACGAATTGGCGGGTCAATTGCTGGCCTGCTCTTTTGTCGCGTTCCCGCCCTTTTCCCTGCCGGCGTTTTTTCTTTCCTTCGCGCTGTTCCGGCTGTTCGATATCTGGAAGCCCTGGCCTGTTTCCTGGGCGGAAACCGAGCTCCATGGCGGGCTTGCGGTGATGATGGACGACATCGTGGCGGGGCTGATGGCGGGCTGCCTCGCCTTCGCCGCGCATTATTTCCATTGGCTGTGATGTTCGACGAGGGCCTGCTGTCCCTGGCGCGGCAGGTGCTGGAGGACGCGCGAGACAAGGGCTTGCGCCTTGTCACTGCGGAAAGCTGCACCGGCGGATTGATTGCGGGCCTGCTCACCGAAATTCCCGGTTCATCCGAGGTGGTGGAGCGCGGCTTTGTGACCTACTCCAATGAAGCCAAGGAAGATTTGCTTGATGTGCCCGCCGACCTCATCCGCCAATATGGCGCGGTCTCAGAACCCGTCGCGGAAGCGATGGCGGCAGGGGCGCTGAAGCATTCCCTGGCGCATCTGTCGGTGGCAGTGACGGGTATCGCGGGACCCGGCGGCGGCACGGCGCAAAAACCGGTGGGGCTGGTCTATATCGCAGCGGCGCGATCGGGCCATTCGCCCGTGGTGAAAGAATTCCGCTTCGGCAATATCGGGCGCGGAGAAATCCGCAGCAGGACCGTGGCCGAGAGCCTGATCCTGCTGCGCAGTCTGCTCTAGTCGTTCATCGCCACGAAGGTCTGGCCGGTCGAGGCCAGGCCGTCATGCGCCAGCTTGAGCAACGCCTGTTGCTGCTTGGGTGAAATGCCCAGATCCTCGGCGACATGGTCCTTGCCCTTTGCGGCCAGCATCATCGGATCCTTGCCCGTGACCTTGCCGAAATCCATCGCCGCTTCCAGATAATAGCCAAAAGAACTGGCATGGTAGCTGTCATAGGCCCAGAAATTCATCTTGTCGGCGCCCTTGTCGTCATAGGGATTGTCGTCGGCCAGGCCCTGATCGATCGCTGCGTTCCAGGTCATGCCCAGCGGGATCACGCCGGTGACCTTTCCGCCGGCATTCTTGGCGGCGGCTTCATAGGCCTTCTCGACATCCTTGCCCATTTGCTGGATCGGCATGCCTTTCCATGGCGCGGGCGCGTCGGCCGGATAGACCTTGTCGGCGCGGCTCCAGGTGGCGATGGTGTAGAACTTCACTTGCGGATTGCGTGCTGCCAACATGTCGGCCATCTCTTTGGTCGATGCGATCAGGAGCGCGGGATCGCCGGGATGCGCTTCATCCAGGGTCGAGAAGCCATGGCCGACCACCACGTCCCAGGCCTTGTCGATCAGCGGCTTCTTTTCGGCCAGGTGATAATCGAAACCTTTGCCGCCCACCGTCTCCAGGCTGACATCATAATCCAGGCCCGCTTCCTTGGTGAATTCCTTGAACAGCGCGGGCACGCCGCCGATGGTGCGGCCCAGCTTGTCCGGCGGATTGAGGTCATGCACCTGATCGGTTTCGTAATGCATGGCGGAGGAATGCGCGCCGAAGGTAAAGCTGTTGCCGATGAACAGGATCTTGGTGGCGGCGAATGCCGGCGCCGCGATCAGGCAAAAAGCGGCGGTGGTATAAAGCAGTTTTTTCATTGGGGCCCTCCCAGGCATGTCGAAGCAAATACCGGGGCGGGACTATAGGGTGGAGTTGAAATCGCCGAAATAGCGGTTCCGCATCAATTTTCAGGTTAACGCTGCGGCGCGGGCGACAAAGGCGTCGGTCATCTTCAGAACCACTTTTTCGAACGCCTTGCTGGCGGTGGCCTGAAGCAGCGGACTGGCGAATTCAAATTGGATAGAAAAATCAATACGACAGCCCGCATTTTCGGGGGTAAAGCGCCAATGATTCTCGAGTTGCCGGAAGGGTCCCTTGATGGCGACGACAGCGATGGAACGCGCGGCGGGATCGAGGGTGACGCGGCTGGTATAGCGTTCGCGGAAGGGGCCGTAGCCCACCGCCATTTCGGCGATCAAATTGTTCTCTTCGCGCGACAGCAGGCGCAAGGCGACGACCCAGGGCAGGAACTGCGGATAGTGTTCGATGTCGGAGACAACCTGGAACATCAGGTCGGCCGTGTACGGAACAATACGACTTTCGCGATGCTCCGTCACTTCTGGGCGGAACGCGCCGCTTTCAACTGCGCGAAGTCGCTGTCGGCGTGGTAGGAGGAGCGGGTCAGGGGCGAGGCCGAGACCATCAGAAATCCCTTGGCCCGGGCGATGCTTTCAAGACCGGCGAATTCCTCAGGCGTCCAGAAGCGCGTCAGCGCTGCATGTTTTTTGGTGGGCTGGAGATACTGACCGATGGTGAGGAAATCCACATTGGCGGCGCGCAGATCATCCATCACCTGCATGATTTCCTCCCGGCTCTCACCCAATCCCACCATAAGCCCGGACTTGGTGAAGCCGGCGGGGGCCAGTTCCTTGGCCTTTTCAAGCAGGCGCAGGCTGGCGAAATAACGCGCGCCTGGCCGCACCGTCAGGTAAAGGCGTGGCACGGTTTCCAGATTGTGGTTGAAGACTTCCGGTCCGGCCCGCATCACGGTCTCGATGGCGCCCGGCTTGCGCAGGAAATCCGGCGTGAGGACTTCGACCGAGGTGTCCCGGCTTGTCGCATGGATGGCGCGGATGACGCGGGCGAAATGTTCCGCGCCGCCATCGTCCAGATCGTCACGGTCCACCGAGGTAATGACGACGTGACGGAGACCAAGCTGCTTGACCGCCGCCGCGACATTGTCCGGTTCGGCGGGATCGAGCGGGCCGGGCAAGCCGGTCTTAACGTTGCAGAAGGCGCAGGCGCGGGTGCAGGTGTCGCCCATGATCATCATGGTGGCGTGCGCCTTGGTCCAGCATTCCCCGATATTGGGGCACGCCGCCTCTTCGCAGACGGTTTTGAGGTTGTGCGCCCGCACGATGTCGCGGGTGGCCGCATATTCTCGGGAAACGGGCGCCTTGACCCTGATCCAGTCGGGTTTCCTCTGGATTTCATGGTCCGGCCGGTGCGCCTTTTCGGGGTGGCGCGGGGCCTTCAGATGATCAATCACCACGGTCATGGGCCAGATATAAGGTGGGCAGGCTTTAAAATCACGTTCCGTTTTGAGGCGGCCAGCCATGCAACGTCAGGCAAAAAGCCCTGTTTCCAGGCTTTAGAACCTTTTGTTAGTCCCCGCGTTCCCATAAGGGCATTTCCTGGAAAGGCATGTCCATGGCCACCGCCCGCCGCCGTCACGAATCGCAGCCCGCCCAGCACGCCAGCGTGCCCATCCGCGCGAGTCACAAAGCCGCATTCAGTCCGGCCGCCAAAATCGCCTTTGTGGTGATCGGCACGGCGGGGCTTGCCGCCCTGGCCATCGCGATCTTCGGCCCCGAACGCTTCCAGCGCCAGGTCTTGAGGCCGGTAAAGAGCGCGGTGGGTGACCAGGCTGGCCAGCTCTGGGCCGATTCCCGCCCCCTGAGGGAGCAGATCAGCACGCTATTCGCGCGCGCCGGGAACGACCGCGACCGGCTGGTGCGTAATTTCCAGTCGTGGGTGGGACACTTTAGGGCGATATAGCGGCTGCCCCTCGCCCAAACTCGGGACATGCGCTGCCGCCGCGGCGTCGCCGATCAATTCTATATTGTGTCCCGGAAATTCCGGCGGACGGCGTACGCTTAATCGGTTTCAATCGGCGCGATTGCCGCCACTTCTCCTTCAGACAAGGAGCTCTGAAGCTGCTGGGCTTCATGTTCAAGCCCGATCCAGCGAAGCTTAAGAACCAGCTTCCGGATGTCATCTGGGCTGGCAGGCATCGGCATGTTTCGAATGGCGCTGTGTAGCATTTTGTTTTCTCCCTATTGGCCCTTTTTTTTGGGTGGCGCACGCCTTAGGGCCGAGGCGTTCGCGTAAAATCGATACTTCCTCTGACTTTCCGCAAGCTAAACACTAGGCTGATAAGATTAATGTGCATTTAAGCCGCCGCCCCAGGGCGGGAGTTTCGCAGCATAGCCCCGCTGGAGCTTTGGCCAATCGGTGTCACGGATAGGACATTTCCGGGCGAGTTAGTTTTCCGCCTGCCCGTCAAGGGCCAACCGCTTTTAGGCGGCGGTGTTATTCGTAGCGCAACGCGTGTATCGGATTGGCGCGAGCCACAAGCAGGGCGTGCGCATAGATCGTAGCCCAGGCGATAATCAGCGCGACTGCTCCGGCGCCAAGGAAATAAAGTGGACTGAGTGAAATTCGATACGCGTAAGCTTCAAGCCAATGATGCAGGTAGAACCACGCAACGGGCCACGCGATGACATTGGCAATCAGGACAGGAATCGAGAACTGCCATAAAAGCAGCCACACGATGCTGCGCGTGCCTGCGCCGGAGACTTTCCTAATTTCGATTTCCTTGGTCCGGCGTTCGGCAATAAAGGCCGCGAGCCCAAACAGGCCCAGGCAAGCGATGAAAATGGCAATGCCGACAAACAGGCCGAATATCGCACCTTCCTGTTCATCCGCCAGGAACTGTTTGTCGAAACTTTCGTCCTGAAAATGACGCCGGATCACTACTGTTGGCGCGAACTGATGCCAGATCCGGTCGGTGGCCGCGAGACCTGCCGGTATTTCGCCCGGCTTGATCCGGACCGAGAGAGTGGGCACCCAATCCGTGCTGTATAAATATACGAATGGTTGCATAGGCTTCTGAAATCCGTCGAAATTAACATCGCCCACAACGCCCACAATTGTCAGATGTGCGTCATTTTCACCGAACAGGATCGAACGGCCTATGGCCCCTGCCGGCGTGTAACCGAATTGGCGCGCCGCGGCCGCGTTAATCAGGGTATTCCCGTCGGTCTTTGGCGGAATCTCTGGAAAACTATCCTCACCCCGCGCACGCGACAGATTGCGCCCGGCATAGAGCTTCACGCCATAGGCGGACAGGAAATCGGGATCGACCTGGACAACGCGGACCGAGAAGTTTTGTGTTCCCCCCGGCAGGCGAGCGGGCGCGTAGATGGCTCGGCCGTCGAAGGGGACTTGATCAGATAGTGCAACGCCGGCAATTGCGGGATCGGCCGCAAGCGCATGTGCCATGCTATCGAAAGAGCTGAGCGTGATATTTCGCGCGCCGTTAATCACCATCATATTGTGGTGGTCGAAACCCACATCAATTTGCCGGGCATAATGGATTTGCGCATACACCACGATCGTCGCGATTCCCAAGCCAATCGCGATCGCAAATTGCAGCACGACCAATGCGATGCGCAGAAACCCAGACCCGCTGATACCGGGGGCGCTTGCCCCCAAAATCGCCGCGGGCCGGAAACCCGATAGCACCAATGCCGGATAGATGCCGCCGAACACGCCGGCGCCGATCGCAATCGCGGCGATGGCAAGCGTGAGTGGCCAGTCGCCAAGATAGTGAAACGCGATGGGACGAGCGAGGAAGTTATCGAAAGCTGGTAAAAATATTTCGACCAGCGCAAGCGCCAGAACCGACGCGATCAGCGCCATTATCACCGATTCACCCAGGAACTGCACGATCAATTGCTGACGCGTTGCGCCCATGGTTTTGCGAAGCGAGACTTCCCGCGCCCTGAGCGTCGCCCGCGCAGTTGCCAGGTTCATGAAATTGAAGCAGGCGATCAAAAGGATCATTCCAGCAATCGCGGCAAAGCCGTAGATCCTGGTCCAATTTCCAGCCTCGGTTTCGCCCTCGGCTGCGAGATGAACATCGCGAAAAGGCGTAAGATGAAGATGCAAGATTTGGCTGCCCAGCATTTTTATGTTCGGCATTCGGCTCACGACATCTTTGTCGAGAATGGGATTGAGTTTGGCGAGCACGGTGCCGGGATCAACGCCAGGCGAAAGCTTCACATAGCCCCAGCCTCGAACATTCAGCCACGCGCGGCGCCTCACTTCCATTGGAAAAATGTCGGCCTCTGACGTGTTGGGCATGACAAGATCGGCGACCAGGTGGGTGTTATGTGGCAGATCGCGCAAGACACCCGTGACTGTCATAAGATGAGAACCGCTCAGCATCACAGTCTTGCCAAGCGGATCGGCACTCCCGAAGAATTTCCGTGCGGTGACCTGCGACAACACAAGCGACTCCGGCTGTGCGAGCACAGTCGCGGGATCACCTTTTGCAAGCGGCAGCTTGATCATCTGGAAGAAATTCGGATCAACCGCATCAACCGATACCGGGAACAGGCGATCGCCAATCTGTGCCGTCATGGCTTCCGGAATGAGGTGCGTCTGCTCCACGACCCCTGGAATTTGCTCTTGCATGGCGATGCTGGCAGGAAATGGCGTGTTGGGGAAAAATTCGGCACGCCCGTCAGGAAAGTTGTACGTCTCCTCAATGCGATAGATGTTCTGACTATCCGGAATCCATTTGTCGTAGGAAAGTTCGTCGCGCAGATACAGAGCGATGAAAATCGCGCAGGCGAGACCGACGGCGAGCCCGACGATATTGATAAAGCTGTAGAGCTTTTGCCAGGCCACGCTACGAATTGCCGTGATAAGATAGTGATGAAACATCGCGCGCCTCATTCGTAACGCAGTGCCAGGACCGGTTTCTGCCGCGCGACCAGAATCGCCTGGCCCGAGACTGCGGCGAGTGCGATCAGCAAGGCCAAGAGGCCCGCAGCCGGAAACATCCAGAGAGCCAAATCCACATGATAGGCAAAGCCGTTCAGCCAACGGTTCATTGCCCACCAGGCCAGCGGCCAGGCGATCAGGTTTGCCCACAACACCGGCTTGGCGAACTGCCAGAGCAGTAGTGTCAGGATATCGCCGTCGCGGGCGCCCATCGCCTTGCGGATACCGATCTCCTTGGTGCGGCGGGCGGCGGTGGAAAGCGAAACGCCGAACAGGCCCAGGCAGGCCAGCAGCATGGCGATACCGGCAAAGACGGCAAAAGCCTCACCCTCTTTCAATGTCGTGGCTTCCTGGTTCTGGACAAAGGCATCCAGGAATTGGCGGTCGATCGGATCGAGCGCACCGCTTTTCTTCCAGGCATCGTCTATCGCCGCCAGGGTTTGCGGAATATCCCGCCCGCTCAGCCTGACGTGCAGAAAGCCAGGGAGCGGGCCAACGCTGGGCACCGGCAAACCGATTGAATAGGCCGCGGGCGGAATGCCCCTGGCACCCGGAATGCTGGCAGCAATCTCGGGGGCAAAGGAGAAATCCTTGACTACGCCGATAATGATGCCGTTGAAGCGGCTGAGATTGGGCGGGCTGCCCGGCATGGCTGCTGCCATGCCCGCGGCATGGAAATTCAGCGGTTGGCCCACCGCCCCGCTGGCGGAGCCATAGCCCAACAGGCGCATGGCTTCCTGGTTGATGACATAATGGACCTCTTGGGCGCTGGATGGGTTGTCCGGCACCACGTCGCTGTTTCCGGAACGAAAGAACCGCCCCGCCAGCGGATTCAGGCCATACAATTCCAAAAATCCGGGACCGACGGAAACCATCGAAACCTCGACCGCCTGGTCGCCGCCGTGGGAGATTGCATCCTCTCCCCAGGTCCCGCTCGGCAATCCCGGGAATACCCACAGACTGGAATAAGCCGCTCCGCGCACACCCGGCAGTGCGGCGATCCGGTCCTGCAAGGAGGGATTGTATCTGGGCAGGCGGATGATCAGCGTCTGATCAATGCTCACACGCATGGCCTCGGTGGTGGCAAAACGATTCTGGCGGAACACGGTCACAGCGGAAATTAGGAACAAGATCAAAGCGGCGAACTGAAGCCCCACCAGAGCCTGGCGCAGCGATGCGCCGCCCGCCGTGCCGCGTATCCATCCTTTCAGCACGATGGCGGGCCGGAATGAAGAGAGGATCAGTGCCGGATAGGCGCCCGCCAGCACGCCGATCACCAGCGCGCTGGACAGCATGGCCGCAGCCAGCATCGGATCGCGCCAATAATCGAACACCGCACCCGATTCCAGAAAGGCATTCACCGCCGGCAGCGACCATTCCACCAGAGCGATGGCCAGGCACAGAGCGAACAGCACCTGCAGAATGGCTTCGCCCAGGAACTGGACCACCAGCATGCACCGCGCCGCGCCCGCCGCCTTGCGAATGGCAACCTCAAACCCGCGCTGGGCCGAGCGGGCGATCGAGAGGCTGACGAAATTGACGCCGGACAATATCAAGATCACCAGCGCGACCGCTTCCATGACAAACAATTGCGCGCGCGCGCCCGGATGCAGTCTCTCCGACATGTTCAAGTCGTCGGCCCGTTCGAAATGCATGGCCCTGCGATTGGGAGGCAACGGCTGCACAATGCGTTCGACCAGCGTGGAGGCCCGCTGGTTCAAGGCCTCAAGGGAGGCGCCTCGCGCCAGGCGGACCAGAGTAATCCCGTCGATTGCCATGCCGCCGGAATACATATGCGGCGTGCCGGCGGCCCTGCTCATCCGAGAAAACGGCGCCAAGGCGGAGCCGAAAACGGTGTTGTTTTCGTTGCTGGCGTTCGGGGGGAAATCAGCGATCACCGCCGTGATCGTCATCCCATGCGTATGATTGAGTTCCAGCGTCTGGCCGACCACATTGTCGTGACCGAAATATTTTCGTGCCATTTCCAGCGTGATCACCATGCCGTCGGGCCGGTCCAGCGCCGTGTCCAGATCGCCGTAGAGAGTCGGGGCGCGATAAATGCGGAAGAATTCGGGATCGGCCCAGGCAAATTTCTCCCGTGCCTGGATCGCCCCATGACGCAGCACCGTTGGGCCGTCGAAGACCGATTCACGGGCCATGGCATTGATCTCGGGAAAGTCGCGCAGATAGAGGCCGAGATCGCGGGGCGTTCCCGTCGAGTATTTATCACCGGTGGCGTTATGCGCCTCCATGACAGCGAAATAGATCCGGTCATATCCCGGAATAAAATGGTCGCGGCTGAAGGCGTCGAAAGTCACGATGCCGGCGATGATTGCCGCCATCAGGCCGACGGCCAGGCCGCCGATGGCGATGGCACTTTGCATTGGGTTGCGCGCCAGATCGCCCCAGGCCGCGCTCAGACAATTGCGGAACATGTGGCCCCTTTACTCATATCTCAGCGCCAGGACCGGTTTCTGCCGCGCGACCAGGATGGCCTGGCCCGCCACGGCGGCGAGCGCGATAAGCAACGCCATGAGACCGGCAGCGGGAAACATCCAGAAATCCAAATCCACATGATAGGCAAATCCTGATAGCCAGCGGTTCATCGCCCACCAGGCGAGAGGCCAGGCGATCAGGTTGGCCCATAGCACCGGTTTGGCGAACTGCCACAGCAGCAGGGTCAGGATATCGCCGTCGCGCGCGCCCATCGCTTTGCGAATGCCGATTTCCTTGGTGCGCCGCGCCGCGGTGGAGAGCGAAACCCCGAACAGGCCCAGGCAGGCCAGCAGCATGGCAATGCCGGAGAAGACGGCGAAGGCCTGGCCTTCCTTTAAAATCGTGGCTTCCTGGTTCTGGACAAAGGCATCCAAGAATTCGCGGTTGATCGGGTCGAGTTCACCGCTTTTCTTCCAGGCATCGTCGATTGCCGCCAGGGTCTGCGGAATATCGCGCCCGCTCAGTCTGACATGCAAAATCGAAAGGAGCGTACCAAGGTCGGCCTCGGGCAAACCGACCGAATAGGCCGTGGGCGGGATGACTTTGGTGCCGGCCATGCTTGCGGCGATTTCCGGGGTGAAGGAGAAATTTCTGACCACCCCAACAATGATGCCATTGTATTGGCTGATTGTGGGCGGCATACCGGGCTTGGCGGCTGCCATGCCGGCGGCCATGAAATTCAGCGGTTGGCCCACCGCGGCGCCGGCAGACCCATAACCCAATCGCCGCACCGCCTCTTCATTGATGACATAATGCAGGCTCTGGCCGGCGGAAGGATTTTCGAAAATCGCGTCGCCGCTTTCCGAACGAAAGAAGCGTCCCGCGACCGGTTTCAGGCCATAGAGTTCCATATATCCGAAACCGACAGGAATCATGGAAACATCGAGCATCTCGCCGCCGCCATGCGGGATTGCCCCTTCCCCCCAACTTCCATTGGGCAAAACATAACCGCTGGACCACGCCGCCCCGCGCACGCCCGGCAGCGCAGCAATCCTGTTTTGCAGAGCTTGGTTGCTTTTGGAGGCGCGGATGATCAGGGCCCGATCAATGTCCACGCGCAGAGCTTCGGTGGTGGAATAGCGATTCTGGCGAAACACGGTCCCGGCCGAGACCAAAAACACGATCAGGGCGGCAAACTGAAGCGCCACCAGGGCCTGGCGAAGCGATACCGCGCCCGCCGCGCCGCGCATCCAGCCTTTCAGAACAGCAGCAGGACGGAATGCCGACAAGATCAGCGCCGGATAGGCGCCCGCCAGCATGCCGACCACCAGCGCTGAGGACAGCATGGCGGCAGCCAACGTCGGATCGCGCCAATAGTCGAACACCGCGCCCGATTGCAGAAAAGCATTCACCGCGGGCAGCGACCATTCGACCAGGGCGATGGCCAGGCACAGCGCGAACAGCACCTGCAGAATGGCTTCGCCGAGGAACTGGATCACCAACGTGCGCCGCGCCGCGCCCGCCGCCTTGCGGATGGCAACCTCAAGCCCGCGCTGGGCCGAACGCGCGACCGAGAGACTGACGAAATTGACGCCGGACAATATCAAGATCACCAGCGCGACCGCTTCCATGACAAACAATTGCGCGCGCGCGCCTGGATGCAGTCGCTCCGACATGTTCAAGTCGTCGGCCCGTTCGAAATGCATAGCCCTGCGAAAGGGAAGCGAGGGCGGTACAAAGCGGCCGACCAGCGCCGCTGCGCGCCGGTTCAACGCGTCGAGCGAGGCACCCGGCCTGAGGCGCACCAGTGTAATCCCGTCGGACCGCATGCCGCCATCGGGCGACAGGCCCGGCTGGCCGGCATCCATGCTCATCCTAGAAAAGGACGCCAGGCTGGAGGCAAAGACGGTGTTCTTGTTGTTGCTGGCGTTCATAGGGAAATCGTAGATCACGGCCGTGACGATCATGGGATGCACATGATCGAGTGTCAGCGTCTGGCCGACCACATTGTCGTAGCCAAAATATTTTCGCGCCATCGCAAGCGTGATCACCAGACCGTCGGGACGGTCCAGCGCCGTATTCAGATCGCCATAAAGGACCGGAACGCGATTGATGCGGAAGAATTCGGGGTCGGCCCAGGCAAACTTTTCCCGCGCCTGAATCTCACCTCGACTCAGCACACCAGGACCGCCGGATTCGCGCGCTACGGCTTCGATTTCTGGAAAGCCGCGCAGATAGGCGGCAAGATCGTATGGCGTTGCGGTCTGATATTGATCGCCCTGCGCGCTGTGCTCTTCCATGACGGCGAAGTAGATTCGCTCATACCCTGGAATGAAGTGATCGCGGCTGAAAGCGTCAATCGTCACGAGGCCGGCGATGATCGCCGCCATCAGGCCGACGGCCAGGCCGCCGATGGCGATGGCACTTTGCATCGGGTTGCGCGCCAGATCGCCCCAGGCCGCGCTCAAGCAATTGCGGAACATGCGGCCTCCTCACTCATAGCGAAGGGCCAGCACCGGCTTTTGCCGGGCCGTGATCCAGGATTGGGCGGCAACAGTGATCAGCGCGATGGCCAACGTCCCCAGGCCCGCCGCCGGAAACAGCCAGAGCGGCATGGCGACGTGATAGGCAAAACCGTTCAGCCAGCGGTTCATCAGCCAGAAGGCCAGCGGCCAGGCGATCAGGTTGGCCCACAGCACCGGCTTGCCGAACTGCCACAGCAGCAGGAGGGCGACATTGGCGCTTGTCGCACCCATCGCCTTGCGCACACCTATCTCCTTGGTCCGCTGCTCGGCGGTAAAGGCCGACAGCGCGAACAGGCCGAGACAGGCAATGAACAGCGCCAGCCCCGCACAGACCGCGATGCCGATGCCCTGCAGGATGGAATCGACATAAAGGCGCATCATGAAACGGTCGACAAATACACTGGTGAGCGGCTGGCCGTCGCCCAACCGCCTCCAGACCGCGTCAATCGCCTTCATGGTCTGGGAAATGTCCGTGCCGGTCAGCTTTATGTTCAGCGCGTCCGAAGCATATTTGACCTTTGGCCCGACGAAAAAGAACGCCGCATCGATCCGGCTGCGCATGCTGTCGAAAGTGAAATCCGGCACCACGCCTATGATGGTGGCGGGCCGCGCCGGCCGGTCTTTCTTCTCAAACACTGGCGCACCGCGCCACATGACGCTGCGGCCCACCGCCGCCTGGGGCGAAGTAAAGCCCAGCTTGCGCACCGCCGTCTCATTCAGCACCAGGTTGGAGCCGGCCTGTTCGCGTGTTTGCAGATCGTCGGCCGGCCACTTCTGGTCGAACAGCCGCCCGGCCAGCGGCTTGATGTCATAGACATCAAAAAAGCCGAAATCCACCGGCTGCGAATTGGCGTCGACACGCCTCGGACCCGCTATGATCGCATCGCGCATTTGCGTGAGCCCCAGAATATAAGAAGATGAGCAAGCCGCATATTTCACCCCCGGCAAGGCGCGAACCTCGTCGCGAAAATTGGCGGTGCAGGGCTCGCCGAACGCCAGCAGCACTTGGTCCTTGTTCACCCGCATTCCCTCATTGAGGGCATAGTCGGTTTGGCGATAGATTGTTATAGTGCCCAGGATCAACCCGGTGAGAATGACAAATTGCAGGATCACCAGTCCTTCGCGTACCAGCTTTGTGCCGTCGCCGCAGATCAACCCACCCTTTAACACCTGCGCCGGCCGGAACGACGATAGCACAAAGGCTGGATAGGTTCCCGCGAGCAATCCCACCGCCAGCATCGCCGCCGGAATGCCGAGCCCCAGGGCCGGATCCCCCAGATAGTTGAACGCCATCCCCCGCCGCAAAAATCCGTTCAGAGGCGGCAACAGAATTTCTGCGAACGAGATCGCCAGCACCATCGCCACGGCGGCATGGAACATCGCTTCCCCCAGGAACTGGCCGATAAGCTGACGGCGCAGCGCTCCGCTTGACTTGCGCACCCCCACTTCCATCGCCCGGCGCCCGGCGCGAGCCGTCATCAAGGTGACGAAATTGATTCCCGCAATCAGCACGATCAATATTCCGACCAGGGCGACGGCGCCGATCACTTGACGGTCGCCCACCGGCTTCAAATCGCCACGGGAAGGTTGCGCCGTCGTCGTCCGCCAAAGGTGAATATCCGCCAGCGGCACCAGATAGGGCGCTACACTGGCATTGCCGTAGGTCCGACGTAACGTCGGCTGCATCGGCAACTGGGTCGCGAAGAATTGGGGCAGGGCCTTTTCCAGCGGCTCTGGCGAAACGCCCGGTTTCAGCCGGATGTAGGTAAAAGTGTTGAAAAAGAAGTCCCCCACTCCGTTCATCTTCTCAAGCTGCTTGAGGGCCGAGGCTTGCGAGATGCCGGCGCCGAAGAAATCTCCCAGCAGATGGCTGTTCGACGGCAGATCGGCGATCACGGCGGTAATCCGCATGGGTTGGCCATCGACCAGCAGGGTCTGGCCCACCGCGTCGTCCCGGCCAAAATATTTGCGCGCCATGGCGCGGCTCACAACCAGTGATTCCGGCCTATCCAGCGCCGTCGCGGGATCGCCCGCAACGGCAGCCAGGGGAAACACTTTGAAGAAATCCGGATCGGCCCACAGAAATCGCTGTTCGGAAGCCTGGATCGCATCATGCTTGACCAGAGGCTGGTAGAATGATCGCGCCAGCCGCGCCGCATACTGAATTTGTGGAAACTGCCGCCTGAGCAATGGCGCCGTCCACACTTCCGTCATATTGTTTTCGGCGGGCGGTATCGAAGGCGCGTTCAAGGTCAGCGCGACGCGATAGACGTCCTGATAACCGGGAACGAAGCGGTCATAACTGAACTCGTCGCGCACATAAAGCGCGATCAGGATCGCAGCCGTGAATCCAATCGCAAGCCCCAGGACTGCTATTGCCGATTGCAGCTTGTTGGCGAGAATATTACGCCAGGCGGCAAGCAAAAAATGCTGAAACATTTCCCGCCCTATCCTACAACTGCGTCTCGCTCACCACTTGTCCGTCCAGCAATTTGATGGTGCGGGAGGCTTCCGCTGCGTGCACCGGCGAATGGGTCACCATGATGATGGTGGTGCCGGCCCGCGAAGCCTTTTTCAGCAAGTCCATCACCGCGGCGCCATTTTCGGTGTCGAGATTGCCGGTCGGTTCGTCGGCCAGGATCAATTTGGGATTGGAGACCAGGGCGCGGGCGATGGCGACGCGTTGCTGCTGGCCGCCCGACAATTGCTGCGGCCGGTGGCGGGCGCGGTGGGCGACGCCGACCTGCTCCAGCGCATCGGCGATGCGTTTTTTGCGGCCCTTGGAATCCTTGCGATACAGCAGCGCGACCTCGACATTCTCCGCCACGGTCAGGTCATCGATCAGATTGAAGCTCTGGAACACGAAGCCGACATTGTCGCGCCTGAGGCGGGTCAGCTCGCTTTCCGGCATGGTCGCGACCTCCTCGCCCATCAGGCGGTAGGAACCGGCGCTGGGACTGTCGAGAAAGCCCAGAATGTTGAGCAAGGTGGACTTGCCGCAGCCCGACGGTCCCATGATGGCCGCAAACTCGCCCGCCGCGATCTCGAACGAGATGTTGTCCAGCGCCCGGGTTTCGACCTCGCTGGTGCGATAGGTCTTGCTCAGATTGGTCAGTTTCAGCATGGGTCTTCCCTTCAATTCGCCATTCGCTTCAATTCGCCCACTTCAATTCGTAAGATCAATGCGATCAAGCTTGTCATAGGTTGCGTAGTCTGAGGTGATCACGCGCTCGCCGGCCTCAAGCCCGCCCAGCACTTCAACCTGTTCGGCGTTGCGGCGGCCCAGCTTGACGCGGCGGCGATGGGCGCTCTTGCCATTGGCATCCAGCACAAAGACATAGTCGCCGCCCGAAGCTTCGAGGAAGGCGCCCGCCGGCAGGACCAGGCCGCTTCTGTCGCCGCCCAGCGACAATTTCCCGTCCGCCGTCGCGCCGGGCGAAAGGCCCTGTGGCATGCGCCCGTCAAACGACAGATCCACGGTAAAGGTGCCGCCTTTCACTTGCGGATAGATGCGCGCCACATGCAGATTAAAGCGCGTCCCGTTCATATCGAGATCGGCGACCTGGCCGGCGCGCGCGCGCCCCAGATAATATTCGTCTATGTCGGCGGAAATCTTGAAGCCGGTGAGCGGGGTGATTTCCGCCAGGCGCTCGCCGCGATTGCGATTCTCGCCGATCTTGAGATCGAGCTGGGTGATCTTGCCCGTCACCGGCGCCCGCACGGTCAGGTCATCCAGCTGGGCGTGGGTCGCCTCCAGGCTTTTCTGCAAGGAGGCCTGTTCGCCTTCCAGCCCCGGCAATTCCTTCAGCCGCAGCGCATCCTGCCGCTTGTTGGTTTCGATCTGCAGGGCCAGCAGGGCGCGATAATGATCGAGCTGGTCGTGCACCTGCTCGACATCCTTGGGCGCCATCGCCCCCGCTTTCAGCAACGGATCGTAGCGCGCGGCGGTATGTTCGAGGGTGGCGATATTGTACAGGATCTCGGCCAGCGCGGTGGCGTTGGCCACGCGGTTATTTTCCAACTGGGTCTCGAAGGTCTGGACCTGGGTGATGGATTCCACCAGGCGCCCGGCATCGTTGAGCACGTCTAGCTCCAGCTGGGCGTTGCGGAACACGATCAGCGGCTGGCCCTTTACCACCTGATCGCCTGCCTGGGCCAGAATTTGCTCCACCTGACCGCCGGCCAGGGCATCGAGATAGATGGTGTCCTTGGGCACCACCGAGCCATGCAGCGGCACGAAATCATGGAACACGTCGCGGCTGACGGTCGAGAGGGTGAGATCGGCGGCAGAAACACGCAAAGAGCGCTCGGTCGCGCCGCTGATCAGCAGGGCGAGCAGGCCCAGAGCCAGGAAAGCGCCGGCGGCGATCAACCCAGCCCGTGCGCGCGGACGCTGCCACCAGGCGGGCACAATCGGCGTGTCCATCACATGCATCATGGCCTTGATTGTACGCCCCACGCAGCCAAGCAAGAAACAAGGCCGGACAAGGACTTAATGCGCAGCGCGGCGACGGCGCGCCGCCCGAGCGTCCGGAAACGGACAGCTTGTCGGCTCTCTGCCGGAAGGCTTACGGTCGGCGCATGGAAAAGCTTTCGGCCGTCCTGATCGTGGATGACGATGCCGATGTGCGGCAAGCGGCCAGGCTGGCCTTGGCGCCACATGCGCGGCGCGTGGAGACGGCATCGTCGCCGGAAGACATGACGGGTTTGCTGGCGCCCGGGGTTTTCGACTGCGTGCTGCTGGACATGAATTTCCTGCCGAGCGAGCGCTCGGGCCGCGCCGGCATGGACGCGCTCGCCGCGATCAGGCAGGCAGACCCCGCGCTTTCGGTGGTGCTGATGACCGGCTATGGCGGCGTGTCGCTGGCGGTGGATGGCCTGAAACGCGGCGCGGAGGATTTTCTGCTCAAGCCCTGGCGCAACGACACCCTGGCCGCCGCCGTCATCGCCGCCGCCGCCCGCACCCGCGCCGAGCGCGAAGGTGCGCCGCTGGAAACGCTGGAGCGCGCCGCGATTGAAAAAGCGCTGGCGCGGCACAATGGCAATATTGCCCAGGCAGCGGCGGCGCTGGGCCTCAGCCGTCCCGCGCTTTACCGCCGCATGAGCAAGCATGGACTCTAGAATTCAGACAAGTGGCAGGTTCGCTTTTGCCATGACCTGGCGCACCCTGTTGGCGGCCGGTCTTGCCCTGGCGCTGCTGCAGGTGCTGATGCTGACGCATTACTATGCGACGGCGCTGGTGCTGAGCGCCCTGACCGCGCTCACCATTGCCGACGCGACGCGACTTTATAACCGGCTAGGCAGCGCCGACGGCACCCTAGCGCGCAGTTTTAATCGCGACCAGGCTCGCCAGCTCGATCAGATGGCGGCGCTTCTGGACGCGGTGACTGTGGCGCTGATCGCTGTGACGCCAGAGGGCCATATTCGATTTTCTAATCGCGCCGCCCGCTTGCTGGCCGGCGAAGAGGTCGGAAGGTTCGGCGACATTCGCGCCCTGGGCCCGGCAGCAGCGAAGTCGATTCTCGCGCTTCCCGCCGGCGCGCGCCAGATCGTCACCATGGCGGATGGACGCACCATGCTGGTGTGGACCGGCGTCATGTCCGCGCCGGGGATGCCAGTCCAGCGGCTGATCTCGCTCCAGGCCGTCACCGGCGAACTGGATGCGGTACAGGTGAAAGCCTGGGCCGACATGACCCGCGTGCTGTCGCACGAAATGATGAACTCGCTCACGCCGATTTCCTCGCTGTCGGAAAGCCTGCCGCATCTGCTGAAGGACCATGCCGATGAAACCGCCCTCCGCGCGGTGGAGACCATTGCCCGGCGCAGCCGGCACCTGATGAATTTCGTGGAACGTTATCGCGAGATCGCCGACCTGCCGGCGTCACGCCCGCGCGATATCGCGCTCGCCGGCTTCATCGCCGATATAGATGCCCTGATGCAGACGCATTTCACCGAGCGCGGCATCGCCTATCGCAGCAGCCTGAATACGCCAACCGTGCGTGCCGATCCGGAATTGCTCGCCCAGGCGATTCTCAATCTGCTGCACAATGCCGCCGATGCAGTGGCCGGTGTGCGTGAGCCCGCAATTATGCTTTCCTGTTCCCGGGCGGACGGTACTATTCAGTTTTGCGTCAGCGACAATGGCCCCGGAATCGCACCCGAGCATCTCCCGGAGATTTTCGTGCCGTTTTTCACCACCAAGCCGGGCGGCTCCGGCATCGGCCTGACCCTGGCCCGGCAGATCGCGCTGGCGCATGGCGGCCAGATTTCGGTTGCGGAAAATCCGAATGGCGGCACGCGATTGACCATTACCGTGTTGGCAGCCAGCCAGGAAAGCACATGAGCCGAATTTCCTTCGATCTAAAGACCGCGCAGAAGCCCGTCTTCCATGCGCTCTTGGAAGCGCGGGACAATTTCGGCGGCGGCAAGCCGGCCCTGGTGGACGGCGACGGCCGCGTGCTCAGCTATGACGAGATCATCCGTGCCAGTTTTGTGCTGGGCGATGCCCTGAAGAAGGGCACGCGGGCGGGCGAGAATGTGGGCGTGCTGCTGCCCACCGGCGCGGGCGCGGCCATCGCGTTTTTCGCGCTGTCGGCCTATGGCCGCGTCCCCACCATGCTGAATTTTTCCGCGGGGGAAGCCTGCATCCAAAGCGCAATCAGAACGGCCAAGGTCAGCCGCGTCGTCACCGCCCATCGTTTTATAGAGCTGGGGAAGTTCGAAGCGCTGGAAGCCGCATTAAGCAAACAATGCGAATTGGTCTATCTGGAAGATGTACGGGCGAAGCTATCCTTCGGCAACAAGCTGGCCGCCGTGACAGGCAGGCTTCTGCCCCGCGCGACGGCGGCAAACCCGTCGCCCAACAAGCCCGCTGTGATCCTCTTCACTTCGGGCACCGAAGGCGAACCGAAGGGCGTGGTGCTTTCCCACGAAAATGTGCTGGCCAATGTGGCGCAGGTGCGCGCCCATATCGACCTTTATGACAGCGATATCCTGTTCAATCCCCTGCCCGCCTTCCATTGTTTCGGCCTCAATGTCGGCATCCTGCTTCCCCTGATCGCCGGGGTAAAAGTGGTATGTCATCCCACCCCGCTGCAGCCGCGCGAAATCGTGCGCCGGGTGCATGAGACCGGCGCCACCATTCTTCTGTCGACCGACACCTTCATCAATCAATATGCGCGGGCAGGCGAGAAGGACGATTTGGCGTCGCTGCGTCTGGCGGTGTGCGGCGCCGAGCGGGTGCGCGATGAGACCCGCAGCCTGTTCCGGCGCAAATATGAAATGGAGATCCTGGAAGGCTATGGCGTGACCGAAGCCTCGCCGGTGGTGGCGGCCAACCAGATCGAAGCCAACCGCCCCGGCACGGTGGGCCGGCTGATGGCGGGGATGGAAGCGCGGCTTGAACCTGTCGAGGGCATTGCCAACGCCGGCCTGCTCTGGGTCAAAGGCCCCAATGTGATGCTGGGCTACATGAATCTGGAATATCCCGGCGCGATCGAGCCGGTGCCAGGAGGCTGGTATAATACCGGCGATGTCGTGAACATCGACGAGGAAGGCTTTATCGCCATTCGCGGCCGGATGAAGCGCTTCGCCAAGATCGGCGGCGAAAGTGTTTCCCTCAGCGTGGTGGAGAATTGCGCCGCCGCGCTGTGGCCCGAACACGCCCACGCCGCGGTGGCGCTGCCCTGCCCGCCCAAGGGCGAACAGATCATCTTGGTTACCGACGCCGCCGGGGCGCGGCGCATGGACCTGGTCGCATGGGCGCAAAATCACGGCGTCTCGGAGATCGCCATTCCCCGCAAGATCCTGATTGTCGCGGCGATTCCCGTTCTGGCGACGGGCAAGACCGACTATGTCGCGGTCGAGAAAATGGCGCTGGCCGAGGCAGAGAATTCAACCCAGTCATGAGTCAGTTGGATTGCCCTAAACATATGGGTTCCCACATTACTGGCAGACGTACTTCCACGCTCCCCCGTCTTTGATCCGCCGTAACGCCCTGCTTCTTACAAGTCTCAGAACCGCTGGGGAAAGCGTGGTGCGGGGATAGAAATAACCATTTTGCGCAAGGTCAGACCTTATCTCTCCCAGTCCGCGCGGTTTTTTGAAAAATGCCGCCTCAATCATTTGAGCGATGAGCGCAGCCGGCCCGGTCTTAATACGGTTCGTCCTTTTTGCTGACTTTGTTCTCTGAGGCTTCACAGCCCTGCCCGACGGCTGGGTTTTTTTCGCACTCAGTCTCTCAATCATCAGTGAAACCTCGTCGGGTGTGCCTTCGATCATAATAGTTGTGCCGTCTTTTGTTACTACCTGCGCTTTCGCCATTTTTTGACATCCTTTAGTTCAATTTTGCCAAATGAAGAAGTTCCTCGGCAGCGACACGCATGCCGTCGCGAACGCGATCAATATCGTTTTGGCGCGCGTTGTATCTACGGCTGTGTGCCGACTGATCACCAAGAGCTTTGAAATCCTTCAGCCCTTTTTGTGCATTTCGGCTTATGTTGAACTTTCCGTCGGCCAAAAGGACTCGAAGTAAATCCGAAAACATGAAAAAGTTACCGTCCGGACCTTTGATGTCGGCGGGCGACTTTTCGGCCTCATATATCTCAATTATCAGCGTCTCGAGAAGACGCCGACACATGACTGAACAACAGTCGTACAGACCCGTGTCATAGCTGGCGTTGATTTGATAAACGACCCTTTCAATGTATCCGCGCGTTTGCTCGAATATCTCACGCGGCAAAACACTGTCAGTGACCCTCGGAGTCTGCCTCTTTCCGAATGCACCCTTGTAAAGTCCATCAAGCTCGGAAACCGCGCGCGGGTGCAACCGAAAAGCGGTGCCGCCCGGCACGCGGCTGACCCGCGTTTTGTCAGCGCCTAAAGATTTCGCAAGACGCGACGCATTTTGACCGGGGTGACCGGACTGTTCAATCAATCGACAGATCTCACCGGCCTCGAGACCGGCATCACTCGTTTGTCCGCTGAACCAAAGCAGCGCCAGCGCGCGATCATGGGCTCTCATTGTCGAGGTATCGACAGCTTTGAGATAACTAAGTGCGTCGCTCATGACCTGATCGCCTCACTCCATTGTTTTGTGCAAAAGGCGCGAGCTATCGCTTGCGCCTTCACTATCTCGGCCGGGTTGATGACAATTGCCCCACCGGCCCGACCTTGCAGCCATTTCGTGTTTTTAATTCCGCGGCTGGTGTTCTTGTCGGTGAAATCAATGGTATTGAGCACGGCGGCGGCCAACGCCTGCGTCGCCTGCATATCCATCTTCGCCTCCTTGAACCACAAAGCCAGTAGAGTCCCCGCAAGACCAGTGGCGCTGATCGAACCCGGGCCCCGTTGTGGCACCTCTTTTTTCATCTGTGCCCAACAATGGCGGTCGAGATGAAGGTAGGGGGCGTCCCGGGATGGCGATATTGCCCCAATCAGAATCCCCGACTGAATGCCCAAACCTCTCGCGAAATTTTCTATCGATTTATTACCGCCGCCGGACGGAACAAATTCTTCCAACGGGACGACTTCGCTCTTAATGGCAGCAGGCAACCCGCCGCCCTGAATGGCCGCGAGAACTTGCTGCCATAAGCCAGGATCGTCGCTCTCCGCTACGACCGTTTCATTTGCTTTCAATACAACTGTCAGTTTGGCTTTTGTCGCCATGGGAATGCTCCAACCGAGTTCGACACACTAAAAAGACGTTATAAACGTCCTACAAAGACATTACAAGCGTCTTTAAGATTATGTCTAAGTATACAGCCCAATTGAGCATTTACTGGGCCGGTGGTGCCCTGTTTGCTGGCGGGGCCGAAGCGGAGAACCCCACTCCGCCGCGAGCCTTCCCGTTTCGGCCTATTTTACCTCGATCAGTTCGATCGCCTCATGGCTGGGGCCCTCAATCATCACCGCGCTTGTGTCGCCGATGGTGTAGCGCTGACGCAGGAAGGTGACGCCTTCGCTTTTCAGCTTGGCGATCCAGGCATCGAGATCGCCGACGCTGAGGCTGACATGGTCCATCAGATGGCCGCGCGTCGGCGCCAGCGGCTTTTCCGTCTGGTTCATGTACCAGTTCATCGCCACATCATCGAAACTGACGCCGCCGGTGGGAAAGCGATAGGTGCCCTCTTTGTTGAGCGACGGCCAGGAGGGCTCGGCGCCGCGCGCGACTTTGCAATTGGCCTCGGTGACCGGCGTGGCGGGCGCGGGGCCGCGCCGCGGGGCTGCTTCCAGATGCGTCTGGTACCAGAGCTGGGCGCAGAGGGGATCGTCCTGCCACATATGAACATGGTCGAAACGCTCGGCTGCATTGCCGGTGAATTCTATGATCGCGCCATCCGGGCCGTGGATATAGCCATTGCCGGAAACGCCGGAAGGCTTAAGGCCCTGGGTCACCGCATCGGCCAGCTGCGCCTTGGTGCGGCCGGGGACACCGGGCGGATAGGGGTAGGTATCGCTGCTGATGCCGACAAAATTGCCCTGGTCATCGGTATAAAAGGGCACCAGCAGATTCTGGTCCCGGAATGTTTCGAGGCTGGCGCGCGAATTGGCGACATTCCAGCCGAAATGCCAATAGGCGGTGCCATTGGGATCGGCATCGGGAGGCCTGGCCACCTTGTTGAACACGATCATCACATGGGTGGGCGACGCCAGCGCCTTCATGCCTTCCCACATCACTTGAGAAGTCGACGGAAACTCCTTGATATAAAAAGCAATCGCGGCATCGGGATCGGTCGAATTCAGAACCAGATGATGAAAATGCGGCGGCGGCAGTACCGGCTGGGCGACCGCGCGATCCGATGTGGCCAGCGTCATGGCAATGGCGAAGATAGCGCTTTTCTTCATCTTGTCCTTGCCGGTTCAGCAGACAGCAAAATGCACCCAAACGCCCGCAATAACCAAGGTGTCAAAGCGCGTTTTCCAGGCTATTTCTTGTGCCGGAGGGGACTTGCATGAAGTACTTCCCGCTGGTCTGGGCGGCGCTCAGGCGCAAGCCGGTGCGCGCCGTCGTGACCCTGCTCTCGGTGACGGTGGCTTTCACCCTGTTCGGCCTGATGATCGGCTTG
>DATMNL010000029.1:0-6331 GCA_035568995.1 Rhizomicrobium sp. | reverse complement strand
ATGCCAGATAGGTCGTGTCGGTGGTGGTCAGTTCGTCCAGCCCATCCTTGCCATGCGCCACCAGCACCCTAGTCGATCCCAGGGCTTTCAGCGCTTCGGCATAGGGCGTCAGCCATTCCTCCGCGAAGATGCCGACCAGCTGGCGGGTCACTTTCGCCGGACTGGCCAGGGGACCCAAGAGGTTGAAAATCGTGCGCCGCTTGATCTGGGCGCGCACCGGCCCGACATGCCTCATGGCCGGATGATGGGTCTGGGCGAACAGAAATACGATGCCGGTTTGCGCCAGCACGGCCGACGCCTCATCCGGCTCCAGCCCGATCTTCACCCCAAGGGCTTCCAGGATATCCGCGGCGCCGCTTTTGGACGAGGCGGCGCGATTGCCGTGCTTGGCCACGGGAACGCCCGCCGCCGCCACCACGAAGGACACCGCAGTCGAGATGTTCAGTGTGCCACGGCCGTCGCCGCCGGTGCCGCACAGGTCGATCGCGTCCGGCGGGGCCTGGACTTCGCGCATATGGCCGCGCATCGAGCGCGCCGCGCCGATGAGTTCCTCCACGGTGGGCCTGCGATCCGCGGTCGCTTCCAGATAGGCGCGAAGCTGATCCTCGCTCAAGACCCCCTCGAAAATCCGGTCGAACAGGCGTTCGGTTTCATGGGCGTTGAGCGGTTCTTCCCGTATCCGCGTCAGGTCGGTCAAATCGCTCATGCCGGTTCGCGGGCAAAATCCTGCGCGATGGTCAGGAAATTCCTCAAAAGCGCATGGCCATTTTCCGAGGCGATGCTCTCGGGATGGAACTGCACCCCGTGCACGGGATGGGATTTGTGCATCACGCCCTGGATCACGCCATCGGCGGACGTGGCGGTCACGTCCAGCGCCGCCGGCATGCTTTCCGGCGCGATCGTCAGCGAATGATAGCGCGTGGCATTGAAATCATTGTTGAGGCCCCGGAACACGCTTTTGCCGGTGTGGTGAATGCGCGAGAGCTTGCCGTGCATCGGCTCGGGGGCGCGCACGATCCTGCCGCCATAAACCTGGCCGATGGCCTGGTGGCCCAGGCACACGCCCAGGATGGGCACGCGGCCGGCCGCCTTTTCGATCAGCTCCAGGCAGATGCCCGCTTCATTGGGCGTGCAGGGACCGGGCGACAGCACAATGCCTTCCGGTTTTAACGCCAATGCCTCGGCGGCCGTCAGCGCATCATTGCGCTCCACTTGCACCTTGGCTCCCAGCTCTCCCAGGAAGTGGAACAGATTGTAGGTGAAGCTGTCATAATTATCGATCAGAAGAAGCATGCATAACTCATTGTTATATATATAATTTCACGGCGCGGCAGCAGAACATTAGACGCCCCTAGTTCCTATTCTAATACACCAAACGGTCCCAATGGTGGATTTCCGTGGGCAAGCCGCAAGAACGAGAAATCCTGTCACAATAAGGACGCGCGGATGCTATCTTCCGATAGAGGGGCGTTCGCGCTGGGATGCTGTTTTTAACGGCGCTTTTCCGGCGCGTTTATCCCCGATTCAGGTTTTAAATTCTCGCACGGGATTTCATGGTCCGATCATCGCGGCTTGCCGGCAGGCTTGTGTTCTGGATGGGGATGCTGTGCGCGGGAGCGCCCGCCCTGGCCCAGGATCATCAATATAGCGCCGAGCAGATCCAGGCAGGCTACCGGCTTTATACGGGCCAGTGCCAGCTCTGCCACGGCGCCAATGGCGACGGCATCGCCAGCGTCAACCTTGCGCGCCAGCAATTCCACACCGTCGTGACGGACGACGATATCCGCAAGATGATCACCACCGGCAACACGGCGGGCATGCCGCCCTTTGTCCTGAAGCCCGAGGAACTGGATGCGCTGGTCGCCTTTGTCCGCTCGGGCCTGGACCAGGGCGGCGTCCCCTTCCGGCTGGGCGATGCGGGCCGCGGCAAGGCGATCTATGACGGCAAGGGCGGCTGCGCCGCCTGCCATCGCGTCGCCGGTATGGGTTCGCGCGCGGCGCCGGATCTCACCGATGTCGGTTTCATCCGCCGTCCCGGCCAGATGCTGACCTCACTCACTGAACCTCTCAAGGGCACCATGCCGATCAACCGGCCGGTCACCATCGTCACCAAAGACGGGCGCACCATTCATGGACGCCGCTTCAACGAGGATACTTTCTCGGTGCAATTGATCGACGCCCAGGAAAAAATGCTGTCGATCCAGAAATCCGATATCCGCCAATATGACGTCGGCATGACCTCCGCCATGCCCTCCTACCAGGGCAAGCTGGACAGCGACGAGATGGCCGATCTGCTGGCCTATCTTGTTTCCTTGAAGGGGCAATGATGCGCCAAACCCTCTCACGCCTGCTGCTGATATGCGCCGCTCTGTTCTTGGGCGCTGAGGCCCATGCGCAAGTCACCTCGGCCCGGATCGAGCGCGCCGCCAGCGAACCCCAGAACTGGCTGGTCTATGGCGGCGCCTATACCAACCAGCGCTACAGCACCCTCAGCCAGATCAATCAGGGCAATGTAAAGAATCTGGAACAGCAATGGGTGGTGCAGAACCAGGTTCCGGGCGCCTGGGAATCCAATCCCCTGGTGGTTGACGGCATCATGTACCTGACCCAGCGGCCCAATGACGTGATGGCGGTGGACGCCAGAACCGGCAAGATGTTCTGGCTTTATCGCTGGACGCCCGATCCCGCCGCCCGCGTCTGCTGCGGCGCCAACAATCGCGGCGTGGCGATCCTGGGCGACACTTTGTTCGTTGGCACGCTGGACGCCCATCTCATCGCCCTTGACGCCAAGACCGGCAAGCCGCTCTGGAACACGGTGGTGGCCGATGTGAAGAGCGCCTATTCGATCACCATGGCGCCCCTGATCGTGAAGGACAAAATCCTTGTTGGGGTGGGCGGCGCCGAATTCGGCATTCGCGGTTTTATCGCGGCCTTCGATCCCAAAACCGGAAAGGAAATCTGGCGCTTCTATACCATTCCTGGTCCCGGCGATCCCGGCTTTGAGAGCTGGAAGGGCGATGACTGGAAGACCGGCGGCGGCTCGGTCTGGACCATGGGCTCCTACGATCCCACGCTGAATCTGGTCTATTTCGGCGTCGGCAATCCCGGTCCCGACTGGAATCCTTCCCAGCGTCCCGGCGACAATCTCTACTCCGACAGCGTGGTGGCGCTGGACCCGGACACCGGCAAGCTGAATTGGCATTTCCAGTTCACGCCGAATGACGGCTACGATTATGATTCCACCCAGGTGCCGGTGCTGGCGGACATGGACTGGAACGGCAAGCCCGCCAAGGTGATGATGTGGGCGAACCGCAACGGCTTCTTCTATGTGCTCGATCGCGTGACCGGAAAATTCCTCCAGGGCCAGCCCTTTGTGAAAGTGAACTGGGCGAGCGGTCTGGATGCCAATGGCCGCCCGATCCAGACTCCTCAGCCGCCGGGCCAGCCCACCTATCCCGGCAACCAGGGCGGCACCAACTGGTATCCGCCGGCCTATAGCCCACGCACCGGGTTGTTCTATTTCTCGGTGTGGGAGAATTACGGCAGTGTCTTCCGCCGGGAAGAAGCGGTGTATCAGCCCGGGCGCAATTTCGCGGGCGGCGGCGCTACGGGCCTTGCGCCCGCGCCCGGCGCTACCACGGTGGGCATCGGCCGCCGCGGCCCGATCGACTATTGGACCAGCGAAGTCGGCAGCGGCGCCACGGTGGCAATGGACCCGCATACCGGCAAGCGCGTCTGGACCTTCCCGCAATATGACGTGGCCGACGCTGGCATGATGACCACCGCGTCGGATTTGCTCTTCACCGGCGGGCGCGAAGGCTATTTCTATGCCTTCGATGCCAAGACCGGAAAGCTGCTCTGGAAGACCAATCTGGGCGGTTCGATCGTCAACGCGCCGGTCACCTATGCGATCGACGGCAGGCAATATGTCTCGGTCATCTCGGGCAATATTCTTTCCACCTTCGCCTTGAGAAACTAAACCGTTTCCTGTTCCATCGCCGCTTCGGCCTTCAGGCTTTCGACATCGCGATAGATCGAGGCGGCGGCCAGCACGCGCCCGCCGCGCTTGAAGCGCAGCAGGCAGTCGCGCGTAGCGATATCGCCGTCACCAACGATTTCGTCCCATTTCCCGGCATGACCGACATAGTTGATCGGCACGTCGTAATGCTGGCTCCAGAAAAACGGCACGGCGGCGAATTTTTCGCGATGCCCAAGCATGTTGCGCGCGGCGGTCTGGCCCTGGCGCTCGGCCACCACCCAATGCTCGACCCGGATCGCTTCGCCGCTGTGCGGATCGGGCCAGCGCGCAATGTCGCCAGCCGCCAGGATCGCGGGATCGCTGGTCTCCAGATAAGCATTCACGGCGACACCCCGATCGATCTTGAGTCCGGCCTTTTCGGCCAACTCAATGCGTGGGCGCACGCCAAGGCCGGCGACCACGAAATCCACTTCCAGCGTTCCTCCGTTTTTGAGCTTTAACTGCTTGCCCTCCATGGATACGGTTACATCCCCAAGATGGAAGATCACGCCATGCTCTTCGTGCAGGGCGCGCACAAAACGGCCCATCTCAGCCCCCAGAATGCGCTCCATTGGTATTTTTTCCGGCGCAATTACGTGAACTTCCAGGCCGCGGGCGCGCAGAGACGCCGCAACCTCAAGCCCGATGAAGCTGGCGCCCAGAACGGCCACCCGGCGCGCCGCCCCCGCGCGCGCGATGATGGCCCGGCAATCCGCCAGGCTGCGCAGGGTGTAAATATTTGACGGGTCAGCGCCGGGAATGGTGAGGCGGATGGGTTCCGCGCCCGTCGCCAGCAGCAAGCGGTCATAGGCAATCCTGCTGCCATCACCCAGCGCGACCTCGCGCGAGCCCGCATGGATGGCGGTGACGTTCGCGCCCAGACGCAATTCTATGCCGTTCTCGGCATAAAAACTGTCCGGCCGCAGCGGCATCCATTCTTCCGGCGCGCTGCCCGAAAGATAATCCTTGGACAGGTTCGGCCGGTCGACCGGCGGCGCATCGTCATTACTCAGCATGACGATGCTTCCCTGATAGTGCTCCCGCCTCAGCATCTCGGCCGCCGCGAACCCGGCCGCGCCACCGCCGACAATCAGGATTTTTTCGGGTGCCTTGCCGGGGGCTTTGCCGCGTGACGCCGCCGCGGTATGCGTGCTCTTCTTTCCGAGAAAAATTTTGCCATCGCGTTGCTCGACCGGCCAGCAGGCGATGGGATCGATGGCCGGTGCGTGCAGGGCTTCGCCGCTGCGCAAATCAAAGCAGGCGTGATGCCAGGGGCAACGCAGCGTGTCGCCGACCACAAGCCCTTCGGAGAGCGGGCCGTGATAATGCGTGCACTGGGCCCCGACCGCGAATATCTCCGTCCCGCGCCGTACCAGCAGGACCTGTTCGCTGCCGTCATGGCCGACAAGCATGGCGCCATCGGCAAGATCGTCAGGCGCGATGCCCTGGGTGAGATCGGGACCGTTCAGTTGGTCTTGAGCCATGGTCTTTTCCTTTGGCGACTGAGCTCTTGGGTCACGTTGCGTACTTCAAACCTCATCCAGCGGCCGCTGAATGCGATGGATCACCAGCTCGTCGATTTCCAGCCGCCTTATGCGGCCCCGCTTCAACGCCATCCCGCCGATCGTCAGCCTGCCGATCGCCAGATGGCCGATCGCCATGGCGCCCACCGCGCAAGCGCCCAAGGCCAGCGCGCCAAGCGCAAGGGCGATAGCATGCCGGGCGTTTTTCTGCGTCATGATTTGCGGATTCCAGGCCCGCACGCTAGCCCTTCGCGGGGCCGAGGTGAAGAGCTGCTGCTTGTGCCCCGGCCGCCAAAATGCGATGCCGCAGGCATGGCGCTGACGATTCTTTTCATCGCTTCATTGTGGGCGGGGGTGCAGAACGCGCTGGCGGGCGGCGGTTCTTTCATCACCCTGCCGTCCTTGATGCTGACCGGGATGGATGCGCGCGCCGCCAATATCACCTCCACCATCGCCCTGTTTCCCGCCCAACTGGTCACCGGCGCCACCGGCGCCTCGCATGTCACGGGCGCGAGCGGTATTTCGCTCAAGGCGCTGGTGCTCATCAGCCTCGCCGGCGGGGCGCTGGGCGCGGTGCTGCTGCTGGTCACGCCCTCGAATTATTTTTCCGCCATGGTGCCCTGGCTGGTGTTGTTCGCCACCGCCGTTTTCGCCTATGGCAGCTTTGTGCCGCGCAAAGCCGGCAGCGCGCCCCGCCTGGGTCCAGCCGGGGCGGGGTTGGTGCAATTCCTGATCTCCATCTATGGCGGCTATTTCGGCGGCGGCATCGGCTTTCTGATGCTGGCGGCGC
>DATMNL010000028.1:0-12372 GCA_035568995.1 Rhizomicrobium sp. | reverse complement strand
TCCTGGATTGCGTCCGCCTGCTGTCGAAATTTCCACGGTCAGAAATTGTTCTGAATGATGGGTTCCATCTATCCAGCTTTGCTCACAATATTATTGGCGAAGCAATTGGGGAGGTTATTGTCGCTGACTTTGTCGGCGCCGATCATCACCATATCGGTGCCGCCACTCGGGAGGCGTCGGTTCGAATGCCACAGAAATCCTGCGCGTTACCAGAAAAGATGGAAGCCGGATCACGGCGATAGAGTTCGCGATCTATGAATCAATGTGAGTGGCCCCGGCGATCACACCGGCATATCTTGGAAGCCGTCGCCTTGGAATGTCCGCTTCGGGTCAAAAGCGATCATTCGTCCGATCTGCCCAATGTCCGCTTATGGCCCAAAGCGGACATAACCAGACGCCCTCCTATCTGCAACTTAACTCCGCGACTTTGCCCTGCAAGCTTAGCCCTGTCGGCCACGCTCAAAACCATGGTTGAGGCTTTCTGATAAAGCGATACCGGTTGGCCTGACGTCGAACGATCGTAGCGCGTAAAGGAGAGGACGGTCAGACACTCTTGTATTCAAGGCGAGAAAGACTGGCCGCTGCCGCCAGGGCTGCGAAGGCTGCAGCAACGATGAGGCAAGTCATTTCACTTGCCATTGCAACACGAAAGATAACAGCGGCCAGACTGGCGCCGAGTGTTTGGCCGGTAAGCCGCGATGTGGCGAGCATGCCGGCCGCCGCCCCACTGCGGTCAAGCGGCGCGGCCGAAAGCAGGGTGCGGTTGTTGGGGGACTGGAAAAATCCGAAGCCGAGGCCGCAGAGCATCATGCGCCAACCGATATCGAGGGTGGAAGCATCGCCGGGCAGGAACGCGAGCAGCAGCAAGCCGGCCGAAAAGATCGCGAGACCGATGGCGCCCATGATCGCCGCCGGAAAACGGTCCGCGAGCCGTCCGGCTATTGGTGCGGCGATTCCCACCGCCACGGGCCAGGGGGTCATCAGCAGACCCGTTTCTACCTGGCTGCGATGCATGACGTTCTGAATAAAGAAGGGCAGCGCGACGAACGCCAGCATCTGTGCGCTGAATGACGCGACAGAGGTGAGGACCGAAAGGCTGAAGACGCGGTTGCGCAACAGATCTATGGGCACGAGCGGCCGGCGTTGGGAAAGCGACCTCCTGACGAGCAACGCCGCGGCAAAAAATCCTATCGCAAGCTCGCCCCAACCAATCCAAGTGACACCGCCGCGCGTCAGCATATCGGCGCCGATTATTACCAACCCAAAGGTCGCCACGTTGAGCATCGTGGAAACGAGATCAAGGGCGTGTCCCGATTTCGGGCTTTCTGGAAGTGTCGCCCAGCCTATGGCGAGCGAGGCGAGGCCGATGGGTATGTTGACGGCGAAGAGCCATTGCCAGGAGCCAAGGGAAAGTATGGTGGAGGCGACCGTCGGCCCTATCGCAGCGCAAATTGAAATCACGACCGCATTGTATCCGATGGCGCGGCCCAACGTGCTATGTGGGAAGGTGTAGCGAACAAGTGCGCCATTGATGCTCATGACGCCAGCGGCCCCAAAACCCTGAAACCCGCGCGCTGCGGCCAGGGCGAGAAGCGTATGGACTTGCGTGCAGGCGAACGAAGCAACGACGAAAAGAAGAAGCCCCGCCTGGTATACACGACGATAGCCGGCGATCTCGCCGAGGGCCGCCATCGGCAACAGCGAAACGACGATTGCGAGCTGGTAGGCGTTGACAACCCAGATCGACTCTGCGGGCGAGGCGTGGATATCGCGAGCAATTGCCGGAAGAGCCACATTGGCGATCGCACCATCCAGAACGGCCATTGCCATGCCAAGCCAGATCGCGGCGATGGCCCAATGGCGGCGCGGCGTTGGCAGTCCGTTCCATTCTTTCATGTCAGCCATTTTCGCCATGTTTTCCGTCGGCTTCTGTTCGTTCATCTGGAATAAGACCATGATCGAAGCCTGGCGACGACACTACGGCACGATCCGCCCGCACGCATTGCCCGGTAAAACTTTACAGGCCGCTGGGCCAATATTGCGATGGGACGACTCAGAGGTGGTCACAACCTGCCGTTATGCGGACGATGCGATGTAAATTAGGACATCACTTGCGGGTTCCCAAATCTGACGCAGGACCGGAGGGAAAATCTCCCGCTGGTTCGAATGGGTCAGAAGGCATGGGCGTTGCGAGGTTCCGAGTCTGGCTCTGGGCGAGAGGGAAAATCTCCCGAAGGTTCGAACGGGCCGGAAGCCATTGGCTTTGCGGGATATCAAGTCTGGTTCTGAGCTAGAGGGAAAATTTCCCGAAGATTGGAATGGGTCAGACGCTATCAGCGACAGCCAATAGCTGCCGGCACCGGATGGTACTTCGCACAAACCTACGCGAGTTTTAACTTGCTATCCCGGCCGGCGAGATTAGCTTCATGCCGTCGATCAGAGGAGAAATCTCATGGCCTGGAATACTCCGAGAGTAATCGAAATCGCCGTCGGGATGGAAATCAACTGCTACGCCTGCGCCGATATTTGATACTCAGAAGTTTTGACGGGGCTGCCAACCGGCAAAACCGGTTGGCAGCCTTTTTTGTTTCTGGTCCACTCCATTTTCGATCGGTGCACAGTGCTTCATGTGCTTGTCTTGGGCGCGGCTGCAGGTGGCGGTTTCCCGCAATGGAACTGCAATGACGCCATGGCGCAACGTGCGCGCGGCGGCGATCCCGCGGTTCGACCCCTTACGCAATCTTCCATCGCGGCAAGTGCCGATGGAAAACGCTGGGCGGTGTTCAATGCCTCACCGGACCTGCGCCAGCAGATCAACCAACGCCGGCAACTTCAACCCGCCACCGATGCGCCGCTGCGGTCCAGCCCCATCGCCGCGGTAGTCCTCACCAACGCCGATGTCGATCATATTGCAGGGTTGCTCAATTTGCGCGAAAGCCAGCCGCTCGCACTCTATGGCCATGCGCGCGTGCAGCATGTTCTGGCGCGCAACAGCGTGTTCAATGTGCTCAATCCCGATTTCGTTGCACGCCGCACGCTGCCGCTGGAAGAATCCGTCTCACTCGCCGATCAGGCGGGGATGCCGCTTGGCATCACCGTCGGGGCTTTCGCCGTGCCCGGCAAGGTCGCGTTATGGCTGGAAGATCCGAATGCGCCAGGCCTCGGTACGGTCGAAGGCGATACGGTCGGCCTTCAGATAGCGGCCGAAGGATCGCCGCCTTTGTTCTATATCCCGGGCTGCTCCGCCATGCCCGATCGACTTGCTGCGCGCCTTGGCGGCGCGGCTTTGGTTTTTTTCGATGGAACCCTCTGGCGCGATGACGAAATGATCGCGGCGGGGGTCGGGACGAAGACGGGACAGCGCATGGGCCACATGAGCTGCTCGGGCCCGGATGGCACAATCAGCGCTTTTTCCGGCCTTGGCATAGGACGGAAAATCTTCATCCACATCAACAATACCAACCCACTGCTGATCGCAGGCTCGCCCGAGCGCCAGGAAGCCGAAAGCGCGGGTTGGGAAATCGCTTATGACGGCATGGAGGTCAGACTTTGAGCGAGACCTGGTCCCAGGCGGAATTCGAGCGGCATCTTCGCAAAATCGGAGCGGAGCGCTATCACGACAAGCATCCGTTTCATATCCGGCTGCACGAGGGCAAGCTTGATCAGGGCCAGGTGCAAGCCTGGGTGCTGAATCGGTTCTATTATCAGAAATCCATCCCGCTCAAGGACGCGAGTCTCATGGGCCGCGCCGAGGATATCGCGCTGCGGCGGGAATGGATTACCCGCATCATTGACCATGACGGCGCCAAGCCGGGCGAAGGCGGGATCGAACGCTGGCTCATTCTGGCCGAGGGTGTCGGTTTGGACCGCAGCTATGTGATGAGTTGCGCTGGTGTTTTGCCCGCGACGCGCTTTGCCTGCGATGCCTATATCCGTTTTGTGCGGGAAAAAAGCCTTTTGGAGGCCATTGCGTCGTCCCTGACCGAGCTGTTCGCGCCCGATTTGCACAAGACACGCATCGCGGCGCTGTTGGAACATTACCCGTTCGCCAACGACAAAACGCTGTCGTATTTCCGCAAACGCCTGACGCAGGCGCCCGATGATGTGGAATTTGGCCTTGCTTATGTTCTACGCGAGGCGCGCAGCCGCGAGCAGCAGGAGCTATGCCTTGCGGCGCTGCGCTTTAAGACCGACGTGTTATGGACGCAGCTTGATGCACTGAACCATGCCTATGTCACGCCCGGCTTGATACCGCCCGGCGCGTTCGCCCCCGGGGACCGGCGATGAGCGAACGATCGATCATAGGCAAGCAGTCGGTGCCGCGTCTCGCACCGCACATGCGGCTGCGTTTCGACGATGCCCGGGAGAGTTGGACGATTCAGGCACCCGAGCGCAGCTTTCTGCTTGATCAGGTCGCCCATGCCATTGTATCGCGCTGTGATGGCGCTGCGAGCGTCGGCGCGATCGTGGATTCGCTATGCGTCATGGTTCCGGATGCGCCACGCGACATGATTGAAAGGGATGTGACAGCCCTGATCCAGAATTTCATCGACAAAAGCGTCATGGTGCAATGACAAAAATTGATCCGCCAATGGCCTTGCTGGCAGAGTTGACTCATCGCTGTCCGCTGCGATGCCCCTATTGCTCAAACCCCCTGGATCTCGAACGGGCGGCGAACGAGATGCGTACCGAGGAATGGTTGCGGGCGCTTGGCGAAGCCGCTGCCATCGGCTGCATGCAGGTGCATTTTTCAGGCGGCGAGCCCACCGTGCGCCGCGATCTGGAAGATCTTGTCGCGGGCGCCACCAAGGCCGGGCTGTACACCAATCTTATCACGTCTGGCGTATTGCTCGATGCCGCGCGGCTGAAGGCGCTTGCGGAGGCCGGTCTTGAACATGTTCAACTGAGCTTCCAGGATTCGGAACGGGAGATCGGCAATCGAATCGGCGGCTATGCCGGCGGCCATGAAAAAAAGATCGCTGTCGCGGCGCTGGTGCGCGAAACGGGTCTGCCGCTTACGGCCAATTTCGTCGTCCATCGCCAGAATCTCCACCATCTCGAAGCCATGCTCGAAATGGCGGTCCGGATCGGCGCGCATCGGGTGGAGATCGCGAATGTCCAATATTATGGTTGGGCGCTGAAGAATCGCGCGGCACTGATGCCGAGCCGCGAGCAACTCGAACAGATGACGGCGATAGTCACCGGCGCGCGCGAACGTCTCAAAGGCGTCCTCACGATAGACTATGTGGTTCCCGACTATTATGCGCGGCGGCCAAAATCCTGCATGGGTGGCTGGGGGCGGCGCTTTCTCAACATTTCGCCCTCGGGCAAGGTGCTGCCCTGCCATGCGGCCGAGTCCATTACCAGCCTCACTTTCGACAATGTGCGCCAGCGCGGGCTGGCCGATATCTGGCGGGATTCCGAGGCGTTCAACCGTTTTCGCGGCACCGAATGGATGCCTGAGCCCTGCAAGTCGTGCGACCGCCGCGAGATCGACTGGGGCGGATGTCGCTGCCAGGCTTTTGCGATCACCGGCGATGCCGCGCGCACCGATCCGGCTTGTGGCCTGTCGAACGATCATGAGCGGCTGGTTTCCATCGCTGCGGGCGAAGCGGACGCCGAAATGGACGGCTTTGTTTATCGCCAGTTCGGCAATGCCCAGAAGCTTTTGCCGCAGTCCGCGCGGCCGCATTCGGAATAAAGTCAGGTGGGCGCCGCCGCCGACGGATCTGGCTGGGCCGATGAATTTTTCCGGCTCCCCGGAAATGACTGCCCGTAAAGGCGGGTTTTTCCTGCCTAAACCATTGTCTACGCTTAATCCTTCGGCTCATCTGTTATCCGAATTTAACCCCATGATGCTATCGTCATCATCGCGAACGCCAGCACGCGGAGAGCATAATGATGAGCATTGCGGCCACTGCGAGGCGGACATTTGCGAGTGAAAAGCGAAAGCCCCGATGCGTGCCTTCGGTGTCCAGGGTTCATCTCGTTCTCGATGGCGACCGGGGATTGCCTTGCGACATGCTCGAAATCTCGCTGGAGGGACTTTCCGTAAAGACAACCCGCCGTCCGACCCTTGGCGAGATTGTGAAGCTGGGCAACATGCAGGACTTCGTTATGCGCCATCGCGATGGCGGCATGGCGATTGCCTTTGTGGCGGGCGCCGGTGATAAAAAACCAATTGCGGACCGTAAAGACCTGAACGGACCGAAGCAGGCATTGGCGATCCAGCCCTAGTCCTTCATTGCCCGGAACCGTATTATCGTCTCATGCGCGCTATCCAGAAATGACAAAGAACCAACCACCGGACCTGCCGCCCGTGGCAGAGCGCCGCCCCAAACCGCGCACCCGGGTGCTGGTTGGAGGCGTTGTGGTTTGGGACCTGGGGCGCTCCAAACTGAACTGCAAGATTCGCGATATCAATGACGGCGGCGCACGCGTGGCGGTTCCCCGTGCAAAAGATCTTCCGCCTGTCATTCATCTCATCAACGTAAAAGACCATATCTGCCATGAATCGCGCATTGCATGGCGCAGCGCCGATGAAATGGGGCTTACATTCCTGAATTCATACGATCTTCTGCAGAATATCGATCCGGCGCGGAATTATCTTCGGAAAATCTGGGACGAACGCGCCAACGTGAACGCGCTTTGGAAGGGCTGACGGCGGACGGCGCGCAGCGCGACCGCTCCTCACTACTTCACCTCAACCAGCATGGCGCGGATGGCGCCGCTTTTTGCGGTAATGGCGCGCGCATGGCCGCCCGGCAGGAAGATCGCCCGGCCGGCATCGTAATGCTGCACCCTGGCCGGCTGGCCGGCCTCCGCAATCGACAGGTCGCCGCCCTCTGCGAAGGCGATGAACATATCGCGGCTGTTGAAGGTTACCTCGCCCGGGCGCGCCGACCAGGCGCAATCCCAGATGATGACGCGGTCATTGTCCACCACCTTGGTCTGGTAGGGCGCATATTTGTTGGTGGGGAAGCTGGTGGTGTTGGCGGCTTCCGGAATGCTTTTGTCCTTGATGTCGATCACCACCGTGTGCCGGCCGGGATCGGTCACCGTCATTTCCGCGTGGGTCAGGTCCTTTGGCAGATACCACATGCGGTCCTTGACGACGGGACTTGGCTGCGACCATTCCGTATCGCCCGGCCGCTTGCCCACCACCGAGGCGGTGTTGAGGTCCAGCCCGGCGAAAAAATAGCGGTGGCGGTGCATCGCCGTCGGCTTGTCCTTGAAATAAAGGACATTATAGGCCGCGCCCCGGTCGTTCTCGACCAGCAAGGTGGCTCCGTCGCGCGGCCAGCCGGGCGGAAGATCCTCCTTGGCGGATTGGGCATGCGCGCCCGCCGGTCCCAGAAGCGCCGGCAGCACCGAGCACAGAATCATTTTCCGGACGTTCATGTGTTTTCCTCCCCTTGAGCGGAGCGTGAATCCCGCTTCGCAATCTCCACAAATCGACCGGCTGGCCCCTGCAAAAACGCAGTCTGCTTCATGGAAAGCATGGCAGCGGATTTTTGAAGGCCGCTTTGCGCCAATAGGGAACATTCCCGAGTTCAGCGCATGGTGCGCCGATCGCCCGCAAACGGGGCCAGCCGCCGCGACTGCGCCACGCGAGTTCACCTCGCGTGGCGCAGGCAGAATATTGAAAGCGTTACTTCGCGGCGATGGTGGGGTTCACCCAGCCATTCTTCATGACGCCATGCGACGGACGGAAGCTGAGATAGTCCACGTGATCGGGAATGTCGGCCCAGCCATGCACCACGCGCGGCGGAACGATGAGTACGTCACCGACCTTCAGGTTGATTCTGTGCGAGCCAACCGACATGCCGCCGCAGCCCGGACCGTTCGGTCCGCCATCCGGGTTCGCGGTGCTTTTCCTGCCGTTGACGACATAGCCATCGATGAAGGCCGTGCCGCCGCCGGAAACGATGTAATAGCCTTCGGTCTGGCCATCATGCGTCAGGGCGCCCTTTTCCGCGCCTGCTGGAACAGTTGCCATGATGCGGCCGCACGGCGCGCGCTCCGCCGCCGCTGCCGCGTTGGCGGCCGGCGCAGGCGGCGCCGGGGTGCGGGTGGAGCCGCGATGTATGACGCCGAGCTCCATGCTGTAACCGTCGCCGATATCGACCACCTTGGAATTCTCGTCCCGGGTCCGCTGGGGCTGTTCCGTCGCGCTGATCTTGGCGATCTCTTCCTTTGTGATGAGTGTCGCTGTCGTCGGATTGGCTGCGTACGCAACCGCCGGCGCCAGAACCGATGCCATAAGCAGAACTTTCAGAGTGTTTTTCATGGTGTTCCTCCTGAACATAGTGTCGCCCCTTAAGGCGTTGTTGGCCAGCTTCACATCGTCAGTGCCCTGACGGTTATTGGGATCCAGCGGGGTGGAGACTATTGCATGACTACCGCCTGATCCAGAGGCGGCGGGACAGGGCCAAATGCCGGGGGGCAAGACGGGGCTGCGGCGGCTTATTGGCGCGGATGGCGGCTTTGACGGCACCCAATTGCAGGGCGCTGAACATTCTCTTTCATGACTTTCTGCCAATATCTATTTGACGCCCAATCTTTGGTGCAGAAACGCCAGCGTGCGCTTCAATGCGTCCGCGCCATGTTTCGTCGTCGTATCCGCGCCAAAGCCGTGCTTCTCGCCGGGAAAGAGCACAAATTCGATCGGAGCGTGCAGCGCTTTCACATGCTGCGCCAGCGTCTCGCTCTGCATCCACGGAATGGTCTGGTCGGCATCGCCATGCAGCAACAGCATGGGCGGAAAGCGTTTTTCCTCGATCCCCACCAGCTGCGAGTCCATGCCGTAATAGACCACGGCGGCGGCGATATTCTTGTCCAGCGCGCTCGCCGCTGTTGTCAATGTGCCGCCGTCCGAAAACCCGATCAACCCCACCCTGCCATTCGAGGTTTTCTGCGCTTTCAGATAGTCGGCCAGGTCGTCCACCAGCCTGGCCCAATCGGCAATGCGATCCTCAAAAATATCATGTCCGGCCGCCAGCTGCTGCATGTCGCCATCACTGCGGTAATTGACCAGGTAGGCGTCAAAGCCTTCGCTCGCCAGTACGGCGGCATAATGACTGTAACTCTTGATCTGCCGGTCAAACCCGCCCGCGCCATGCAGCATCATCACCGATGGGCGCGGCCCCGCACCGGGGGCGCGAAAATAGGTGACATGGACCTGGCGCTCCCTGGCGGGCAGCAGGATTTTTTCCCCGGCAATGTCGGCGGCCGCCGACACCGTCAGCGTGAGCAAAAGCGCCGCCGCGGCGATCTTCGGCAGTCGGTTCATGGGGACCCCTTCCTGCCCAGCGAGTTTAGCCGGTGATTTTGGAATTGTCGTGCCGCCGCGCACCGGCCGCACCGCCAGGAGCGGCCCAATCAGGCGGCGGGATCGCCCCTACAGGGGTGTTATCGCTATGGAAGAGCCGTGTTTTGCCCTGCTCTGCCAACCGAGCGAACCACCCGGTGCTGCGCGACTGGCAGGAAATTCAGGGCCGTGAGTTTGGGCGAGCCGCCCGGCGCCGCAATAACCGGCATTATGGCCCAAGGTGACATCCTAGGCGGCAACCGCCAAACCCGGTATGTTTCGGACGCGCAAGGCGCGTGAGACGCCTTCGGCAGGGGATCATTGGGAGGAATTATTTCGTGAAACACGTCATGAAGTCCGGCGCGGCTGGCTTGCTGCTGGCCGTCAGCCTGGTTGCCGTCGGCCCTGGCAGCCTGCCCGCCCTGGCCCAGGAAGACGGTCCCCGCAATCAGGGGCTTGTCAACACGCCGATCCCCGAGCCCAACATGGCCAACATCATCAAAACCTATGGCCTCACCGAGACCAGTAAGCCGGCGCGCGAATTCATCAAGGGCTGGCGCAAGCCCAAGAAAATCCTGGTCGGGTTGGACAACAATACCAACCGCATGGCCTGGCTGAAGGAAGTTGTGCCCCCAGATGTCGAACTGATCCCCGTCAGGCGCGGCGATCCGGGTTACGCGGACCTGCTGAAAGAGGCCGATGGCGTCTTCGGCAGTTGCAACAAGGATTCCTTCGGCTCGATCGGCCCGAACTTCCATTGGTTGCACAACACCGGCGTCGGCATAGATCAGTGCTTCACGGGCGGCATCATACCCGACAGGCTGAAGGACGGCAGCGTCGCCATCAGCAACAGTTCCAGGCTTGAGGGCAATTCCGTGGCCGGTCACGGCATCGCCTTGATGATGGCCTTGTCGCGTGGCCTCGATCAGTATGTCCTCCAGGACAAGACCCAGAAATTCACCACTGAAACCTATCCGCGCATGTGGTCGCTGCAGGGCCGCACCATCGTGATCGCGGGCCTTGGCGGCGTGGGTTCGGGCATGGCCACCCTGGCGTCCGGCCTGGGCATGCGGGTGCTCGCCACCAACGGCTCTATCCCGGCCAATCCGCCCGATTATATCGAGCATATCGGCCTGCCGGACGAACTTGGCACCCTGGTCGGCCAGGCGGATGTGGTGATGACGGCGCTGCCGCTCACAGCTCAGACCACCGGTCTGTTTAACGCGGCCATGTTCGCCAAGTTCAAGAAAGGCGCGATATTCATCAACGTCGCGCGCGAAGAAGAACAGGTGGATGCCGATCTGGCGGCGGCTCTGGAATCGGGCCAGGTCAGTTCGACCGGCCAGGACTCTGTCGTCCCCGACTCCCCGTTGTGGAAGGAGAAAAATATCATCATCACGCCGCATGTGGCGGCGCAGAATGTCGATGCCATGCTTAGCCGCGGCGGCGAGCAGATCTGGGCGGTGGCGCGGGAGAATCTCAAGCGCTTCATCAATGGCGACAAGATGCTGTCAGTGATCGATCCGGTCAAAGGCTACTAGGAATAGGTTATCGCCGGGACCTGGCGGCAGGCCCACCAGCGCCTTGCGCCAAAAGCGGACACTGGCAACTCCGCTTGAGTGGCCGTCTGGTTTTGACCCAACCCGTTAAGCATGGTGATCCTGGTTTTCCCCGGGGACCAGCGCCTTTTTCAGCGCGATCCCATGGCAAAATCCAGGCTGATCGGGTTTGCGGCATGGCTTGTGCACGGCTTCCCGGGACAGACGAATTCTGTCCGCAGGAGAAACAGATGAGCCGCCACAATGCGATATCACGCTCGGACCGCGTGCTGTTCGCTGTATTGGCCATTCTTTTGGCCACTGCCAGCGCCGCCATTGGCGCCGCCATGACCTGGCGCCCGATTACTCCGTCAACGGATCATGTCGCGGTGAGGCCCGTGGCCCCGGACATGGTGCTGACCCAGCTGGTCGCCGAGCATCGCTGCCTGTCGGAGGCCCTCTATTACGAGGCCCGCGGCGAAGGCCGCACCGGCCAGCAGGCGGTTGCCGAAGTGGTGTTTCACCGCATGAACGCCGGCAATTATGGTCATTCCATATGCGCGGTGGTCTATGAAGGCGCCAGCCGCCCGGGCTGCCAGTTCTCGTTCACCTGCAATGGCGCCCTCCATCGTCCGCGCGAGGCACCCGCCTGGAAGCAATCCGAGCAGCTCGCGGCGCAGATTCTTACCCATGAAATGCCGCTGCGCGACGCCACCGGCGGCGCCACCAATTATCACGCCATCTCGGTGAGTCCGTTCTGGGCGCCGACCCTGAAGAGGACCACCCAAATCGGCAATCACATTTTCTACCGCGGCCGGATCGGCCACACACACGCCAGCTAGAGCCTGCCATCAGGTGGGAGCCGCCGCGCTGGCATCGATCGCCGTTCCAAATGATGTCCTAAACGGCAATCCCGGTATATATTCTGAGGGAGTCAGGCGCACCGACGCCTTCGCCCGGGGTCCATGGGGAGAATATTCTGGTGAAAAACATTTTGAAATTCGCCGCAGCCGGATTGCTGTTGGCCGCCAGCCTCGTTGCCGCGAGCAACCTGCCGGTCCTGGCGCAGGGCGCGCGCGAAAACAGGCCGCCGCGGGCACCTGACACGACGCCGCTGGCCGAACCCAACATGCCCGCCATCATCAAGGGCCTGGGGCTGAACGAGAGCAAGCTGCCGGCCCGCGAATTCATCAAGGGCTGGCGCAAGCCCAAAAAGATCGTCGTGATGGTAGACGCCAACACCCACCGCATGGACTGGCTGAAGGAAGTGGTGCCCGCCGATGTCCAGCTGGTGGCGGCGCACAGTATTGATGAAGCCACCAAGGAGCTGGCCGATGCCGATGGCGAGGTGGGCAACTGCAGCAGGCCGCTGATCGCCGCCGCCGGGCCGAACTTCCATTGGGCGCATGTCAATTATGCCGGCGTGGAAGCCTGCTTCACGGGCACGGACGTGCCGGCCAGGCTGAAGGATGGCACCATCGCCGTCAGCAACAGCCAGAAGCTCACCGGCAACGCGGTGGCGGG
>DATMNL010000027.1:0-13144 GCA_035568995.1 Rhizomicrobium sp. | reverse complement strand
TCCTGGATTGCGTCCGCCTGCTGTCGAAATTTCCACGGTCAGAAATTGTTCTGAATGATGGGTTCCATCTATCCAGCTTTGCTCACAATATTATTGGCGAAGCAATTGGGGAGGTTATTGTCGCTGACTTTGTCGGCGCCGTTACTCGGGGGGCGTCGGTTCGAATGCCACAGAAATTCCGCGCGTTACCAGAAAAGATGGAAGCCGGATCACGACGATAGAGTTCGCGATCCATGAATCAATGCGGGTGGCCCTGGCGATCACATTGGCATATCTTAGCGGGCATCGTCATGCCCGCTGAGCGCACCTAGCTTTCGTTGACGAGCGAAGCGAGCTTACGAAAGCTGGCGCTGCACCGAGCCACAGCAGTGGCGAGGGCTGATCCGAGCGTCAGCGAGGACGAGGAATATGCGTTTGCGCATATTCCGAGCAATCCCTCTCGCCTCGCTTTTCTTGTGAGCGGAGCGAATTAGAAAAGCTGGCGCCTCTTCGAGCGAAGCGAGGGAGGCTGTCCCCCAGTTCTTGAAGTCTCAAAGCCGTCGGACTTTTCGACGGCCTGTTAGCCCGCTTTGTTGCTCTTCAACAGACCGACGAGCGGGTTCGGTGTAGGCGCCGCGATCCGCCGCAAGGTGTTGGTGTCACGGTGGTTAAACGGCGGCGTGCTGCCCCGGACCGCCAGATCCGTGCGCGTCACATATGTCCAGGTGTCGTTACCGTTGAAGGTGATGTCGATTCGGTAATAGTCGGTGCGAAACGCCTCCTCAAGGAAGGTGGTCGAGCAAATGCCGAAGCGTGTATCGCCGCGCCGCGCCTCCACCGAAATGCGCTCGTCGTCCGGCTTCGCCGTTCCGCCTGCCAGCACCACTTGCCCGCGAGGAATAGCGATGGTCTGCATGATCAGCCCCGTGGCCGGTTCCCACAGCCAATAGCCGACCTGATCGTGGAAGGTGATGGCTTCCTCCGGCGTGTTGATATGGATGTGGTAGCGCAGCCCGTAGAGGAGTTGGGGGCCGTTGGTCTGCGCATCGATCGGCTCCATCCGGATATGCTCCCGGAAGACGCGCCGCTGGGGGCCGTCTGCCTTGGGGTTGATGTCCACCCCCTGATCGGACTCCCATACGCCGGCCAAGCGACGCAGCGGGCCCAGATTGGCCAGCGTATCCGGCGAGACATCGGGTTCAGTAAAAACGTCGTCCGGGATGTTCGGCATAGGTTTCTCACGTAGCTACACTCCCCCAAATGTGCATGTTCGCCCTTGCGATAACAAGCTTGTGGATGACCCATCGATTCGCGCCCAAATCGGACATTTGACTGCGAACGCGTGGCGCGTTCCCGCCAAAAATCCGCCCCCACCCCTCCACCAAAATTTACCCATTTCGCACCCCTCCGCGTTGCGATTCCCAACCCCCTGCCATGCCTGATCGGCATGCTGGGCCGCAACGGATGGAAAAAACGCCGCTCCCGGTCTTGACCGGGATTGGAACGGTGCAGGGCCTTCTGACCGGAGTACGGTGGTGGCTTATTTTTTCAAAGGCTATGGCAAAGGCGATTGGTGGACGCCCAATTATATTGCCAGCTTCGCCATTCTCTTCACCATCGCGGCGGTGGTGCAATATGCCTGGTTCCCGCCGCGTTCGATTATGTGACTTAGCTGCGCGCCTTGGCGCAGGTGGTGATGCGCTGGGACTGGGTTTCCTTCACCGTGCAATTGCCGCTTTTTTGCGATGTCCTGCTGGCATAATGGCGGCGGGTCTGCGCGCTCGCCGTGTGGTGCCAAGGCGGATCGCCCAGATTGATCGCGTCGGGGCTGGTCAAAGCGCCGATCGCCATTCCGCCAAGGCCGCCGATCAGCGCGCCTTCGCCGGCATTGCCCGCCAGCGCGCCGATCGCCGCGCCGGAACCCGCCCCCAGCAATCCGCCCGAAAGGCCTCTGTCGCCCGGCGTGGTGCCGCAGCCGGCAAGCGCAGCCGCTGCGGCAATCGCAATTCCCGCCTTCAGCCATATTGTCGTGCTCATGGAATATCTCCCGTCCTGATCGTCACAAAACGATCTCACCGGAGAATGGGTTCCTGGCGCGCGCCGGGTCTGCGGCGAATTCGTGGCGCGGTTCCGTGGTCAGGTTGGCGCCGGTGATACGCGCCTCAACACCGAATTGAGCGCAAGCGAGAAAAGCTCCATCTCAACGGAAATCAATTCGTCCTTGCGGAAATTGTCCAGCGGGTTCACCCGCGAGACCAGCATCCGATAGTCAATCTCCAAAATCTCGCAAATCGAGGTCATGCAGGGATTGATGTAACGGGCGTGGAAAAATTCGATGAGGGCACCGTTCTTCGGCATGAACATCGCATAGACGAGGCCGGCGCCATGCGGACCGACCACGATCTGCGCGTCCCGCAGCAAGGAAAGCTGATCCCGGAACGACAGGTCTTCCATATAGGCGAATACGAACCCATGCGCGGCAAGTTTTGCGAGAAGTTCCTGCTCATTGAGTACCCGGCGTGCGGGGCCGCGCCGTGCGATATAGACGCGCCGGGGACCGGCATAGGCCGGAAAGTGCCGCCGCGCACGGGCGCGCACCCATTCAATCAGCCAGGGCCATTGCGCCAGCGCGTAACCAGGAAAGGATTCGGTGAAGAAAACCGATTTCGCCAGGATGCAGCCGGAGCGCTCGGCACGGATGCGGCTTCTGGGAATATCGAGAAATTCGAGCGTTTCCACGCAGCCGATATTGCCCGGCGGAACGATGTAGCATCCCTCGAACCCGGCCTCTTCCAGCGCGGCCACGACCGGAACGGATTCCATCAGCCAGTGATAGCAATTGCCGGCCCATAGCCGGTCGAGCAGGCAGGCCGCGGGCAGGGTTTGCGCCCTGTCGGGCTCCAAGCCGAATTTGGCGATTGCATCCCGCGCCAGCATGGGCACGGTTTCCGGATAGGGACTGCTTTCGGCGAGAATCCAAGTCGCGCCGCCGCGCCGCAAACCGAGAACCCCGGGGCTGCCCAAAATCAAACCGTCTTGAGCGCTATAGACCCGAATCGGAGTCTGACCCGGCGGGCCGACCATGCGCAGCGAAAGAGCCGGCTCGCCACTGGCAATGAGTTCATCGGCGCACACGACATCAAAACTTTCCGGGGGCGCGCCCGGTGGTCCTGCCGGATTCAAAGCTGTATTCCCCATGCGGTCTGGCCCAAAGCGGAGGGGAACGACTCGCCTTTTGTGGAAATGTACCGAGCAGGCGTCATCGGCTGGGCAGGTTAAGCGGCCTTGCCCTGCTGTTCAAGGATGCCAGCGTCATCCCTGCTCTTCATTTGCGAACGCATGGCGCATTCGTGCTGCAAAATCGTCAAACCCCTCTACCAAAAATCTGCCCTCTTTCCTTCCCCTGCTCTTCGCAATTCCTAAAGCCTGCCTGTGGCATGCCGATGCGCCTGAAAGGCCGGCAACAGCTGGAAAAGCCGAAATCCGATCAACGGCCAGGTGCCTCCCATAGCAGCGCCGATTGGCGGGCCGATCGCTAAAATGCGCGCGATTTGGTTAGGATTTTGTTGTTGGATCGCCTTCTAACGTTTGGCTTGGGGCGAACGCGACCCGACAGGCACAAGATGAATTCTGACCATGACCCCAATTCCGTTCGTGAGACAAAGGTCGAGGATTTGTCGCTGTCGCATCTTCTTGCCATCCTGTTCATCGTGTGGATGACTGAGCTGGCGATGTTTCATGCCGCAATCTAGCTGTCCGCTCTGCGCAGCCGGCAATGTCCGCCATTGGCGCAAAGCGGATATTGGCTGAACGACCGCCTCTGTTCGGTTTCCTCAGCCGCCCCGCCTCTATTCTTCGTCACCGCCCGAAGGTGCCGCCGATGCTGGAGCTGGCGAGCAAGTGTCCCTTTGCGGCAGCCATGAACTCCTCGCGCGTGAGGCCCGGCTTGAGCGCGCCCGGCGCAAGGTCCAGCGCCATGACCGTCACAGAATAGTGATGCGGGCCATCGCCCTGGGGCGGGCATGGACCGACATAGAGATTGCCGCCGCGCGTTCCCGTGCCGCCGACGAAATTGGCTGATCCCCTGGTGGCCTCGCCTTCGGCGAGCGCGGTGAGTTTGGCGGGAATGCTGTATGCCACCCAGTGCGACACGCCGAGGCCCCACTGGCCGTCAACGTCGAACATGAGAATGGCGAAGCTCCTGGTCTCAGCCGGGGCGTGCGCCCAGGCAAGCTGGGGCGAGACATTGTCGCCGGGGCAAGGACAGATCGTCTTCACCAACGGCGTGCAGGTGCGCACCGGATCGTTGGCGGCGAATTTCTTCGGAATGGCCGCGCCATCCTTGAGCGAAGAAGAGGTCAGGACAAACGGCTCTGCGGCGGCCGCCATCGCCGTCGTCCCGAGGGACAGGGCAATTATGGCCGCCATGGATTTCGAAAGACCATTTGCCCGGATCATTTCACTCTCCCCTGCTGCCGCCTGACCGCTTGCAGGCTACCACGCCGGGATCATTTGGAAAAACCGGTGCAAATACGGCGATAAAGCCTTGAACATGGCCTATCCTGGACGATGTCGTTTTCGCGGCTGACGGGAAGCGGGCCTTCGCGAGCTGCTTGCGATCCCAACTTCAATTCCGGACATGGGCCCCGCCAGGGACCTGACGGCGGTCTGTCGAAGGAACATGCGGAACTCGCGGCAACTTATGCTGGCCGATATCGTTTCCGAATCTCGGGGGGTAAGCCAGGAGATCACAATGAAATGCATAACTTATAAGGTTCTGATCGGAACTCTCGCGCTGTCGGCGTCGGTCGCACTTGCTGCTCCCGCTCTGGCACAGGGCCGGGGTGGCGGTATCGGTGTCGGGGCCGGCGTCGGCGCGGGCGCGAATGTGGGCGGCATGAATGGCAACATTGGCGGCATGTCGAGCGGAAATATCAGCGGCCAGGATTCACTGAATACCAATGGCCCGAACGCCGCAGACCGGGATTTTGGCCTGGACCGTGCGAGAGACCGCGCCAACGCGAATGCCGATCTGGATACCAAGGCGCGCTCTGATATCAGGACGGCCCCCAGTTCCAGCACAACCACGAGCGCCCGCGCAACCAACAGCAACGGGCTCACAGCGGTTGACCGCGACCATGGCCAGGACCGCGCGGAAGACCGCATGAACGACAATGCAAGCGTCAACGGCCAGGCGCAGGCCCATATCAGCGGGAACGCGGGCGCTGAAGCGAACGAACGGTAATTGGAGCATCCCGATCCGCGAGAGTCGGGATGTCACTTTCTTCTAATTCCGACAGAAGCGGATTGACCCAGACAAAAAAAGACCGCCCGGAGGCGGTCTTTCTTGTCTTGATAAAGTTGGATCAGGCGGTAACGGCGGCCTTACGGCGATTGCCGCGAAGGGTCCAGCCGATGGCACCGAAGCCGAGCAGGAACATGGCCCATGTGGCGGGTTCTGGGACACCGGCGGTGACATCGTTGCCGACGGTGAAGCCGTACCAGTCTTCAAAGACCGGATTGGTAAAGGAGATCGACGTGTAGGTGCCGGTGAACTGGATGGTGCCGTTTCCTTCGACCCCAAAAACAGTATCGCCGCTCGAGGTTATGGATGAGCCACCATATTCGGCACTGGGCCCGCCGGCCTCAATCGTGAAGGGCGCATTGATGAAGTTGTACGAGGCGTCTATGCCGCCTTGTCCCAGGCTCCAGATCGCAATCACGGGGTTCACCAGCGCGGTCGAGAAGGAGATGGTGTTGACGTCGCGGTTACCGCCAAACAGCTGGATGATGCCGCCGCTTTGTGGGGGGGCATTGCCGACCGTGCCGCCGACGTAAGTACCGGTCGGTGTCCAGCTTGGATAATTCGCGACCAGCGAAACGATGTCGCCTGTGAAAGTCACACCGACGCCGCCGCTTGTGGCGCCGCTCGCCGTACCCGCACCGCTCGCTGTCCAGTGGGTCCAGTCGATGGTGTCGGCATTCGCCGACGTTGCCGCCATCATGGCGGCGGCAACTGCCGCCGCGATTTTGAATTTGTGGAAACCCATGCCCATTCCCTTTTTATTGTGCCGACGGGAAGATTATTGACCAAATTTGCGGTTCGCCAATTGCAATTCTTAGATATTGCTTAAATTCCCAATTAACCAACAAAAAAGCCACACTCCGCCGGACTGAAAAAGGTTCCGGAAAAACGTGGCCAAACCAATACCTTAGGGCCACAAGCGGGAGCAGGGGAACTTTATTCGAGCCCGCTCGCTTCTGTAACATAAGCCGAAGTTCCGAACGGGAAAGCCCGCAGATGCGCACGCCGGTTGCTTTCGCGGTTTGCGCCTTTCTGGCCGGATGCGCCGCCGTGCCCAAGGTGAACGACACACCGCCCAGCCAAGCGACCCCGCAAATTGTGGGTGCCAGGGGACCGCTGACGGCCGAGCAAAGCAAGGCCCTGCTCGACAGGATTGCCCCGCTACCCGGCGATGAGGGCCTGCTCAAGCGCCATCTTGCCATCGAGGAGGCGGTGGCGGAAACCCCTTTGGTCGCCGGGAATCGGACCCGGTTGCTGGTGGACGGCGCTGAGACATTTGCCGCCATGTTCGCCGCCATCAAGGGCGCCAAGACGACACTCAATCTGGAATATTATATCTTTGAGGACATTGAAGCCGATGGCGAGCATCTGGGCGACTTGCTGGTCGCCAAAGAGCAGGCAGGCGTGGCCGTCAACATCATCTATGACAGCTATGGGTCGAGCGCCACGCCGCCGGATTTCTTCCGGCGCCTGAAGGAAGCCGGGATCCAAATCGTTGATTTCAACCCTGTCAATCCGCTCAATCCAATCAGCCTCAACAATCGCGATCATCGCAAGATGCTGGTGGCGGATGGCGCCAAGGCCATCGTGGGCGGCATCAATCTCAGCACCACCTATCAGAGCTCCGGGCCCGGAAAGTCCGGGGGCGTGGAAAACAAGCCGGAGCAGCATTGGCGCGACACCGATCTGGAGATTGACGGTCCGGCGGTGGCGCAGCTGCAAACCCTGTTCCTGGAACATTGGTCCCAGCAGAAAGGCGCGCCGCTGGACGCCGGGAAATACTTTCCAGCCGTTCCGGCCATGGGAAGCGATGTGGTGCGGATCGTGGGCAGCACGCCGGACAAGGAAACCCCACGTTTCTATGTCACCCTTCTGTCCGCCATCCGCAATGCCGAGAAGAATGTCTGGCTAAGCGCCGCCTATTTCGTGCCGACTGACCAGGAAGAGGAAGATCTCATCGGGGCCGCGCGGCGCGGCGTCGATGTCCGCCTGCTGTTGCCCAGCGACAGCGATTCAAAAATGGCATTGGCGATCGGGCGGTCGCATTACGGCTATCTGCTGGAAGCCGGAGCCAAGATTTACGAAATCCAGGGCGAGGTGCTTCATTCCAAGACCGCCTCCATTGACGGCGTATGGACGGCGGTCGGCTCCTCGAATTTCGATCCTCGCAGCGTGATCTTCAACGACGAGAATGACGCCCTGGTGTTGGGCAGCGCAACGGCGCAGGCGTTTCAGGGCATGTTCGACAACGACATCGCCAAAACCAAGCAGATCGACCAGGCGGCCTGGCGGCGCAGGCCCTTGAGCGAACGGTTCCTGGAGCTTTTCGAGTTGACCTCATTTCTCTGGCAGAATTGGTTTTGAAATTCCGGGGTGTGTGCGGAACGCCCATCCGTTTGGGCGATGCCGGTGCGCGGCGCATGAGACAGTTCATTTGACGGATGGCGGAAGCGGATAGGAAGCCATAGGTTGTCCCGGCTTGAGGGAGGGGACCATGGACAAGCTGAGCCTTCACGACCCGCTTTTTGTCACCTATGTCATTGCCGCCACGCTCATGATCCTCAAGGCCGTGAGCATGTCCTGGCTGACCGTCTTTCGCATGATGCAGGTCAAGGGCGGCTTCCGTTCGCCGGAAGACCTGAAAAAAACTCCGTTCAACCCTGCGCCCAATCCGAGGCAGATCGAACCCAATGAACGCGTCGAGCGGATCCGGCGCATTCAAATGAACGATCTGGAGAATTTGCCTTTCTTCCTGGCCGCCGGCTTTCTCTATGTGCTCACAGAGCCCGCGCTGCTGCTGGCACAATGGCTTCTTTATGGGTATGTGGCGTCGCGGTTGCTGCACTTCGCAGCTTACTTCACCGGTCAGGTCCATGAAGTGCGCGCGACTTTCTGGAGCATAGGCTCGTTCATCCTTATTTTCATGACCGTCCGCACCTTGTTCGCCGCGTTCGGTTACTGATTGGGAGGCGTCACCGTGGATCACCCGGCGGAGCAATAAGGGGCGCGCACTGCTGTTGCGGATTGCCCTCATGATTCGGGCGCGCCACGGGAAGCGACGTCAGCCCCCCAACTTCAACTCCGCCAGATGCGGATTGTCGGGCGAGAGTTTTTCGCCGCCCGCCGGATAGCCCAGCCGGCTGAGGATATAGGCGGTGATGGCGTTGAATTGCGCGTCCGGCAAATTGCCGGCGGCGTCATAGGGCATGGTGAAGCGGATCACATCGAGCAGGGAGGCCGCCGTGCGGTTCTGGTCCGTCATCATCTGGCGGAAGTCCGGACCGGTCAGGGCCGGGCCAGTGCCACCTTCCATGTCGGGACCGTGGCAAGCGCCGCATTGCCTGGGATAAAGGGCCTTGCCCTCCTGGGCCTGCTCGGCGGTGAAGACCGCGAGCGCCTGGCCCCGCGCCAGCGGCGCGGCCAGGCACAGCGGCAGAAGGAGAAGAAGGGTGCGCACCGGTTTCATACCGGCCTCTTCTAGCAGCAAGCGGGCCGCCTGTCCCGCCCTTGCCAGCGCCCTCGCATCCCTTAAAACCACGTCATGAATAAAGCGGCGACACTGAATGCGCAGGAGCTGGAGGACGTGGCCGTTCGGACGCTGCAGCATTATCAGGAGCGCGCCGAGGATTTTCGCGAAGGCACGCGCGGCCATGATGTCAGCCAGAACATCGAGGCGCTGCTTGGTCACATCGAGGCGGATGCGCCATTCGCGATCCTGGATTTCGGCTGCGGGCCGGGACGCGATCTGAAATATTTCGCAGAACGGGGTCACGCCGCCATAGGGCTGGAAGGCTGCGCGCGCTTCGCGGCCATGGCGCGGCAAGAAGGCTTTGAAGTGTGGGAGCAGAATTTCCTGGCGCTAAAGCTTCCCCACAGCCGCTTTGACGGCATATTCGCCAATGCCGCGCTGTTTCATGTGCCCAGCCAGGAATTGCCCCGCGTGCTGGGCGAACTGCGCGCAGCGCTGAAGCCGGGCGGCGTGCTGTTCTGTTCAAACCCGCACGGCCATAATGAGGAGGGCTGGAATCGCGGGCGCTATGGCGCCTATCACGACGAGGAAAGCTGGCGCCGATTCATGAGAGACGCGAATTTTACCGAGCTGGCGCATTATTACCGCCCCGCCGGGTTGCCGCGCGACCGGCAGCCATGGCTGGCGACGGTGTGGCGCAAATAGGCGCGCCTTTCGCGCCCGGGATATAGGAATAGGCCGGCCAGGTGACGCTTTTGGCAACACCTGATTTCTCTCCTTTTATTTGATTATCCTTATGTCCGCTTTTGGCCCTCGGCCTCCCTGCCCGCCGCCACTTTGCAATCTTGCACGGCACGCAAAGAGCAGATGTGGCTCAACTCGCGCGCAGTCCGTCCACAATGGAAAGGCGGGCAGCGTGGATGGCGGGCAGAACCCCGCCCAAAAATCCAATCAGAAATGCCCAACCCAGGCCCAGGGCGACCATTGCGGGCGAGACCGTCTCATAGAACACGTTCTCGCCCCAAACGTCCTGCACGTCATCGAACAGGCCAAAGGCGACTGTCGTCCCAACCACCGCGCCCGCCAGCGACAGCAGCAATGCTTCGACGGCCACGGCCAGAGCCACAGCAGCGGGGCCAAAACCCAGGGCGCGCAGGGTTGCGATTTCGCTCCGCCGGGCCGCCACCGCCGAATAGAGAATGTTCACTGCCGCCAGGAGTGCGCCAAGGCCGAGAAGCAAGCTGACGCCATAGACTAGCGCGTCATTCGCGTCCGAGAACTCCGCCGCGCGGCGGTTATAATAATCCGATTGCCGCTCCACCGTCACCGACAGCGACGGATTGGTGGTGACCGCCCGCTTCAATGCGGCAAGACCATCCGGCCCCGCCAAGCGCACAATCACCGAACTAAAGTTGGGACTACGCATCGCCGCCATCACCGTATCGCTGTCGGCCACCAGCTCGGACTGCACAACATCGTCATTGTTCCGGAATACGCCCACCACCGGCCAAGGCCCGTCGGGCATTTCGACCTTGTCGCCCAGGCCCACCCCCAGGAACTGTCCGGGCGCTTCCGCGCCGACGATCATTTCACGGTTGCCGGGACGAAACATGCGGCCCGCGACGATGCGGAATTCCGGCCGAACCGTCAGCCCCATTGGCCCGAATGTACGCAGTAGAATGAAACCATGTCTGCCTTTGGCCCGTCGCCGCGCGTCCAGGTAGGTCAGCATCTCGCTATCGGCGATAGCGCGGCTTTCGGCGTCGTGCGCGATGCCCGGCGCGTTCTTGATGATCTCGACTTCGCTGCGGCTGACATTCCCATCGCTTTCGTCCTGCGCGCTGGCGGGCAGAATGATGGCGCGGTCGGGACTACCCGCGCGCTGCCATACTTGGCTCAGGCCTACTGTCACGGAAAGCATGGAGAGCAGCACCCCCACCACGCAGGCGACGCCTGCCACCACGACCAGGGCCGGCCAGATTCGTTGCTTGAGGCCAGCAAGATTGACTTGAATGGCGGCTAGGCACGAGCGCAGGAAGGTCATGACCGTCCCGCCAGGATCGCGGCTACGTCCAGCCGCCTTAGTTGGCGTGCCGGCAACGCCACGGTCAAAAACGCCAACAGGACGGCGGCAGCCAGCGCCTCCCCGATGACGGTGGCCGAGAGATAAGGCTCCGGCATATACAGGCCGTGAGCGGCGAGGAGAGCTTGAATGCGTGCGCTTAACAGGGCGGCTGTGCCAAGCCCCAAAATGGCACCCAGCAGCACCGGCGCCAGCGCCTCGGCGAACACCAAGGCGGTCACGCCCGCATCGGAATAGCCCACGGTCTTCAACACCGCGAATTCACCCAGCCGTTCGCGCACCGACTGGGCCATGCCATGGCCATTAAGCATCAGAATAATAAACAAGCCCACCAGCGCCACGCGTCGTGTTACGGATGCAACATTGACGGTAGCGGTGGCTGCGTCACTACGCTCCTGCAGGATGGGTCTGCTGCGTGTGGGGATCGCGGAATTGGCGAAGCGCGCGTCAATCGCCAGTGCCGTATCGTCGGCGCGCGAAGCGTCCGTGACCACCGCCTGGAACGAGCCTACCTTGGGCTGGTCCGTAGCCGGCCGCGACATCTTAAAATATTGATAGCTGCCGTAGCTGAAGCCGAATGGCCTATAGGGTGTGTCCGCCAGCACATCCAGAACCTGGAAGCGCCAGGCGTGGCCCCCATCGGCACGCGCGATACGGGAGTCGATGATGGTGAAGATGTCGCCTTTCTTCAGGCCCCATAGCGCAGCGATGATGCGGCTGAGGAAAACTCCGTCGGGCTTGACGCGCCACTCTGCCCATTGAGCCGGCGAGATCGGTGCATTGGGCCAGCCCGCTTCGTCGCCCACCATAATCGCATAGGCAAAGGTCTTGGGATCACGGTAGTAGCCGAAAACGTTGCCACCAGATGCGACGGTAGCGACATTGGGCATGGCGGCGATCTGCTGGCCCATCGCTTCAGTGAGATTGCTGGCGAAGCGGGCTTGGATCTCCACAACCTTAGGATTGGTCGCGTCCGCCATCCGGCGGAAGGAGGCGTCGGTGCCCATCGACAGCCCGAACAGGGTGAAGGCCGCGATCACTGAAAGCAAAGTGAGTGCTGTCCGCAGCTTTCGCCGCGTCAGTGCCGCCAAGACCAGGGGAAGATATTTCATGTCGCGCAACGCCTTGAAATTGTAAGTTGCACCGCCTCCAGGCTCACCCTGTCTGGGATTGAGCCACAGGTGGTTGCGGCTGGCAATAAACGCAGCCTGGCAGCCGCGTTCCCTTTGGCACGACTGGAATAGTCATGCGCCACTCAACCTGCCAGATGCGCGTCGCGTGCAGAATGACCGCTTATGGCGCGAAGCGGACATGTACCGCATATCCACGCCTTTCGGGCCCGCCTTTGCCACCGCCCGTCCCATGCCTTAAATTATCCTCGGGCGAAAAACCGGGACGGACATGTCAAAAAAAGCACTGATCATCGGCGCGGTCACGCTTGTGCTGCTGCTGGCGGGTGGCGTGGCGTATTATGTCATCGGCAGCGGCACGGCCGACACGGCCGCGACAAGCGCACCGCCCGACAAGGTCACCGCCGAGGACATGGCGATGGGCAACACAAACGCGCCGGTGACCATGATCGAATATTATGCCCAGGCCTGTTCGATCTGCGCCCAATTCGACCGGGACGTGTTTCCGCAACTCAAGTCCAAATATATCGACACCGGCAAGGTGCGCTATGTGATGCGGCTCTATCCGCTGTTTCCCATCGATGGGCCGGCCTACAAGCTATCGCGCTGCGTGCCGCCGGCGGCGTATTTCCAGGCGGTCGATTTGCTGTTCCGCGGCCAGCCGCAATGGGATTCCGCCGAATATCCCGGGGCCGATGCCGATGCAGGGCTGGCCAAGATGGCCCGCATCCTAGGCATGAGCGAGGAGCAGGCCAAGGCCTGCATGAGCTCGACCGACCGCGATGCCGCCATCAACAAAATCGCACAGGAGGCGGGCGAGCGCTACAATCCGCCCGGGACCCCGACCTTTGTGATCGATTTCAGAAAGGTCGACATGCCGCAACATAGCTGGGCGGAAGCGAAGGCGGCGATCGACGCGGCGCTGTCCGCCAAGGGCGTCAAGTAGCGCGCCTGCCCAGGAACAAAACCGCCCCGGCGGGACCAAGCCCAGACGGTCCCTGTCCGTTACTGAGCCACAGCCAGGCCGGGGAGGCAATGCAGATCGCCCTGCCCCATATCGTCGATCTCAAGTTGGGCGTTTACGATGGCCATGAACCTGGACATGAAGGCATTCATTCTCTGGACCATCGGCGGGGGGGCATCCGCGACGATGGGCTCGCCGCCAATGCGCGTGTGGT